>NVQL02000091.1 GCA_002400495.2 Alphaproteobacteria bacterium | reverse complement strand
TTATATGGCTCGGGGGAATAAATGAGGCTACTTCACAAAAACCCGATAGCTTATGCCTGTGAGGGCAAAACCCATAAAGAAAAAGAACACAATATCGGCCGTACCAAAATATGTTTTGCCACCTTGCAGCAAATAGAGGCAAACTACTTGGCTGACAAATGCAGCAATAACAATAATTCTGTTCAGCAAAAAACTGCGTTGTTGAGTTTGTGGCTTATGTGCTTTGGTGAAGTAATAAAGGTTTACCGAGCCAAACGCGGTGAAAACAACAATCGGCCACAGGTTATTTGTAAAATCAAACATCGAGTAGAAAATAATCGCCCCAAACCAAATTGCGGACAACGTACCGTAAAAATATTTCATGATTGCTCTCCTATTTTAAAAATAAACTAGCAAGCATAGCCTACCACAAAACTGCCTGTTTTTCAAGGTGGCAGGGGTTTGCGTACGATTTAAGGAGTATGCGGGGTGTTATAAGTTGTGAGTATATAAAAATTGGTGCTGATATTGATTTATTTTTTAGAAATGAATTTTTTGAAAAAAGATGGAATGAACTCATGACTAATGACATCCGAAAAGAACAAGATTGTGGCGAACAAAAGCGTATATTGATAGGTTTGGACAAGTGGAAAAACGGGATTAAAGCTTTGGGATGCAATAAGCAAAATTGGATACATCCAACAGGTTATAAATGCCAAAGCGAACGATATTTGGCGATTTTTTTTGCCGCGTGTAAGAGAAAAATCACTTGTTGTTTGGTTTTTGCCGAAATGCAAATGCGCTTTAGGTTGAATAAACCTTGGAATCGCACAAACCCAAAACAAAAGATTTGTAAAAATAAGTATATTCGAATTATCGTAGTTCGTATCAACGGGGCTTACCGAAAAAATAAGCAACGCGAGAATAAGATATACCGGCGCAAGGACGTAGTGAATTATGGAAATTCCCATTCTAAAAGAATAAAGCATATAAAACGGCCTGAAAATATCAAAACAAACTACGAGCTTGAAGCTAGCTTACTCTTGTTTTTATTGCAAGGAAGGGCTGTTCTATGGCTTTTGAGTTTGTGGCGGGTAAGCTTATGCCGCAGGTGATAAACCTGAAAACGGCATATGAGGTTTGCAGGGTGCGGAATGCTGCGCTTGTTGGGGTTTTGGGTGGCTAGTATAGAAACACCCAAGAAAAGTCTACCTTTTTTGCGCTTGATCGTCATTTAATTAGAACTTAATCGACTTGTTAATTAATAACTGGTAAAAAACATCAACCACAATATAGAATCAAATTATGTCTACTGAAAAAACCAAACTGTATTATCGGCAAAAAATCTTATTAGCCTTGCTCCAATCTTTTGGAGGCAAATTATCTAATATTGATTTGCAGAAGTATTTGTTTTTATTTACACAAATTTGTCAAAAAGATAAAAGTTACGAATTTGTGCCCTATCGCTTTGGCTGTTTTTCTTTCCAATCATATGTTGATAGAAGAAGACTAACCGAATTTGGCTATTTGAATAGTAAAGATAGCTGGGAACTTGATGATGACACAGACCATATTGCTACATTAAAAAATGGCGAAGCCGAAAAGCTCTCACTTTTCACAAAAAAATATAACTCCATTCGTGGAAACGACCTTGTTCGCGCCGTTTACAAGCAATTTCCATATTATGCAATTCGTAGTGAAATTGCTAATGACCTACTCAATGACGACGAGTTAACAAGGGTGCGTGCAGCCACACCTGCACAAACAGAACCGTGCCTTTTTACAATTGGTTATGAAGGCACTAGTTTTGAGAACTATTTAAACCGACTGCTTAGAAATAATGTTTCTTTACTATGTGATGTAAGGAAAAACCCTATTAGCCGTAAATATGGCTTTTCACAAAAGGTTCTTTCAGAGACGCTTGAAAAGCTCGGCATTAAATACATACACATTCCTGACCTAGGTATAGTTTCAGATAAACGTAAAACTCTTAAGTCACAAAGTGACTATAATAAATTATTTAATGAGTATGACAAAACGACACTAATGGAAAACGGTGCTGCGCTGAGTGATGTTTATAAATTATTGATTGATTATAACCGTATTGCTATTACTTGCTTTGAAGCCGAAGTTTGCATGTGTCATAGAGGGCAGATTGCAAAAGCTTTAGAAAAATTACCAGAATGGAAGTTCGAGATTCAACACATATAAGGGATTTATGGCTAAAGAACGTGTTTTAATTACTGTTAAAACCTACCCAACTTTATCACAAAAGTACATTGAACTCGTTTGCACTGCAGGCTTTCGCGAGGATGGCTCTTGGATAAGAATTTATCCATCTCCTTTTCGATTTCTTGAGGGTGACCAAAAATATAAAAAGTAACAGTGGATTGAACTGGACTTAATGAAGAATAAAGCTGATCCAAGGCCTGAGAGTTTTACCCCTACAAATATTGATGACATTGTTGTTGGCGAAAAAATGTCAACTAAAAACAATTGGGCGGAACGTAAGCGTTTCATACTTGATCAAAATAAAATTTACACAAATCGGGCGAAAATAGTTGCAGGGGCTCACAATAATGAGTTTTCTCTGGTAATTTTTAAGCCTTCAAAAATTCTTGGTTTCAAGATAGAAAAGGCAGACAAAGACTGGAAGGCTAGCCGAAAAGAAGCTGCCGAAGCTGCTTTGAAACAAGGTTCATTATTTGAAGAACCTAGTTCAAATGATGGTTTTAAACTCATGCCTAAACTGCCATATAAATTTTCTTATAAGTTTGAGGACGACACAGGAAAACAAAGCACATTAATGATTGAAGACTGGGAAATTGGGCAGTTATATTGGAGCTGTAGGGAGTATTGCACTGAAGAAGCGGCCTTGCAAAAGGTTAGAGAAAAGTATTGGGATGACTTTGTAAAAAACAAAGATTTGTATTTTTTTCTGGGTACGACTCTCCAATTTCATATGAAAAACGCACCTAACCCGTATGTAATTATAGGTACTTTCTATCCTCCGATTGAAAACCAATATACGCTGCTCTAGAACCCGAATTTGCAGTATTTGTTACCGAATTTAAAGTTTTTAGCTATGTCGATATATTATCGGTCGATATTTAAAAGGCGATTGGCTTTGTGAATGCCTATGTGGGTGTAAAACCGTCCGAAAGCCGTGACACTACCCCGCTACTTTTTGTGCTACTTTTTGAGTTACTTTTAAAGTCCAATGTCGGTGCAGGCGCGGTTTGCTTGGTTTGTTGATTCGGTTGTAGGTTTTTCATCCGCACCATGATATAGCACTTCAAAATAACAACTCAGCTTGATCATCAGAAATTTGAATTGTAAATTTATGACTCAATTTTATTTGCAAATCTTTGGCATCACCAATTTCACTCTGGCTAACAATACCATTCTTAATAACCGAATATATATTTTCACGAATAACCAATGTCCGATCATTACATATTCTCGCCACCACCAAATTTTTAGTAAACCCAGAATCTGGGTGGCAATTGGTGTAATAATTTGCCAATTCAAAATCAACTTCCAAACATCGAGTTTTCTCAAAAATATAGAGCGCAAAAAACTCACCCGCTTTAATCATCTCAAGCGCATATACGCCCTTATCCTCAACAATACGGAATACATCACCATTCGCACCTGTCACAGCCTCACCAGTAAGCGGCACAAGGCATGTCGGGGCATAACGCCCAAACCCCACATCGGCCATATATTCCTGCCCATCAAGTGTCACAATTGTAATGCGATGGGTGAGGGGCGCTTCATCATCTTTATTAAACGTCACCCGCGCCAAATAGGCAGCTGTTTCAAGCTGCAATTCCTCAGTCATGGCGTAGAATAATTTATTATGCTCAAAGCAATACCCACCCCGACCGCGCGTCACAATTTTATCCTGAATGTCATCAAAACCCAGCGATAATATCTGGCCTTTATTCAGCAATAGGTCGATATTGTTAAAGCTAAACATCGCCATATGCCGAGCAATCATCAAGTTAAGCAACTCAAATTTTGGCAGGTCAGCATCTATATTTAAAGCTGTTAGATATTGGTTCAAATGGCTCAAAAACTTATCGCCGCCATGGCCAAAATTGCAGGCACTGTTTGCACATATATTATTTTCTTAGATGCCGTTGCCGCACCATAAACACCCGCCACAGCCACAAATATCAAAAATAACATGCTGATATTCCATTGCCACCCAGCATC
Source organism: Alphaproteobacteria bacterium (assembly GCA_002400495.2). Taxonomy (GTDB): domain Bacteria; phylum Pseudomonadota; class Alphaproteobacteria; order Rhizobiales; family OSC116; genus OCS116. Next base: position 11,531 of record NVQL02000091.1, on the reverse strand, counting down.
ATTAATAAACAAGCTATATATCAAACCAGCAGCCAAAAAACCATTATATAAGCCTTGGTTGGCGGCCATGGCTTTGGTCGGCTCAAACATATCTTTCGCAAAATTTCTAAACACTTTAGGCCCGCGTGTGGTCCATGCAAACATTTCAAACCACATAATATAAAGGTGAATCACAATCACCAAAATCACTAAAACCTGTCCAACAAACGCCATAAAAAAACCTCCCATAAACTTTCCACAAAGGTTAAGCGAGGTTTGGTTTAATGTCAAAACCATTTTACTTATGTTTGAAGCGTAAGCTGCCAAGCGAATAAGCTAGGCCGAATTAAATGCAGCATCAAACCAGTGCAATTCGATGCCGCATCTATCATCATCAGGTTAAAAACTCAACCCGTCGACCTCACTTCATCAGTGAATTTCTGAAGCTCGGATTTAAGCATATTGGATTGCTCGAGCAGCTCAGTGGCCGAATTCATCACTTCGTTAGAAGCGGTATCCGCCTCTTTAGAAGCATTGGTCACCTCACCAATGTTAAGCGATACTTTTTGCGTGCCGTCAGCAGCTTCTTGCGCATTCGTGCTAATCTCCTGCGTCGCGAGGCCTTGTTGCTCCACGGCTATCGCTATAGACGATGATATCTCTTCTATTTCAGCGATCACATTGCCAATCCCGTCCATCGAGCGTAGTGCTTGTTGCGTGGCATTATGCACTTCTTGAATGTGCGATGATATTTCATCAGTCGCCTCTGCCGTTTTGTTGGCTAACCCTTTAACTTCCGATGCCACAATGGCAAAACCGCGCCCCGCTTCACCCGCGCGGGCAGACTCGATCGTTGCATTGAGCGCCAACAGATTAGTTTGGTCAGCAATTGACGCGATGAGTGAGACGACACCACCAATTTTTTCCACCGTTGCGGCTAAGTTTTTCATCTCTCCGCTTGTTTTATGAACCTCTTCCACTGCCGATTTCGAAGCCGCAGTTGCCGATGTCACCCGTTGGTTTATCTCCTCCACCGATTGGGACATTTCTTCGCTTGCTGCGGCCACAGATTGCACATTACTATTCGCAACTTCTGATGCACTTGCCACCAAATTAGCATTTTCGCTAGTGGTTTGCGAAATGGCGGACATCATTTTAGCCGTGTCTTGCAATTGTTTAGAAGCCGCAGACACACTGTTCACAATACCGCCAACATCAGCGTCAAAATCATCAGCCATTTTATTCATCATTTGTTGCTTTTCAATTTCAGCCCGTTTTTTATCGTCTTGCTGTTTAACTTCAAGCTGCGCTTTTTCAATGGCATTGTCTTTAAACACCAATACGCATTTAATCATTTGGCCAATTTCATTTTTGCTCGCTGGTGGCAAATCAACTTCCAAATTCCCCGCCGCCAAATCAGTCATCCGCGCAATGATGGTGTTGAATGATTTATTGATGCTCCGAATGATGATGGACGATAAGCAAATGATCACGATAAAGCTACATAATGTAATTAATCCTACCGTCCACAATCCACCATGGGCACCCGTTTTCAATTCTTCAATGTCAGCTAATAATTCAGCGGATAAAACATTCTCAATTTTTTTCAATTCGTTAATCTTAAGTGTAATGGCGTCAAACCAAATTTTGCTGGTAAGTCCATTAAAATCACCCTCCAAGCCGCCCGCAATAATAGTTTCACGCATTGTCTCAACATCTTTACTATTTGCCACAAAGTCGTTAAATAAATTCACTTGTTCTGGGTGTGCCTGTGCCACAAATAAGGTGTTATAGGTATCTTGCACCGTAATAAGGCTCTTAAATTGGTCAATCGTTGCCAAGCTAAATTTACCATCCGAAATCCCACTCGCACCAACCGCCCGTTCAATACCCGCACGTTCTTTGCTCTGTAGAAAACTCGTATAACTAATATAAGCCGTGGTGATATGAGGATCTTGGCTCAAATGACCAATCTCATCTATAAACCGTAAATTCTCAGTGTTTAATTGAGTATAATAGCCAATGGCATCAGCTTTAGAAATGCCAAGCGCGTCAACTTGGTTTCGTATTCCAGCCATCAAGTCTAATTTTTCAATCAAAAGTATCAATGAATTTTCAAAATGTACACCATAGCTTTGCACGCTATGCTCATCCAAATACAGCTCTAATTCTTGTTTGAATTTATCGGTATGTTGCCTTTGTGTTGCCAGTTCACTGCCAAAATTTTGTCCAGCACTGCCCACAAATATAGCGGTCGCGCCACGTTCCTTTTGCTGCTCATGCACCAAATTGCTTAATTTCACCGCCAAATTAGTCAGTTCACCCAGCTCGGTCATGTCTTTGTTTTTTTGGTACTCTTCCAACACCAACTCGTTGGCAAAATAAGTCAGTGCCAACAAAGGCAGCACCACCAATAGCATGATCATATGTGACAGTTTCATTTTCGACAGAAATTGCATGTAAGTCTCCGTTAACCAAATTTTTAAAGATAGGTCAACATAAACTTGATATGATTAATCAAAGTTTAATAGCTATATCAGAGTGTTAATAGATATGTAGCTATATGAAAAGGTCTATATTAATTCAATAACTTTTCCTGCCTTAATCACCATTTTATGGTTTTTCGTATTGGCAACCATCTCAATATCATCCGATGGGTCGCCATCCACCACCAAAATATCGGCCGCACAATCAGCAGCAATCAACCCGTGATTCTCAAGCCCCATCAAGTCAGCCCCATTAAAGGTCGAAATACGCAATGCATCCACTTGGCTCATGCCATTGGCACACATAAGCCGCAACTCATCGGCATTTTTACCATGCTTATTATGCGGCGTTCCTGCATCTGTGCCCATGGCAATTTTACCGCCAGCTTCATAAAATAACTTCATAGACACTTTATGCGCTTCGGCCACACGTTGGCATTTTTCAATGATAAAAGCAGGAATTCTCGGCCCGTCGGTATTTTCAGCATTATCCAATATATTATATAAAGCCGCAAATGTCGGCACCACATAAGTGCCAGCAGCCAGCATTTTATCAATCAATTCTTGCGTTAAAAATATACCATGTTCAATACTGTCAATGCCCGCATTCACAGCGTTCAAAATACCTTCAGTGCCTTGCGCGTGGCTCGCGGTGCGCTTGTGAAAACGATGCGCTTCATGCACGCCAACGCTCATTTCTTCGGCATTATAATGGGCATCCTCAGGGTTCACACCAGGTGTCATCACCCCGCCAGTAGCCATAATTTTTATCAAGTCAGAGCCAGCTAATATTTGCTCCCGCACGGCTTTGCGCACTTCGTCCACGCCATCCGCCACACGGCCGTGGCTATGCCCATGCCCGCCCGTCATGCAAATAATCTTGCCCGATGCATAAATAGTCGGGCCATCAAATTCACCACGGTTAATCGCATCTCTAACCCCAAATTCCATATATTCACGCCCGCCGCAATCGCGCACCGCAGTCACACCGCCGCGCAAAGTGGCCTGAGCATTTTTCAATGCAGTCAATGTAAATTGCGAAGGCCCCATTTTATCGCCATCCGCCCGCGGGTCGCCCGATGCAGTATAACATAAATGCACATGGCAATCGACCAAGCCGGGCAAGATAGTCTGCCCACTCACATCATGGCTTTGCCCGCTAAACCCTGCAAATTTATCATCATTGCCAATTTGGCTTATTTTGCCATTTTCAATCAACACCGAATGTATGCCATCCAGCATATTTTTGCCGTCAAAAATTTTGCCATTGCGTAGTAAAATTGTATTTTCCATGATATTCCTTAAGCTTGTAACATATTTAATTGGGGCATCAAGCCAAGCAAATGTTGGCTATATTCATGCTGTGGATCTTCAAATAATTTTTCAGTTTCCGCGAGTTCCAAAACCTGCCCATGCCGCATCACTGCCACCCGATCACACATCTGTCTGATCACAGGTAAATCATGGCTGATAAACATCATGGTGAGATTAAGTTCTTCCTGTAAATCTTTGAGTAGATTCAATATTTGCGCCTGAACAGATACATCCAACGCAGATGTAGGTTCATCACATATCAAAAACCGTGGCCGCGTCGCCAACGCGCGCGCAATAGAAATTCGCTGCCTTTGCCCACCCGAAAATTGATGCGGATATTTGGCATAAGCATCATCCGACATACCCACCAACTTAAGCAAATCCAAAACAATATGCTCAGCCTCAGCCTTCGAATCCGCTAGCTTATGAAACAAGATAGGCTCAGCCACAATATCCATCACCCGCATGCGGGCATTGAGTGACGAGAACGGGTCTTGAAACACCATTTGCATTTGCCGCCGATAAGGCAACACTTCAGACGTGTGGCTAATGGCACTAATCTCTTTACCTAAAAAATGCACAGCACCTTTATAAGGTTTGTAAAGCCCCGTCACCATCCGCGCAATGGTCGATTTTCCACTGCCACTTTCGCCCACAATGCCGAATGTCTCACCTTCTTTAATGCTAAAATTCACATCTTTCACCGCGTCTAAATAACGCCGCTTACTCTTAAACAAGCTATTGGTGATTTGAAACCGCATGCCCAAATTTTCCAACTGCAATATAGTGCCATCATCCGCCACTTTCATATCAAAATCGCGGCTTTGCCCCAACCAATGGGTGCTAACATCAAACTCTTCTTTTCTCTCAACCACATCTTCAATATAAGTCACCAGAGGAAAACGCCTAACCCGCTTATCAGGCCGCGGAATGGCGCTAATCAAGCTTTTGGTATATTCATGCTGCGGGTTGCCAATAATTTGCGCAGTTTCACCAATTTCCATTAAGCGGCTATTATACATCACCGCCACACGGTCAGCCACTTCAGCAATCACCCCCATATCATGGGTCACCAAAATCATCCCAACATTTTTTTCTTTGCATAATTTACGCATCAAATCCAATATCTGCTTCTGCACTGATACATCTAACGCAGTTGTCGGCTCATCAGCAATAATCAGCTCAGGCTCACCACATAAAGCCAATGCAATCACCACCCGTTGCCGCATACCGCCCGAAAATTGATGCGGATAATGCTCCATGCGGATCAGCGGGTCAGGAATACCCACTTGCTCCAGCAATTCAAGCGCCTTTTTCTCAGAGCCTTTACGCCCAAGCCGTAAATGCAAATTAATGCTTTCTACAAGCTGTTGTTTAATGGTTTTCAACGGGTCTAAGGATGTTTGTGGGTCTTGAAAAATCATCCCAATTTTCTTGCCACGTATCAGCCGCTTTTCTTCAGCCGATAAATTGTCAATCCGCGCCCCATTCAAATACACTTCGCCTTTAATCACCTCGCCAGGCGGCTCAAGCAAAGCAATAATTGCATTGCCAATGGTCGATTTGCCAGCACCACTTTCGCCAACCACACCCAAAATTTCACCCGCTTCAACGCTCAGCGAAACATCCTCCACCGCCACAAACATGCCATGACGGCTCGGAAAACCAATTGAGATATTTTTCACATCTAACAAAGCCATAATCTACCTCAATTTCGGGTTGAGTGCATCACGCAGCCAATCGCCAAAAATATTCACACTTAAAACCAAAACCACCAACGCCAAACCGGGGAATAAAGTAATCCACCATTCGCCCGAAAGCAGATATTCATTGCCGATGCGAATTAGCGTGCCAAGCGATGGCGTGGTCGGCGACATGCCAACCCCCAAAAAGCTCAACGTCGCTTCGGTGATAATCGCCGTCGCCAAATGTATAGTGCCAATCACAAATAACGGGTTCAATACGTTGGGCAATATATGCTTTACCGCAATGATGCGGCTCGGCAGGCCAATCACCAACCCCGCTTGCACATATTCTTTGTGTTTTTCAACCATCACACTGCCGCGAATGGTACGGGCATATTGCACCCAGCCAGAGATCGAGATGGCAAAAATCAACACATATATAGCCAATTCATCATGCAATTCACGCGGCAACAAACCGCGCATCACGCCATCAATTAACAACGCAATCAATATCGCAGGGAAGGACAGCTGAATGTCAGCCACCCGCATGATAAAACTATCAATCCGCCCCCCCGCATAACCCGCCAATAGGCCAAGGCTAACACCCACAACGGCCGAAATAATCACCGAGGCAAGCCCCACAAATACCGATATTTGCGCACCATATAAGATGCCAGACCATATATCGCGACCTTGATCATCAGTGCCTAAAAAGAATTTATCTTCACCATATTCATCAGCCCAAGGCGGCGGTAAATCGGCATCCATCAGCTCCAATGTTGCCAAGTCAAATATATCAAATGGCGCGACCCATTGCGCGGCTGCCGCCAAAAACAGGCACACCGCCATGGTCAAAAACGAGACAATCGCCACGGGTGAGCGGGTAAAATCATACCACAAGTCACCTTTAAGAAATTGCACCCATTTCGAGTTGCTCTTCATTTCAGAATCAACCATGTTTTGAGCCTCCATCAATAGTCAAGCGCGGGTCAACAAATGCATATAAAATATCGACCGCCAAATTAATCGCCACAAACACCACGCTAATCATCATCAAATAAGCCGCCATCACAGGCACATCAACTTCTTCAATCGCTTGAATGAACAACATGCCCATCCCAGGCCACTGAAACACCGTCTCAGTGATAATCGCAAACGCCATCACCAAACCCAATTGCAAACCAATAATAGTAATCACAGGTATCAGCGTATTCTTAAGCGCATGCCCAAAATTCACCGCGTTTTCTTTTAGGCCACGAGCCCGCGCAAATTTAATATAATCAGTGGTCAAAACTTCTAGCATTTCGGTGCGCACCAAGCGCATAATTAATGTCATCTGGAACAAAGCCAAAGTCACCGCAGGCAAAATAAGCGATTTAATGCCCGACCAAGTCAGCAGCCCCGTGCTCCAAAACCCAATTTGCACCACTTCGCCGCGCCCAAAAGTCGGCAACCAGCGCAATATCACGCCAAATAAAAATATAAACAGAATGCCAATTAAAAATGTCGGCAGCGATATGCCAACCAAAGATACAGTCATAAAGGATCGCGATAAAAAGCCTTTGCGCCTTATCGCCGTATAAACCCCCATCGGTATACCAATAAATACCGAGAGCAGGGCAGAGATAATAGAAAGTTCCAACGTCGCAGGCGCACGTTCAGCAATCAACTGGCTAACAGGCACTTTATGCCGATAACTCAAGCCAAAATCGCCAACCGCAGCACCTTTAATGAAATTAAAAAACTGTATCGGGAAGGGGTCATTTAAGCCCAACCGTTCGGCCAGTGCCTCACGTTCAACCAATGTTGTATCTTGCCCCACCATATTGTTGATCGGATCACCAACAAATTTAAACAAAGCAAAGGCAATAAATGCCACGGATAGCAAAACCATAAAGCTTTGCAACAATCTTTTAATCAAGAAAGAAAACACGCCATCATCCTATATATAGATAAATAAATAAGTGGCCGATAAATTATCGACCACTCAATTTGTTGCTTAGATTATTTGAACACCACATAACGGAAGTCAAATGCGTTATCAGCACGTTGATTAACCGTTATTTTGTCGCTCACACCCCAAGATAATGGTTGCTGATGAATAGGCAAATAACCAACTTCATCTTTAACGATTTGCATCGCTTCATCTACATAAGCTTGGCGTTTGTCAGCATCTGTTTCAACTTGAATCAAGTCAGTCAATTCATCAACCCGTGCATTACAATAGTTACCAAGGTTAAATAGACCCACATTTTTCTCAGCATTTTGGCAAGCAATCAAGCTGCCCAAAACATTATGTACATCCATAGAACCTGGCGTCCAACCCAATAGATACATTGATGTATCATAATTGTTTTGAGCAAGCACTTTAGCAAAATACTTAGCTTTAGGCTGTGCCAAAACTTTCATTTTAATGCCAATTTTAGCCATCATAGAAGCCGCAGCAATACAGATTTTTTCATCATTCACATACCGATTATTCGGGCAATCAATGGTGATTTCAAATCCATCTGGGTAGCCAGCTTCAGCCAATAGTTTTCTGCTCAATTCAGGGTCATAAGTGTAAGGCGTGTTATATTCTGGGTTAAAGCCATTCACTTGTGGCGCAATCATCAAACCAGTTGGTGTTGCCGCGCCGCGCATGATTTTTTTCTTAATCACTTCAAGGTCAAGCGCATGCGCCATAGCCAAGCGAACCCGAACGTCTTTCAGTGGGTTTTTACCCTTAACATTAGAATATAGCAATTCATCACGGAACTGATCCATACCAAGGAAAATAGTACGCGCTTCAGCACCTTTAAGGGCACTCACACCGTCTTCACTATCCAATCGGCTCCAGTCTTGTACAGGAATAGGATATACCATATCCAACTCACCAGAGATAAGCGCAGCCGTACGTGTAGCCGCTTGTTTAACAGGTGTAAAAATCACATCAGTCACGTTGCTGATAATATTTTCATTCCAATGATTTTCAGAGCGTTTAAACACAGTTTTTACATCAGGTTGTCGGCTCACCACTTCAAATGGGCCCGTGCCATTGGCATGGTTTAACGAATAACCATTGGCGCTTTCTTCTTTCACATTGGCAGCAGAGCCTGCACCATTTTCTTCAGACCATTCTTTGTCCATCATGTAAATCCAAGCCCATTCGCTTGGCATTAATGGCTGCGGGCCATCAGTATGCACTTCAACCGTTAGGTCATCAATTTTCTTAATGTCGACCACCATGCCACCACGAACTTTTTGGTCAGAGCCTTCAGATAATGTCCGCTTCCAAGAGAAGATCACATCATCAGCATTAAAGCTGTTGCCATTGTGGAATTTCACACCTTCGCGCAATTTAAACACGATGGTGGTCGGTGATGTCACTTCCCAACTTGTTGCCAAACCAGGTATAACCTTAATGTTTTCATCCAACATAGTCAGGCCTTCATATACATTGCTCAAAAAGCCCAATGTAAATGTTTCGTTCAACCCATGCGGGTCAAGGCTTTGTGCATCACCTTGGAAAGCAAATTTAAGCGTATTGGCTTCGGCCAGCCCGGCACCCAATATCATACTAGCAGCTGCCACAGTGGTCAGCATTTTTTTCATTATTGTCATGTCATTCTCCCTTTTTTTATTTTATTATGTTTTCATTCTGGTTATTAGTTTTTCAATAAATAAAGCTCCCAGCTTTATCTGCTCAATCTCAATAAATTCATCTGGCTTATGCGCTTGGTCGATAGACCCAGGCCCACAAATAATGGTCGAATATCCAGCCCGTTGAAACAGGCCAGCCTCCGTGCCAAAAGACACCGCAACCGCATGGTTGCTCGAGGTCAAATTCAGTGCCAATTTTTCGGCATTTCCGCCTCTTTCAGGCTGTAAACCTGGTGCAATCACATCACGCACAATCTCAATTTGGCAGGCAGGATTTTCATCTTGCATTTGCTTTTCAACAGTTTGTGCAAATTCTCTAAATTGGTCAATATATTTATCTGGCTCATCATCGGGCAAAGTACGCAAATCCATCAAAAATTCGCAATGATTGGGTATGATGTTATTGGCCGTGCCGCCATTTAATATGCCCACATTCAAGGTGTTATAGTTCGGCACCAAGCTTGTTATGCTTTTGTTCGGGTTTTGCTTAAATTCATCAAGCAAATCACTCAAAAAATTAATCAACTTGGCCGCCGCAAAATTAGCACTCACGCCCAAATTAGTTTTGCTAGAATGCGCTTCAACTCCGCGAATGCGGGTAATCAACGTATTATAACTTTTATGCAAATTAGCCACTTGCATACTGGTTGGCTCGCCAATAATCACCGCTTCAACAGGCGGCAGATTTTGCACCAATATCGGCACGATTTTTTGCGCACCTTGGCATCCAGTTTCTTCATCATACGAGAAGCATAAGTGAATAGGGCGCTTTAAATCAGCAGCAATCATATCAGGCACAGCAGCTAAACATATGGCCACAAAGCCCTTCATGTCACAAGTGCCACGGCCAAAATATTTGTCACCGCGCTCAGTTAACTCAAACGGGTCAGAGGCCCAATCTTGCCCATCAACAGGCACCACATCAGTATGGCCAGAAAGAATAACGCCGCCCGCCACATGAGGGCCAATAGTGGTATATAAATTGGCCTTGGTTTTTTCATCATTATGAACGAGGCGGCTCTCAATGCCGAGATCTGAGAGGTAACTCTTTATATATTTAATTAGCTCAAGGTTTGAGTGGCGCGAAACCGTGTCAAAGCTTATTAATTTCGCCAATATATGCTTAATGTCTCTCATAGTCCCCACTCAGTCATTGATAAATCCCATTTACACACACTCAAATCATATTATCAATACTCAAAATTGCTTTACCTTATTCATTTTTGCTATACTGTTAATAATTATAACAGAGAGATAACATGCAGATCCGACAATTAGTAATGTTTCAAAACACCATGCGTTACGGCACCGTAAGCGAGGCGGCAAAGGTGATGAATATTTCACAACCATCTGCCAGCAGGTTAATTGCCGATTTAGAACAATCAGTCGGTTTTGCCTTATTCATTCGCGCCAAAGGCCGCCTGCATCCATCACCCGAAGGTGTAAAATTCTTTCAAGAGGTCGAAAAAACTTTCGGCGCGCTCACTAATTTAGAGCAATATGCAGAAAAGCTAAAAACCGAGCGTAGCGAAGGCTTACGCATTGCGGTTACCCCCGCATTATCAACCATTTTTGCCCCCAACATTGTTAAATTATTTCGCCAATCCTACCCCGAAGCGCGCATCACTATGGTGGCGCATTCACCCGATATTATTTTCAATATTTTACAAACCGATGGTGTAGATTTAGCCTTTACCAATAAAATTGCAAAATTGCCCAACATTAGCGAGGAGATTCTGGTCGATGCCAACTTCATTTGTGTCATGCCAAAAGACCACCATCTAAGCCATAAAAACATCATCACACCAGATGATTTGCAAGGCCAAGATTATATCGAATTGGCCGAGGAGGGCTCTCATGTATGGCCATCGCATCGTGAATTATTTAAAAAATATAACATTAGAACTCGCAATCTATACTCAACCCAACGCTCTCCTTCAGCTTATGGTATGGTAGATGCTGGTTTGGGCATCGGCATTTTTGAGCCGTTTAGCTACGAGTTATGGGCCAGCCGAAACGTAGTGGCAAAACCCTTTTTGCCCAAGCTCACCTATAGCTATGCGGCCTATTTTCCGAACGATCGAATACGCTCTGAATTGGCGCGGGCATTCGTTAACATCGCCATGCAATATATCAAAGATACCCCATTGCCATTTGCCGATACTTTTGCCCAATATGATGTATAATGGGTGTCGCTAGCCAAAAAATAGCCAAAAAATCATTTTTTCTTTGCAAAATCTACCTAAAATTGATTTCTAGCTTGCAACTTGCACGCCAAAAAGATAAGCACTATTTCAGAAAAATAAATTTAGTATCCCCATGTTTCAAGGGGCATAAACGGAAGATATGATAATGCAGGTTACTGAAAGCCTAAATAAAGGTCTAAAGCGCGCACTAGAAATCACTGTGTCAAAAGAAGATTTGA
>NVQL02000090.1 GCA_002400495.2 Alphaproteobacteria bacterium | reverse complement strand
CTTACGTTTAGACATTTTAGATTTCCTCGTCTGGTTAAAACCAGTCAAGCAAAAATTGTAGCTTAAGTCACTGTCTCATTATTGGGGACTACCTCATTCTTCAAGTTTTTATACGCAACGCACAAGAAAAGCCAAGTAAATAGGTGGCAGCAAATATAACCGTAAAATGCCAAAGCAAATTATGCTCGTCAATGAAGGTAACGAGCGATTGGCATTCAGTGAATTCGTGCGGACTTCGAATTTCTGACCATCACTAAAAGCATGGAGTTTGTCCTGCGTGTGCTGATACTATTTTGGCAGTTCCATTGCATCCGTTGCCTTAAGATACGGTTGTTTTGCGGCTTGCAAACTAATATTATACTGATATAAATGATGCCCCACCCAGCCTTTCGCAACTTGAATAATGCCATCTAACGATTTTAATGAAATTTCACTCGGCACTAAAACTCGCCACCAAATCATTGAGTTGAGTTGATACCCAATAATCTAATTTTCAACTGAATGGCTGGTAAGTTTTACATATCTGCTGACATGCATTATAGATGACACACCATTTTGCTTGCTTCAATAAAAATCTGCCCCACATTTTTTGGTACTCTCGTAGCGAAAGCGATCTCTGAGAAATTGATACTAATCTGAATATCAATACGGGATTTTTCCTGTAGTGACATTTTTATCTTCAACCCACATGATATTAATCAGAATTATTAGTAATGGAGGTTCAAATATGTTGATCGTCGCCCATGCTTCGGAGAAACAAGTTTATTCTAATATCTTTGACCAAATGTACCAATTGCGTGCAAGGCAGTTTTCCCAGCGTCGTGGTTGGCGTGTCGAAGTGGCAGATGGACTAGAGAAGGATCGTTTTGATGATCTTAATCCCTTGTATATTTGTGTTGTTGGGCTCGATAAGCGTTTGCTGGCTTCACTGAGACTTCTGCCAACCACTGGCTCGCACATGCTCTCCGATGTGTTCCCCGAAGTCATGGGTGAGGCAGGCATCGTCAGAAACCCGCTCATTTGGGAAAGCTCCCGGTTTTGTGTAGACACAGCTGCTGCTCGAAGCTTTGGAGTTGATGGTATCAACCTAATCACTAGGCAGATTCTTGTAGGCTTATTTCAGACGGCCAGCGATGCAGGGATCCGCAATGTCATATCAGTCTACGACGTATTCGTTGAACGCATCTTAAGGCGTGCCGGATGTTCATTTGAGAGGCTTGGACCTGTCGTAAAGTATGACGACTTGAAGACTGTAGGCGGACTATTTGAAGTGTCCGAAGCCGTAATCAACGATCTTCAATGTGGTATAAATACCAAAATTAATATCCAAGCCGCTTAGAATTTATCAAGGAGATGTTACTGCTGGATATTTTATTCGAGGAAGAAATTAATGTTTTCCGTCTTTTCCTAACTAAGCAGAGCATAAATCGTAAATTCGCCCCAAAAAGCAGAACCACTTCAGAATATTACTTTAAAAGTGATTTGAATGTACCCTATTGAATCGAACATTTCTAGTTATTGGCGCGCTTTTCCAAAAGAGTTCTCTTCGGCACGAGGTAATTGGATAATTAGCAGCTCTGGAGATAAATATTTAGATTTTCTTAGCGGATGTGGATCACTGAACTACGGACATAACCATCCAGTCTTAAAAAAAGAGCTAGTAAAATATATTAAAGAAGACGGAATAACCATGTCGATGGATATGGCGACGACTTCAAAACGTTCCTTTTTGGAAATATTTAAAAGTAAAATACTTACACCGCGAAATTTAGATTACAAGCTTCAGTTTACAGGACCGACGGGTGCAAACGCAATCGAAGCTGCGGTTAAACTCGCTCGAAAAATCACTAAGAGAACAAATGTTATTGCATTTACCAACGGGTTTCATGGTTGTTCCTTGGGCGCGTTGGCGTTGACAGGTAATACGACGAACAGGAGCAGTTCTACCTCTCAACTTATTCATGTGACACGCGCTGCCTATGCTGGGTATTTTGGCGACTCTGTTGATACCGCAGATCAACTTGCTGCGTTATTAGATGACCCTACATCGGGATATGATCCAGCCGCCGCTTTTATACTTGAAGTTATTCAAGGAGAAGGCGGTCTGAACACTGCCTCATCGGATTGGCTTCAGAAAATTGCCGCATTGGCAGAGCGCCATGACACACTGCTTATCATTGATGAGATTCAAGCTGGTTGCGGTCGTAGTGGGACATTTTTTTCCTTTGAGGGCATGGATGTAACGCCTGACATTATTGTCATGTCAAAAGGCATATCTGGCTTTGGCTTGCCAATGTCATTAGTGTTGTTACGACCCGATTTAGACTGCTGGCTGCCAAGTGAACACAATGGCACATTCAGAGGCAACAATCACGCTTTTGTCACAGCACGTGCTGCAATTGAAACATTCTGGAAGGATGATAAATTTGAGACAACACTTTCAGAGCGGATTGATTACTTAACACAGCACCTTCAGGGGCTCGCCGAACGCAGTGGTTTTTGCATCAAGGGGCGTGGTATGATGCAAGGTGTCGATTTGCGAACCCCAGAGCTGGCAAAGCGGGTGCAAAAAAATTGCTTTGAGCGCAATCTTGTGATCGAAACATGTGGCCCATATGGTGAAGTTTTAAAATTATTACCCCCATTAACAATCAATCAAATAGACTTGGAATTGGGCCTCGAACGAATAGAGGACGCGCTTACGGAGGCTTTACAATTCCAATCTGGATGTCCTAAAACCATTTAATTAAAGGAATTTCTGTGACTGGGATCAAGTTGGGTAGAGGGCAAAATAATGCGTTAACGAAAATAATCATCTGATAAAAAATTAACACTTATTACATGAGCATTCCTAATGGTTTTGCAAACTTATTAAGCTGTTGATTTTAAAAAGTGACAAATTCCTTATAATGCTATTCTGCCCTCTACCCAACTTGACACCAACTACAGTAATTTGTTCCGTAGACGCTGGAGATTTAATTGCCACGTTGATCGAAAGATCGCTCATTTTGAACCTCTGGGTTACGTACGAAAGTGAGTTCAGCAGTAGCCACGATTTCCGACGAAACGCTGGCATCGACCAATCCGCGTACAAACTGTCCTTTGTGCTGCAATTCCCGGGCATGTAGATTTATAACGTCCCCAGGCTCGACTCTTCCTTTGATACGAAAATTATCGGCGCCAACAAAATAATACTGGTATCTCTTTGAAGAGGTGCTCGAAATAATCGAAAGCAAAACCATCGTCTGGGTCATCGCTTCAAGGATGATAACTCCAGGTGTAACTGGGTTTCCAGGAAAGTGACCGCGAAAGAAATCACTATCAGGGCGAATTTTTACTTTCGCCTTCAAGTATGATGATGGTTCTGCTTCAACCATACGATCCACGAACAAAAATGGATCACGGTGGGGGAGAAGATCTTTGACGTTGGGGATGAGATCGATATCCATTATTTACTCCTATTATGACATTATTTTATTAGCGACGCTGTATGCCAGGCACAGATCATATTACGTTGAATGTCACCTGTGCCTTCGAGAATGTCGAAAGCTTTGCAGTCTCGTAGTGCTTTGTTAAAATAAGAATTACCAGCAAGCCCATCTAAGCCCGCAATGTGATGGCAGGCTTCCGAAAACTCGATTGCCAGCTTTGATGACATTGCTTTTGCCATTGATGCATCCTTGGACATTGGAATGTTACGATCGTATTTCCACGCTGCCTGCAGGGCCAATAACCGACACCCGTCAATCTTAGTTTGATATCGCCTAAGAAGTGTCATAACGTTATCGCCGTAGACTTGTCCCGCGTTCTCACGCTGCTGGAACAGCCGAGTTAATTCACTATGCATTCGCTGGCAGGTGCCGATAATCACGCTCGATAACATTGGCCGCATGAAATCCCAGGATTGTTGCGCCGCTGAAAGAGCATCGGAGAACTTTGGTAGATCATCACGCCAGATCAAATTTTCTTCAGGTATTCGACAATCATCAAACTGCAATACGGCCAATTGGCTGGCTTTCATACCGAGCATCTGTTCAGTACGTATGACCGAGTATCCTGGTGTGCCGCGTTCGACAAGAAAAGCGCGCATTCCCAAGCGACCTCGCCTGTGGGACCGCTGTGCAAACACAATTACATAATCTGATCGAGCGCCGTTCGTGATAAAGCACTTACTTCCGTTCAGCACGTATTCCTCACCTGATTTCTCTGCGAAGGTTGAGAGCGCCGTCGCATCTGACCCAGCATGCGGTTCAGTAATCGCAAAGCTACCCCAAAGCGGTTTTTTACTGTCAAATCGAGAAAAAACACGTTCCAAGAGCTTATCATTACCCATTGCAACAACCGGCGGCATAGTTAATCCAGGGCCAGGAAGAGCTATGGCATACCCAGGATCTTCGTATCCCACTCTTTCAAACGAAATGACCCGAGAAATCGCTGACTGGGTTGCCGCTAATCCGCCAAATTGCTCTGGAACCACCATAAGGTTAAGTGAGCGCACATCTACATTATTCCAAAACCCTTCTGGAATTTTTCCTGTCACATCTGTCTCTGGACTCGCTTTTCGAATTGCCGATACGAGGTCTGCCATATAAGGTTGCCCCGCATCCATCTGGGCATCGATCGAATAATTAAGTTTTTTTAGGTCCACCTTGATCAAACGACACCCCCTTTACTAATTGGTTTTGTTAACAAGCATCCTTCAATCACCAATCCATCTAATCCAATAGATAAGAAGGTGACCACAGCTTCACGAGCCGTGTTTACAAAGGGTTGACCCTTAACGTTGAAGCTTGTATCCATCAGTCCACCCACGCCAGTAGCATCGCTAAAACGTACCAAAATTCGATTGCCAACATTAGTTTTCCTCCTGGTTAGAATGCAAAAGAAATGAATGTGTTAAACTAGATAAGAGCGCACGGCACACGCTACTGGTTGCAAACAATGTGTTAATTTCGATTCCGCTGACATACCCGTGCCCGCCACAGTTCTGAAGAATGTCGCGCAAAACGGTAGAAGATGCAGAAATTACTTCTTCTGCTAGCCCTTTAAGACCTTTAGAGCGTTGAAAATAAGTGGCTTCACTTAAAAGCAAAAGATGAAGTGCTTCGGCCTGCATCAACCCGTCAACAAGACGGAAGGAAACTGGCTGGTGGTTCAGTATTGCCTTTCCAAATGCGTTGCGTTCTTGAGCATACTCAAAGCCGAAATCTACACTGCGCGATATGCTACCAACTAACAAAGACACCAATATGAAAGCAAGTTTTTGTGGAAATTCAAAATCTTCTTGGTTAGGTTTTTGAGTTGATCTCAGAGTGCCACACTCAATAATGCCGCTTACAATCGCACATTGACTTACCCCCAAATCCAACTGCTTCAAACCACACGAAGGAAGATCGGAAAACTGAACCTGATGCAGTGTGTATTGATCAGAAAACAAGTTTAAAGGCGCATCAGAGTCAAACGCGATGCCAACAAAATCTGTTTGTTTAGCATGAATTCTCATTAAAGCTATATTAGAAGTAACCGAATGCTCGGTACTATTCATAGAGCCCGAACTTGTATTCAAATACGGAAGAACCAATCGAAGCGCTGTCAGCACCCCGTGATAACCCAAGCGTTCACATAATAAGGCAATCAAGACAGGATCGCTAAACTCACCGATTAAGTCCCCAATGCCTAGCTTATCAAATTCACGAGAAATTTTGTCGAATTTTTCATCTGGATTATCAAAGTTAAGGTGTTTTTTTGAAAATCGGTTAACCATTTCAATAGCAAGGGCTTGCTCTTCGTTAGGGGACAAATCAAATCCTTCATTTAACCCTTCACCTGTTGAATCTACATCATATTGAATGGTCATATCAGAAACTCTCCTGGATGATCGTGAGACAAGAAATCGACGGGGCTCGCAGATCTGCCGTATGCACCGGCGCAATTCACAACTATCAGATCTCCTATCTCTATCTTTGGCCCATGTAGCTTGTGGCCCAACACGTCAATCGGTGTGCAAAGCGCACCGACAACCTCTACTTCGAAAAGCGACGTCTCGTCCGAAATAATACGTTTGGTTGGGATCATTGCGAGGTGAAAATTACGACGTATTTTTTGGCCGAAATTTCCTGTAGCAGCCAGAAAGTGGTGCAGTCCGCCATCTGTAATTATATAGGCCTTCCCATGGGATTTTTTTGTATCAATCACTTGGCAGACATATATCCCAGCTTCACAGACCAGATACCGTCCAAGTTCAAGATAAACTTGAGTTGATGGGAATTTGCTCGACAACCTTAACTGTAGCGGTTTAAACCCCTCTGCGACTGCGCTGATGTCCAATAGGTTGTCACGTTCATAATAAGGTATACCGAAGCCACCTCCCAAGTTGATTTTTTCGGGCTCTTCTGGAAATTTTGCGCTCATTTTTTCCACCAGATCTACCGAGGCTTGTTGCGCTTCTGTGATTGCGAATGCAGAAAGACATTGAGACCCCCAATAGATATGGATTCCGCTGAAGCGGATGCGCGAATTGTCTATCAGCCGCCAGGCTTCATCCAAATCACTCTCATCGATACCAAACTGGCTCGATGTTCCTCCCATCCGCATGGATGCGCCTTTTATAGAGATATTTGGGTTCACGCGCAGAAGAGTATGTGCTGTGCAATTAAGTATATCGGCAATTTCTTTAATTCTTTGTAATTCAGAAATAGATTCCGCACTGATACGGACGCCCATTGAGACAGCCGCTCTCAGTTCGTAAAGTTTCTTGGCTGGGCCGGCAAACATAATAGAATTTGGGGGCACACCTGCGTTAATACAGGCTACCATCTCATTATAAGACGTTACGTCAACTCCATCAACTATGCCAGCAACAAACTGAATGAGCGGCGGGAATGGGTTCGCTTTTACTGAATATGCCAGCTTGGTCGTTTTAGGCATTGTATCGCGGAAAAGTTTAATCTGACTGTCTATCCGCTTGCGTGAATAATAATAAGCAGGGCGGTTTCTGCCAAGATTCAACAGCTGTTCGGCGGAAAGGCCTTCAAAACCGGTATCAATGGTTATTTTGTCCATTTTTCACCCCGTCTAAATTGTGCAATCATATGATCGACATCATATTTATTATTTGAATTTAATAAAAGATCATTGCGCCGAACAAAAGCCCTCGGCAGCATGAAAGAGGGTAATTCTGTGCGACACCACGCGCTAAGACTATCTTCAATATCGCAATAAGAACTCGACACATAAAACAAATGAAGGATAGGATCTAAATTATCAGGTTGAGTTTCGGCACCAACGGCACACGCGATGATGCCTTCATGTTTAAGCGCAGTATTTTCAACCTCTGTCAAACTCACCCGGTTTCCCAAAATTTTTATCTGCCGGTCTACACGTGAAACGAAATACAAAAACCCTTCGGCGTCTCGTTTTACCAAGTCGCCCGAAAACACAACCGGGTCAAAAAAACCCTCTCGTTTGAGGCAATTGGGTGCAGGGCGAAAACACTTGCTAGTCGCTTCAGGATCCTTCCAATAACCTGCGGCAACGGTGGGGCCAGCGTGAACCAATTCACCAACTTCGCCTACCGCGCATTCTTCACCAGTTCCATCAACCACAACAACTCGGGCACCTGGTATAGCTTGGCCGATTGAGTCTAGCTTGCGGTCAACCAATGTCGGATCGAGATAAGTGGACCTGAATGCTTCGGTTAGTCCATACATTGGAAATGGGCGCGCTGAGGGAAAGAGTTTGCGCAGCTGATCCAAATGGGTCTTTGGAAAATGACCTCCTGTATTCGCGAAATAACGAAGTTCCTCACGGGCTTGATCAGTCCAAGTTGCTCTAAGAGCTGCCTCCCATATTGCAGGAACGCCCGTAATGCCAGTGATGTTATACTTGGCACATGCTTTGGAAATATCAGACGGCAGCAAATAATCACTCAACACAACTGTCGCGCCAGCGATAAAACCAGTTGTTAACTGGCTAAACCCAGCATCAAAACTTAAGGGCAGAATCGCCAGTATTCGCTCGGTTGTCGTGTTGCCAAGATATGCAGCAACACTTTCGGCGCCAGCAATAAGATTACTGTGTCGACACATAACCGCTTTAGGCATACCAGTAGATCCAGAGGTGTAGAATAGCATCGCCAATTCTTGTACATCCGCACTATTTTCAATACATTCCTTAGTCGATATGGCTGTTATTTCAGCCTCAATATAGGCTGGGTCTGAATGAGGCGCCAATAACGCGAATGCTAAGCCGGGCAGACTTATATTTGTATAAAAGGACTTATTGTCATTTCCTAGCACTAAAATTTTAGTGTCTGAATTTATCAAAATATGTTCAACCTGTTGTCGCTTCAATTTGGGATTTATCGGAACCACCACAGCACCATGCAAAAAACAGCCAAAAATATACGCAACTGTGTCAATCGATTTACTTGTTACAACTGCCACACGTGCACCTGATGCTAGGCCTATCTCACTTAGGCTTTGGGCATAGCTTTGGGCGCGCAGGAAAAGCTCTAAGTAGCTGATTGACATATTCCGGTCAATCAATGCAGTGTTATCGGGCCAACTCATGGCGGCAACCGCGAGTATTTCACCAGTTCGCGCAAAATTAGTCACTGAGCGCCCCCCCGTGATTTATTTTCCACTGCCGGAGCGAAGATTTTAGTTTTATAAGAATTGAAATCAGAGATAAAATCAATGCGAAGGCAACAATTTTGACGCTTAGATTTACGTTATATCCAAATATTTCAATGACAACAAACGCAAGCAGCAATCCCGCGCCCCAGTAACAAGCGATCACAGTCAGCATGCTAGATCGCACATCCTCAAGTCCACGGAGGATGCCAGCAATTACGATGACCATGGCATGACAACCGATGATTACGAATGCGTAAATTTGATTTTTATCAAGCAAAATTTGAATGTCTTCGTTCAAGGTCATTCCAACGACCAGCAGTTCAGGAAAATTAACCCCCATACCAAATTGGATAACTGCGAGTACCACCAAGTAAATTATGGTAAGCAGCAAACTTGCGCGTATGATAGTGGGTAGCATTTTAGGTAAGTTTTGCGCATTCGCGGCAGCGACCGCTGACCTCTGCACCACTGCTTGCGACAACCCAATAGGGATCATTACCGCCATAGTTTCATATTGAAATATCAAACCTAAAGCGATGAGAAAATCGATGTTGCTCCTTCCGACAATGAACAACACCCCAGAAAACAATGTTGTTTCGACAAAAAAGATGGAAGCTGTTGGAATACCTATTCGCAGGATTGCCTTAAAATCAGCCCAGTTTTGCGTCGACCGGATAGAATTCAATCTAGGCATTGCATGTTTGGCGTATATATAAAAAACAACCAACAACAAAAGGTCAACGATGCTTGTCGCCATTCCAATTCCAGCAAGCCCCATCGCCGGAAACCCTAAATCGCCAAAGGCTAAAATATCATTCAACACAACATTTAGAACAGCCGCTAAAAAGGCGATTATTGCAAAATACTGCGAACGCCCAACTGTTATGAGAATATTCCTGAGGCCGATAAGAATTATTGAAAAAAAATAGCCCGG
Source organism: Alphaproteobacteria bacterium (assembly GCA_002400495.2). Lineage (GTDB taxonomy): Bacteria > Pseudomonadota > Alphaproteobacteria > Rhizobiales > OSC116 > OCS116. The sequence continues at coordinate 7,187 of NVQL02000090.1, read as the reverse complement.
TAGAATGTAAATAGTATAGTAGAAACTCTCTTGTACATATTCCTCTGGATACCCGAAAACATCCAGTCTTGTGCCGAAAAAAGCGATTATTATGACCAATATAATAGCAGCGCCCAGACTTATTCTAAGCCCTACCCGAACGGTATTTGAAAAAACTACATTGTCTCCAATAGCAATAGCCCTCGAAGCCTGAGGCAGCATACCTTGCATTAAGCCAAAGGTTGTAACATAGATCACGATGTAAAATGAATTTATGAGCAATCCAGCTGCCAGACTGATCCCGCCCAGATGAGCCATCATTACGATATCGGTCAAAACAATCAGAAAATGAACCAACTGGCTGGCCGCAATTTGCCCTCCAAAACGTGAAAGCCGCAACACTTCATAACGCGTTCCAGTCTTGGTTTCTGATTGAAAATTTACTGCCATCCTTACTTACCCCTCTGCAACAACCCGGTTCAACAAAACACCGCCAAAACAATCGCATAGCCCGTATGATAGACATAAGATTACACCAGAGGTGTCATTTTCTGTTAACGAAATAATCCAATCACTGCCAAAAACGTGCCCAACAGAATTGAACAGACGATTATCTATCAATTCGGGATCAATTTGGGATGCTTTCAGAATATGCGGCCAGGCATCACGATTTATGTTGGGTGGCAAGCACACCGCAACTCTTTCCGGATTGAGCTTTGCATCTTTTAGCAAACGGCGAATAAGTCTGACATTGAACAAATAGTAACTTCGGTTAGACTCAACAGCATCTATCCGCCCAAGCCAATTGGCCGTGTCAGAAAAATTGTAAACCGATTCCAAACGAGTATCTGAAAGTTTTCGGGATAAAATTATAGCTGAGCCGCCATCACTCTGAACAGCATTCGTACCGAGAAGCCTGAAAAGGTCAATTTCACTCCGGATCTGATCACCAGATGCAATAAGAACTGTTTCAATTGTATTTTTTTGACGCAACAAATGCATCGCAATACGGATCGCTGAAACAATCGATACACAGTTTTGCTGGCCAACGCTAAAACCGTCAGCTTGGGTCATTCCGTGTTCAACACATAGTTGCCGGACGATATCGCCAGGCCCTGGAATGATAGGAAAACTTGAAGTGTGTGCCACGAGCACTAAATTTATGTCAGTAGGTGCTACTCCACTCCTTTGGAAAACGTCTGAAACCGCATTAGATACAAGATTGTACACCTTGGTATCACGGCTATCTCGGAATATTTTAACACCGTTTTCTTCAGCCTTCTCAATAGTGCTTTTATCTACAGAATTTCGCTTTCCCCAGTCAGCCAGAGTGGTAGGTGGGTTGGGAACATAATAACCTGATCCATGAAAATATAATGGTATCTCTGGTGTCTGGGACTGTTCAATGGGTATGTTTTGGCGATATGTCAGAGCGACTAGGCCAATACGACCCCCAAAACCTGTAGCTACAAGAAGACAGGTTTTACCGATAGTTGGGTTTGGGAATAATTTATGTAGCTTATCCAGCATCATTGGTACATCCGCTGACCCTAAATAACCAGATTCCGATGGAAATGCTGATGCCTTATCGCCACACCCGAGCCGAGAACATAGCTCTTTGTCCAACACGCCGTTTAAACCTGAGCGTAAGGTCAGATCAAACGTGTCAGGTGTCAAGCCATGTACACTTAGTTTAGAATTTACAAATCCCGAAATAGCATCGGCCATAAGATTGACATCTACATCTTTCGAAAATACAAACCAAGGGTTTTCAAGGAAGTCTATGGAGCCTAACTCGGTGAAATCGACACACCAGCCTATGGTTTTAGCATTCGAAAGCCAACACGATGCTGCACCATCACCAAGAACTGTGTGGTTGGTCAGAATCCGAGGAAACGGTTGTACTATTTTTTGCACACCACAGATCAAAACTTCCGACGCTGTTCCATCGGCGACCAGCGCACCAGCAAGTTCGATCGCTCGTACACCCGCCGCGGCTTCTTGATCCATAATGCCAAACACGAAATTCTTTATTTTAAATTCGTTTTGTAAGCGTAATCCCACTGATGAGTTTTCACATGCTCGGCTGTCCGAATAATTCTGACAAACGATAATTGCATCTGGCTTTATAGAACCAGGGCCTGCAGTTAGGCAGGCTTTAACAGCAATCTCTTCACTGCGTTCTTCTGAATTAACTGAAACACGATTGAATCCAGTTGCTTTTTCAATTTCTGCAACGCTAATTCTTGCATTAAAATCCCGCATTACCTTCGCGTCGAACCCATTCGTTAACATAACATTCGAGTTTCGTTCTAAAGTGGACGCCCAATCAACCGCGATTACCTCATCATCTTGGTGACGCAACTCGGCAATGCGCTGAAGTTGTCCGCCAAGATAATGGTTGGTTCCAAGAACTACTAAACCGGTCATATCATGCCTCTCCAAGAGACTTCACATATTTTACCAGTGAAGAAATCGATTCGATTATAGACATATCGAGTTCAGATTCATCAAGTTCAATATCAAAATCATGCTCAAGCCCTATAAAGATATCAACAACATTGAGCGAGTCCATGCCAAGCGAAGTCAGAGGGACATTGACGTCAATGTCTTCAATATTCTTCTTTGCGTATAAAGCACTAATCACAATCTTTTTAACTTTATTAGTAATTTCTTCGTCGGTTAGTCCTACAGTTTTAATCGCCATTGTTTTCTCCTTTGAAAGCTGATCACATCAAGCTTTAGTGATGCATAACCTGTTCAGCGAATGTTATAAGTGAATCGCAAATAATTTCGTGCGGCACTGTCCCAAGTTGCATAATCAGAATGAGTTCATCAACGCCGCATTCCCGATAAATTTCAACCTTTTCACGCGCGAGCCCAGGATCACCAATGATGGACCAAAGCTCTGTTTCGGGGTTGCGGCGCATCCCTTTGGCAAGCTTGAGTTCGATACCATCTAATTGTTCATAATTCACACCAAGCTTGTCAAATGTCGGGGCATCTGGTTGGTTGTAATATTTCGCAAATGCATCACGAAAGTAACGAGCTCCTGTCATCCCAAAACGACATGCCATATCGTCATCTTCCAGAACGCATGTATTTGCCGTCACAGCAAAATGATTATTCTTTTGATAGCCCGAAGGATTGGCCGCTTCCACAGCTTTACGGTAAATCTGAACCTTGTTCCGGAGGTCATCTGCATTTGCATGACTGAAACAGAGCGCACCAATTCCCATATCTCCTATTGCTTGAAGACTTGCAGGGTGGGCGCTGGGTCCAAAGATTGGGGGATGCGGGGTCTGCATCGGTTTGGGTAAGATTGAGCATTCTGGAATATTATAGTTTTTGCTCTTCCAGCTAAAGGGGCCATCCTTCCACATGCTCGGAATCATTTCAATAGCTTCACGCCACAATTCGTCAAGCGTATCAGGAGCGATTTCAAAAAGGCGTGCTTCTACATTGGATGAACTTTTTCCTGACCCCCAATTCACCCGCCCTCCTGACAATACATCCAACAAAGCAACCCGCTCAGCGACACGGATCGGATGGTTGTAACCTCGGGCGGTTAAGGTCACACCGTGGCCAAGTCGGATGTTTTTGGTCTTAGCAGCCAAGAAAGACAGAAATATTTCTGGGGCTGAAGAATGCGCATATTCCCGCAAACCGTGATGTTCCACGTTCCACAAGCAATGATACCCAAGTTTGTCGGCTAGAACTCCCTGTTCGAGGCAGTTTTTGAATAAATCCTGTTCACTGCTACGCGTAGGCTGGGAAATTTGCATTTCATAAAAGAGAGAGATTTTCATAATTATTCCTCTATAGTGGGTCTGGAATTTAGATTTTAATGAGTGTGCAGCCGAAAGATCGACCATATGCAATTGTAAGCACGAGAACATATGCACCATCGCGCAACACCGCTTTTTCTAAGAGTGCCATTAGGTTGATAGGAAAATCTGAACAATTTGTATGCCCAATACTTGCAAAATTATCCCGGAAATGTTTGCTTTCAGATATGCCGAACGCTCTAAATACGCGCCGCCACATGTCAAGGTTTCCATTGTGGGTGATAATGGCATCCAATTCTCCAATATCCACACTTGAATTTTCCAGCACGTTTTGGATCAATTGACCAATCTCTTTAAGAGCGGTGATCTGGTAGCGACGGGTATCATATGGTTTGTCATGCTCAAAAAAACGACCCTCTGTCCGGATTTTGGTCGAAAGTATCTGGCACCTATCAGTGTGTTCAACAATCGCCGCACTCGAAGCATCGCTTTCGATAGCTAATCCATCAATATTGCGTTGACGCTCATCCAGCGCAACGTCCCCGCCAAATAAAAGGATTGCACCCATTGTAGGATATTGTTCAAGTTGTGCCTGCGCAATTTTTAGAGCCAAATGGAATCCTATACAGCGCTGATCCGAAACCGAAATAAAGAATGCGCTATTAGGCAGCCCTCTTTCACGCAAGAACGCACGATAGCTTGTTCCGAATAACGGTGCTGACGAATGAAGGCTGTGAAAATGGATGGTTCCGCCAAAACTCGAAAGATCGCGCGCGGACTTATGTAACACGTTATCAACTGCTGCGACGCATAATTCCCGTGGTAACGAACCACGGGCATTCCGAAAATGGCACACATCATTGCGTTGCATGCGCGCAAGGAAGCCATCATCTAAATTATAATACCGCGCCCATCCTTCAATTGCATCGACAGGTTGGCCTAATTCACACGAAATTTCTGATATACCTACTGTTGTCATTTTGAACCTATGATTTTTCTGCTAGAAGAGCTGCTATTGTTCCGTCAAGTCCTAGACACCAACCAATAACTAGATCGCCCTTGAAGAGCGAAGGCGCACAATTGGACATTGCAATCGGGATCGACGATGTCGCAAAGTTACCCTTGGGATTCCCACGATTCATTTTTGTTGGGAGCCCGCGAATTCGGCTCACAACATTTTCAGAAAACCGCTCGCTAATAAATTGCGATACTAGTCCTGAAATTTGCTTCGGTAAAATGTCATGTCTGTTTAAAAGGTCACTAACTAATTTAGCCGCAACATTGGCAAGCTGATCTTCAGCAACTGCGATATCGAACTCACTGTTCCAATCGAAATCTCCAGCAAGTGAGGGATCCACCTGGGTTCCAAGAATATGATAACCACCCGGTTCAGAATTTTCCCTTAAAATGAATGCAGCGGCGGCATCGTTAATAAACGTGAAGTCGCCGACTCGCGAGTGTATAGGCGGTAACATACGGTCTGCAGTAACGATGAGAATGCCTTTATCATTCCCGAACATCTTCAAAAGTGTATCCCCTACTTGCAAAGCAGATATAAATGATGCTGAGTCGCTCCCCGAAACAGAAAAAGGTAATGATAAATCATCATTGGTAGCCGTTTGAATTCGAAAAGAAGGTGTAAGGTTAGGCTTTTCTTCCGGAGTTGCGTGACAATAGATGATAGCGGCAATGTCACTATCCTCATATTCCACACGTTCGCGCAGCAATCCTGTTACACAGGTTTCAGCCATATCCGAGGCAGTGCTTTCACGAGACACATACGCTTCAGAAATGCCTAAGCTTTCATATAATGCTTCGGCATCTTGAGTATCCTTTAATTGATTGAGTGGCGATCGTCCCAAAATTGTAAACTGTTCCGAAAGAGCGCTGTTAACGGCAATTTTATCGACCAAACCTGTTTCAGACGGAACAATGCCAGACCATCCAAGCGCCAATGCGTAGTTGGGGCGACGACGTGCCAAAACACAAGGCAAGTCTGTAGCATTTATCGGCTTGGGTAATTCATACTTTATGGCTGAAATGTGCATTAGATGACCTCTCGGTGCATTCTCTGCTTGTGGCAAGCAGTGTCTCTATGGTGCTGGATAGCACTCGAAACAATGAAGAGCGCTTTGGTCATTGTTTTTTCGGGCGAGCCACTTTCTCCCTGAATTATTTTAACAACCGTTCCGCAAAACCGTAATGAATTTAAAGACGAATGATCAAGCTGCATATTATTGACCCTCAATTTTTCTAAACGATACTTCGCTAACCCATTCATAACCTGAACTAGCCATCGGCGCCACTGAGAGAATTGCCGTGCACGCATACGGTACATTTGTCCAAATAAATCAGAGTATCTATTATTTTCTTGAGCATCGGCAATCAGCAACACGTCAATATCTCCCTAGAATTTCTTGATCAGTCAATACTGGAACAATCGAGTAAATTGTCACTACTGGATAATTACCATATTGACTCTTAAATTAGGGGCAAACGCTTACAATGACTTTAGCGATCACAGTAGTGAAAGATATACTCACTGCATTTAAATCGTTAAACCAATGAAGCAGACTTTTACAACCGTTAAGGTCATTAGTAAATTGATAAATTCTACCTTCAGGATATGTCGCAACATCCAGATTGCTTTAGATATACTAGCTCAGACTGAGTTACTGTTTTAAGTGATGCTGGCATTAGAATATCAATGGATGGTAGAGGCCGTTATTTGGACAATATATTCATTGAACGTTTATGACGTTCAATGAAACAAGAAGCCATTTATTTGCATGAAATGACTGATGGTTTCCATGCAAATCAGATCATTGATGAATGGATAGTGTTTTATAATACGGATCGGCCACACACTGCACTTGATAAACGTACGCCAGATGAGGTATACTTCAAGACAATCAAAGCAAGAATAGCGGCGTGAATATAATCAGAATACATCTTAACCGAGCCGCAAAACTGTCCTAAATAGTAGGACCACTTTAAAGACCGCGTAACTAAGCGTGTTGATGATTTGCTGGAGAAAAGTTGAGCATGACCGTTGAAAAAAAGGAATTTAGAGAAGCCTTATCTAGTTTTGGTACAGGCATTACGATAATTACAACTTGTGACGAAAATGGCAATGCTATCGGAATGACTGCAAGTAGTTTCAATTCAGTATCAATGGACCCACCATTGATACTGTGGAGCGTAGTAAAAACCGCATTTTCTGCAGAAATATTTAAGACTGCTGAGAATTTTTCTGTTCACATTTTGAGTACAGAGAATACCGAATTATCTAACAAGTTTGCAACATCTGGCGCCAATAAATTGAGACTGTTCAGAATTCTGTGTCAGCTAAATTATATGTCTAATACGTCATCTAATCTGCCTCCAAAATATATATGCAATTGGGATAATGTCAAATTC
>NVQL02000115.1 GCA_002400495.2 Alphaproteobacteria bacterium | reverse complement strand
TTTTGCATTTGATGGCCTCCGGTTACCCAATGCAAAAAGCGCTGCATCAAGGTTCTCTTCAACGCTCATGCCGGGAAAGACATAACGCCCCTCCCGAACATGTAAAATTCCAAGTCTGGCAAGTTGGTATGAAGGGGTCTTGGCAATATCCTTGCCACGGTATTTTATTGTCCCTTCGTAAATTCTTCCATTTTCAAAACGAAGCAGGCCGGAAATTGCCTTAAGCGTTGTTGATTTCCCAGCACCATTGGCACCAAGAAGCGAAACAAACCCTCCATCAGGCACGGTAAACGAGACGTTGTTCAACGCCTCGATTGCCTGGCCATAATTGACGCTGAGTTCACTAACTTCCAAGGCAGCAGTCATGATACTACTTAACCTTGCCCCAAGGGGTTTCTTCAGTGATGGTGATTTCTCCACCATTCACTTTATAGCGATAGAGTACACCATATGGGATCCGATTATTCTCAAAGCTAATCGGTGTTCCAAAAACTCCCCCGCCATCAAAACCTTCGAGTGAAGTCATTATTTTTATCAGGTTCTCTGCATTAAGCGCCTGACCTTTATCCAAGGCCGTGCCGATAACCTCTTTGAGTAGCAAGGCTGTAGCCCAACTTTGCATATATCCAATATTGGTGACGAAGCCTTTATAGGGTTTGTCCTTCCAGGTTTTTAGATATTTATTGATGATTTTCAGCATAGGTTTATCGCTGTCGCCAACAAGCAGGTTAACAGAAACCGTACCCAGAAAATTATCAGCAGCATCTCCGATGGTTCCCACTACATCTGGATGAGAGCCATAGAGTGTGCCCATAAACTGCGCATCAACTCCATAATCACGAACCAGTTTGACAATCTCAGGCCAAACGTTTGCAGCATAACCATGAAAAATCACATAATCGGGCTTGGAATGACGCACCTTGATTGCATGGGCTGTTACATCAACTTCTACCCATTTTGTTTCTTGTATCAGTACTATTTCGATACCCATCTCAGCTGCATATTTTTTCGCATTTTCCAATGGGTCCCGACCAAATTCCGAAGCGCTGTGAACGATTGCTACTCTGGCAGGGTCGCTGCCTTTATGGTTGGCTTTAATGTAATTATATAGCATCAGGATTTGGTCAGAATAGTTTGGCCCAACCAGAAAATGATACTTATATTTGCTGACATCTACGAGGTCAGAGGCAGCTCCGGCAGAAGCCATCAGCACCTTGTAAGTCTCGTTATTTTCCGGTGAAATGGCGCGCACAAAGGGTGTGCCATCACCAGCGGAAAAGACGAGATCACCGTTAGCCACGGCCTTCTTGAACCCAGCCACGCCGAGCTCAACTTTGTACTCGTCATCGTAATATTCGATTGCAATTTTTCGGCCCTTTATCCCGCCCTCACTGTTTATCCAGTCAACAGCGTGTTGCCAGCCTGCCTGTTGGGCCTGCCCGGTTACAGCAAGCGGGCCTGTTAGTGGCAATGGAATCCAGAATTTCAGATCCTCCTCAGCACTCGCAATATTAGTAAATGCCATAATCGAAATTATTACGGCCCCCAAAAGACCAGTTACGTATTTTTCAAATATTTTCAGCACTTCAATTTCCTCCATTTTGTTTTCGGCTGTTTGCCGGTTGTAAAACTCTGATTTAATGTCCGGTTCCCGCGTCGACAACTTCCCTGTGCCCCATTATCCGTCGGACAATGCCGACGAGACCGCGCGGTTCAAAAATTAGGAAGCCAACAATCAGCGCGCCAAAAATTATTTCACGCAAAGGCGATAAAACACTCGCCATATCTGCTTCCGGTCCCATTGCAAATGAAATACCTTCACGTAATATTTCCGGCATAAGGGTCATAAATACGGCACCCAGCATCGCCCCAAGAATGGATCCTCGCCCGCCCACAACAACCGCCGCCAAGAAGAAAACAGATGATGTAAGGGTGAACTGATCCGGGTTAACGATGCGCAGGAATGCGGCAAGAAGTGCTCCGGCAATTCCGGCGTATGCAGCACCAATTCCAAATGCCATCAGCTTCACGCCGACAACATTTATTCCCAGAACCTGGGCTGCATAATCTTTTTCACGTACGGCAATAAACGATCGCCCAATGCGCGTGCGAAAGAGGTTTCGCGCAGCAATTGATGTAATCAAAGCGACAAAAGCAACCACGTAATAAAAGCCCGTATCTCCCATGCCTAATATGTCGGTTTTTGGGAGCGACAGACCGCGATCTCCACCGGTGACAGAAGTCCACTGCTGAAATATGAAGTAAAGAGAATATTGAGCGGCGAGTGTGGCTATCGCCAGATGGACCCCTTTAATCCGTAAAGCGGGCAACCCAAATACCAACCCAACCGAGAATGCAGAGACAGCACCAATAACAATGTTGAGCGCGAGCGGTGTTCCCATATGCAGAAACGCCAGAGCACTGGCATAAGCACCAACACCGAGAAAAGCTGAATGGCCTATCGATAACAATCCAGCATATCCAACTGTGATGTTGAGGCCGACGGTTGCCACAAGATTTATGCAGACAAGGCAAGCCATATAAAGAAAATAGGCTGAACCAAATACAGGAACCATCATAAGCCCGACAGCAAAAATGCACCAAAACACAAGTTCTGCATTCGGATTTGCAAAAATATCCAGCTTTGGTTTTTTCCTCAAAAATGATGTGTGCTGGTTCATATGCGTTCAACCTTTTCTTCACCAAACAATCCAGAGGGTTTTACAATCATGACCAACAAAACAATGAGATATGGAACGAAACTTTGCCAAGCGGCGCCAAAATAGGCACCAACAACTGTTTCTATCCAACCGATGAAAAGCCCCGCGAGTATTACACCTCCCACGCTGTTCATTCCTGCCAACATAACGACTGCGAGAACATTTAACGCCACCAGCCCCAATTGTGGCGTCACCCCGTTCACCGAAGCTGTAATTATGCCGGAAGCTGCTGCCAACACACCCGCAAGTGCCCACGCCAACAAAAACACCCCCCGAATATTTATTCCTAAGCTCTCAGCTGTAATTTGATCGGTAGCCGTGGCTCGTATTGCGATGCCTGCCCGTGAGTATTTATAATATGCCATGAACAACGCCGCGATAACGCCGGCGATAACAAATCCCCAAGCCAACTTTCCCGGCAACAAAATGTCACCTATAAAGATCGGCGTCCTTGGCAAAATTTCTGGCAACTGCCTTACAGTTGGCCCCCAGATCATGCCAGCTAAACCTCGCAAAATACTACCAACACCAAACGTCACCATAATCAGCACGAGGTGTGGACGTCCCAATAAGGGTCGCAGCAATACGCGTTCAATTATCATGGCTAATATCGCTGCAGATGTGAGCCCTGCAGCAAGCCCAACTATCCAGCCAAATCCTAATTGGGTGTCAAAGACATAGAAAAAATACGTCCCGAACATCATCATTTCACCGGTAGCAAAATTGAAGATGTTGGTTGCCTTATAGACAATCACGAAAGAAAGTGCGCTGAGGACATAAATGCCACCTGACGCAATTCCAACAAGGCTAAATTCAAGAAAAAGATTCATAATCAGACGCTCACTCTTCGCCTAAATAGGCATCGATTACTGCCGGGTTTTTCTGGATTTCCGATGGCGTACCTGAGGCAATCAAGCTGCCGAAGTTCAAAACAGAGATGCTGTCAGCTATCGACATGATCGATTCCATATCGTGGTCGATTAATAAGACTGTGATATTTGTCCGCTCAATAATTTGCCGCATATGGTTCGCCATATTGGCTTTTTCAGCAGTATTCATTCCCGCAAAAGGCTCATCAAGCATCAAAAGCTTTGGTTCCCCAGCCAAAGCACGCGCCAACTCAATGCGTTTCTGAATACCATAGGGCAGGCCCGATATCGAGCGATCCGCATAGTCCTCAAGTTCCAATAGGTTCAAAAGTCTATCGTATATTCGCTCAGAAATGGCACGCTCTTCCCTTGCTGCTGACCCTAGATAAATTGCGGCACTAAAAACATTCGTCTTCAATTGGGCATGGGCACCTAGCTTGATATTTTCGAGAACGCTCATACCCGGGAATAGGGCAATATTTTGAAATGTGCGCGAGATTCCTATCTTGCTGCGCGAATGTGCAGGCATGGTCAGCAAGTCCATTTTCTCATACTGAATGGAGCCGCTATCTGCCGAATAAAACCCGGATATTACGTTGAAAAGAGTGGTTTTTCCCGCGCCATTTGGCCCTATAACTGCTGTCACCCGATTTGAAGGCACACTCAAATTTACATTGGAAAGTGCTTTTAGTCCGCCGAAAGACACATTGATATCTGAAACCTGAAGCAAGTTTTCCAGTTGTTGTATCATTTCTACAGGCTCCCTCCGTTTGAAACTTTGCTGATGCAATCATTTTCCCGACCCTACGAGCCACAAAACTTCAAACTTATGCTCTCATTTTATCTAACACCTGCACCTCGCATAGCCGTTGTAGATGTAAACCTTTGTTTCGAATCTCGCAAAGATAGAAAGCCGCTCACTAACAAAATGCAGGTTGAGAACTCAAGGCGTGTTCAAGCGGACAAAATTTGAAAGTTTTAGAATTTTGGGTGAGTAAAGTGTTTCTTCTAAATTTGTCCATTGCGGAAAATTTCCGCAAAAAAGTCAATGAAAACACGTATTTTTGGCGAAGTCTGCCTTGATGAGGCAAACACCGCATACACACCATTCTCAAATTCCATATGGCTTACTGTGTGGTCAGGAAGCAATCTGACCAGGCTCGCCTGCTGGAGATCCCTGTGGACTGCCCAGTCAGGCAACAAGGCAACACCAAAACTCGATTTGACCATTTGAAGCAGAGAGAAACCAAAATCTGTCTGGAAACGTCCTTTGATTTGCACTTCTTCCATATGATTATCTTTGTTTAAAAATCGCCATGTCTGTGATCCAGAATTGATGCGATATGTTATGCAATTATGCTCGGCTAAATCTTGTGGTTTTTCAATTGCAGGGTTCTTCGCAATGTAGGCCGGTGTTGCACATATAATACGTTTGCTCGACGTCAATTTGCGCGCAATGAGGGATGAATCTTCCAGCTGACCAATTCTGATATCAATATCCGTATTTTGATCGATGACCGGGGCAATGCTGTTTGAGAGTTTCAAATCAACAGTGATGTTTGGATGAAGGTCAAGAAATTCAGATAGATAGGGGACGATCATTATCTGTCCAACCAACATTCTGGAATGAACGCTAAGGACTCCCTGCGGCTTTGTTTGAAGCTCTGTTATGCTCCGATTGGCTTCTGAAAATTGGAGTAGAATTTGCTCCACCTGATCATAATAAATTTTCCCGGCTTCCGTTAGCGCCAGACTACGGCTTGAGCGCTTTAACAATTGAGTCCCCAGATGCTCCTCAAGCGAGGTAATGTGTCGGGAAATTGAAGCTGGCGAACAGCCAAGCTTCCTACTGGCCCCGGACATACTACCTTGCTGCACCGTATCAACGAACGAACGCATTGTCTGAATCCATTCCATTGACATTCACTCCATAATACCAAAACCCTGATCATACGTGCCATACACCACCAATCTTTGCAAATTGCGGAAAGATAGGCTTTAGTTTGTGTGCGTTATTATGACCTGTACGACATGTTAGCCTGCCATTTAGAGGTTGCCAGCTCATGGATATTTATCAGGCAAGGCCATCTTCAAAATTGTAACCAATTATATACAAGGAACAGCTGAATGACGACTGGTGGCATGGTAACGGAGCTTGATAAGGGGGACATTCTTGGCCCTGTTGAGTACACATTAAGCCCATTCGTTGTACGCGAATACTGTCATGCGGTGGAATTGGGGCATGATTGTTTCCAGGGAAATATCGGCGACCTTGTCATGCCATCGACCTTAATTCATTTGGACAAGCTTCGCCTTTATACCCATGCCTGTCCGGGCGGAACTGGGCCAACAGCGCGCATCCATTTTGAGTTTGATGCAGAGTTATTCGCTCCGATACGTGTGGGTGATAATTTGGTTGTCAAAGGTGAAATTACAGACCGATATTTAAAAAAAGGGCGCGACTACGTTGTTCTGGTAATGGAATTGCGTAAGGCCGAGACGAGCGGATTACTCATTCGTTACACAGACCATGTGATCCTTGCATATAGCGAAGCATAGATGGCAACCATAGGAAACATTCATGAATCAATTTAATCCGAAACCGGGCAGTTTATTCAGCCTGGCTCCTCGCCTTATGACGAGAGAACGTATGAGACGTTACGTCGATGCTCAACCCACCATTGCCGTTGACGATGGGCGTATTCACACTCAAGAACCAACCATTCATGATGACGATGAATATGCTCGCTCACAAGGATTTCCTGGTATTATCGCTGACGGCATGATTTCAACCAACTGGATTCTTGGCCTGCTGGTTGATTTATTTGGCAGCGCCGCTGCAATGAACAGCAGACTCAGCACTAAATATGTCAAGCCAATATACGAAGATATTTCCGTTATCACCTGTGCGAAAATTCTAACCGTGCACCAAAATCCAGAGGGCGAAAAAATCATAACCCTTGATGTTTGGTGCGAAGACAATTCAGGCATAAAACTTACAGTTGGCTCAGCAACGATTTGCATTGACGCAACATGATATGCCAATCGTGGAGACAGCAACCAATCGACTTAATATGGAGAGCAGTTGAATGACCGGAGTTCTAGACGGTGTTCGGGTTCTTGATTTTTCACGCATCTTCGCTGGACCAGACTCGGCACAAATGCTTGGAGACCTTGGTGCAGACGTCATCAAAATTGAAAAACCAGACGGTGGTGATGAATGCCGAAGGCTCGGTGTAACAAGCGAAGAACTGGATAAACTTGGCGGACCCAGTCCGTCCTTTCGCTCATTCAATCGCAATAAACGCTCGCTAACAATTGATCTCTCCACCGCGGAGGGGGTGGATATCGCAAAACAACTCATCGCCGACGCGGATGTTATTATCAACAATTTCCGTCCCGGAACCATGGAGCGCTGGGGTCTTGGATATGAAGATATGAAACCGGCCAATCCTGGGTTGGTGTACTGCGATTTCCATGCCTATGGACCTGTTGGACCAATGGCCCATATTGGTGCAAACGATTTAGCCTTGCAGGCCCATTCTGGACTAATGAGTATTACTGGCGAGGAAGGCGGGCTGCCTGCGAGGGCAGGCAGTGCTATCGTCGATCTGCATGCAAGTCTGGCAATTGTCAGCGCTGTTCTGGCTGCGCTGCTTAACAAAGAAAAAACTGGAAAAGGTCAGCGGGTCGATACTTCCTTACTTCTGAGTTCGGCGCATTTGATGAGCTATTTCTATCAGGATTATTGGCTAACAGGTTCAATTCACCGTCGAATGGGTACCGCCAATCATCTCAGCGTACCCAATCAAGCATTTCCTACCGTTGACGGATTTGTGGTGATCATCGCGCCATCCGATGAAATGTGGCAGCGTTGCGCAACGGCTCTCGATCCAAAGAGACTTGATATTGAAAAATTCAAAACAGGGTCCGAACGACTCAGGTTGCGTACAGATCTTGTTCATGAGATCTCAGAAACAACTAAAACTATGGAAAAAAACGTCATTCATAAACTTTTAAGTGATGTGAAAGTGAATGTCTCCATCGTCAATAATATAGATGAGGCCGCCCAAGACGCTCAATTGGAAGCTGTCGGAGGTGTGTATTCTTTCGAGAAAGATGGTAACAGCCGCAACTACGTCGCAATGCCGTTTCGTCTCCATGATACACCCGGCCAAATGAGGCTGAATTATCCTGAACTGGGAGAGCATACAGATGAAATACTTTCAGAAAACGGTTATTCCGCGAAAGATATTGCTGAACTTCGAAAGCGTGGCACAATCGGTCAATAACGCTAGTAGTCGATAAAAGTATGATGACATATAATAGCAAATCAGCCGTATCTGATACATGTCAGGCCCCAATTCCTTTTAAAACAAACATCCGCTTGGGGATATATCGGGGCCTGCGCGAACAACAAACCCACGACGATCTTGCCTCAGACGAGAGTAACTATTTTAAATTACAACCAATTTGAAAAATGCGGAATGTCCTATCGAGCGATTGACGGCAAATAAGTCGCGATCGGTGGGAAAATTGTAACGAGAAACATTAGTACAATAAACACCCCCACAAATGGCCAGCTAGCCCGATACACTTGGCTGAGTGAGACTTCCGGTATAGTCGCTTTTAAGGCAAACATTGTATATCCAAATGGTGGTGTGATGCCACCCACCGATAAATTCAACAGCACCAGAATCCAAAACCATAATGGGTCGAGGCCTACTGCTTCTATCAATGGTTTGTAGATCGGCACCAGCACAAGCATGAGTGCTATTTGGTCAATGAACATGCAAAGAACGAACACAATAGCTAGCAATAGAAAGAGTAGCATATTTGGAGAATCTGATAAAGAAGCACCGAATTCAACCAGTTGACGGGTTGAGCCGGAAAAGGCCAGCAATTGACCAAATAAGTTTGAACTAACCACAATCAACATGATCATGGCCGTTATTTGAATTGCGCTGGCAAATGCTTCGCGCAGCATCAAAATTGAAAACTTGCGATAGATCATTGCAACAAAAATTGATCCGATAACACCACCGGCAGCAGCTTCTGACGGAGTAGCCACGCCTAATAGAATGAGGCCCATCACTGAAAAAATTATTAAGGAAAACGGCAGTAACTGAACGACTGAATTTAGTTTTCCAATTAACCCTGTTGAGTTGTCTTCCTGCGGTTGTGCTGGAGATAGCTCAGGGTTTCGCGCAACCCGTATCCCGATATAAACAAGAATCAAAAGGGCCGCGACAAGACCTGGGCCAACACCAGCGATTAGCATTTGCCCGATAGACACATCTGCAAGTGTTGCGATAACTACAATTAAAACACTTGGAGGAATGATCGGCGCCAGCGAAGCGCCGGCAAGAATTGCTCCCATAGATAATTGGGCGTCATAGCCACGTTCCCGCATCGTGGGATAAAGGGATTTTCCAAGCATTGCAGCCACGGCCATTGCTGCACCAGAAAGCGCGCCAAAGATGACGGAGATCAATACAGTTAATACATATTGACGTCCGGGCATTCGGCCAATTAAACCGTCGACGGATTTGAATAGGTTTTCTACTGATCCTGACCGTGTCAGAATTTCGCCCATCAATATGAATAGAGGAATTGCTGAGAGTGCGCTAATATTGGCAGAATCGAAAATAGAATTTGCCACCAGAATGAATCCACGCGGCCCGGAAATTAATAGCACAGTGCCAATGTTCACAGCTAAAAAACCGATGAAGAGCGGCGCGCTGGACAAAAAGGCTGCAAGAAGTAGCAACAAACTACCTGAAAGGATGACCCACCATTCCATTATAGATTCTCATCCGTGAGGTTGTCTGGAGGAGCAAATGTATAACGCAGGAAATAAAGCGTTGAGTTTGCAAATCCGTAGGTCAGAAAAACCGATATAAAATATTTTGGAATTGGATTGACCCGAACCAACATTTCCTCACGAAGGAATTGAGAAATGTTATTGGTTAAACAAATCCAGGCAACCAATATACAAACGAGAAAACTAAAAAAATTCACAATCGCCGCGACCCGCTTCTGATTGGTTGGTGTCAACGGTTCAGTTAGAAAACTGATGGCAATATGCCCGCTGGTCCGGGTAATTTCCGGAAAGGCGAGGAATGTGCCTATGCACAATGCATAAGCAACGACCTCGTTCGACCATGAGGTTGGTGACGCGAAAAAATATCGCGCCACTATTTCGTAACTGTAAGATAAAACAATCGCCAGTAAGGCAATCTGCGACAGCGCAAATCCTGTTTTTGTAACATGATCATGCGCGTTACCTAAGCGTACTAGGAACTGTGCCACACACTATATACCTTTCAAGCAAAGCAATCTCTATTTGGTCAAACCGGCTTTAACGGCAGCAGCTCTGATCTTTGCAGCAATTTCTTCGCCACAGCATTTAGCTGCCAGAGCCCAGACGCCATCATAATAGGCATTAACGACTTTAGCAAAGTTGGCGTCAGACAGTTTTGCAACTTTTACGCCAGTTTTTTTGACAGCCTCCAAATCGCCCGAAATTGTTTCGTTGCCAATGTTGATAGTATCTTTTTCCGTTTGGATTGCGGCTGCTTCTACAGCTGCTTTTTGTGTATCAGAGAGACCATTCCATGTATCGAGGTTCATCGCGATATAGGAAACAAGTTGACCAAAAGTAGGCTCAGTGCGGTACTTGGCAACCTCAAAGTGCTTTGTTGCGCGGTAGACACTTTGCGGTGCACATGCACCATCTACAACACCGCGTTCTAGACCGGAATATACTTCTCCCATAGCTGTATTCACTGCAGCACCCCCCAGCGCTTCAATTACAGGAACATAGGTTGATACGCCCCGGATTTTACGACCTGACCAATTGCCTTCAGCATTTAGTGGCTCGCGCAGATAACAATGGTAACCTGAAGACCCAACGGCGACATTTGCCAGAAGTTTCAAATTATGTTCGGCCTGGAAATATTCGTCAATCATGCCAAAAACACCACTAGACCGGATTTTGTCCATGTCAGGTTCCATCGCATTGGTGACAACAGTGAGAGCTTTTGAGTGGTACGCTGGGTAGGTGTAGATTATGTCAAATACGCCAGCACTTGTTGGGGTGATTTGCTCGAATGGCGGCACAGTTTCGGGACCCGAAATTTCGATGGTCAAATCAACTCCGGCAGCTTCCAGGTTTTTCTTGAACTGAGCAGCAGGCATATAAGCCATGGCATTGGTTGAAGGCCAACTCTCGATCATTTTCAATGATTCAGCTTGCGCCAGTATGGGGGTCGTAAATATTGCCCCTGCTAGAAATGCAGCGGTTAAAAAGTGTTTCATTGTGTGTTTCCTCCGAATGAAATCGAGCGTTTAAAAATTCAGAACCAACTTGCTATCATCTCAGAAAAATAAGATTTCGCGTTTTAGTTCGGTTCGCCAACATTGCTTGCCTGTTGGGACAAATCAATGAAGATTTTGATCCCTACGAAACAAGGGCGCTTTGCAAATATCACTTTTTTTGGATGAAAATCGTTTCAAACAAACGACAGACAACGCCACATCCATGCTAACAATTTATATGATTAAACAATACATAACAATAAGTTATAAGAATTTTGGAGAAATATTTTTCCCAATTTTTCAATAACTTTATCTTGCTGTTGAGTGCAACCTTGTCGACTATCTTTACATTTTTCAACAAGATGGTTTTTGCAGTTCGTTGGCCAATAATCGGCTTTTTTGGGCTATAGCACGCTAAATCATAGTATGTTCTGAGGGACAAATTGATGAAACAAGCCGTAAAATTGAAAACCGCCAATACCATTTGAACCAAAACTTCCCTGTAAACTCAAAAGCAAAATTCGGAAAAATGAACCCCATCAAATGAATGTCCATTCGTTCGAACAATGGATTAATTTTTGGTGATTTGTGATTTGGCGCGGCTTAGTCATCGTAATGATTCAAATGCTGAGGCAATAAATAAAAATGATAGTAAGGATTAAAAATGTTCTTTGAACCACGCGCCGGTCATAACCTACCTCATGACCCATTTCGAGCTATTGTGGCACCCCGCCCGATAGGTTGGATATCTTCAATTTCAGAAACCGGAATTGTTAATCTTGCGCCCTATAGTTTCTTTAATGCCATAGCGGGAACCCCCCCCATGGTAATGTTTGCCAGTGAAGGAATTAAGGACAGCATTACGAATGTAATGGCCACTCGGGAGTTCACCGTTAATCTGGCAACAAAGCCTTTGGCAGATCGGTTGAACGAAAGTGCGCGCGCCCATGGCGCTGAAATCAACGAATTTGAAGTTGCCGGGCTAACGCCCATACCCTGTAATTTCGTCAAAGCACCGAGAGTAAAAGAAAGCCCGGCTGCTTTGGAATGCAAAGTAACAGAGATACTTCCATTGAAAGATCTAAACGGAGATCCCGGCGATCGAGTCATGGCAATCGCGGAAGTGGTTGGCATTCACATTGATGATAGTTGTCTGACAGATGGCCTGTTTGACATGGTATCGGCCAGAACAATTGCACGTTGCGGATACTGGGATTATCAAGAGACAACAGAGCTATTCAACATGCCTCGGCCCGACCACATTGAGCCACACTAAGTTGGGTATTTTGTGGATTGGACCAATTGAATACAAACAATTTTGGCCCAATCCACATCACTTACTATTTAGCGGCCTTTAAATACCGGTTTTCTTTTTTCAACAAATGCTAATTGAGCTTCTTTCGCATCTTCCGTATGAGACAAAGCAACCGTGAGGGATTGTTCGTAACGGTAGGCGTCCCTCACCGGCATTTCTCCCACAGTACCAAAAGCGCGTTTTGCTGTTTGTATGGCAGTTGGGCTTTTTGCGGCGATTTCGGTTGCATAACTCAAAGCTTCGGCCATCAATTTGTCTGCCGGTAATACAGCCTCTACAATCCCGAGACGGTATAGTTCTGATGCGGGATACCGGCGAGCGGTGAAATACATTGCACGTGAGCGAGATTTGCCAATATGTTCTGTAATGAAAGCGGCTCCTCCGGCAAGGCCCACATTAACTTCGGGCATTTGAAAAAAGGCATCTTCGGATGTTAACATGATGTCACAAGCCAACATCAAGGCGAAACCGGCACCAATTGCAGGGCCGTTTACGGCGGCGATTACAGGTTTTTCACAATCGGAAACCGCATAGAAGAACTCGCGGGTCAAACGGTTATGCCGGACATAATCACCGGCTTTGGCAGTCATGCCAACACGTTCCTTGATGTCCGCACCAGCAGAAAACATCTTGCCAGCAGCAGTTAAGATAACGACTCTGACATCATCGTCGTCACTGAGCGTATCAAAAATATCTATCAACTCTTCGCGTGAGGGACGTGTTTGCGCATTTACTGGTGGCCTGTCACAGGTGACAGTAGCAATAAAATTTGCGATTTCGACTTTGTGATGTTCGTAGGTTTCCGTCATTATGTGTCTTTCTGGGTTTCTAATTTGGTTAGATAGTTGTGACCGATTTTTTCAAAATGGGATTCAGCACTTCCGCTGGATAGGGAAAGACGTCGGATTCGCTTCAACGCAGCATGCAACCCTCCTTCCCATGTAAAACCAACTGCGCCATGAATCTGAATTGCGAACTCAGCAACATTTCTGGCCGCTTCACTTGTCACGGCAATTGCTATTCTCGCAGCATGCAAAATGTCATCTTCATTGGCTTGAGTGCTGTGTAGGCAAGCAGAGAATTCCACCGCCAATCGTGCTTCTTCGAGCCTCACCCACTCATCGGCTATACGATGGCGCAATACTTGAAACCTGCCAATTGGTTGGCCAAATTGTTCCCGATCAGACATGAAGGCGACAGCCTTATCAAAAAGACCGGATGATAGCCCCAGCATTTCAGCAGCGTTCATTGTAAGTGCGGCTGCCTGCAAGCAGCTTTCACCAATTTCTTGATCCAAGTCGTCTGTTTTCAGCTCAATCATCCATGATGCGCCGACAGTATTTTCGTCGATTTCGGATATTCTCACCGATGGATGGGGCAATGGAAGTACAAAGCTGGTTTCAGAACCTATGACTACCAAATTATCGGGCTTAATTGGTGCCACAGCTACAAACGACATTTCAGTTTTGTTGCATGCAAAAACAACAATGGAGTTAGCCGTAAAATCGGATTTATTTGTGATTGTTGAGCAAAGCAGCGCACCACAAACCGGATAAGACATACATGCACGCCCCGCCTCCTCTGCTACGATGATAGCTGTATTGAGGCTGATCTGATCTCCTGTTAACTCCTGAGAAATGGGCGCTATGACACTTAGCTCTTCGAGTATTCTCCGCGCCTGTACAATTTCGTTTCGCACATCCCCTGTTTCTATATCAGCGAAAGAGCGCCTCAATGTATCGCACAATAACTGTTGCTCGGAATTATAACAAAATGCCAGGGTCACGAATTCATCTCACTTCTGCGTCTGGGTAGATTTAAAATAGAACCAGCAATAATGGACCGTTGAATCTCGGATGAGCCCGCATAAATAGTTTCTGCTCGGGAAAGAAGATATCCGTCTCGAAACAACGCCATTTTTGGATCGCACAAAACCGAAGTACCAAGCACTTGATCGGCGAATGTCATCAAATCCTGATGTAGATTCGACCAGGCAAGTTTTTGGAAATTGGCTTCTGGTCCGATCGGTTTGTTTGCAGAAACAAGACTTACGATGCGCAGGTTTTGATGGCGTAATATTTCAAGCCGCGAATGCAATCGACCAAAAGTTTCTGCATGCTGCTGAGGATGTTCTGCCAGTTCTGCAAGACATTGCAATTCAGAAGCAAATCTCGCCTGCCGATAAAGACGCGTTGTACCCCGCTCAAATGACAATACCCGATTAGTTACCTGCCAACCCTCATCTACAGGGCCAAGTCGGTAGGAATCAGCCAAAACAACATCATCAAAGAAAACTTCATTGAAACCATGTTTGCCATTGATTTGTCGGATTGGGCGAACGCTGATTCCGTCAACATCCATGGGGACAAGAAACAAGGTTAAACCATCATGTTTTTTCTTGGCCGAACTGGTACGGGCTAATAAAATACACCAGTCGGCATATTGAGCATAACTGGTCCAGACCTTTTGCCCCTGAATTTTCCAGTCTTCATTTTGACGAGTAGCTCGAGTTTTTACCGATGCCAAGTCGGAGCCTGCATTGGGTTCAGAAAACCCCTGACACCAAACATCCTGGGCCATCAAGATGCGTTCGAGAAACCGTTCTTTTTGATCCTCGGTGCCGGTACTGAGTAAGATCGGGCCGACTAGATCACGTCCGATATTATTAATACCCTCTGGCGCCATAGCCCGCCCAAGTTCTTCCATGACAACAAGGTGCTCAACAATACCCAAACCTTGTCCGCCATATATTTTTGGCCAGTTCATGCCGGTGAATCCAGCTTTGAACAATGCTTTTTCCCAATCCAAATTACGCTGCCCCCATTCTCCTTCACTTTCCGTTATCTCCTCACCTACATATGCAGGCAAATGATCTTCAATCCACGCGCGGGCTGAGAGGCGCAAAGCATCCTGTTCATCGCTAAAGGTTATATCCATTCAGTGGCCTGACGGTTCAGTGTTTCTGGGGAGGTTCTCTGGAAAGGAAGGGATAGCGACAACAATCGGGAACCTGGCATTAATGTAAGTCAATGTTCATGCTGAGCTGCTCCCTCAACACGCTTGGTAATGTATTTCTAAAAGTGTATCCGAGATCACCAAATGTGCGAGACTAATCTAGCGCAAAGCATCTTTTCAAATATCACAAAGATCCCGCGCGAATTTTTTGATATCAAGTAGGTGCTGATTGCTACCGGTAAATTTTCTGGTGCTGTAAACATAGGGAGAAAGTAATGATCAAAATTGGAAAATATGAGATCCACCGTATTGAAGAGGTCGTTCTTCGCGAGCAGACGGCACTATTTGCCGATTGGACAGAATCTGCCGTCGATCCAATACGTGATTGGTTTGTCGGCGATTATTATTCTCCAGAATCTGACAGCTTTACCACCAGCATCCATAGTTGGCTAATCCGAGGACCCGACCTGACCATACTCATTGATACCGCCGGTGGAGACGACAAACCGCGGCCTGCGTCTCCTCGATTCGATCAGGCTAAAACGCCGTTTCTCGCAAATCTTGCTGCAGCCGGGGTTCAGCCGGATGATGTGGATTATGTACTACTAACCCACCTCCACGTTGATCACGTGGGCTGGAATACGAAGCTTGTTGATGGAGAATGGCGTCCAACATTTAATAATGCAGTTTACGTCATGTCAGAGACCGAGCTCGAGTGGCGTGATCCTGAGAAAGGTGCAAAAGGAAAATCAGCAGATGCTTCTTTACCTTTTGTGGACAGCGTGCGGCCGATTTTGGACCAAGCTCAAGTACGAATTGTTAAAGGGGATGAAAAACAGTTTCTGCCGGACATCGATTTTGTTCCAATCCCCGGACATGCACCAGGCATGATGGCAGTGCGCCTGCAAGATCAGGGAGATGAAGCTTTGTTCATCGCCGATGTCATGCATCAACCGATTCAGGTTTATAACCCGGAATGGAGTAGTCGGTATTGTGAAGATAAGACGCTTGCAACCAAGACGCGGGCAAGCATCCTTGCTTATGCAGCCAAAACTGGGTGCCTTTTGCTTCCAGCGCATTTTGGTGGTTCACATTGTGGCTATATTGATCATGACGGACAGGGCTATAGTTATAGGCCTAGCAAAGTCGCTCCATAGTGAATCAGTTGAGCCGATTTTTCAGTTCGGCTTTGAGGAAGTCAACAAACAGCCTAATTTTTTTAGGTAGGTGTTGGCTTTTTTGAAATACGGCATACACCCCATTGTCGAATTCACTGAAACTGACAGAATAGCCCTGAAAAATTCGCACAAGTTGGCCGTCAGCAAGCTCGTCACGCACAGACCAATCATTCATCATTGCAATGCCTAGCCCTGCTTTTGCAGCAGTAAGGATTGCTGCACCACTATCTGATTTGAAGCACCCATCCACCGCAATCTCGAAGTCGTTCTGACCATCAACACGAAATCGCCAAACCGGAATCCCAAGATCGAGACGGTAGGTCAAA
Organism: Alphaproteobacteria bacterium; assembly: GCA_002400495.2. Classification (GTDB taxonomy): domain Bacteria; phylum Pseudomonadota; class Alphaproteobacteria; order Rhizobiales; family OSC116; genus OCS116. The sequence goes on along the minus strand of NVQL02000115.1, from coordinate 766 downwards.
CAGGAATGCTGTGCCAAGTCGTTTGGCGTTTCTAAGGGAGCACACTTGGCAAGATACTCCGGTGAAGCACAAAGGAGACGTTCACTATTCGCCAGTTTACTGGCAACAAGGGAGCTGTCCGCCAGCTTTCCCATTCGAATATCAATATCCACACCATCGGCAACTATATCGACTGGAAAATTTGACAACCGTAAATCAACTTTAATTTCAGGATACTTTGTCAGAAATTTTTTCATTGCCGGAACAATATATTGTTGTCCAATCAACATGCGTGAGTGCAAGCGTAACACCCCTTTGGGGGCGTTGTGCAATTGCTTTACAGAACGGTCCGTCTCTTCAATTTGAGCCAAAATTGCTTCAATTTTTTCAAAATACATTTGTCCGGCTTCAGTTAAACTTAACCGCCGGCTGGTCCTGTTTAGAAGCCGGACGCCAAGATCATTCTCTAAAGCGCTCATATGACGTGAAACGGATGCTGGGGAGAGACCGAGATTGCGCCCTGCGGCAGAAAGCGAGCGATGTTGGATAACGCTTTCAAATATTTTTACTGTTTTTAGCCATGACATGGATGAAATTCCGTTTCGATGCGTTTTCAATGTTTGGATGATTATACAGGGTCTTTCCGTTTTTCGTAAAGATGCTGATTGACCTTGAGTATTTTCCAATGCCTTAGAGCGGATTATCTTGAATTATGGAACAGCCGCTGCGGTTACCCCGTCAAGCACATCAAACCATTGAGAACTGAAACTTCGTCAACGCCAAATTG
>NVQL02000089.1 GCA_002400495.2 Alphaproteobacteria bacterium | reverse complement strand
GGGGCAATTTTGGCTCTGCCGCCGCAGCCATGATATTGCCCGTGATCGCTCTCACGATTGGTGGTGATGATGGCTGGCGCTATGCAGTGGCGATGACGGGCGTGATTGCGCTCATCTATTCATTCTTCTTTTACCGTGTGGCACGCAACACCCCCAAAGGCGCGACCTATTTCAAACCCAAAAAATCAGGCGCGATGGAAATTTCAAGCGTTAGTGATTTCTTCTTATATATAATCATGAAAATGCCACTATTTTTAGCCTTGGCTTTGCTAACGTGGAAGCTAAGCCCCGTAAATTTAAATTTGCTAGGTGAGGGCGTCAGCATTGGCATCTATATCGGCCTGACCTTGGCTTTTGCTTATCAAGTCTATCATATATATGAGGTTAATAAGGTCGTATTCGGTAAGGGCGTCGATGAAATTCAACAATATTCATTCAAACAAGTCGCCTTGCTTAGTTTAGCTTATATGGTGACATTTGGCTCGGAATTAGCAGTTGTCTCCATGCTGCCCATCTATTTTATGGATCTATTTGGTTTAACCGCCATCATGGCTGGCCTCATCGCCTCATCATTTGCGGTGATGAATTTAATCGCCCGCCCCGTCGGTGGCTTGGTTAGCGATCGGTTAGGCCGCAAAAAAACCCTCATTATATTTTTAGCAGGCTTGGCGGTGGGTTATTACGCCATGTCATTAATGCAAGCCACATGGCCGATTGCTTTGGTTTTATTGACCACTGTGTTTTGCTCATTCTTCGTGCAAGCGGGTTGCGGTGCGGTGTTCGCCCATGTGCCATTGATCAAACGCCGCATGACGGGGCAAATCTCGGGCATGGTCGGCGCTTATGGTAATATTGGCGGTGTGTGCTTACTCACCCTTTATTCATTCGTCAGCACCGAGATTTTTTTCCTATTCATCGGCGCCTCTTCAATTGTTTTGATGATTTTAATTTTCATCTTCATGAGCGAACCAAAAGGCCATATGGCCGAGGTGCTAGAAGATGGCACAGTTGAACTGATTAAGGTTGGATGATTAAATGCCAGTGCAGATTTCCATAGGTGCGTATTCCAATGCAGGCATAAAACCCCGCAATGAGGATAGCTATGGCGCGATGTTCCCCGAAGAAAATCAGAGCGTCACCAAAGGTGTGGCCATCGCCATTGCTGATGGCATGAGCACCTGCCCCAATGCCAAAGAAGCGTCTGAAACCTGCATTAAATGTTTTCTGCTCGATTATTTTTCCACTCCTAATAGTTGGGGGGTTAAAAAATCAGTTGGTAAAATTCTCAACGCCACCAATAGCTGGATGTATAGCCAAAGCCAACACGCCCAATCGGTCGAGCATGGCATGGTCTCGACTTTAAGCGCCATGGTGATTAAATCGGGCAAGGCACATATATTTCATGTCGGTGACAGCCGCATCAGCTTAATCCGCGATGGCAACATCGAACCCTTAACCCAAGATCATATATTAAAAGATTTCACTGGCCATAGCTTTTTAAACCGTGCCATGGGCACAGGCGTGCATTTGGATATGGATTATAAAACCGTGCCATTGCACCAAGATGACATATTAATTTTCACCACCGATGGCGTTCATGAACATATTAACCCCAACAATATCAAAAACCTAACGCTGAAGGGGCCGGATAATTTAGACATAACCGCAAAAGCAATTGTAGACGTGGCGTTAGAAGCAGGCAGTAAAGATAACGTCACTTGCCAAATTGTAAAAATTGATAATTTGGCCAATGAATATACCCCCACAGCGCTGAGCGGTGGCAATCTACCATTCCCACCATTGCTAGAAAACGGCCAAATTTTAGATGGTTACAAAATCATCCGTGAGCTACATGCCAATAACCGCAGCCAAGTATATTTGGCACAGCAACAAGGCAGCGATCAATATGTCGCCATTAAAACCCCATCAATTAATTTCGAAGATGACCCGATTTATATTAATGCATTCAAACGCGAAGAATGGATCGGCGCCCAAATTAGCGAGCCGCACATAGTTAAATATTTGCCCGCCGCCGCCGATAAGCAATTTCTCTATATGGTGACCGAATATATCGAAGGCCAAACCCTACGAGAATGGATTGACAATCACCCCAATCCAGACCTATCCGAGGTCAAAGAAATTGTGCTGCAAATTATAACTGCCATTCGCAGCCTGCACCGTCAAGATATGGTGCATCGCGATTTAAAGCCCGACAATGTGATGATTGACCGCGCAGGCATGATCAGGCTGATAGATTTAGGCTCAGTGCATGTCGCCAGCTTAGATGAAGAAGATGACAGCCAAGATGACACGCAACTACTCGGCAGCGTTGATTACACCGCACCCGAATATCTACTGCATGGCAAAGCCAGCCGCGCCACCGACCTTTATTCATTAGGCGTGATACTCTATGAAATGCTAACCCATAAATTACCTTATGGCCGTGGGTTCAAAAATTCATATGATGTCAAACGGCTTAAATATATTTCGGCTCTATCGGTTAATGAAGAGCTGCCCGCATGGGTTGAATTAATCTTGCAAAAGGCCACCGCCATAGACATTGATGAACGCTATGAGCGTTTCTCAGAATTGCAGCATGATTTAACCAAACCCAAACATGAAATTTACACCAAGGCCAAAGAGTCTTTGCTACAGCGCAACCCAGTGGGATTTTGGAAGACCACCACAGCCATATTGGCCGCCATCATTGTGCTGTTGTTAGTTTTAGGAGAATAGATATGAAAGTAATTCCTATATTTTTAAAAGTTGACCAACAACCCGTATTGGTGATCGGCAATGGCCAAATGGCCGAAGCCAAAGTAAATTTATTATCCAGCCTACAGGCCAAGGTTAAATGGCTGACATTAGGTGAAAAAATCACCGCGCCATATGGCGATGATGTTGAAATTATTGAGCAAAAATATGCCAAAAAATACCTAAATAACATCACCTGCATGTTCATTGCCACCCATGATACCAAGCTGATTGAAAAAATATTGGCCGCGGCGCAAGCCAAAAACATAATCTATAATTTTGTTGATATGCCCGAAATATCGCAATTCATCACTCCCGCGGTGGTCAAAAGAGATGACATTATGATCGCCATTTCAACCGCGGGCAAAGCCCCTGTATTGGCACGCAATATACGCTTTAAAATCAACCAAATGCTGCCGCAAAACATTGGCAAATTAGCCGAATTCACCTATAATTTTAGACCAGTGGCACAAAAAATGATGTTTGAATCCAAAAAACTATTCAGGTTTTGGAATGATGTGTTTTCCGATAAAAATCTCAATCTCTTGCTGAGTAAAAATGACGAAGAAAAGCATCAACATCTGATTGATATGATCAAACAACAACATGCCAATAAAGGCCAAATTGTTGAAATTAACCTCACGTCGCGTTTGGCTGATGATTTAACTCTAAAAGCTCATCGCCACATTAACATTGCCGATGTGATCATTTATGGTGACGATATGCAGGAAATTATGGGCTTTGCACGGCGTGATGCCAAACGCATTCATCTAACCAACGAGTTAAATGTCGAAAAATTAGTCGCGGCGCATTTGGCATCTGGTGATTTGGTGGTCTATTTAAAGCCGATTCAAAGCTCAACCCCAACTCTGCACGAAAAAAAAGACCAGCATTCTCGTGCGGGTCTTTGAACCGTAGTCTGCCAAATTAGGCCGATTTTACGTCTTTCAAAAATTTAGAAATGTCAGATTGAAGTTCAGATATATGACCATTTAGGCTATTGGCCAAGCTGGACACATTGTTAGAAACTTCTTTGGTTTCATCAATCGATTGGCCGACAGATTTCATGCTTTTTGAACTCTGCCCAGACAAAGTTGATGCGGTATTCACATTGGCCGCAATTTCATCAATCGCCGCAGCTTGTTGCTCCACAGCAGAGGCAACGCCGGTCGAAGCTTCTGAAAGGTTGTTAATAATCTCTTCAACCTGTTCAATGGCCACTGAGGCTTGCTTAGAATCACGCTGAATGGCTGCGACTTGTTGGGCAATTTCTTCCGTCGCTTTGCCAGTTTGACTGGCCAGCGATTTAACTTCATTGGCCACAACTGCAAAGCCTTTGCCAGCTTCACCAGCGCGCGCAGCCTCAATGGTTGCGTTCAGTGCCAGCAAATTGGTTTGTGAGGCAATTTCTTCGATCAGCTTAATCACCTGCTCAATGTGCAGAGCGCTAGCGGCTAAGGTATTGATCACTTCAACTGTTTCGGTTGTTTTGTTTTTAGCATCCATAGCCAACTGGTTAGAGCTTGTGGCTTGACTCGAAATTTCGCTGATTGATGCCACCATTTCTTCGGTTGCGCTGGCAGCACCATTAACATTTACATTGGTTTCTTCGACATTGCTGCTCACCATTTGGCTTTCACTACTCATTTTATCGGCTGAATGATCGAGCGCTTCAGATGCTTGTCTTAAATCTCCAGAGGCAGTATGTACCAATTCAATTTTCTCAACCGCCGTGGTTTGAAAACTATTAATGAGCTTGTTAATCTGATCGGCCTTATGCAATTCATTGGCATTTTGCTCCTTGCTAAGCTTTTCAGCCTCAAGCCGCGCGACAGCATTGGCTTGGAACACCAACAAGGCTTTGGCCATCACTCCAATTTCATTTTTCAGCTCATGATGCTCCACCTCGGCTTGTTCCTCGCCGTGAGATATCTTGTTCATTGCATGGCTTATGCTGCTAATTTTCTGCACAATATTGCTGGCAATAATCAGGCTAATCAATGCCAAAATCAAAACAATGCTTATAATGCTGGCAATTTGCAATATTTTTGAAAAATCTTGCTGGGCAATGCGTTCTTGGTCGCTAACCGCGCTGGTCGCTTCGAAATGTTCGATCATTTCATTGATGACTGGCGAAAATTCAGAATAAATTTGGCTAAGTTGTGACACTTCGCCATCAAATGCCAAACGTGCTGCCGACCAATTTTCGAATTTTTGATTATAGTCCTTCAAATCAACCAGCAGTTTGCTTTTATCGCCACCACTTAGGGGCGAAACATTGACCGTTTCGGTAAAAGTGGCAATTCTATCGCTGAATTTTTTTAAATATTTCTCAGTCACCCGCATCATGAAATCTTTTTCATGGCGGCGTAACATCAGCATTTGAACCAAAATGGCGTCAATGGCATGCGGTTCAGCAGATTTCGCAGCTAAATTCTCAAGCAATTCCTCTATATCGTGTACAGCCGCACGCAATTCGCCTTGCATGCTTTCTTCAGGGGCAATGCCCATGGCTTGGCGCAGCCCTACGACATTCTGAAATTGGGTTTTATGTTTAACAATGCCATCAGCAATGATTTGCAATTGTGTCTGGTCACTCGGATTGGCAATTTGCTTGAGCTGCGCAACATAGGCAATGCTGTCTTCAGATTGGGCAAAATATCGATTTTCATATTTATCTGATAAGCGTACCAAATAATCTTTTTCATGGCGGCGCAATTGTAAGCCGCCTTCATTCACTTTATGTAAATGGCTCGCCAAGTTTGTAAAATCGACACTTTTCTGTGTCGCCGTTTCAACCATATTCGAAGAATAAAGTGATAAGCCCCCCAAAGTCATAACACCAATGATACTTAATATGGCAATTGTCATAACTTGAATTTTTATTGAAAGCCTATCAATAAACTTAAATAGATTTGTCGACATTACATTCCCCTGAATGTTATATAGATTAAGTTAAACATATAATACATTGGTATAATTAAATAAATTGGTTAACAGTATGTGAATTTGAAATTACATTTATATAATTGTAATTACAACTCTAACGTTAGGGAAACTTAATACACAACTATTTGTTGCCATAAGACCAGTATAGTGTTAGGTGTTAACCACTTGTTAACCTTATTAAGGCATTAACTAGTTATTCTTACTGCCTGGGGGGAGGTAATAAGAATAAATACTAGCGTATTACCAAAGCGGCTCCCCTAAAAATCGATAGCTATTTATACAGGCTCATTGCCTGCATAATCGTTATTTAGGGGAGTCGTTTTGGGTTCGCAGAAGCAATTTTTTTAATTATTTTTAAAATCCATTGGCGGTTAAGATTTTACGATCTCGCCGCCAATGCTTTTTTCAGATTACTTTTTTTGACTAATTTTCAAGTCTAATGGGTCAAAACCCGTGTCGTTGGAAAAGTAATTTGCACCAATGTGCCAGCATCCACAGCGCTTTCAATGCTAAAACCAGCGCGGTTGGCTTCGGCCAATGCTTTGGTCAACGGCAAGCCCAAACCAGTGCCTTGGCGGTCAACCAAACCATCCATATTCAAGGTTTTAAACGGCTCCATAGCGGCGACCAATTGGTCATCACCCATACCAATGCCCGTATCACGCACCCGAATGATAACCTCACCATCATCATCCATCAAAGCACTTAAAATCACCTGACTACCAGGGTTAGAATATTTAATGCTATTGGACAATAAGTTTAAAATAATTTGCCGAATAGAGCGCATGTCAGCAACAATTTGCGGCAGGTTAGACGAGATCGAAGTGCGGATGATGATGCGTTTCTTATCGGCCATCGGTTGCATCAGCGATACTGATTGCATGATGAGCGGTTCCAAATCCAACGCCTTAAAATTAAGCTCAACCTTGCCCGCTTCTACTTTTGAAAGGTCAAGCAGGTCGTTAATCAAGCTTAATAAATGCTCGCCACTTTCATTAATATCATGAGCATAGCCTTTATAGCGGCTATTTTCCAACGGGCCAAACTTTTCATCACTCATCACTTCGGAAAAACCAATGATGGCATTAAGCGGCGTGCGCAATTCATGGCTAATGCGGGCTAAAAAGCTAGATTTCTGTTCATTCTCATGTTCCGCACGGTCTTTGGCATCACGTAGATTGGCTTCTTTCTTCTTCCACATGCTGATGTCACGCATATTGACCAAAATATTCGATGGAAAATCGCGAGCTTCTTCTTCACCTAAGCGTTGAATGTGCATGAACACAGTGTGGTTTTCGCCCATTCTATTAATTAAATCAATTTCAATGCCATCAAGGCTTAGATTCTTATCTTCATCTTGCAACACCGTATTCATATAATTTCGGAAATTGTCTAGATTTTTCTCAGCCACAATATTTTCAATTGGCTTGCCAATTAAATCCGTGCTGGTCAAACCAACGATATTGTTTAAATATATATTGCTAGATAATATGTTTTGCTCAGTATCGATAAATGCCTGCGCATCCAAAACAAATTGAACGATATTGTCATCTGCATCTGTCTCTGCATTTTCTGATTTAGCATCTGAAGTAACAACAATTTCAGCTTCATCTTGAGCTGGCGCGTCATCGGCGAGGGCAGCGCTTAGCACTTCTAAGTCCAGTTTCGGGCTTAAAATATGTTGCAAGGCCTTATGGTCCTGCCAATCTATTTTGTTGATTTTGGCGTTGAAATAATACTTTTGACCATCGACCAAGAAACTGACTTCCTGCTCGAGCGGCTTTTCATTTAATTTATCCTCAAGCTGGTTCAAAATCTCCATAGATTCAACCGAAAGAATGTTTGAATATTCATCATCTGCTAAGCTTTGGTCTTTGTCTTGAATCATGCCTAGATTATACAACAGCTCTTTATTGGCAAACAAAGTGTATATGCCCTCTTCAGAGGGCAGACTAGTGATTGCTGCCATAACGGGAGTTTGATCCAGCACCAGTTTAAGCATATTCACTTCGCGGCGGCCAAACCTTGCGACCTGATCAATTGTGGCGCCAAACGCAGGTACAACATTGTCGGTAATCATATTGTCTGTAATCAAATTGTCTGCAACATTATCAGTATCATCTGTTACTTCATCAAGATCATCTAATTTGCCATTAAGCGCTTCACCAATAGAGTTGAAATTCACCGCTTCAACATCACTCAAATCAGTTTCAAGTGCCGAAAGTTCAATGTCGCTGGTTTGCTGTTCGGGCTCTATATTTATATCATCAGCATCCGCACCATCCAATTCGGCTAAATCGGCAATGTCATCTACACTGGCAACTTCATCGTCTAAAATCGGTTCGTCTACGGCTAAATTGTCATTCGCAGTGTCACTGCTGGATTCAACTTCAATATCAATGTCAATGTCAGTATCATCCTCATCTTCAATCAATTCGACATGCTCAGAAAAAGAATATACATCCATATTATGCGCTAAATCGTCACCAGATATAGCCAGGATATTTTCATACGCAGTGACAAAACTGCCAACAAATATATTCTCACCATTTTGCTGCTCATAAATAGAGCGGCCACGCCAGGTGAGTGATAGGCTGCTTTCACTGTCTTTAACCGGCCATTTAATGGTCAGATTGTCAAAAGATTTTCGCTCAGCAAAATATTCACTTGCCACACCATCAGCATCAAGTTCAAATTCATCGGCAACATCTTGCCAATTCTCGCCGAGAAAATCACTGGCAGGGTAGCCGGTTAATTTTTCAAAATTACCACCAAGCTGCACAAAATCCAATTCATCATCTAAGATAAAGTAAAAATCACTGCCCAATTGGGTGAGTTGTTCAAGTTTGGCAATGCGCTCAATTAATATTTGTTCATAATGTCTTTCATCGGCCACATCACGCAAATACACCAATATATATGGCTCGCCATCATCAACTGGTTTGATGGCAAATGATTTGGCAATGACGCTATGCGTGCGGGGGCCAAATGCGGTGTTTAATTTGGCGCTCATATTGGCAATTTTATAGGTAAGGCATTTTTTGACTAAATTCTGCGCGGCATCATCACCCACAAACCAATCATCAAGCGATTTTGGTGCGGCAAATACCTCATTCGATTTGCTAAAAATTTGTTGGCAATATTCATTGGCATAACAAAATTCGCCATGTCGATCAAACAAAGCCAAAGCGGCAGGAGAATTGTCTAACATTATGGCAATTAAATCTTCATCAGCATCATCTGTTGCCGCCACTGGCTCAGCGTCATCTAACTTGATGGTCTTGGCTATTTGAATCAATATAACATTGCGCCCATCATCTGATTGTAACGAGCTAAATTGACAATTTATCACTTCGTTAATGCCCATCGAATTAAAGTCGATAATCAAATCAACTGCATCTCTATCGTGCAGAATGAGATTTTGCGCTTTGGCAAATTGCAAGCTCATCGGGTGATATTCGCCAAACAAGCTGTCGATTAAATCTAAAACACTCAGTTCTTGCCAAAACATAACGGCGCGGCCATTGGCAGCAACAATGCGTCTACGGTCAGCATCCCACACCCAGGCGGCGGCTTGCATTTTATCAAGGTTATTTTCGATGTTTTTGAAGCCGTTTACACTGCTAAGTTGCACCATACTCATCACTCACTTTGGATACTCAACACATATATTCCTAAGATTAGGGACATATTTAATATTATCTTAACGTTTAATTAACCAGATATCAGGGCCAAGGTAAAGCGGCCTTTCAATCTATAGTTAAAATTATAAAACCAAGCTCGGCTTGATTTTCCTGCCGCCAAATTAGCCAACGCATAGGCCAATTTTTATTTTCTTCCGCCGGGCTTACGGTTCTTCTTAGCATTCTTTTTGGCAATTTGCTCAGCTTCATCCGCTGCAGCAAGCAGTTCAGCAGCAATTTCTCGCGCCTCATCAGGTTCAAAATCCATAGGTAAATCAACCTCTTCTCCAATTACATAGATGCGCACTAAGCCATCAGATGTAGAGCCAAGTTGTAAATCCGCGATGATACTATTTGATGAATTAATGCCCATGTCACTCTCAATTATTTTTAAATGAACATTTATAAAACCATAGGCAGGACGAAAAGAAAAGCCCCAAAACCCGAGCCATGGGTGGTTTTAAGCTAAAATATACATATTTGCACAATCTTTGTGGGACAAATCACAATCTTGCTTGCAAATTAGAAAATTAGCGGCTAAATAATGGCATCTTCGTGCAGAATATGGCTCAAGATATGTGCAGTTATAGCTCAGTTGGTTAGAGCGCCTGGTTGTGGACCAGGAGGTCGCAGGTTCGAGACCCGCTAACTGTACCATTACCTATTGAAATAGTTAGTGTTTTAAATTATTAAACAACATTTATTTATATCATAAAAAGCCAAACAATTGTTCGGTTGAAACTGCGATTAGAGAAAATAACAATGATGGCCCCGCAGTGAGCTTCATTAATTTGCTATCGTGTAAATCTAGAAGCAAATATCAAACCTGCAACAACCGCGCCCCATTTTAACAGTCAATAAAATAGTAGACAGGCAGTTGCGATTGGCTTCGGTATTTTCAATTCTAATTGAAAATATTCTAATCACCAAAAATATACCCAATTTCGCGTAACCAAATTTATGCTTAATAGAATGTTAACAATAATCATCTACCTTAATATTCAAGATATAGATAAATAGGTTTGCATTGGAGTGGGGGCTCCTAGGTGAAACACCTAATTCACAATGCGGGGAGCAGATGAAAGTAAGTATAGTCTCATGGGATGAGATGGCTGATGATACAAGCCAACTCAACTTCAATGTGAACCCCGATTTAGTTATTTATTTTGGCGATGGTCACATACTAGAAAAAGCTCATAAGCAACTGCAATCCGCCGCTCCCCATGCCATTTTATTAGGTTGTTCCTCAGCGGGTCAAATTGCCAATCATGTTTCTGACGGCCTCAATTTTGTTGCCGCTGCGATAAAATTTGCATCAACTAAAGTGAAATCCGCAAGCTGCCAAATTGGTGGTGATATGTCTTCAACACAAGCAGGTCGCAAGATTGGCCAGCAATTGCAAGCTGATGATTTGGCCTGTGTCATTCTGCTGTCCGATGGCACGCAGACCAATGGCGCTGATTTGGCCAAATCTATTTCTGACATTGTTGGCACCAATATATCGGTGGTTGGCGCCTTGGCAGCAGATGGTGATCGGTTTGATGAAACCCTTGTGGGTTTAAATGCCAATTTAAGTTCTGGCCAAGTTGCCGCTGTCGGGCTCTATGGTACCGATATACATATTGGCCACTCCAGCCAAGGTGGCTGGCGGCCTTTTGGCCCGCGCCGCATTGTCACAAAATCGGATGGCAATATATTATACGAGCTAGATGGTGAACCAGCTCTGGATTTATATGAAAGATATTTAGGTGATGAGGCGGACGAGTTGCCCGCTTCTGGCTTATTATTTCCGTTGCAAATATCCGAGCCGAATGTTGAAAATAGCGAAACCACACGCACAATCTTAAATATAAACCGCAAAGATAAATCACTTATTTTTGCGGGCACTATGCCTGAAGGGGCGATTGCGCAATTGATGAAAGCCTCACACGAAGGCCTGATTGAAGGCGCTGCCCAAGCCGCTGCCCAAGCTGCAGAGCAACTGCCCAAGGAGCAAAAAATATTAGGTGAATTTGCGTTCTTACTCACCTGTGTTGACCGCCGTTTGGTGATGAAACAGCGCACCGAAGAAGAGGTTGAAGCCGTGGGTGAAGAACTTGGCCTCGATATGCCGCGCATTGGCTTTTATTCCTATGGCGAAATTTGCCCCAAAATAGTTGGTGGTATGCCCAGATTACAAAACCAAACCATGACAATTTCATTGTTTTCTGAAACCGCAGGGGGTGGTAATGCATAAGCTACTCAAACGGCAAATCCAAAAATCCAAGCATAAGAGTGATGAATTAGACATTAATCTTGAGCGTTTATACGAGCTGGTCGGTGAGGCTTATGATGGGCTTTATCGTGATCAACAACGTGCCGATCGCGCCAACACATTAATGGCTGATGAATTAGAAAGTTTAAACGTTGATTTAGTGCGTACCGCAAATGTGGTTGGCGAACAGAATATGTGGTTTGAAGCCGCGATAAACAATATGCCGCAAGGTTTAGCTTTATTTGATGCCAACCGAGAATTGGTAATTTTCAATCAAAGGTTTGCCTCAATTTACGGGTTAAAAACCAGTCAATTATCTGTAGGAATGAGCTTAAGACGAGTTATGGAACTGCGCATTGAAGCCGGTGTTTACGAAGGCAATGACCCAGATCAATATATCGCCAAAGGCCTAAAGGCCACCTCAAGCAATCGATATGCCTCCAGAATTCAACAATTGACGACAGGCCAAGAGATTGAGATTATCATTCAACCCGTTAAAACAGGTGGATATTTAAGCACTCATACCGACATTACCGAGCGGCTAGTCGCCGAGCGTCGGATTCAGCATTTGGCCAATAAAGACCCACTCACTGCATTGCCAAACCGCCGTAGCTTTTTTAACCAGCTAAAAACCTTAACCGAAAGCTATAAAGATGCGCCTGATAAAAAATTCATGGTGGGTTTGCTGGACTTGGATGGTTTTAAACGAATAAATGATATATTTGGCCACCCAGCAGGCGATGACCTGCTCATAAAAACCGCGCAACGATTAAGCGATATTTTGGACGATGACATATTGTTGGCACGTTTGGGCGGCGATGAATTTGGTGTCATTTTGACCGCACCCAATGATGTTGACAATGTCGTCGGCATTGGCCAAAAAATATGTGAAGCCATGCGCCATGTTTTTCATTTACGTGATGGCAGCGTGCAAATAGCCGCCACCATTGGTTTTGTTGAATTTCCGACAATGGCAGATAATGCCCAACATATATTTGAACGCGCCGATTATGCACTATGTTATTCAAAACAGCATAGCAAAGGCGCGCCGGTTATTTTTTCGGAAAAACATGAAACCATCATCCGCGAAGTGGCCAATATAGAGCATCAACTAAGTCATGCCGATTTAGAACAGGAATTGTCTATGGTATTTCAACCCATTGTTGATTTGCATAGCCATAAGACAATTGGCTTTGAAGCTCTGGCACGCTGGGATAGCCCCGCTTTAGGCCAAGTAAGACCAGATATTTTCATTGCCAGTGCCGAACAAATGGGCATGATTGGCAAACTAACCAAAATATTGCTTAAAAAGGCGCTTGCCGCCGCTTGTCAATGGCCAGATGACATCACCCTATCATTCAATTTATCGACCTTTGATCTGTCTTCTGAAATGACAGTGTTAAATCTTTTCAACCTAATTGAAAATTCAGATTTCCCCAATGACCGCATTATATTTGAGGTCACTGAAACCGCAGTGATTCAAGATTTTGAGCAAGCCAACCGCGCGCTTGAATTGCTTAAATTACAAGGCGCGCAAATTGCCCTGGATGATTTTGGTACAGGCTATTCATCATTAAGTTATGTCCAGCGCATGCCGCTCGATCGGCTTAAGGTTGACCGTAGCTTTATCACCGATGTTCATACAAATCGCAGCAGCCGCAACATTGTGAAAACCATCACCGACTTGTGCAATAACTTAAACCTACAGTGCATTATCGAAGGGGTAGAAAACGAATCCCAGCTTGCCGTGTTGGAAGAGATGGGTTGTCGTTACGTTCAAGGCTATTATTTCAGCCGCCCTCTATCTGAGCAGGATGCGCTAAACTTTCTCACTAAAAATGATATTATTTGGACAGCCACCCCTAAATATGGCACCAGCTAATTACAACCGATGTGGTAGGTTGGCGGCTTCTAATGCCAAAATATAGCTGGCATGGTCAAGATCACCTTGCCCGTCATCACACATTTTTTTGTAAACGTCATTCACATGGCGAAGTAGTGGCAAATCAAGCTTTAATTCTGCCGCCGCCTCCAAAATGGCTTTCATGTCTTTGACGAAAATCACATTCGGCCCACCGGGAGTGAAATTACGTTCAACCATGCGCAGGCCATGCTCAGTTAATATACGACTATCGGCAAAACCACCCATCAAACATTCACGCACAGTAGCGGCATCGGCACCACCTGCAGCGGCCAATAATAAACCTTCGGACACCGCACCAAGAGTGATGGCCACAATGGTTTGATTGGCCAATTTGGCCAATTGCCCGCTGCCTGTTTTACCAATATGAGTGGCGCGGCCTAATGTTGCGTAAACAGGTTCAGCGCGTTTAAACGCAGCTTCCGTGCCACCTGCCATAATCACCAATGTGCCAAGTTCAGCGCCCTTGGTGCCGCCAGATACCGGCGAATCTAAATAATCAATACCCAAAGCGCCCAGTGCATCGCAATGTTTTTTGGCCAAAAGTGGCGCGACGCTGCTAGTATCTATCACCAAAGCCCCCGATTTGATTGAATTTATTGCGCCAGAATTATACAATACATCATCAACAATATCGCCATTCTGTAACATAGTAATGACCACATCAGCGCCATCAACCGCTTGGTTTGCATCGCTATAATTCACCGCGCCCAGCTCAATCAACGGCGCCAATTTAGGTTGGCTTCGGTTCCAAATATTAACCGCAAAACCATCACGCAATAGCCGCTCGGCCATGTGAATGCCCATCAAGCCAATGCCCAAAAATGCAATTGTAATGTCTTTATTGTCAGTCATATTCATCCCCAAAAAAACGCTCAAAAAAAATAGCGTTACGAATCAAACAATAGAGTATAATCCGTATTATCGTTAATTTATATTTTACCTCGAACTATAAAAATTTGAAAGTCAATATTTTGCCCCATTTTCAAGCCAACCTCAGTATGATGTTTCAAGAAGTTGATTTTTTACAACGCTTCGCCGCCGCCGCACAAGCTGGTTTTACATCAGTCGAAATGATGTTCCCTTATGATTATGAAGCTGGGCAGATCAGCCAATTGCTAGCCGAACATAACCTGAAGATGGACTTATTTAACCTGCCCCCTGGTGATTTTAAAAATGGCGAACGCGGCATCGCAGCTTTGCCTGGCCGACAAGATGAATTTAAACAATATGCCGACAAAGCCTTAGATTATGCCAAAGCGCTCAGCTGCCCTAAATTGCACTGCATGTCAGGCATTGTGCCAAAAGACGCCAGCCAAGCAGACTGCACAAAAATCTACGTCGAAAATCTGCAATATCTGGCACAAAAGGCGCAGCCCTTGGGCATTAAGATTTTGGTCGAAGCCATCAACCCGACAGACATGCCTAATTATCTCGTCAACAATCAAGAGCAATCATTAGAAATTGTGCAGCAAACTGGCATGGACAATGTAAAAATGCAATTTGACATTTATCACTGCCAAATGGCGCAAGGCAATGTGGCAGACAGATTTGCTAAATTTTTACCACATATTGGCCATGTGCAAATAGCCGATGTACCGGGGCGGCACGAGCCGGGCACTGGTGAGATTAATTATCCTTTTTTGTTTAACCATATGGATGATATGGGCTATCAAGGCACAATTGGCTGCGAATATGTCCCCAAAGACAACACGCAGACAGGGCTGAGCTGGCTAAAAGACGCCTAAATGAGTGACGCCCGCAGCATTTAAAATTCAAGGGCAATCTTGCCAATAGATTTGCCGCTTTCAAGCAAACTATGACCTTGTTTAAGTGCGTCACAGCTAACCTTACCCAAATTATTATTCAAGGTGGATCTAATTTTTTTGCTATCAATCAACTGCGCCACTTTGGCCAAAATATCCCCCTGCGACTGTAGATCATGACCAAACATGCTTTTGGAAAACATAAATTCCCAATGGGTGGTGATGGATTTAAATTTAAAGCTAGCAATATCCAGCGCCCCATTATCTTGAATGAAAGTCACATGACCAAATGGCGTCATAATTTCGGCCAATTTATCAATATGCTGCTCGCTATTGGTGGTGCAAAACACCACATCAACCGCATCAATGCCAATGTCTTTAAGTTGCGCAGCCATATCTTGATTATGATTTATCACATGGTCAGCACCCAAATTTTCGCACCACTCAATGGTATCAGCGCGCGATGCAGTGGTGATGACAGTTGCATCTGTTGTGGCTTTTATCAATTGAATGGCCATCGAACCCACGCCGCCAGCCCCGCCAATAATCAGCACATGAGTGTCAGCTGTATAATTAATATTATGATCCAAAATGCCTTCCCAAGCAGTCAGCGAGGTAAGTGGCAAAGCCGCAGCTTCCACATGGCTAATATGCTTAGGTTTCAGCGCAATAATGCGGCTGTCAATGGCTTGATATTCGGCATATGAACCCGCACGTGTTATGTCACCCGCATAAAAAACCTCATCACCTATTTCAAAATTTTCAACCTGGTTGCCAATTTTCTCTATGCTGCCCGATGCATCCCAGCCCAATATAACCGGCACATTATCTTCGCTGCTTCGCGTTTGTCTGATTTTATAATCAACGGGGTTCAGGCCAATGGCTTTGAGTTTGACCAAAACATCAAACTCTCCAATTTCAGGCATCGCAACCTCCATCGCCTCAATAGCAAATGCGTTTAATTCATGCCCTTGGTGATATGCGTAAGCTTTCATAATGTCCCCGTCCAATTGTCATTTTTAGGTGTGATTTATAGCATTTAATGGCCAAAATCACACCCGTTTGTTTCATTCATCAGGCTTTAAGATCAAATTCCTGAAAAACAGTGCCATCCGCGCGACATTTGGTTGCCAAAAGCTTGACATAAATTGGCGAACTCACTATCATGGAACAAATCATGAACGAAAGCAAAGGATAAAATCATGGGCTTAAGAGAAGAGGAAACGGGTTTAAAACAATTTTTTGTTTGTCAGGTGTTCATTGTAAAAACCATAAATGGCCGCTCAACCATTGCTTTGTTGGAGGCATTCCATCTGTCGAATATTGAAGAGGCGATACGCAAAGCCGAGCGGATGAATGAAGCGCAACATATTGTGGGCAGCATTGCTTTTTCTATATTTGTTGATGAAGAAGCAGGAGAATATGGCGAAATGACAAATATTAACCAATTTGGCTCTGTGCCTAGTTTAGAAGGGTTATAAAAGATAGCTGTGAAGATGTTAGTTATGTTTAACTCAAGCAATTGACAATCATTCTTATATATATTTTATAGGAGTATGATTATTTGTAACTGCAACGCTATCTCTGACAAACATTTTAAGCAAGCTGCTGAAATGGGTAACGGATCGATAAAAAAATGCTTCTCAGCTTTGGGTAAAAAGCCCAATTGCGGTTGCTGTTTTAATGGCGTGCAAAATATAATAGACAGCGCCCGTCACAATTATGAAGTCGTTGCAGAAAATAAAAAATCGGCTGCATAAATAGCAGATTATAATTCGTTATAAATTTCAAATAGATAATCTAATGCCGAATAAACTGTATTTCCGATTCAGTATGCGAGTTAACTATATGTGTTGACTTTGTTTTTCTACTATATTAGAATCTTTATAAACTACGAATAACCATTAAGGAGATTGCTATGAAAGGCGATAAACAAGTCATAGAAATGTTAAACAAAGCGCTTAAATTGGAACTCACAGCGGTTAACCAGTTTTTTCTCCATGCCCGTATATTGGATGATTGGGGTTTTGAGTCATTAGGTAAAAAAATGATGGAAGAATCGGTTGAAGAAATGCGCCATGCTGACACCATCATTCAACGTATATTATTGCTAGAAGGCCACCCAAATCTACAAGATTTAGCGGGTTTGCGCATCGGCGAAACAGTCAAAGAAATGCACGAAGTGGATTTGAAAACTGAATATGAAGCCAGCGCCTTATACAATGCAGCTATTACATTATGCGAAGAGAAGAAGGACTATGTAACCCGTGAGCTATTCACAAAAATCTTGAGCGACGAAGAAGAACATATTGATTGGCTAGAAACCCGATTGTCCCTAATTAAAAATGTAGGTGAGCAAAATTACTTACAATCTATAATGTAGCAATTGCCGTTCACCCACGCCAATTTATTGGCATGGGTGGTGATTTGGCCAATTATCAGCCAACTGTCTTTTTGCAGCCTCTACCAGGTTGCACTCCTGCCTAAGCTCTGGAAGTCTGCATTTTTTCGTTCGGCTTTGCCTCTCTTTTTTCGCCTACCTATCGGTAGGCTATAAGCACTAGCGTGCGTTCGCTCCGCTCTCTAGCCACGCCTAACGGCGACGCGCAGTCGCGCTTGCCTCAGCCTAAAGGCTTCGGACCCTTTTCCCATGACGAGCAGTATGGCACCAAGTAGCAAATTCTGAATTTGCGGCATGGCACCAGAATGAGGAGCTTCGTCTGGCTCTAGCTACTAAGCGTAATGCGGTTAGATTGGGTGGTGCATCTGCTCCCGACCAGCGGCTGAGTGGCTTAAGCTAGAGAGCGGAGCGAACGCACGCAGTGCCCAACAAAAAACTTCTTCCAGAGCCTCAACAAGGATACCACCGAAACTCAGAATATCGGCATATTCCAGCTAACCCAGCTTAATGAGTCCAACTTGGGTGCCGAACTCACACCCGACCAGCGGCCGAGTGGTTTAGCTAGAGAGCGGAGCGAACGCACGCAGTGCCCAATATAATGCAAACTTCCAGAGCCTCAACAAGGATACCACCGAAACTCAGAATATCGGCACATT
>NVQL02000088.1 GCA_002400495.2 Alphaproteobacteria bacterium | reverse complement strand
TGGTGAACATCTTGAGTTAGCCAAATTGGCAAACAAAGAAATTACCCCCATAGCTGTTGAGCTCATGCGCGCCCACACTCTCCATCGTGATGGTTCATACTGGAAAACAATTTCTGCCGACGCGTGAAGCCAACCAAGGCAGTCCAGCAACACTTGTTCTGTCGCTATGTTTTTGCCACTGAAATTTGCAGGCGCGAAGTGACCAATAAATTCAATTCTGTTATTGTCGCTTTTTCAATGCGGTTTGGCCATTTCGATATCCAATAATACCAATAGCAAAACCGGCAATCAAAGTCATGACCGGCATTATAAGCGGTAAAAATAGCTATTTTGATAAATTCTCCCAAGCAATATTCTTTAAATTCACGATATAATTCATTTCATTCCTCTTGTACTTTTGAATTTATCCATGATTTTCCAAAGTTATTCTTTTGGAGCTTACCGTAACCACCACTTGATGGTGTTTCAATCATAAGCACATCGCCTGCTCCCACGACTATTTGATCACAATGTTTAAGAATTTTAATTTTTCCGGCAACGGTTTTAATCGAATTTTTTCCAAGACGCCCACAAACACCGCCATTTAATCCAAATAGCGCAATACGACGATGGCCAGTTAACAGAGATATTTGCATTTTTTCTAAAAATTTAATTTTCCGCAAAGTGCCATCACCACCATTGTGTAACCCCTTACCTCCACTGCCCCGGCTAATCTCAAAACCTTCCAAAACAACCGGATAACGAAACTCCAATATTTCGGGGTCTGTTAAGCGGCTATTGGTCATATGGGTTTGGATTGCGCTGGTACGGGGGATGAGTTGCACCAGCGCCAGATCCGCCGCATATGGTTTCATAATATTGGTATTCATCATTACCAAATGTAAGGTTATTCATTGTGCCCTGAGCCGCAGCCAGCACGCCCAAAGCGCCGAACAGTGTGTCGGTTATGGCTTGGCTGGTTTCAACATTACCCGCAACAACGGCCGCGGGATAAACAGGTTTTAACATGGAGCCGTCAGGTATTTTATGTCTATCGGCTTCAAACAACCAGCATTAATCGGGATATCACCATCAACTAAACACCTACTGACATTAGACATAGATGTCATTTTAGAATTTGGTTTTTTCAGCCGAGCCCAACGAGACGAAGCACGCGATCGCGCTCAATCTGTTGGAGGCAGTTCACATTTGGTATTTTTAGACCTACCGTTTTCAGAATTATTGAAGCGAATAAATGCACGTAACGCAAAACTTCCAGATAACACTTTCCATGTCACTGAAGAGCTATTGAAACTCTACCAAGGTTAGATGGAAAGACCATCAGATGACGAGATTCTTTGGATGAATGAAGAAAGTTAGCTAGCGATTAACAAAATAGCTTGTTTCACCTTCAAGCAAATATTTCCAAATCTAAAAATCTAACCGATTGATTCAATAATATTAATCAGAAAAATATTGGGGCGGGTGAAGGGCAAAAAAGATCGTAATTTAGCAGTTAAAACCAGCTACTTAAAGTCCGCTTTGTCGTTTCATATTATCAAATAAAATCAATGATTTATATGAACTATAGCTCAAATATTTAAGACCTAATCAAACCCAATTTGATTGAATTTATTCCACTCCATTTTAGTTGAATTTTCAATTATAAAAAGTGTGTATTTTAGGCTCAGTAATAACGAAGTTTATCTGGAACTGCTTGGACTAATTTTCATCGCCACAGAGCCAACTCAAATTCAAACAATATAAGCAATTCTAAAACACCATAAAAGCAACAAAAAGACACCACACAGCATTTAGCAATATTAGCCCAATACATTATAAAAAAAAAATTAGGAGAATGATCATATCCACTTTTATCCGACAAAATCCAGTATTGTATGCCCATGCACCAATAACCTTTATTTCACAATAAAACTCAAGCCATATTAAAATTGGCCTTGCTATTGTTTAACTACGTTGTCGATAAAAAATCACTTAATCCAATCCAGTCTTCATTTCGAAGATATTTTTCTGGTGTTAACCAACTCCCGCCAACTGCAAAGCAATTTTTCAATTCAAAATATTCATCTTTATTGGCATTATTCACCCCACCAGTTGGGCAAAATTTCAAATTCGGGAAGGGGCCACCAAGGGCTTTAATATAACTCGTTCCCCCTAAAATTGATGCGGGAAATAATTTCACATATTCTATGCCAAATTGTTCGACCAAAATAGCATCACTTGCATTAGAAATTCCAGGAATTACTGATAGGTTTTGCTTCTGGCACATACCTAACAAGTCACCTTGAATGCCAGGAGTGAACGCAAACTTTGCTCCAGAATTTCGTATTTGATCTATTTGAAAAACGCTTTTCAATGTGCCCGCTGCAATGGTTGTGTCAGGAAATTTCTTAACTGCTAGCTCTAGCGCATGCATTGAAATTTCATTTCTCAATGTAATCTCAATAATGTCATACCCATGCTCATTTAGAGCTTCAACAACAGGTTCTACATGATGTAATTTTTCAAAATTTACAACTGGTATCACACATTTTTTGTCAAAAATTTCATTCAATCGCATATTCACTCCTCAAATATTTCAGATATAAGCGCACCTTTATATCCAATCACTTTACCCGCCAAAATATGGGCATTTTTTATGGCTATTTCTGGTGCAACTCGTTCTACAAACCGACTATATATATATTGAGCGTTAAAACTATCACCCGCAGATGTCGTATCAACTACATTTTCTATGGCGCTTGTTGCAACATCTATCATGTTGCCATCTTTCATAAAAACTGCACTTCTGGGACCATTTTTAAGAACAATTTCTTTTTTATGATAACTACCTAAATGCTCCAAAACCTGTTTACTATTGCTAAGATTAAATAACGTCATTTCATCTTCCACAGAAGGTAGGATCACGTTGGAAATATTATAAAACCTGTCATACCATTTTTGAGCATTCTCTATGTCAGGCCACAATTTCTGGCGGAAATTCGTATCGAAAATTATATTTATTCCAAGATCTTTTAATTTTATCAGTGCTTCGAACAAATTCTCTCGCCCTCTTTCGCTTAAAACCGCTATCGAGATGCCCGAAAATATAATATGGTCGGCCTGATTTACCGCGTCCACATCCAAAATGGCAGATTCATTCGATTCAAACATTGTTGTAGCAGCCGAATTTTCACGCCAATAGTCAAACTCTCTTTCACCATTTGAGTGGTTTTTAATGATATAAAGTCCAATATTTTTATTATGCGTTTGAACAATATAACTTGCATCAATGCCTTGCTCATTCATTTCTTGAATCAAAACATCACTGTAGCTATCTGCGCCAAGATGAGTCAAATATTGGGCACGAACCGATGCATCAGTTTTAGATAATTTATTGAAATACCAACAGCTATTATAGCTATCACCCGCAAAACTTTGTTTAAAGCTATTGTCATTTAGAGGGGTGAATTCTAGCATAACCTCGCCTACAAAGAGAAAATTATTTTGTTTCATAATACCTTCTAGTCACCAAGTGGACTGTTATTTATTGTCTGGTTTTCGGTTTGATTTTGGCGCAGCCGCCTTAAAATCTCTAGTGCTTGTACGTCCATTTTTGCCGCAACGCCATTTGCGAGAATATCCAACAACGCCAAGTAAGCATACCGGCTTGAGGTTGGCCTTAAAACATAGTTTCCCTCAGTAATGTTAATTACAAGTTCATGATCTGCAACGTCAGATAAGGGGGTATCGTGCCTTGTGATGGCCACAATTTTAGCACCATATTGTTTCGCAATTCGTGCGCATTCCAATAAGTTTTCGCTATATCCAGATACGCTGAACAAAAAAATCAAGTCGCCTTTACCAGCTGTAGCTGCCATCATTCTTTGCATTTCAGCGTCATTAGATTCAGCAACATTAATTTTAAATCTAAACAGCCGAATGACCATTTCTTTTGACAGTAAAGAAGATATACCACCGCTGCCAAATGCAAAAATTTGATTTGATCTCAAAATTAAATCGATAACATCGGTTACTTTTGCCAAATCAATTTGTTGGTCAACCTCAAATAGTGCCTGCTGAGCTTTTGCCAAAATGTTATTCGCTATGTCTTCTATATTATGAATCGGCATATCATTGCTCAAAAATCGCTTATCCAATTTCATATTCTGAGATAGTTTAATTTTTAATTCGCGTAAGCCATCCAGCCCAACAGATCGGCAAAACCGCGTTACCGTTGGCATACTGACACCTGCTTTATTTGAAATATCGTCAATGTTGCTGGCAATTACAAATGGCGTATCTTCCAAAACAAGATATGCCACCAGTTTTTCCGATTTTGAAAGCCTATTTTGCATGTCCGAAATGTGGCTGATAATGTCAAAGCTCATATTCACCTGTGAATCATAATATTAGTTTCTGTAATTATCAGTCATTATGTGAATAATTCACATAAATGTCCAGTGTTAAACTGAAAACTCTAATTATTTTCCAGGAAACTAAAGTTTATGTTCAATAATTTACATAAACTGGTTAAATTCAACTCAACTTTAGAATGAATATAAAACCTAACTGATTGTCAAAAATGCGAATATTTGTTGCCGGAATTGCCACAGAAACCAATAGTTTTAGCCCAATTTTTGTTGGGCTAGACGATTTCAAAGCATCGCTTTATGCCGCCCCATATCAACATCCTAAAACACCGACATTATGCACGGCTGCATTGGTACAGCTACGCAAAAGAGTTGGCGAAGACGGCATTACCTTAATCGAAGGCACAACTTGTTGGGCAGACCCAGGCGGTTTGGTTTCCAAACAGTGTTACGAAACATTGCGCGATGAAATTTTAAAGCAAGTCAAAGATGCCATTAAACATGAGCCGCTTGATGGCGTTATATTGTGCTTGCATGGCGCCATGATGGCGCAGGGGTATGATGACCCAGAAGGTGACCTCATTCATAAAATTAGAATTTTAGTTGGTGATGAAACTGTAATTGGAGCGAGTCTTGATCCGCATAGCCACCTAACCCCCAAACGATTTGAGTTTGCAAACCTACTATGCGCATTTAAAGAATTTCCGCATACTGACTTTGAACAAACAGGTGAACAAATTGTCGACTTGGTTATCCGAACCATTAAAGGTGAAATCAACCCGAAAATGGCGCAATATGATTGCAAAATGATTGATGTGTTTCCTTCCTCACACCAACCAATGCGCCAATTTGTGGATGAAATGATAAAGGCCGAACAGCAGGTTGATATCCTAAACCTTTCTCTCATTCATGGTTTCATGGCGGGCGATTCTCCATGGATGGGCACAAAAATGATTGCCGTCCATAATGGCAACATGGATCAAGCTCAAAATCTTGCAAAAGAATTTGGTGAAAAAATTATTGAAATTCGCGGGCAATCTATGCCTGAAACGGTGACAGAAAATGTTGCAGTTGAAATGGCCTTTGATCTGACAGCCAATAATAAACGCCCAATTGTCATTGCCGATGTTTGGGATAACCCAGGTGGTGGAGTGGCTGGCGACGGTACAATTATTTTACAGAGTCTACTAAATCATAAAGCCATAAATACAGGCATTAAAATATCTATCGGAACCATATGGGACCCGATTGCCGTAAAACTTTGTTTTAAAGCCGGCGAAGGTGCCCTCATTCCATTGAGATTTGGCGCCAAATCAGCACCCTTTACAGGTCAACCTATTGACAGATTGGTTAGGGTTAAGGTTTTAAACGCTGCCGCTTCGCAAACTTTTGGCAAATCCCATGTCCCAATGGGTGCATCGGCGCTCATTGAATTTGACGGCCTGCAAGTGATTTTAAATAGCACACGCGCACAGGCATTCGAACCTAGTTTATTTGAAGATATGGGCATCAATCCCAGTTCACAGGACATTTTAGTTATTAAATCAACAAATCATTTCTACGCGAGCTTTCGTCAAATATCTGATCAAATTATATATTGTGACGCCGGCAAGCCCTACCCAAATGAGCCCCAAAACACAGCCTATATAAAAGCTCCCAAAAATATCTGGCCGATAAATAAAAACCCGTGGAGCAAACCAAAATTTGTAAAACAGTTAGGGGTTGAAAATGTTTAATTCCTTGCCATTAAATATCCAAAATTCGGCACCCATACCTAACTTAGGCTCTACCATTGTATATTCTACCTATTGTGATGTATACAACCCACCCATCTATTGCATAAATTTGGGCATGAAACATTCTGCTCAAACCATAGTCAATGCAATAAAAAACGATATTATTTGTGGTCTTCTAACTCCTGGGAGGCAACTGACCGAAACTTCACTGGCCGAACGTTTTGGTGTGTCTCGCACTCCCATTCGAGAATCTATTCAAGCCTTAATTGCCTCAGGGTTAATTGAAAGACACTCTGATAGAAGCCTTAAAGTGGTTAAATTAAATTCGCGTAAATTACTCGAAATGCATTCCATCATGACCTTACTCGATGCAGAAGCGGCATCTCTAGCTGCCCGTCGCGCATCAATTGCACAGTTAGATAGATTAAAGGCCGCGCAACTTGACTGCATTGCCGCCAGTAAAACAATGGATAAACAAAACTTCTATATTGCTAACTCGAAATTCCACCAAATCATTCGAAAAGCTAGTGGTAACAATTTTTTGGAACAAGAAGCCAATAAATTACACTCAATATTACACTTATACCGAGGTGCTCATTTCCGCACAAGAGCGCCAATATCTACATTAGAACATGAACTTATTATTGCTGCCATTGAAAAAGGCGACCAATCAGACGCACGTTTACAAATGACAAAACATACAGAAATCAAAGGAGATCGATTGTTTGATTTAATTGCCTCTTCTGGTGGGGAAACCGAGCAATAACAATAATTTACATCAGACAGATTAACCAAATCTGGACGGATGATTTAACCAACGTGGCAAATGCTACGTAACCAACGCTATCCACCGATAGCAATAAAAAGGGAGAAAGAAAATGAAAGTTCTAAAAAGCCTAGTTGCCGCTGCAACTTTAATCAGCATGATGTCGGGAACTGCATATGCAGCTCAAGATGTCGTAAATGTTGCTATAATTGGTGAGCCAGATACACTCGACCCAATGATGTCTACTAAAGATGTTGTGTCCATCGTTACACAGCATTTCTATGAAACATTATTTACCTTTAACAGCAAATTCGAAGTGGTTCCGCTGCTGGCCAAAACCATGCCGACCATTAGTGATGATGGCAAAACTTATACCATTGCCATTCGCCAAGGCATTACCTTCCACGATGGCACCACAATGGACGCACATGATGTTGCAGACTCGCTTAACCGCTGGGTAACAACAGCCTCACGAGGCAAAGGCGTTGCAGATAAAATTGATAGCATCAAAGCTAGCGATGATTTCACAGTCATGATTAATATGAATACTGCATATTCTCCATTATTGTCGTTACTTGCGTTTTCAAATTCGGCAGCGGCTGTATATCCGCAAGAAAATATTGGCGAAACCATTAGTGCAGTGGTTGGCACAGGCCCCTATAAATTAATGGCTCATAAACCTGACCAATATATTCAATTGGTAAAATTTGACAATTACGTTTCACGTGATGAGCCTTCTGATGGTGGTTCTGGCGCACGCATGCAAACCATGCAGGAAATTCGGTTTATTCCCGTGCCTGATTCAAATACACGGGTAGAAGGCATATTATCTGGCCAATATGATTTTGCAGATGGTCTTCCTGTCGAAGCCATTAAACGCCTAGAAGCCAGTGACAAAGCAGAGCCAATGGTATTGCGTCCGTTCGGTTGGCCAATTTTTGCCTTTAACCACAAAGCAGGCTTAAATACAAACTTGCATGTTAGGTTGGCGGTCCAAGCCGCATTAAACGAAGATGATATGTTGTTTGCCGCATTTGGTGATGACGCTTTCTTTGTAACAGATGGCCCTCTATATCCAGAAGGTTGGTTCTGGAGAACAGATGCAGGTGCATCAGCATATAATGTACATGATGCCGATGCAGCGGCTGCACACCTAAAAGAAGCTGGGTATGATGGCACACCATTGCGCATATTGACGTCTCATCAATATGAGTTCCATTTCAAAATGGCCGAAGTTGCGAAAGTAAATCTTGAAGCTGCTGGCTTTAAAGTTCAGCTAGATGTTGTGGATTGGGCAACATTAGGGCAACGCCGCAATAACCCTGAATTATGGGATATTTACATCACCCATTCACCATTCATTGCTGAACCTGCTCTAACGTCTCTTTATTCACCAACCTCTCGTTTGGGTTGGAAAGATGCAGAAAAAGATGCCATTCTAGCCGAATTCACAACGGTGTCTGACCCAGAGCAACGTAAAGTGCTATTCTCAAAACTCCAAGAAAAAGTATTTGAGCAAGTGCCATTCATCAAAATTGGTGGCTTTAACGCTCTGCGTGGCAAAAGCGACAAATTAAACGGCGTTACCAAAAGCCCTTGGCCTTTCTTCTGGAACGCGACAATAGACGAATAAACCAATATACACCAAACATCAGCGGGACATCCTCCCGCTGATATCCATACAATTTTGGAGGTTGAAATGCCATTATACATTGCCCGCCGTTTGCTCGGCATGCTGGTTGTTATGCTCATCGTGCTAACCGTTGTATTCGTAATCGTCAGAATCGCCCCAGGCGACCCTGCGGCATTGATTTTAGGCCCAGACGCAACACCACAAGATGCCATTGAATTACGCGAAAAAATGGGTTTGAACCGCCCCATCATTGTGCAATATTTTAGTTTTATGACACAGATTGCCAGTGGCGACCTTGGCCGTTCTTTATTTTTCGACACTCCCATCACCACCATACTTTATCAGCGCGCTGAACCCACAATATTTTTGACTCTGTTTTCTCTAATCATCGCCGTCAGCATTGCTATCCCCATTGGCATTTATGCCGCCTATCGGCGCGGTTCTTTATTCGATCAATCCGCCCTCTCCCTAGCGATGCTTGCGGCCGCAATCCCAAGTTTTTGGACTGGCTTGCTATTCCAACAATATGTGGCCGCAGGCACGGGGTGGTTTCCCGTTTCAGGTTATGGCGGGCCAGATGCCAATTTCTTCGAACGAATGTGGCATTTAATATTGCCCTCTATCGTACTGGGAATCGTTAACTCTGCACTCATATTACGTTTCACCCGCGCTTCAATGCTCGATGTATTGGCCGATGATTATATCCGAACGGCACGCTCAAAAGGCATGAGCGAACGGCGCGTAGTTTTACGCCATGCCTTAAAAAACGCACTAATTCCCATTGTCACTATTGTTGGTTTAACTCTAGCCCTACTCATATCTGGCGCCGTTGTCACTGAACGGGTATTTAATTTACCTGGCATTGGCTCACTAGTCGTCGGCGCCGTTTTGCGGCGCGACTACCCCACAATTCAGGGCACACTCATCATTGTCGCTGGGCTTTATGTCATGGTCAATTTTTTAGTCGATATGATTTATCTAGCCATCGACCCACGCGTTAAATATTAAGGAGATAAATATGTCTGGTTCAGCACCAAGCGAAGCAAGCCTATTTAAAATACTCATTCAACGCCGTTCGGTTTTGATATGTTTGGGAATTTTAGCCGTGTTTATTTTCGCAGCCGTTATGGCCGAAATTATATCGCCCCACAGCCCTAAAGAAATGTCAGTACGCAATCGGCTAGCCAGCCCAGATGGCAACTGGCTACTGGGTACAGATGAATTTGGCCGCGATGTTTTAACCCGGCTCATTTATGCAGGTCGGGTTTCTCTTATTGTTGGCGTTGGCGTGGCGACTTTATCATCATTAATGGGCATTATTTTAGGCCTACTCGCAGGTTTTTTCAGAAAATTAGACGGCCCAATGTCACGCTTTATAGATGCTATGATGGCATTTCCCGATATCTTATTGGCGATTTCTCTGGTAGCCGCACTAGGCGGATCCATTTTCAATGTAGTGCTGGCTTTATCAATTGTTTACGCACCTAGAATCGCCCGGACTGTGCGTGCTTCAACATTGGTCATTCGTGAACTGGCTTTTGTTGAAGCGGCACATGCCCTTGGAACCTCGACATGGCGTATACTGGTTTTTCATATATTACGCAATATGGTCTCACCTATCATCGTACAAGCAACCTTCATTTTTGCTTACGCAATGTTGGCCGAAGCAGGTTTATCTTTCTTAGGCGTAGGCATCAACCCCGACACACCAACTTGGGGCACAATGATCAACGCTGGGCGTCAATATATTGGCATTGCCGATTGGATGATTTTAGCACCAGGCATCGCCATCACCCTTTGTGCATTGTCTCTGCAAATAGTCGGCGATGGCCTGCGAGATGCATTAGACCCGCGTCTTTCTAAAGAGGTTTAAAATGGCAATTTGCATCAGAAATTTCAAACCCATTGGTCTTGATAATATACCAAAAACTATTTTCATTGATGACCAAGGACTTATATGCGAGTCCTTACCTAGCCTTGACGACGTCATTTCACTCGATTGTAAAGGTGCTTATCTATCGCTGGGCTGGGCAGATTTACACGTGCATGTCTGGTATGGCGGTACAGATTTTTCAATCCGCGCCTCAAATGCAGGTGTTGCTCATGGGGTCACCGCAATGGCCGATGCAGGCTCGGCAGGCGAAGCCAATTTCCACGGTTTACGGGAATATGTCATCGACAAACAACCCGAAACCATAAAAGCTTTCATCAATATTGGCACCATTGGGCTTGTCGCTTGTAACCGCATATCCGAATTAGGCGATAAAAATGCGATAGACGTTGGCCGAACGCTAGCTGTAATAGAGCAAAATCGCGATGTTATTTGCGGTATAAAAGTACGTGCTGGCAATGTCATTGTGAGCACGCATGGGTTAGATGCTGTTCTTGAGGCAAAACAGGTCGCCGTAAAATCTGGTCTGCCGCTCATGGTTCATATTGGTCAAGCTCCTCCAACTCTCTCAGAAATATTTAACATCTTAACGGCAGGCGACATCATCACCCATTGCTTTCATGGCAAACCCGATAATAACATTGTCGATACCCAAGAAATATTCAAACGCACCCATCAAATTGTCGAGCGTGGGATATTGCTAGATATTGGGCATGGGGCTGCATCGTTAGATTTTAAGGTGGCGCGCCAAGCCATTAAAAATGGGTTGTTACCCCACACTGTCTCAACCGATCTGCATGAACGCAATTGCAATGGGCCTGTATATGATTTGGCAACCACAATATCAAAATTACATGTTTTAGGTATGGGGTTTATTGATTGCATCAAGGCCATTTCATCCAACCCGAGGCAGGTTATGGGGCTCAGCAATTCCATAAGTTTTGGCTCCAAAGCCGATTTCACAATATTTGACGTGATGCCGAGTGAAGAAATTGTTACCGATAGCATGGGAAACCAGTTGGTTCTTGACCAAGTGTTTGAACCTCGCCACGCCATTCTCGGCGCCAAAATATATGCCGCCGCACGTCACAAAAAGAGGATGATCTGATGAATACCACCCCACAAAATAATCCTACAAACACCTTAGCCGATGATCTGGTTTTAAAAGTCGAAAACCTTTCGACCCATTTTGTTTTTAAACGACGCGTTGCCAAAGCTGTAAGAAATGTAACTTTCTCGATTAAAAAAGGCAAGACATTGGCCATCGTTGGCGAAAGTGGTTCAGGTAAATCTGTCACCGCACTTTCCCTAATGCATTTGTTAGCTCATCCCGGTCAAATTGCTTCAGGTCAGGCGCTCTACCGCACTTCAAATGACAATATTATAGATTTGGCATCGGTCGAAGAAATGACCATGCGCAAAATCAGAGGTCAAGAAATCTCGATGATTTTCCAAGAACCCATGTCATCACTCAACCCCCTATTCACAGTTGGCGATCAGATTGGTGAAATGCTGAGCCTGCATGAAGACATTTCCAAACCAGATCTGCGCAAACGTGTAATTGAAATGCTCGAACTGGTCGAAATCCCAAGTGCCGAAAGACGAGTTGATGAATACCCACACTCAATGTCGGGCGGCATGCGTCAACGGGTGATGATCGCCATGGCGATGATTTGCAACCCAGCTTTTTTAATTGCTGATGAACCAACCACAGCCTTAGATGTGACCATTCAAGCCCAAATCTTAGACCTGATGCGTAAATTGCAAACTGAACTAAATATGTCGATTCTGTTCATCACTCATGATATGGGCGTAGTGGCCGAAATTGCCGATGAAGTTGCCGTCATGTATGCTGGTGAAATTGTTGAGCAAGCCCCAGTCATTGATATTTTCGCGCGGCCTCGTCATCCCTATACAAAGGGCTTATTAGGCTCCATTCCAGGTATAGACCAAATTGAAAATGGCGCACGGCTACAGGCCATTCCAGGCACTGTGCCGCCATTGCACGACATGCCATCAGGTTGCGCGTTTGCCCCACGCTGCCAATTTGCAAGCGCTGGCTGCGAAAAACCTATTATACTACATAAAGTGACAGAAAATCATTTTTCTCGCTGCATAAATTTTGGAGACCTATAATGAGCAATACTCCCCTCCTCTCAGTCAAAGACCTATCAAAAACATTCCCCACTTCAGCAGGCGATGTGCATGCCCTCAAAAATGTAAGTTTTGACATGCAACGCGGTTCAGTCATCGGATTGGTTGGCGAAAGTGGCAGTGGGAAAACCACTTTAGGCCGCTCTATTTTGCGTCTCATTGAACCCTCATCTGGCTCCGTTAAATTTGATGGCACAGAGCTTACCTCATTAGATGCAAAAGACATGAAGGCCATGCGCAAGCGTATGCAAATCATCTTTCAAGACCCATTCTCTTCCTTAAACCCACGTATGAAAATTCACGATGTGATCGGTGAAGCATTAATCGCCCACAATATCGGCAAACGCGGGAAAGACCGAAATGATCGGGTGGCTGCGCTGCTAGAAGAGGTCGGCTTAAGTGGTGATCATATGACCCGTTACCCACATGAATTTTCTGGTGGCCAAAGACAGCGCATTGGCATAGCCCGCGCACTTGCAGTTGATCCAGAATTTATCGTAGCAGACGAATGTGTTTCAGCTTTAGATGTATCTGTTCAGGCGCAAATACTTAACCTCATGCAAGATTTAAGAGACAAAAGAAACCTCACAATATTATTCATCGCTCATGATTTATCGGTTGTCGAATATTTATGCGATCAAGTTGTGGTTTTATATTTGGGACGCATCGCTGAACAAGGTAATGCAAGCAAAGTCTACCAAACGCCTGCGCACCCCTATACGCAAGCTCTATTGTCGGCAGTGCCAGTGGCAGACCCAACAATTAAACGAAGCCGCAAAATTTTACTTGGCGATATTCCCAGCCCCCTAAACCCACCATCAGGCTGTGTTTTTAGAACCCGTTGCGAATATGCGGACGCCATCTGCAAACAACAATTACCACCAAGCACCAACATCGGCGTAGACCAATCGGCCGCTTGTCATAAAATTGGAAACTTAAATGGATAGCCAAACACCTGAACAACGATTGCAAACTTTAGGCATTAATTTACCTCAAGTCATAAACCCAATTGGAAACTTTAGAAACGCCAAACGCGTTGGGAATTTAGTCTATATTTCGGGTCAAGGCCCCGTAACTGAAGATGGTCAATATTTAACTGGCAAAGTTGGAGCTGACGTTTCGGCCGAACAAGCCCAAGCCCACGCCAAAATTGTGGCTATTAATATTCTTGCCGTGCTAAAAGCCGAACTTGGCGAATTATCCAAAATTACAAGCGTTATTAAATTATTAGGCATGGTCAATGCTGTCTCAGAATTTGAACAACATCCGTTAGTAATTAATGGCTGCTCCGATTTTCTTTGCCAAATTTTAGGCGATGCAGGCCCGCATGCCCGTTCAGCATTTGGAGTTGGCTCATTGCCCAATAACATCACTGTAGAAATTGAAGCCATTGTGGCCGTAAAGGAAGATTAAATGAGCAAAGTCAATTGGGATTTTTACGATAAAAACGGCTTCACTCGCATTATAAATGTGAACGGCACGATGACAGGCTTGGGTGCCTCAATGGCAGTGCAACCAGCTATACAAGCCACCGCAGAAATCATGCCACATTTTGTAAATATGCATGAATTACAGGAAAAAGCCTCATCGGTAATCAGTGAGCTAACAGGCGCGGAGGCGGGTTTTATTGCCGCCTCTGCCTCTGCAGGTATATCCATGTCCATAGCCGCTTGCTTAACAGGTGACAGTGTTGGCAAGATAGAACAATTGCCCAAAACCATCGGACAACCAATTAAAGTTGCCGTACAAATGGGTCATTTATGTCATTACGGCGCCTCTATTGAGCAAGCCATTTCCCTTACAGGAGCACAAGTCACCATTGTCGGTCAATCAACGCAAGTGCTCGACCATCAGCTCGAATATGCTGTTTCTAATGAGGCTATTGCCGCCGTTTATGTGGTTTCGCATCATGTTGTTGAATATGGTCAGATTCCACTTAAGAGGTTTTGTGAAATTTGTCATGCTGCAGATGTCCCTGTCATTGTAGATGCAGCATCTGAATATGATTTAGAAATCTTTTTGGCTGATGGCGCAGATATTGTCATCTACTCAGGCCATAAATTCTTAAGCGGACCTACATCCGGAATCCTAGCTGGTAAAAAAGATTTAATTAAAGCCGCTTATATGCAAAATTTGGGCATTGCTCGTGGTATGAAAATAGGTAAAGAGAGTATTTATGGGGCAATGGCCGCACTTAAAGCTTGGAAAAAACGTGACCATGCTGCCATTCGCCAACAAGAACAATCCGCATTAAAGATGTGGCTGAAAACCTGCGAAAATATCAACGGAATAACAGCATCAATGCATGCAGATGTAACCCACAATCCCCTAGATCGTTTAAAAATTCAAATCGACAAAACCAATCTTGGCGCAAGTGCAGGAGCCATCGCATTGGCGTTGAACTCCAACAATCCAAAAATCATAGTCCGCGATCACGAAGTCGAACTCGGCTACATCCAGTTAGACCCATGTAATTTAGCTCAAGGACACGCCGAAATAGTATCAACAGCATTAACAAGTATATTTGAACAGGCAATTCTAGGAAATTTACCTGAGCCAGATTTCAACAAATCTAGGAATTCATCAATTAATTCCTACTTAAATTGGATTTCGAATTAGTAAAAGTAAATATCAAATATTTTGGAATCAATGCCTACCCGCACCGCACACCTCACCAATCAAAGTTAAAGGCTGACCTGTTTCTCTTAAACCGCAATTGTTTACAATCAATTGTTTCAAGTCAAAATATAAATTTAAATTTCTGGTTTTCAGCAAAAGCATTAAAGGCCCATAGTTTTTATTTTTTTAAACAAGTCGAATTTGACTAATTGAATTCGAACAAAACTTTATTCTTAGATTAAACTAATTTGAATAATTATTTGTACAGCTGAATCAATAGTAGATAGTTAAAACTAATATCCCTGATGGGTTCAAAATATTCAAAAAAACTCAAAAAGCAAGTTAAGTTTAGGATTCAAATTTCAACCTGCACAAAGGACATTTTACACAGAGTCGAGCGGCCAAATTGTTCCACATAATTTCATTCCACCAATTTCCGCAGGTTTACAAAGTCCTGCCTATTGATATCATTAAGAAAACATCAAGGATCTAAAACAGTGAAGGGCAAAAAATATTGTATTTTAGCAGCTAAAACCAGATAATCGACTTCTCGCCCAATCCATCATTCTGAAAATATCAGGGTCACTTTCATCTACTTCCTGAGTTGAACAAGTTTCCAACCAAGCTCGAATTCGATCAGCCTCAATTTTCTTAACCATCAGCTCATTTAAAAATTCAACGCGCTGATCTTCACGCTCTTTTCTTTTATGAGCAAGATCTCTCCGACGAGCCAGCTCTGCGTTTCTATATCATTTTCTTCACGCTCTTCACGTCGAAACTTTTCATTTTCTAAATTCACTTAAATACCAGCGACAATTTCATCAAACAAACTTTCAATTGTTTGTGTCTTCCCATCCGACCACCCATCAATTACAAACGCTAGTTGACCAGTAGGAGAAGCAAAATGGTGCAAACAATTGGTTAAGGAGAGTTGTGTGTGAATATATATGCTGTATTGGCAATGATGAATATGAAAAATCACATCACTCTATTTCCAACAAATGTAATGTTAATGCTCAAATACTGATGATTTTTTCTGATAGCCAAACTGAAACTGGTTGCCTGTATACTGATCGACAAGCTAGGAAATGGGTATTCTCTATTGTTTGCTGTTTTTGTTTCCCCCAACATATGCCAATTTAGGCAAAGCTTTAGGCAAAGATGATAAAGACCTAATGGCCATTTTGATACCTAATTTCAAATCAGAAAACTCGAATTATCGGATGCGGGGAGTGTTTTGACTCAAAACCCTCAAGCATATAGGTTCAAATAAATGACTTTGATTCTATAAGATATGATGATAATTCGAAGAGCTAAAGAAGCTGACATAGACGGAGTACATAAGTGCGCTGTAGATGCGTATCAACAATATGTTTCTGTAATCGGCAGAAAACCAGCCCCAATGACAGCCGATTTTAAATCGCAAATTGAACAAGGTATCATTCATATTAAGACCGACGAAAACAACGAAGTCGATGGATTTATTATTTTCTATCCCATTAACAATTATATGTTTCTCGAAAATATAGCCATAAGAAGTTCTGCAACAGGCAAGGGTATTGGCAAAACCCTCATACAACTTTGCGAAAACGAGGCCAAAAAACTTGGGTTAACAGCAATTCAATTATATACGAATGAGAAAATGACCGATAACCTTTCTATCTATTCACATTTAGGCTATCGCGAAACTGAACGACGCAAAGAAGACGGATTCAATCGAGTGTATTTCGAAAAAATATTATAAAAATTTATGATTAGGCTCATATTCAGCCTCTCATATATGACCATTGAAAGCTAAATATAATGACAATTCTAATAAATGCGCAATGGCAAGGCAGTGGAAATGGACATCGTTATCCCATCGGCGCAGAGCGAATCCGAAATATACTTGGCGCAAGCAATACAATAACACCCGATATTTCATATATTAATGGATCATCTGAAATTGTCGATGGAGTTCGCGACCAATGCGAACTCAGCAAAACCCTCACAATGGTAGATGAAGTTCTAACCGCAAACAATTGGAATGAACCTTTATTCAACCTTGGCTGCGATTGCGGCGGGGAATTAATTCCAATAGCCAAATTGAACCAAAAATATGAAGGTAATTTGCGTGTAATTTGGTTTGATGCCCACCCTGACCTTAATACAACAGAAAGCTCTGGATCTCATACATTCCATGGCATGGTATTGCGTGCCTTGTTGGGCGATATCCCGAAATCCTTTTCAAAATATTTACCTACAAAATTGGCGGCAGAAAACATAATTCTTGCAGGAATTAGAGACATAGACAATGAAGAACAAGATTATATCGACAGACATAATTTGGATGTAATCGAGCCATCAAAACTAACTCAACCGCCGACAAAAGAGCGCCTAGCGATGCTTTCTGATGCTCCTGTTTTCATACATTTAGATTATGATATTTTAGACCCTAAACTCCATAAAAGCACCGCATTTGCATCAGAAAACGGCGTGAGTTTAAAGGATTTAATAACTTGGATTCGTTTCATACGCGACAATTATAACGTTGTTGGCTATGGGTTGACCGAGTTTGCTCCCTCTTCAATCTTATCAAATGACAGTGATATTAAACAATTATTGAATGAAGGATTTGGTCTCGACCTCATGGAAAAAGACTAATTTCGAGTCGAACCAAATAGGCTCATCCTCGCCTTGCTATACATCGCAATTCAACGACAGCACCTTCGCGTGTAAATCCTGCCACTTCAATCGCAGTCCAAGCTGGATAAGGTTCAACAACATATTGAGCACGAATGCGCCTAAAATCATCAAGATGTTCGCGCAATCCAATGTGATAGCTAGTCATTTCCACCACATGTTTAAAATCAAGTCCTGCCGTACTCAGAACTCTCTCAACCTTCTTAAAAACCGCCTTAATTTGAACATTTACATCGGAAGAAAGGTTACCATCAGCATCAGCGCCTGTAACTCCTGTTAAAAAAACAAACCCATCATGCTCCAAACCAGGGGACATTTTCCAATCACGAACAAATTCTTCTAGACCCTCGGGTATAATGGATTTTGGCATGTGAAATGTCCTTCAATGATAGTTTGGAGATAAAACTTAACGTATATCATAGTTATGAACAACAGCATTAGGACAAGAAAGCATATTTACTAGGGGTGTAAATAAAATAAGCCTCAGTAATTTAATCATCTATTCGCGGTTACACTCGCCATTTTGATTCCCGCAAAAATGAGCGCTGCCCCAGCAGTCTTATTGACTATATTGATGATCCAGATTTTGACACCACCCTTGATTAAACGTTCTCCGAGATACGCATAAGCGGAGTAAATAACCCACTGCATCAAAAATGCCGTTACCCACATGATAAAGAATTGCGGTGCAATTGGTCTGCTTACGTCAAGAAACTGGGGTAAAATTGCCGAAAAATAAAGGAGGGCTTTTGGGTTGGAGAATTCAATCAGAAACCCGCGTGTGAAGATCGTGAGTCTATTTCGTAAAGGCGCTTCGGAATGAACAATTAAGCCACCAGATTTGCTGAAAATTGCTGAACAGCCTAGATAAATAAGATACACGACACCAGCCCACTTGATTATCTGAAATAGTGTATGAGATGCGACTATCAAGGAGGCAATTCCAGTGGAGGACATTGCAAAATAGATCATTGTGGCACAAGTGATGCCAAAAACTCCAAATAGGGAGCGCTTCAATCCATTT
>NVQL02000087.1 GCA_002400495.2 Alphaproteobacteria bacterium | reverse complement strand
TAAAATGCTGCTGGCGTCTCGCCACCAAAGCCTGCTCAAACCACGAGCCGATAGACTCACGCCCAATCAACCGCAAACAATCACCCGTCAGCTCAAAAATCCGCTCAGGGTGCGGCGTCCGCAACCACTGAAAATCAATTGGCAATGCAGTCCCGTCAAACCGACAATGCACAGCCTTCGGCGCATCAGGCATAATGCTATTATCAGGTGATGGCACTTCAATATCAGGCACCATTGTGCCATTTTCCAAATACAGCCAATCATCATCTTTCCACACACATTTCTGAATGCCAGTCTCCCGACCCAACGGGCTGCGATGATATCCAGCCTCACCTTCAACAAGTGACAATGGCCGACTCATTAAATGACTATGATAAACATCACCTTCAGGCGTTTCAACATATTGCCCATGCCCCGCACGTTGCACAGGGTTTAACGGCGCATCTTTGGCCGTCATTAAATGCTTATTCGGGTGCAATTCATACGGCCCATCAATATTTCGGCTCCGCGCCATCGTCACCACATGGTTATACGCCGTACCGCCCTCAGCCGTCGTCATATAATAATAACCGTGCTTCTTAAACACATGCGGGCCTTCAACCAATTTATGGTCACTACCCTCAAATACATTTTTTATCGGCCCAACCAATTTACCCTGCTCAGCATCAAATTCTTGCAGCAAAATACCATCAAATGCCGTGCCAGTGGGAGAGCCACCAATCGAGTCAGTATTAAACCGCCACTGCATATTCATAAACCACTTTTTACCATCATCGTCATGAAACAAAGACGGGTCAAACCCCGATGAATTACAGTAAACAGGGTCAGACCATTCGCCATCAATGGTGTCACAAGTCACAATATAATTATGCGCATCTTTAAAATTGCCGTCATAACGTTTCACGTCGGTATAAACCAACCAAAACTTACCGTCAGCATAGGACAAACAAGGCGCCCAAACACCGCAACTATCAGGGTCACCACGCATATCCAACTGGCTTTCGCGTCGCAATGGCCGCGTGATCAAAGTCCAATTCACCAAATCTTTAGAATGATGAATTTGCACCCCTGGATACCATTCAAAAGTCGAAACCGCGATGTAATAATCATCCCCGACCCGTATCATCGATGGATCGGCATTAAAGCCTGGTAATACTGGATTTACAATCATTTTATGTCCCTCACAAATCAACGCACCAACCCAAAGGTTGGCACGTTTTAACTCTTATATCTAGTCAATTATTCAATCACGATAAGCGATCAAGTGTTAGAGCTTTTAGCCCAAAGATTAATATCTTCTTCATTGGCATAAATATCAATATCTTTAAGCTCAGCAGCGCTAAACTCAAGATTATCAATAGCACCCACACAATCGGCAATTTGCGAAACTTTAGAGGCACCAATCAAAGCGGTCGTGATGCCACCATCACGCAACACCCAAGCCAATGCCATTTGTGCCAATGTTTGGCCACGCTTGCCAGCAATGTCATTAAGCTTGTTAATGTTAGCAATGGCTTTGTCACTCAACATATTCGGGTTAAGCGATTTATCTTGTGTCGCACGGCTGCCATCAGGCACGCCTTTCAAATATTTATTGGTCAACATACCTTGCGCCAATGGCGTAAAGGCAATAGAACCAATGCCTTCTTCTTTAAGCGTTTTTTTCAAACCATCACGTTCAACCCAACGGTTAATCATGTTATAACTCGGCTGATGAATGATACAAGGCGTACCCAAATCACGCAAAATCGCAGCAGCACGTTTCGTATCTGCACTATTATATGATGAAATACCCACATATAAAGCTTTACCAGCCCGCACAATACTATCCAACGCACCCATAGTTTCTTCTAACGGTGTGTTCGGGTCAAACCGATGCGAATAAAAAATATCAACATAATCAAGCCCCATACGTTGCAACGATTGATCACAAGATGAAATTAAATATTTACGGCTACCCCACTCGCCATAAGGGCCATCCCACATATGGTAGCCAGCTTTAGAGCTAATCACCAATTCATCGCGATAACCAGCAAAATCAGTGCGTAAAATTTCACCAAAAGCAGTTTCGGCAGAGCCAGCTGGCGGGCCATAATTGTTGGCAAGGTCAAAATGCGTAATGCCAGCATCAAATGCCGCGCGGCATAATTCACGTTTTAATTCATGCGGTGTATCGCCACCAAAATTGTGCCAAAGCCCAAGCGAAATAAGTGGTAATTTCAAACCAGATTTGCCGCAATAAGCATATTTCATCTTGCTATAGCGGTCTTCTGCGGGTGTATATGTCATCATGTATTCCCTATTTTTAAGTTAGATGCACATTATATGTGCCTATATTTGTAGCTTCGAGTATTAACGTTAGTATAAACCCGAAAATAAAAAGCCTTCAAGCAATATTTAACTTGAAGGCCGAATTATATATTCACTTAAGCAGCGCTTGCGCTTCTTTTATGCCAAGCGGTGCAGGTTGACTACATGTGGTTGTCAAATCCACAAATTGGCCTGTTTCGCCAGATTTTAAGATAGACGTCATCACATCCACCGCATGAATAGCACGGTCAAGCGAACATCTATGCTCACGGCCTTCAACAATCGCCGCCGCCATATCGGCCAAGCCAACTGTACGGTAATTGGCCATCATGCCCGATTTATGCTCTTGGTTTGGCACACCCAATGGATGATCCCAAGCGTCGACAGTTTTAATTTCACCATCTGCCAAAGCATATTCAACATCATTGCCAAAAAAGTTAGGATCAGGCACATAAATAGTACCCTCAGTGCCGTAAAGCTCCATATTGGCATGACGATGCGATTTAATGTCCCAACTTGCAGACAAAGTAATCGTCGCACCATTTTCAAATTCAAGCAAAGCATGAATATTAGTCGGCGTTTTCACCGGCACAGTTTCACCCTTACGATCACCCGAACCAATGGTACGCGTATCTTTGGCCGAACTTGTCAAAGCACCAACCCGCTTCACAGGGCCAATCAAGTTAATCAAGTTAGCTACATAATAAGGGCCAACGTCCAAAATAGGGCCAGCACCAGGCAAGAAGAAAAAGTCTGGGTTTGGATGCCAGCTTTCCATACCTTGGCTCATCACATGGCAAGAGCCTGCGATAATTTTGCCCACCAAACCATCATCAATGCTTTTGCGTGCCAGCTGATGGCTACCACCCAAAATCGTATCAGGCGCAGAGCCAACCCGAAGGTTTTTGCTTTCAGAAAGGCTACGCAAATCTTCACCCTGCTCAAGCGTCAACACCAAAGGCTTTTCACTATAAGCATGTTTACCAGCTTCCAAAATACGCTTAGTTATTGGATAATGCGCATCAGGGATTGTCAAATTCACAATCATCCCAATGTCATCAGACGCGAGCAATTCGTCAACCGTCCGTGCATCCACACCAAATTCTTCGGCACGCGCTTTAGCAGCATCCATATTCAAGTCTGCAACCGCACGAATTTCCAAATTTTTAAACATCGGGCCCAAGCGCAAATATGCTGCACTAATGTTACCGCAACCGATAATACCTACACCAATATCACTCATAATCTTCTCCCTTAAATTATTTAATATCTAAAGCTTAAAGCGCTTTTGCAGCCACAATAGAACGTTGGGCAAAACGCGCCGCATCATTTGGATTGTCATGTTCCATCACAAACAATTTAGCTTTGGTTTTCTTAAGAGCCGCCATAATGCCAACCCAATCCATAGTGCCCTCACCAACGTCAGCCCAGCCATCTTCATCAGCACATTCACCTTCAGGTGCAATGTCTTTCACATGCGCAGCCACAATACGATCAGAATATTTTTCAATCCAAGCAATCGGGTCTTGCTCACCTTTAACGCCCCATGCCACGTCAAATTCTAACACCAAACGCTCATCAGCTTCTAAAATCAAGTCCAATGGCATTTCGCCAGTGTCTGTTACAGCAAATTCAAACGCATGGTTATGCCAGCCAAAGGTTAAACCAGCCGCCCAATATGGCGCACCAGCAGCAGCAAGTTCTTTACCAAATGCCCGCCAACCAGCAGCATCTTTTACACGCTCATCTGGCCCAATAGCAGGAACAAAAATATATTCCATATTTAATTCTTTGGCAATTTCCAGCACACGGGCAGATTCATCACGCACCATGTCAAAACCAAAATGGCCAGACGCCATATGCAAGCCATTGGCTTTAAGGTCAGCTTTTAGTTCTTGCAAAGCATCAAGGTTAGCATATAGACCGCCATAACCTTCAACTTGGCTATAACCAAGATCACCCAGCATTTTCAAAGTTTCACTCAGTGGCGGAAAGTCACGTGAGCTATATAATTGGTAAGAAAAGTCAGTCATAATTTTTTCCCTTAAGTTTTAATTTTCAATTTAATCGATCTGCGGACTATCTAAGCCCAGATGGGGCATACGCCCAAATTCACCTCAACCCAGTGTTTCTATTTCTTATAAGTCGCACTGTACAAATCACGCACAATAAATGTTTGCATGGCTTCATTCAACTTTCCACCGCGTGGCGTAAATTTCACTTCGCGGCTTTCGCCCGCCAACATCATAAAGCAATTGTCGCTATAACGGCCTTCAACTTCGGCCTCTAAAGTGACAAAAAGCGCCAAGCCTTGGCAGTTTATGTTAACGATAATACTATCACCATCAATCCGCGTTGTAAATGCAATATCAGGGTCAGATAAATCTAACTGTTTATAAGGCAAGGGCGTATAATGATCAGCGCCAGCCATGCCATTATCAGCTTTAAACCGATAGCTCAAAATCTGCCCGTCTTTAATATCACTCTGCTTCAATGTCACCAACGATTCAGCAGCATTAGAACTCACAGCGCCACTGGCATTTTGCAACAATGTCGCCTTGCCATCCATATCAATCAAGCTCAGCTCAACCTCAACAACCGCAGAAGCCAATGTGTCATTAACCGCCATCACTTTAAGCGTGTCACCTTCAGGAATAATCGATACAGCCACGCTCTGATAAAACCGCTTGACCATATAATGCATCAACTTCCAGTCGCCACCATAATCAAGGCTCGCCCAACTGGCCACAGGCCAAGTATCATTGAGCTGCCAGTATAATGTACCCATGCAATGCGGCTTCAAACTACGCCAAAATTCAACCGCAGTCCGTATCGCCAAACCTTGCTGAATTTGGCTCACATAAACAAAATTCTCAAACCCTTCAGGGAAACGGAA
The DNA here is from genome assembly GCA_002400495.2 of Alphaproteobacteria bacterium. GTDB lineage: Bacteria > Pseudomonadota > Alphaproteobacteria > Rhizobiales > OSC116 > OCS116. The sequence continues at coordinate 15,082 of NVQL02000087.1, read as the reverse complement.
ATAACGGAACATCGTCTCAGCGATCCGCGCATTACCGCCCGCATTTTTCTGATGGCTTTCCATCACCGAAGAGGCAATATTCCAGTCTTTTTCATCAGCAAAACTGCGCACTACATTCATTGAAGGGAAAGATTGGAAACCAAACTCGCTACAAAAACGCGGCTTAATTTCATAATAATTATCAAAGCTTTTGCCTTCATGCCATACCGACCAATAATGCATATCGCCAGATGAGTCATCATGCCAAGCATCGCCAAAATTCATCGGGCCAGATGATGGGCTAGATGGCCACCAAACCGCATTTTCATCAGTCTTATTCATCGCCTGCTCAATCACTCTGTTCAAGCGGTCATAGCCAACCAAATATAGGTCGCGATTTTTGCGCGTTTCTTCATACCAAGTCAACGCACCCACAAGCTCATTGTCACCGCACCAAAGCGCCAAACAAGCATGATGCGAAAGCCGCGCCACTTGCTCACCCACTTCAATCGCCACCTCGTCCAAAAACTCTGGATCAGACGGATAAATATTGCAAGAATACATAAAGTCCTGCCACACAAGCAGCCCAAGTTCCGAGCACTGCTCATAAAATGAGTCGGCCTCATAACGCCCACCGCCCCACACACGGATCATATTCATATTGGCATCAACCGCACTTTGCAGCAGGTCAAGCGTCGCCTCGTCAGTAATCTTAGATGGCAAAGCATCAGCAGGTATCCAATTGGCACCACGCATAAAGATGTTTTCACCGTTAACTTTGAACACAAAACTTTTACCAATCTTGTCATCCAAGGTTTCAAGCTCAATGGTACGCAAGCCAATTTTACGGCTCTCATTCCACGCCCCGACTTTAAGTTTCAGCTCATATAAAGGCTGTTCACCACTGCCAACAGGCCACCAGATTTTAGGTTTCTCAATTTTAAAATTAAGCTGTAATTTCGCGCCATCTGTCGTGCCAGCTAGTGTCTGGCCATCAAATTCCACAACATAAGCTTGCCCACTCACCTCGCCAGATAACAACGCTTCAACCGCCAACTCAACCATGCCATCAGCATGAGTTTGAACCACCGAAACCTGCTCAACCCGCACGCTCACAGGCCTTATGCAAATATCGCCATAAACCCCAAACGGCGCCAAAGCCACACCCCAGTCCCAACCAAAATCACACTGTACTTTGCGCAGCATGTTACCATTGGGTATATCACAATTGCCTTCTTGATAAGGCACAGGATAAGGTTGAATGTCTTGCAAACGATTGGCTTCAACCGTGTTGGAATGAAAATAAATTTCTATTTCATTTGCGCCCGACTTTAATATATCGGTCACATCAACACTAAAAAATCTAAATACATTTTTAGCGCTTAAAATCTTCGTGCTATTGATAGAAATATCAGCCACACAATCCAACTCAGAAACATCAAAATCATAACGTTGACCAGCCACAATTTCCATGTCAAAGTTGCGGGATACAATCCAATCACGTTCGGCAATCCACCTCACGTCATATTCATTGCGCCCATAATAGGGATCAGCAATTTCGCCAGCTGCCAACAACGCCGAAACCGAATCGCCAGGCAACGCCATCGGCAAACAATAAGAACCCTGCGCATCGCGCAGAGTCCAATTACCAGATAAATTTAACATATCAATGACCTAATAAATTAGAGACGCATTTCAGTCTCGGCATCAAATAATGACGCTTTAGCAATGTTGAAATCAAGATGCACGTCAGAGCCATTTGCCACAATGTCTTCAGCTTTCACTTTCACACAGAAAGGCTCACCTTCAACCGTCATCCATAACAGGCTTTCGCTACCCATTGGCTCATTCAAGTCAACTTTAGCACTCACACTGTCTGTGCCCGCCGCTGTCAAAACAGTGGTATATTCAGGCCGCACACCCAAAATGGCTTTGCCATCTGTTACTTTGCCTTCAGCATCATAACCATCAAGCGAAACAATTGTATTGCCAAATTTAAATCTTTTGCCATTGTCAAAAATTTCACCTTGCATGAAATTCATCGAAGGAGAGCCAATAAAGCCCGCCACAAATAAATTTGTTGGCTTGTTATAAATGATTAATGGGTCATCCAATTGCTGAATAATGCCACCGCGCATAATCGCAATACGGTCTGCCAAAGTCAAAGCTTCAATTTGGTCATGGGTCACATAAACCATAGTGTTACCAAGTCTGGCATGCAGGCGTTTCAATTCAACCCGCAATTCAGAACGCAATTTCGCGTCCAAGTTAGACAAAGGCTCATCAAACAAAAATACATTAGCTTCACGTACCAAAGCACGGCCAATCGCCACCCTTTGGCGTTGACCGCCAGAAAGTGCGGCAGGTTTACGGTCAAGTAAGGGGCCAATTTGCAAAATATCAGCAGCATAGGCCACACGTTTGGCAATTTCATCTTTGGCCATTTTTTGGTTTTTAAGTCCAAATTCCAAATTACCCTGCACTGTCATTTGCGGGTATAGAGCGTAAGACTGGAACACCATGCCAATGCCACGGTCTTTAGGTTCCGCCCAAGTCACATTTTTATCATTGATAAAAATTTGGCCACCCGTAATGTCTAGCAAGCCAGCCAAACAGTTAAGCAAGGTTGATTTACCACAGCCAGAAGGGCCAAGCAAAACCAAAAATTCACCTTCGTAAATTTCGATGTTCAATTTTTTTAGCACTTCAACTGGGCCAAAAGCCAAGTCTAGGTCTTTTACAACAATAGATTTATTCATTAGATTAGCCTTTCACGGCGCCAGCAGCGATACCGCGGACAAACAATTTACCAGAAACAAAATATACAACCAGCGGTACAATCGCTGTCAGCATAGTTGCCGCCATATTCACATTATATTCTTTTATACCTTGCACCGAATTCACAATATTATTCAATTGCACAGTGATCGGATAGTTAGCAGGCTTGGTGTAAATCACCCCAAACAAGAAGTCATTCCAAATGCCTGTCACTTGTAAAATAATACCCACCACAAAAATTGGCAGTGACATCGGCAACATGATTTTTAAGAAAATACCCCAGAAACCCGCACCATCAATACGCGCTGCTTTAAACAATTCTTCAGGCAATGAGATGAAATAATTTCGGAACAACAAGGTCAGAATAGGCATACCAAAAATCGTATGCACCATAACCAAACCGGCCAATTTTGTATACAGGCCAAGTTGCGCCAAAAGCAGCACCAAAGGATAAATCATAATTTGGTAAGGGATAAACGCACCAAAAATCAAAATGGTGAAAAACACATTAGAGCCTTTAAACTTCCAATTCGCCAGCGCGTAACCATTCACCGATGCCACAGCAATCGAAATAAGGGTCGAAGGCACTGTAATCCAAATCGAGTTCCAAAAACCACGTTGCAAACCATCACAGTTCAAGCCAGTACAGGCTTGAGACCAAGCTTTCACCCACGGCTGAAAAGTAACTTCTACAGGTGCAGAAAAAATATTACCAAGCCGAATTTCAGGCATGGTTTTAACCGAAGTCATCACCATCACATAAAGCGGAACCATATAATAAAGTGCCGCTGTAATCAGCACGCCATATAAAACGATGTTGCGAGTAGAAAACATCTTTTTTGGTTTAGAGCCATGCGGCTCAACCGCGTTTGTATTTACGTCAGAAACACTCATCTTTGTTCCTTACCTCCAAATTCAATAATCGTCCAAGGAATCAAAATCACCAACACACCCACCAACATCATAGTCGATGCTGCAAGTCCTTGGCCTAAATTCTGCGCCCCAAACAAATAGTCATACACATACATAGCTGGCACTTGCGAGGATAAACCTGGCCCGCCACTAGTTTGCGCCACCACTAAATCGTAAACTTTCAATATACCCGCAGTGATCAACACCAATGTCGTCACAAACACCGGTCGCATCATCGGGATAACAATTTTAATATAAGTCTTCCACATCGGGATGCCATCAATACGCGAGGCTTTCCAAATGTCATCATCAATGCCGCGTAAGCCAGCCAACATCAAGGCCATAATAAAGCCTGTGCCCTGCCATGTGCCCGCAACCAAAATGCCAAACATCACCAAATCTGGGTTTTGCAAAGGCGCAAAAGTAAAGCTTTCCCAGCCCCAGCCCTGAACAATTTTTTGAATGCCAAATTGTGGGTTTAAAATCCATTGCCACACCAAACCAGTCACAATAGCCGACATCGCATAAGGATATAGGAAAATGGTTCTGAAGGTATTTTCAAAGCGAATTTTTTGATCCATAAACGCCGCCAAAATAAACCCAATGACCAATGAGAACACCAATGCAAAACCCGCATATAAAGCTAAGTTTTCAATGGATGTCAACCAGCGTGAATTACTCCACAAACGGTCATATTGTTTTAAACCAACAAAGTTCTTTTCAACAAAACCAGTGATATAATAAAAATCCAGCGACCCGTCTTTGGAAATCCAAGTCGGCACTGGAATGTTTAAAAAATCCTCAGTAGTGAAAAGCTTTTTCGGCAGTAATTTTGATTTTGTAAATGAATACACAAATGACCAAACCGTACAACCAACAAAAATAACCAAAGCTGTCATGACCATAGGTATGGCTGCAATTTTGGAACTCAGATTTCTGAATAATTGAGGTGGGCGAGAAGTTTTTTCCATCTAATTTCTCTCGATCTAAACAGACGCGCAATCAAAAAACCGCGAAGTCTCTACTTAGAATTTAGTTGTATTAACGACAATCTCCCACCGATGATTAACATCGGTGGGAGCAATTTTAAGCTTAACTAACGATTAGTCAGCATCTGCAATAATTGCAGCATAAGATGTTTGGAATTCAGCAGGAGTGATAGATCTATCATTCCAGAATTCTACAGACAAATCAGCAAGTTGAGTGCTTGTATCTTGTGATAGCAATTGGTTGCCATCTGGCAAGATGTTACCGCTCGCTAAGATCGCAAGACCTTTTTTCATGCAGTCGTTGGCAGTCGCTAAGTCAACGTCACCGCGAATAGGCAATGAACCTTTTTTCAAGTTAAATGCAACTTGAACTTCTTTTGACATAAGCTGTGAAGCCATACGCTTTTGAGCGGCTGTAATTTCAGCATCTTCATTAACTGGGAAGTAGAATGCATCACCACCAGTTGAGATAACTTCAGTTACACCCAAACCTGGAAGACATGTATAGTCTTCACCAGCAACTTGACCAGCAACTTGGAATTCACCTTGTGCCCAGTCACCCATGATTTGTGCACCGGCAGTACCAGTGATAACCATGTTTGTGGCTTGGTTCCAATCTTGAACGTCCGAACCAACAGATAGTTCACGCGCAGCGCCCCAAGCTTCAAATACAGCGGTGTATTCTGGGCCCATGACAACATCAGCGTCTTTGTCTTTATTCACCGCAAGCCAAGCTTCTTGACCAGCCAAAGCAACAGTAACAACACCAAAGGCACCACTTGTTTGCCAAGATTGTTGACCCATAGCTAGAGGCACAATGCCAGCTTCACGTAGTGCAGGTGCAGAGGCTGTGAATTCATCCCAGTTTGCAGGCACAGGCACGCCAGCTTTTTCATAAGCAGCATGGCTCAACCAAATCCACTGCCATGAGTGAATGTTTACAGGTGCGCAATAAATTTTACCGTCAACTGTACAAGCATCAAGCAAAGAAATTGGGTTTACAAAATCTTTCCAACCTTCAGCTTCAGCTACGTCAGTAAGATCAAGCATCAAGCCAGCTTCGATAAGCTCTTCAGCTTGGCGACCATGGTTCAATTGTGTAGCACCCATAGGTTCGCCACCAATAATACGCGAAATAATAATTGGACGAGCAACGCCACCAGAACCAGCAATCGCACCATCAACCCAAGTGTCACCACCTGCATTAAATGCTTTCGCAAATTCGGCAACAGCAGCAGCTTCGCCGCCGGATGTCCACCAATGTGTTACTTCAAGTTCAGTCGCAGACGCTGGAAGCGCTACGGATGCTGCTAAGGCAGCAGCTAATAAAAAACGACACTTCATTATAGGTTCCTCCCACTATATTATGTATCAATATGAATCGATCTTGTTTACTTTGTGTAAATCTAAATCGTTACAGATATTAAGCTAACCGAGTCCAAAAACAAAATCAATAGAATTTTTCAACACACTTATTTTTTAAGGTTAATTTAAGTCAAAATAGCTTGCCAATTTTGTTAACCAATAGCATTAACCATACGCAAATCCTTGTCTTGACTATCTTTCAACGGGTCAATCATTTCTTTCTAAAATTCCTCTCAGACATTAGTCCTATGTATAAAAAAGCCATATATCCATATTTAAGACATAAAACTGAAACGTTTCAGTTATTTCTTTTAAATTGCTTTAAAATATGTCAATCTGCTAAATATCGAGTCCTTGGGTGGGATTTTAGATATGTAAACTTCATAAGAAGTTTACGCTTTCGACGGTAGTAATGGGCATGAAAACAAACAATACAAATGTACCAAATGTAGATGATTCATCTGCTGCGGGCACTAAAATTAAACCGACAGGCAAAAGCAGCCGGCCGACCTTAAAAGACATTGCATATATGACAGGTCTTGGCGTCACCACTGTGTCGCGCGCCTTAAGTGACGCGCCAGACATTGGCAAAGCCACCAAGGAGCGGGTGCGTTTGGTTGCCAAACAAATTGGCTATCGGCCAAATCGTGCAGGCGTGCGCCTGCGCACAGGCAAAACCAATGTCATCGCCATTATTTTAAACACTGAAGAAGAAGCCATGGGCATGGCCGCCCCAATGGTCGCTGGTATTTCAAAAGTCATTGGCAACACCAGTTATCATCTGGTCGTCACACCTTATGATTTAAACCAAGATCCCCTAGATCCCGTCCGTTATGTAGTCGAAACTGCATCCGCCGATGGCGTTATCCTTTCGCGCACCAAACCAAATGATGCCCGCATCCGCTATTTAACCGAACATAATTTCCCGTTTGTCACCCATGGCCGCACCGACATGGGCATTGATCACGCTTATTTTGATTATGACAATGAGGCCTATGCCCGCAATTCAGTGTCCATATTGGCCGAGAATGGCCGCAGCCAAATCTGCTTGCTCGGCCCGCCTGACACTTTCACCTATCATCGCCATTTGGTCGATGGGTTTCGCAGTGAATTAGACAAAAGAGATCTGCTCGAAATTCCCATTCATGGCGTCAGCACCGACAGCCCCCTCAATGAGATTGAGGCAGAGATTTTACGGCTTATGAAATCACGCCATCGCCCTGATGGCATTATATGCGCCAGCGCCCAAGCCGCCATTTCAGCCACGGCCGCCGTCGAGTCTGCTGGCTTTAAATTAGGCAAGGATGTCGACATCATTGCCAAAGAGTCATTCGAGTTGCTCAAACGATTCCGCCCTGAACTCATAGTATTTGAAGAAAACTTCCACACCGCTGGGCGCATATTGGCCGAAAGCATTCTCGCCATCATCAAAGGCGAAAAACCTTCAGATCATCAAAATCTACAGGATTCAAATTATTAAATTAATTCTGTTTTTCAAGCCATGCAATAATTTCACGATAAACTTCATCTTTGTTAATCTCATTTAACATTTCATGACGCCCATTTTCAAACAGTTTCAAGCTCACATTCTTTTGCCCATTGGCCTCATAAGCTTGCAATAATTTAGGCAACCCTTTGCCCATCAACCCCACAGGGTCGCGCGTTCCACCCAAAATAAATATCGGCACATCAGTAGAAATTTTCTTAAATCCAGATGCGCTGAATAAATCGATTAAACTCCCCAAAAACCCCACCCATAAACCTGTGCTACAGTCAAAACCACTGAGTGGATCAGCTATATATTTATCAACCTCACTCGCACTACGGGTCAGCCAATCACAATCAGTGCGGTTGGGTTTAAAGTTCTGATTAAAACTGCCAAACGACAGAAATTGCAATAATTTACTGCTTTTATCATACCCCAGCCGAAACCGCTCTATTCTAGCAATGACGCGGCCAGCCCGTGACAACCAAACAGCCTGAAAATTCGATCCCGACAAAACAACACCAGCAATAGCCTTAGGCTGTGTAGATAAGTAAGATTGCGCAATGAATGAACCCATTGAATGACCAAAAACAAAATATGGCAACTCATCACCACAAATTTCATTTCGCACAATAGATATGTCAGCTAAAATATCCTTCCACCCATTATCCTCAGCATATGAACCAAGCACAACACCCTTCCCAGTGCCATGCCCCCGATGATTATGCGCCACAACCGCATAACCCGCAGCCACCAAATTTTCCGCAAAATCTTCATAACGCAACGCATGTTCGGCCATCCCATGAAAAATATGAACCCAAGCTTTGGCTTGTTCATGAGGCCAAACAAACACTTCAATCTCGTGTCCATCTTGCGCAAGTATGGTTTTTTTAATCATCTATCAATCCCAATCAACATCCAAAAACAATATTCATGCAATGAATCATTAAAAATAATTGTAACACCAAATTTAGCCTATATTATTAATAATAACGATCATTGAAACTTAAGCTTAGTAAGTCCAAAATTTTTAAAGACAGGCATACCAATGAGTACTGGCGATAAAAACCCTCCTAAAACATCACACTTCGACTGGCATAAGACGGCATTGTCAAAAGATACAGTGATCACCAATAATTATAAGAACAGTCAAAATGTCAGGCGGTTTTTCACTGCCAGTTTGGGTGATAGCTTTAAATTCAATATCGAGTTCATGGCTTGGATAAAGGCCAATTCAGGCAAAACACTTGGAGATGCTTGCCTACAATATCAAGCGATGAAAAAAGCTTAAAACACAACTTAGCTTTCATTCTGCAATAAAATATTTCACCAACAGCCTCACCACTATATACCCGCGCACCACATTAAACTAAAAAACACTCAAATTGAGCCTTTACTTATAAGCAACAATAACAAAATTAAGATTGCTTTGAATGAATGGTTTACTATACTCATTCGATAAACCGATTCCCTGCGTCTAAATTTCAACCATTTGTCTTTGACGGCAGAATAACCAGATTTAGATGGATTAAAACTGAATGCAATTATCAGCAATAGAGACCTTAATATATTTACCTGGCAGCGCCGCATTGCTGCTTTGGGGCGCCCGAATGGTGCGAACTGGCTTCATGCGCGCTTATGGCGCTGAACTTCGCGAAGGCTTAACAAAAAACCTTTCCAATCGCTTTGTCGCGGCTTTTACGGGGTTTTTTGCCGCCCTCGTCCTACAAAGCTCCACAGCCGTCGCCATGTTAACAACATCTTTTGCATCAGCGCAATTATTACCATTAGGCACAGGTCTTGCCATCATGCTCGGCGCCGATTTCGGCGCCGCCATCATCGCTCAATTATTATCCCTAAACATCAAGGCATTTTGGCCTTTATTATTATTGATAGGCTATATTCTACATAGTGTTTATGATAAAAAATTTGGCAACGGCAAGCAAATCGGCCGCATATTCTTAGGCCTAGGCTTTATATTATTATCGCTCACCCAATTGTCGATTGTCGCCCAACAACTCGAATCCAGCAATCTATTATTAGTCATCCTGCAAACATTGCAATCAGAGCCAGTTTTAGCCGTCATCATTGCAGCCCTCCTCACCTATTTCACCCATTCAAGCCTTGCCGTCATTTTGTTAATCGCAGGTTTCTCAACCGCTGGCATCATTGATAATGAACTTATCTACCCACTTGTCTTGGGCGTAAATGTTGGCGGCGCATTGCCCGCATTGATCATGAATTTAAAAGAAGCACCAACCTCCAAACAAATTGTTTTAGGCAATTTTCTATTTCGAGTGACCGCGGCGGTTTTGGGTTTGCTAGGTCAAAGTTTTATAAACCCAGCTTTGTCGAATATTATGGCTTATCTAAGCCTAGGCTCGTTCATCGAATATACGGTGTTCGTGCATATCATGTTCAATTTAATATTATTCATCGGCTTTATCGGGTTAATCAGCCCCGTAGCAAAAATATTGCAATCCATAGTCTCTGCCGATGGCCAGAAAAGCCAAGCTTTCAAACCAAACTATTTAAAACCATCCGCACTTGAAATGCCCGAGATTGCACTTAACCTCTCAGCCCGCGAGACTTTGCATTTAATTGATCGGGTCGAAAACATGCTAACCCTATCATTTGAAGCCTTAAAACAGCTCGATGAGTTTAAACGCCGCGATGCCAAAGCCATAGACAAAGACATTATTTTATTGTCCAAAGCCATTAAAGACTATTTGGTAGAATTAACCCAACAACAATTAGATACAAAACAAAGCAACAGAGCCATAGAAATTATCAATTTCACCACCAATTTAGACCATATCGGCAATGAGCTGAGCAAAAATATGCTCGAGACAATTGGCCAAAAAATCAAACAAAATAAACGCTTTTCAGTTGCGGGCATGCAAGACATTACCGATATGTACGAGTATATTCAAGTGACCTTACAATTGGCGGTTAAAGTGTTTATGGATCAAGACATCGTCAGCGCCCGCGAGCTTATAAAACGTAAAGAATTATTTCGCCAAACCGAATATGACAATCGCTTGCAACATTTGGCGCGGTTAAAAAAAGGTGATATCAAATCTTTAGAAACCAGCGCATTTCATTTAGATATTTTGCGCGATCTCAAACGCATCAATAGCTTCTTGTCATCATCAGCCTATCCATTATTGGAAGAAGCTGGCGAGCTACAACCAAGCCGCCTAACCCCATCATCATTATCTGATTAAGTCAGCCACTAAAAAACACCACGAGTGCAACCACGCCCAAAGCCCCTAATATACAAAAAACTGCCACGATATGCCTAACCTTAAGCAGCTTCTGTTCAGCCGATTTTTTCCACCCAACAATCATCGGTTCAATCAGATTCTGTTTGAAGAATATATAATATATGGCAATCGCCAATAGATGCACAGCGATGATCAGCATCACTAAATTCGCCCCGATCGGATGATAATAACGTGCATTATCCAATAAAAAATCAGAGCCATAACGGGCAAGCGGCCCTTCTAAAAAAATCTCTTCATCATAAAAAAACAAACCACTAAAAACTTGAGCAACAAGAATAAATAACATAGCCATGATCGAAACAGCCGCAATCGGGCTATGCCCATAACTTGCCATATGTTCTGAGCTATTTTTCAAAGATTTCAAATAATCAAAAATCGCCAACGGGCCTTTTACAAAATTCTTAAATTTGGCAGTCTCACTGCCAAATAAACCCCAAACCAGCCTAAACACCAACAACCCAACGATACAATATCCAGATATAAAATGCACAGTTAAGCTATCGAAATATTTAATCGATATAAACGAGGTCAATACAAAAAACGTCAACAACCAATGGAATATTCGAATATAAATATCCCACACTTCAGATTTATGAGATTTCTCGTTTTTCATAATTACCTCTTAACTCGTTCAAGTATAGTTTATAATTATTATAGTTTTAAATTGTAATGCAAATATATTAATGCAATATATTTATGTTTTTATGCAAATAATCAAGGAGAAACTATGAAATATTTACTCACAATGACTATAGCCGCATTATTTTCACTATCTATCGTGGCACAAGCAGATGATTTATCCGAGCGCAAAATAGTGATGAAATCACTTAATGATTATCTAAAAATACTAAACGCCCAAAAAAGCGATTTTAATGCCGACACTGTTGCCCAGCAAGCAACCAATGTCCTAGCCGCATTCGCAAAAGCTCAAAATCTATTCAAAGAAAAAGGCACAGGAGAAACCCGCGCCCTCGATACCATTTGGACAGATAACGCAGCCTTCTCAAAAGCCCTTTCAAACAGCATTGCCGCCGCACAAAACCTAAAATCAATCGGCGAAAATAACCAACAAGACATGTATGCCGACGGCTTCGCCCAACTAGGCCAATCCTGTGGTGGCTGCCATAGAAACTACCGCGCCCGCCGCTAAGCATCCACTCGATCAATCGTTGTAATTAACCTCATCGGCACTCCAGTGCCGATGAGCGCTATTTTGTGCCTGACTGGTATGGTGCAATATAGCTAATATTTATCCGTGGCATCAACTCAGTAACGCCTTCATTTGAATGCAACGCATCATTTAGCGAATCTAAACTGAAATGTTTTACTGGACACTATCTTTACTTCACTCTTACAGGTTCGTTCCCTTGAACACGCTCTATGTGTTCTGCGTTATTGGTTAGAAGCCCTAAAGCATCCTCAGTAGTTATCGCTGTACAAAATTCACCGTGGAGGTTCCCAATGGTTAGATCATGCACCAGTTGAGGCTCATAATCTTCTCCATTCAAGCCAATTCTATTTGTAGTTGCACAACAGTCATGAACTAAATAAGTATCAAAGCCCAAATTTCCAGACATGCGAACTGTTGTATCAACGCAAAAATTTGTAAAAAACCCGACTATGACAAGCCTGTTTATACGAGCACGGCGCAACTGAACTTCCAAAGATGTTCCGATAAACCCACTATTTACATCTTTAGTAACCACAATTTCATTTGCAAAAATCTCAAAGCCTGATTTTTGTTTGCCAGTTTCTAACGATAATTTTAGCGGTGAATTTACTTCTTTAGAGTCGTGCGTTGTGAAGGCAACAGTTCTTTTTCTCTCTCTCCATTCAGAAAGTAACATTAACATGTTCTTTTCCGCATCTGGATTGTTTCGTCGACCGTTTGACCCGCCCCAATAATCAAGCACATCTACGCCTTCTTGGACATCTATTAACAATAGAGCTGTGTTTTCATCAAACATCTTAATCATAGCAACATCTTTCTTAAACAAATTTGGTTTCATAAACATATATAAATGATGTGTAATATATTTTGCAAATTTATATTAGTTATGACACTATTCATCAAATGAATAACATACCCACACCAAATGAATCACTGAGACTATTAAGGACATTAGATTGGAATTTGTTGTACCTATTTTTTGTTCTTGTTGAGCAAGAAAGTTTCAGCAAAACCGCCGAAAAAATGTTTTTAACTCAGCCTGCCGTAAGCAATGCAATTAAGCGGCTCGAATCTCAACTCGAGTGCGAATTAATAGACCGCTCCAGCCGTTCATTGCAACTAACCTACTGGGGCAAAAAACTCCACGAAGAAACCATTGAAATTCATGGCACTTTGTTGCGTTTCGCCAATAGTCTCCATACAACAACCGAAGTTTTGTCTGGCCATATCAATTTATGTTTGGTAACCCACACTGTTTGCTCAATCTTCGATGATACACTTTCCGAGTTTCATAAGCAGCATCCCAAGGCAACATATTCTATCGAAATCGTAACCAGCGAACTAGTTGTAAAGCAGGTCAAAGCCAAAACCGCCACCCTTGGTATTTGCCTAATGAACGAAAAAAAGACCGAATTAAAAGCAGAGCTGTTTTATCAAGAACGATTTGGTTTATTTTGCGGAAATAAGCATTCTCTTTTTAAGAAAAGCAACATATCAATTAATGATATTAAAAATGAAACTTCGGTCTCATTTCCAACCGACACGCTTAGCGGCCCATTAAAGTCGCTTTTCGAATTACGTGCCGCTGTCAATATATCACAGCACAAGGTTGGTACATCAGCAAATTTGGAAGAAGTGCAAAGAATGATTATGGCCAATTTGGGCATAGGGCCTCTGCCCATTCATGTTGCTCAACAAAAAGTAGACCAAGGATTACTTCGGCAACTACCACCTTATAAAGATGTACCGTTGTTGGACGTCTATTTAATATCCAATCCAAAAGCGAGACTTACCGAAACAGAACAACATTTTATAAACCTACTTCGAACTAATATTGATAAAGTTGCGCTGAAAGATCGAATTTTATAAAAGTGCATTTAGGATATTCTTATTATTGATTTCATGAATAGCACTATAAATAATATAAATTTGTAAAAAAAGAACGCGTGCCGTTTAAATACGTCAATGTTGAAACTTATCAGAAAGATTTGTTACCATGCATATCCAGCTCATTCGCAGTGCAACGGTTCGTATTACCATTGGTGGTATAACAGTCTTGATTGATCCTTGGCTTGCTGATAAAGGCCAGGGTGTGAGTTACTCAGGAGAAAAAACATCCCCACTTGTAGAGTTGCCGATACCGATCGAGGATGTTCTAGATGGTGTAACGGCTATATTAATTTCACATTTACACACTGATCACTTTGATGATGTCGCAAAGGCTGTGATAGATCCGAAAACCCCCATTTTTTGCCATATACGTGATGCAAATGAAATTCGGAGCTTTGGATTCTTGGATGTAATAGAAATTGATACAAGTATCAAATTTGGTTCCATAGAAATTATAGTTACAGAAGGCCGACATGGCCCTCCCGAAATCCTAGATGAAATGGGCCCCGTTTCTGGCTTCGTACTAAAAGCACCTGATGAGCCCGTCCTTTATTGGGCTGGAGATACAATACTATGTGACGAAGTCAAAAATGTAATAAAGTCGGAAGAACCTGATATAATTGTGGTTCACTCCTGCGGTGCAGATTGGGATGGGATTAAACCCCTGGTGATGGACATCGAAATGACACTTGAGACGGTACATTATTCTCAAACCGCTACAGTTATAGCAACACACCTAGACGCAGTTGATCATGCCACAGTATCTCGTTCTCAACTACGATCAGCCGCTATTAGTAACCCCGATGCAGTTCATCGATTACTTATCCCTGAAGATGGAGATATTATGGAATTTATTGGCACAACTGAATTCTAATATCTTTCGTCCCCATTTCCCCTATAAAAAATTCTTTCCATGCGCATCATTAGCTTCCTACGCTCCTTCCCCCCCTTCAACCAGTCACAAAAAAAGCCCCACTATTGTGAGGCTATTGTGTTTGTATTTTCTTTTGGTTGCGGGGGCTCACAACCTCCATAACTTGCGGCCTTCAATCTCGGCAACCAAATACACGCTCCTGATAAAAAATGGTTTTAAAGAGTTTTCAAAAATATGGTTTTCAGCAGGAGTATAATCAAGAACTCGCCGTCTCGAACATTAATATAATTGTATTGGCAATCTCGACCATTTTTTTATTCTGTTTCATCGAAGTTGAACGAATTAAATTAT
>NVQL02000046.1 GCA_002400495.2 Alphaproteobacteria bacterium | reverse complement strand
TTTTCAATCCGATGTTCGCTATCGCCATGCGCCCGAACCAGCTCAACCACCGCCAATTGCGGAATGGCATAACGATGACCATCAATACCCACAATAAGCGCCGAAACAATCGCTAGGGTCAACGGAATTTTAATTTTAAAGGTTGAACCCTTGCCTGTAATAGACACCAGATCAACATTACCACCAATAAGCTCGATATTGGTGCGCACCACATCCATGCCCACACCACGACCAGAAACCGAAGTCACCACATCTGCGGTAGAGAAACCTGCCGCAAAAACAAATTTGTGGATTTGGTTTTCAGTCATTTTCGACAACTCATCTGGAGTGGCCAATTTGTTTTTTAGAATTTTTTCTTTAATTTTGGGAGTGTTTAACCCACGGCCATCATCAGAAATCTCGATGATGATGTGACCACCTTCATGATAAGCACTTAGTTTAACTTTGCCAACTTCACTTTTGCCCGCTTTAATCCGTTCAGCAGTGGTTTCTAGACCATGATCAGCAGAGTTACGCACCATATGAGTGAGTGGATCTTTGATCATTTCCAAAACTTGGCGATCAAGCTCAGTTTCCGCACCAATCATTTCTAGGTCAATTTTCTTATCCAAATCATTGGACAGATCACGAATGATACGTGGTAATTTTTGCCATGCATTGCCAATCGGTTGCATGCGGGTTTTCATAACGCCTTCTTGCAACTCAGCGGTTACATTAGACAAGCGTTGTAAGGGCACTTTAAATTCATTGTCATCTTGACGGCGCAAAATTTCTAACAATTGGTTACGTGTCAGCACCAATTCACTAACCATCGTCATCAATTGCTCAAGCGTATCTACATTCACCCGAATGGATTGCGGTTGCAGTGCTTTGTCGCGCTTCAGATTGCCTTCATCAGCAGCTTTTGGTGCAGCGGGTTCAGGCGCAGCAGCCGCTTCTGGCTCTGCGGCGGCGGCTTCATCCTCTGGCCCTGGGGCAGAATTGAAAGCCGCTTCTAAATCATCAAGTGTCACTTCACCTGGTTTAAGCTCGCGCTCCACAATTTTAATCGCTGAACTATCATCACGCTCACCATCGTCTTTGGCGGCAGGTGCAGCAGATTCTTCAACTTTAGCAGGTGCGCTGGCGGTAACATCACCTGCATCATCTAAAGTTTTTCCTTCAGATAACACATGCAATTGTGCAATAAGATCGTCATCATTACCTTGTGGTTCAACTTCATTTTCAGCCAGCTCGGCCAAAATATCTTTAATCGCATCCAATGATTTTAGAATGATGGTCACACCGTCGGTGGTCACTGGCGCACCATCGCGATATTTACCCATCAAGGTTTCGCCAGCATGTGCCAACGCTTCAAGCCGCGGCAGACCTAAAAAGCCACAAGTGCCCTTAATGGTATGAACCAATCGAAAAATATTACCCAATATATCTTGATTGTTTGGGTCTTTTTCAAATTTCACCAATTCAACGTCGACAACGTCTAGGCTTTCAACAGTTTCAGTTAAAAATTCACTTAATAGATCATCCATATTGCATCCGCACCTTATACTTAACGATATTGGTTTTAAGGCCTAAGTGTGCGATGAAAGGGTTAATTTTGAATTGACTAATACCAAAATGATACAATAAACTCACTATTTTGACTATTCACTTTAAAAATCAACTACTTAAATATGAATAATTTTGTCTTTCTATTCGAACATCCCCCGTCTTCCGCCTATATTCCTTTTTTTATCTTCTGGGTTTTACTTAATAATTACAATTAAATAACTAAATATCTTAAACTAACTATTCTTTTGCAACCGCTCCAATGGTGACGTCTTCACCATCAATGTCCAAAATAACATCCATATCTACCTCACGCGCAATTAAGCCCGCGTAATAAACTTGTACATCTCGGGCATCTATACCTTCCGCATCCACATTAGCGTTCAGTAAATCGTTCATATTCGTAGCTATTTTTGCCGCTTTGCCGCTTGCCTTTAGCAAAAAGGCCGCATTTTCAACATCATCATCAACCGACACATCAATAGAGCCACCACGTGGAATGGTTGTCAGCGCGATCAACAGCAAATTCAGCAATAATTTAACTTTATTCTTGGCCATAGTTGCCACAGGGGCTTGCCAAGTTAAGTTCACTTTGTTTTTATCTATAAAGGCTTCGGATACATATTTTGCATCCATTAAATCAATATGTGCGCCCGCACTGCCTGCCGCGCCAAAGGCCAAACGAGCAAATTGTAATTTAGCCGAAGCTTGCAGTGCAGATTTTTTGATGAGATTCATCGCAAATTCTTTCATTTGCTCATCTTTTTCATCTTCTAGCACTTCTAAACCATTCGCAATAGCACCAACAGGGCTAATCACATCGTGACACACACGACTACATAATAGCGCGGCAAGTTCTAACTCGCTTAAATTTGTTTGGCTCATTATGGCCTCCTCATTGAATACTTGAGGACATTTAATAGAAAAATACTTAACAAAATACTTCTAAGGTCGTAACAAATTGATTTTTTTTTGTAACCCTATATTAAGATAGATATATTACCCAATTAAGGAATTGTAATGGACCAATATCTTCGGCAATTATCTGAGTTAGCCCTCATAGCGGGTCAGAAAATCATACAGATATATGTAAAAGACTTTAAAGTCGATACCAAGCAAGACACCAGCCCCGTGACCGAAGCGGACCGGTTGGCCGAAGATATTATCGTTGCAGGTCTTAAGCGCATCACCCCCAACATTCCAATCATTGCCGAAGAAATGGCCGCTGAAGGGGCTTTGCCTAAATTATCAAGCAATGCCAATGAAAGTTTTTATTTGGTCGACCCGTTAGATGGCACCAAAGAATTCATTCATAAGCGCGGTGAATTTACCGTCAACATTGCTTTGATTAAAAACCACAAACCCATAATCGGCATTATCTTCGCGCCAACATTAAACCAATTATATGTAGCTAATGTCGAGCAAAAATATGCCCAAATGTTCAAATTAAATGACGAATTTAATTTAAGCAATCCGCTCAGTCAAACAGATATATCTGCTGCCAATATACCAAATGAGCCATTTAAAATTTTGGCCAGCCGCTCGCACATTAATGCCCAGACCGAAGCTTATATTGAGGATTTACGCAAAAAACATAATGAGTTGGAAATTGCCAACATAGGCTCATCATTAAAATTATGTTTACTGGCTGAGGGTGAAGCTGATATTTACCCACGCTTTGGCCCGACTATGGAATGGGACATTGCCGCAGGCCATGCTATATTAAGTGCTGCGGGCGGATATATTAAAACTGATACAGGTGATGACTTCATCTATGGTGACCAGAAAAATGAGTTTCGCAATGGCAATTTCATTGCCTACTCATAATGCCAATTTTATTGCCTACTCATAATGCCAATTTTATTGCCTACTCATAATGCCAATTTCATTGCCCACGCATAAAACAATCTATTGTTCATTCTGATCCGAAGCGCCTTCCCAATCATCATGATCCAAGCCACTTCTAGGTGCCGATTTCACATTCTGGCGGTCCAACTCATCCATTTTTTCAAGCACTTTTTGCTTTTCAGTCAGTGGCTTATTTGCCCCCATGGTGGCATCAAGGTCTATTCCAATCACATCAAAATTCTTAAAAAATTCATATTGATGCATTGTCTGCCAACTGGCTTGCGCTGCCCTGATATATTTTTTTTTATTTATTGACCATGTATCTAGGTTTTCTTTGTTGTGAAATAAATATAACCTATTGTCATAAACCTCACCATAATAAGGACTAGGTGTAACACTCACACTTGTTGACATTTTTAGCGCGTCATAACCGCCAAATTGCGGCGCATAAATCAGCGGATATTCACGAAACGCCGCTAGATTGCCTTCATTTTGAAACCGCCATACAGCACCTGACCAATAATATTCGTAATGATTATCGCCTGCATCGCCTTGGCCGCGCAAAAAATACGAGATCGGATCAAAACCCGCCATCGCCGTGCCAGACTGATTATCCACCCAATAGACAGTTTCAACCGCATGAACCTCAATTGAGCCGCAAAACACCGCCGCAAACAAGCCCTTAACAGCAATGTTTCTTGAAAAATTGAAAAATACATTCAATTTATGCACAACTTGATCCATGAAAGCTTGCCTTATTTCTGCTCAATTTACCCCGCATTCTGAGCATAGATTGCAAACTTATAAAAAAGGTTAATCTTTACCAATTCTCAACCATAAACACCGTAAAATAGCTGATAATCTAAGCCAATGTTCGAGGTCAACATGCAACATATCAAACAAAAACCCAGCTTTTCTTTATTGAAAAGCCTTATCATTTGCGTAACCCTTTGCTTAGGTGGCATAAACGCGGCGGCGGCGGAATTTACCCAACCTCAAACCCAACAAATTAGCGAGGCTAATAAATTCCACTCAAACGAAGTGATAGAGGCTGGCCATATATTCTTTGGCGGCGCCAGTGCCAACATTGCATCAGTAATTGAAGGTATGTTTAGCCAATTGGGCAAACCCACAGCCTATATCATTGGTGATGAGGCCTCTGGCTCAATGGTCATTGGCGTGCGATATGGCGAAGGATATATTTATTTTAAAGACGGCACACGCTATAAAATATTTTGGCAAGGCCCGTCTCTGGGTTTTGATTTTGGTGCAGATGCGTCTAAAACCATGGTATTGGTTTATGGCGTTAATGACCCCAATCAATTAATAAACCGCTTTCCTGGTGTTGATGGCAGCGCTTATGTAATTGGCGGCTTGGGCGTATCTTACCAACAAAATGGCGAAGTTGGTCTGGGCGTGATACGCACGGGCATCGGTGCTAGATTGGGCGTCAATGTCGGTTATTTAAAATATTCGGCACAACCTGATTGGAACCCATTTTAGCCCAAGAAGTTGCTAAAAATTATATTCAATAATCAGCTAAGACTTTGATATACCATACTAAAGTAGCATAAAATATCACCTAAAAATTTGAATTTTACTTTGAACTCACAGTGAAATGGTGTAAAATATAACCTGTATTTGTTTCGCGTATACAGGAACGACCATGAGCAACCAAGCTTTCATATATATAGGTTTAGGATTTGCCGCTGCCAGCCTTCTGGCCGTGCTGCTCAGCCAAATTTTATACCGCCGTGCTTATAAGGCCGCCGATAAGCATATTCGGGGCCAAATCCCAATAAATCAAAATGAATTAAATGCCGCGCGTGATCGGCTGCGGGCTGAATTTGCGGTTAATGTAAACAAATTGGAATATAAAGTTGCCTCCATGCAGCAAAGCCAGCTTAAATTACGCATTGAAGCCACGCAAGCCGATGAGCAAAAACAACAAATTCAAGACCAGCTAAATAGTTACATTAAAAAAGCCGTTCGCTGGGAAACAGCCTATGAAAATGAGCAAAATATTGTCAACATTCTCAAAACCAAACTTAAACTTCAAAGTGATAGAATTGAGAATTTACAAAATGCTGAATTGAAATTTAAATCCGAATTTGTTGACGTTAAACATTTGAAGTTAGAAGATGAACTTGAAACCGCCCAAATACAGCTTAAAACCACCGAAGATAAACTGAGCATAGTGACCAACCAAACTAGTTTACAGGCCATTGAGCTTGCTGAAGCACACAAGAATAACTTAATTCATCAAGCTAAAATATCAGAAATTTCAACCCAAATGCTGTTTTTAAGCCAACAGTTATTTGCCAAGAAAATCAGCCTTGATTTATCTGAAAAAGCCATTGATAAATATAAAAATAAATTGCTGAATCAGAAATTACAAATGCGTGATGCCTCACTTAAAGACAAAGTTATTTATGCCGTGAAAAGCAAATTAAACGGCACAGCAAGTTTAAATTTAACCGCCGCCTATCCCGCGCCTGAAGTTGAGATAAAGCAAACCTCAGCTACAACCAACCAAATATCAATAAACCCCAATAACATCATCCCGCCTAAATTGGTACATGATGCCAACAAACCCCACCCCAAAGCCCCAACAGGCCTGCGCGGTAGAATGAACAGCATGATCAATCAAACTTCAGATTAATTCATCATTCAATGATCGGTGTTTGGATGGCTGAAATCAAATTCTGCATATCATCAGGCAAATCATTTTCAAATTTTAAATGCTCACCCGTTATCGGATGATCAAAACCTAACATTTTGGCGTGCAAGGCCTGACGGTCTAGCGCAATCAGTGCTTGTTGGGCATTTTCGGATAATTTATTAGCACGGGTTTGAAACGCCATGCCATAAAGCGGGTCGCCAAGCAATGGGCAACCAATATGTGCCATATGCACGCGTATTTGGTGGGTGCGGCCCGTTTCTAACCGACATTCAATTAAGCTGGCAACGGGGCTGCCCTGTTTATCTTGTTTGCCCAATTCTTGGATAATTGTATAATGTGTCACCGCATGACGGCCAGCTTGCGGGTCTTTAAGCACACCCATTTTAATGCGGTTATTTGGCGAGCGGCCAATGCGGGTCTCAATGACCGCCGAAGATTTGGGCGGGTTGCTCCAAATGATGGCTTGATAAGTGCGCTCCAAATTATTGGTACGGCCATGATCAGCAAATTGCTTAGCAAGGCCTTTATGTGCGGCATCATTTTTGGCTACAACCATCAGACCCGAAGTTTCTTTATCTAAACGATGCACAATGCCAGGGCGTTTAACCCCATTAATGCCAGATAATGTTGCGCCGCAATGGTGCAACAAAGCATTGACCAAAGTGCCAGACCAATGGCCTGGCGCGGGATGCACCACCATATCGGCTGATTTGTTAATCACAATCAGATCATCATCTTCATAGATAATCTCGAGCGGAATGTCTTCTGGCTCAGGGTCAGGATCGACCAGATCGGGTATTTCAATGACGATCACATCACCCATTTCAATGCGGTGATTGGGCTTGGTGATGGGCGCGTCATTTATGCACACTTGCCCCGTTTTGATTAAATCTTTAAGGCGCGAGCGGCTTAGGGCATCAAATTCCTGTGCCAAAACCACATCTAAGCGTTTCCCAATATGTTTATTTTCTGTTACAAGTGCATCCATATCGCCATGTTGCACATGCAGGTCTTTGGAGCAAGTTTAAATGCAAGAAAATGAACAAATTATACCCGTTAAAAAACCACCCACATGGCTATATGTCATCATTTGGGGCATGGGCATTGGCATTATCGGCATGATCGCTGCCATTGGGTATGGCCTGATTGTTGGTTTTGGCGACAAAAAATTATCGACCCGCTCAAGCGGTGGCGAGACTATGGTGGCTATACCTGAAGGCAAAAAATTCCCCGATTTCAACATCAAACTAAAACCAAGTCAGAAGATCGAACAAGTTGAATATGAGGCGTTCCGCATCATGGTATTTGTGCGCGACGAAACCAATCAGGAAAATCTAATCATCGTTCTTAGCGCCACCAATGGCAATGAAGTTGGCCGTTTTATACTCGGTGAATAATTTTTAGAAAATTGACCTCAGAACCAAAAAGAACACTGCCGACATAGCGCCCGCTGCTGGCAAGGTGATAACCCACGCCAAACCAATCGGTCTCATCAATGCCCAATTGGCATCCATATTGACCATGCCGACACCCAATACCGAACCAATCAGAATATGCGTGCTCGATACGGGCAGGCCTAACACGGAGGCCGCCATGACCACCGCAGCGGCGGCCAATTCGGCAGCAAAGCCCGAAGCGGGATGCATTTTGGTAAGATTATGCCCAACGGTTAATATAACCTCGCGACCGATAAACCACAGGCCAACGATTAACGCCACGCCAAAAGTAATCATCGCAATCGGCGGCACGGCCGCACTCGAGCCAATCTCGCCCGTACGTAAAATATCCAAAATCGCTGCAAATGGGCCGATGGCATTGGCTATGTCGTTAGAGCCATGACTAAACGCAAAGCCTGCCGCAGTAAGCACCTGCAACCAAGCAAACATACGGAAGGTAGATTTTTCTAAATCTTTACCTTGTAATGTTTTGGCAAAAATCGCAGCCGCCAACCAGAATGCCGCGCCAATCATACCCACAATCAGCAAGCTAGAAACCATATTTATTTCTAACTTCATATTTTTCAAGCCTTTGACCAGCAACATGCCTGTGATTAGCATACTGCCGACAGAGGCAAAGAAAGGCGCGTATTTTTCTAGGGCTTGGGTGGCATTGACCGCCCATTTTTGCTGTTTAAACTCATATCTCTCTTTATAATAATCAGTCTCTAAATCTTCTGGTACAAAATCAGCCTCTTGCGTGGTGTGGGCATCGCGCGCCATAGCGCCTGCATAAGTGACCTTTTCGTCATATTCCATCAGGTCAAATTTAGTTCTATGTTCAATTTTATGATCGAATTTTGCGGCTTTAATCTCGGCCAATTTTGCCGCTGCCACCTCGTTATAATTTAGAATGAGCCGTTTAATTTGCGAGAAGATTAAATAAGCCACCGCCCCCCCCAACACAGGTGACAACACCCATGAAACCGCAATTGTGCCGATTTTATCCCATTTGACCAAGCTTAAACTCGTGTCGGTGCCGCCAATGACAAACCCCATAGCTAGTGAACTACCCACAATGCCACCAATGATGGCGTGAGTGGTCGATACGGGCAGGCCGCGCTTGGTGGCGATCAACAACCAAATGGCCGCGGCTAACAAAGCCGCCATCATGATATAAACAAATTGCATCGGATCAACATCAATCACCGACAGATCAACAATGCCTTTGCGGATGGTTTTTGTCACCTCACCGCCCGCGATGACCGCGCCGCTCACTTCGAATATCGCCGCCACCAACAAGGCTTGTTTTATGGTCAATGTACCCGCACCGACACTGGTACCAAATGAATTGGCCACATCGTTACCGCCAATGTTAAATGCCATAAACACGCCAAAAAATGTCGCCAAAACAAACAAACTAACATGATTATAATTGGTATAGCCTAAGCCCCAATACATAAAATAGCCGACCATTGCCGCCAAACCTAGGGCAAACATCAAGCTTAATTTTACATCGCCTTTATCGGTCACTATCTTTTCCATCGCCATTTCACTCCAAAAAATTGCCCGCCCTGTTATCAGCTAACAATCTGTCATAAAAGCTTCATATTCATTGCAAGACGCTATAGCATTTAATAACTTAGCGCGCCAGAGCCAGCGCCAAAATTAAAAAAATTACCCCCCGCCCCTTTAAAACCACAATAAGACCTTCTATATATGATGAGCTGATGCTTTTAAGGTCGGCGGCAACAAGAGTGATATAGTAATTATGGCATATGGTAATCTACCTATTATTTCGAGCGAAGCGGGTCTATCGCGTTATTTAAGCGACATTCGTAAATTTCCTCTATTGAAGCCTGAAGAAGAATATATGTTGGGCAAACGTTTTAAAGAACATCAAGATCCAGAAGCTGCTAAAAAGCTTGTGACCAGCCATTTGCGCCTAGTGGCCAAAATCGCCATGGGCTATCGAGGTTATGGATTGCCCATTTCAGAAGTGATATCTGAAGGCAATGTTGGCCTGATGCAAGCGGTTAAGAAATTTGAGCCCGATAAAGGTTTTAGGCTTGCAACTTATGCCATGTGGTGGATTAAAGCCTCGATCCAAGAATATGTATTGCGCACATGGTCTTTGGTAAAAATGGGCACCACCTCCAGCCAGAAAAAATTATTTTTTAACCTGCGCCGCATTAAAGGCCAAATTAAAGCCTTAGAGGATGGCGACATGCGCCCCGACCAGGTGAAACTAATTGCCGAAAAGCTTAACGTGCCTGAAAAAGACGTGATATCGATGAACCGCCGCCTATCTGGCGATGCTTCACTTAACGTACCGATATCTGCCGACAATGGCGGCGGCGAATGGCAAGACTGGTTGACTGACGAAGAAGCCGTAGACCAAGAAACCGCATTGGCTGAAAAGCAAGAAATGAATGTGCGCCACAAAATGCTTGTGATCGCCATGAAGGATTTGAACGAACGTGAAGCCGCAATTTTCAAAGCCCGCCGCTTGACCGACAAAGCCATCACCTTAGAAACACTAAGCCAAGAATACAACGTCAGCCGTGAACGCATCCGTCAAATCGAAGTGCGCGCATTTGAAAAAGTGCAAGACGCCATGAAAAAAATGGCCGCAGAGCAATAGCTCTGCCGCCAAACCCTCCGCAGCATTTGCAGTAAAGCACCAACATTCAGCCAAGACATGACAAGGGAAAAGAGATGAGCCAAATTTATTTGGCGAACAGGCGGATTGGAGCCCGCCACTTATGTGGCGCACCCGTGTAGGCTCGAACGCAGTGAGAAATAGCCGCGAACGAAATAAAGACGAACAGGCGGACTGGAGCCCGCCACTTATGTGGCGCCCCCGTGGAGGCCTGAGCAAAGCGAAGAATAGCCGCGAACGAAATAAACCACCGCGAAACAAACCCTCCCCCGAACCCCCAAACACCTACACCCCATCCAACTCTCCAAAAACATCCTTTGCCGCCCTTAACCCATTTATCGCCGCTGGCATCCCCCCATATAGCCACATCTGATAAATAATCTCCACCACCTCTTTACGGCTCGCCCCCGCCTTCAATGCATGCTTTATGTTAGCCTTCAACTGCGGCGCAGTCTGCCCACCCATAGCGGTTAACGCCGCCACTGTCGCCAGTTGCCGCGTTTTTAAATCCACCCCTTCACGGCTGTAAATATCGCCATAAGCCGTATTGACCAAATTTTCACCAAAATCGGGCACCATTCCATCCCAATCATCTTGCAAATAAGCCGTCAGGTTAGGGTTGATAACATCGAGTATTCTTTGAGCTTTTTGACGTCTGTCCATCATCATCTCTTTCATCAATTAAATCATTATACAGAGTGACTTTATCATCTAACAATAGGGCGCATTCATTAAGTATGGCCTGCTGAATGGCCACTTTTTTACGTTGGTCTATCAGCATTTTTTGCCGTGCTTCATAGGTTGCGGTGCCTTGATTGCGCAGGTCAGAATAAGCAACCATTTCGGCCACGCTCATGCCTGTGGCTTTAAGCTGAACCAAAAATTTAAGCCAGTTCAGCTCTTCATCATCAAACACCCGTCTACCACCATCATCACGATAAGGCGGCTTTAACAAACCAACTTTTTCATAATATCTAATGGTATCGACCGACAGGCCAGAATGCTTGGCAAAGGCACCAATTTTCATAGGATTGCTCACAAATTGTTAGATTTTCAAATCACTATAAAAACAACATAGTTGCTGGAGTATACTCCAGATCAAGCCTTATTTTTAATTTTCTCCACTGCTTGCAATTAACGTCGCATTGCCGCCCGCCGCAGCGATGTTATAACTGACCACCTGCTCGCCCATAAACCTAATCAGATAATTCGGCCCACCAGCTTTTGGCCCTGTGCCACTTAAACCCATACCGCCAAATGGTTGCACACCAACCACCGCACCAATCATATTGCGATTGACATAAATATTGCCAACTCGTGCGCGGTCAATAATATGTTGCACTTGCGTATCCAAGCGCGAATGAATGCCCAAAGTTAAGCCAAAGCCAGTATCATTAATCTCATCAATCACCCGATCGACCTGCTTGGCCTTAAACCGTATAATGTGCAAAATCGGCCCAAACACTTCGCCCTTCAGCTCATCCATCGAGGAAATTTCAAATATATGCGGTGCGATGAATGTACCGTCCAAATCGGGCACTTCACCTGCATATAGGCATTTTTTATTGGCCTTAAAATCCGCCACATGCCCATTCAAACCATCCAATGCACGTTGGTCGATAACCGGGCCAATGTCAGTATTGATAAATCTAGGGTCGCCAAGTTTTAACTGTTTGGCCGCACCAACAATCATCTCAATCAACCGATCGGCAATATCCTCTTGAATGTATAATATCCGCAAGGCCGAACATCTCTGCCCCGCGCTGTGAAAGGCGCTATTGATCACGTCATCTGTCACCTGTTCTGGCAAAGCAGTGGCATCAACAATCATCGCATTCATTCCGCCCGTTTCGGCAATGAACGGGATAAGCGGCGCATTTTGCTTGCTGGCCAACACATAATTGATTTTACGCGCCGTGGCGGTAGAGCCTGTAAACACCACACCCGCGATTTTTTCATCAGCCACCAACACACCGCCAATATCGCCCGCACCTGCCACCAATTGCACCACATGTTTGGGCACACCCGCTTTATGCAATAAATCGATCGCAAATTTGGCAATTAATGGCGTGCTTTCGGCAGATTTAGCCAAGGCACAATTGCCCGTTACCAAAGCTGCCGCCACTTGGCCAATAAAAATAGCCAGCGGGAAATTCCACGGGCTGATACAGACAAATGCACCGCGCCCCATTTGACTATATATATTCTCCTCGCCCGTCGGGCCTAAATTGGCATGACCCGTCAACATTTTATTACGTGCTTCGACTGCATAATAGCGGCAAAAATCAATCGCCTCGCGCCATTCGGCAATGCCGTCATCAAGCGTTTTGCCCGCTTCGGCGCATAACAAAGCCATCACCTGATCGCGTTCGGCCTCAAGCAAATCAGCGGCTTTTTCTAACATGGCGGCACGCGCTTCGACAGGAGTTTTTGACCAGTCATAAAAGGCAGCATTGGCATTTTTAACCATTTGCCTAGCCTCAGCTTCGCTCACAAAAGCGATAGAGCCAACATGTTTATGATCAGTTGGTGAATAAATTTTTTGCAAATTTTCATCCGCATTCAAATTGTTTTCTAAAGCAGTTAAATGGCTTTTAACGCCATCGGTAAATTCAATCACTTCAGCCCGATGGCCAAATTCAACAGCCTGCGGATTTTTGCGTTCCGACCCATAAATATCGTGCGGCATGGTGATGTTGGCATGGCGTGCAAATTCCGGGCTACCGATAATTTGCTTAGGGTCTTTCAATAATTTTTCGACGGGGTAATTCACATCACCCGAAGCATGTACAAATGATGAATTAGCACCATTTTCAAGCAATCGCCGCACCAAATAGGCCAACAGGTCTTTATGCCCACCAACTGGTGCATAAATACGGCAAGGGATTTGCTCGCCCTTTTCAGTCACCAATTCATACAGCGCATCACCCATGCCGTGCAACCGTTGAAATTCAAATTTGTTTTCAGCTTCATTCTTTAATCCATCCAACACGCCCATATCATATGCCAGCTCAATAATATTGGCCACCGTACCCGCATTATGCGTGGCAAATTGTGGGTAGATATAATCGCAATAATTGAGCATCCGTTTGGCGGCGGCTATATAAGCAATGTCAGTCATCGGCTTGCGGCTATAGACAGGAAAATCCGCCGCGCCTTCTAAATGTGCATGTTTAATTTCGGAATCCCAATAAGCGCCTTTCACCAAGCGCACCATCATTTTGCCGCCATTTTGTTTGCATAAATCGTA
Source organism: Alphaproteobacteria bacterium (assembly GCA_002400495.2). Taxonomy (GTDB): domain Bacteria; phylum Pseudomonadota; class Alphaproteobacteria; order Rhizobiales; family OSC116; genus OCS116. The sequence continues at coordinate 7,477 of NVQL02000046.1, read as the reverse complement.
AATCCAATCAATCACCTGATCGGCACGTTTGGAATAAGCTTGAATGGCCAGACCAAAGCCATCCCACCCGCGCAGGCTGGTATCACCAAACACCTCGCCAATAATCGCCAGACTCAGCTCTAATCGATCAGCTTCTTCGGCATCAATGGTAAAATTGAGATTATATTGTTTGGCTAGCTGTGCCAGCTCAAGCACTTTGGGGCATAATTCAGTCACCACACGGTCGGCGTGTCTGGCTTCATAACGCGGGTGCAAAGCCGATAATTTAATCGAAATGCCAGCATTGTCATGCAGTTTTTTGCCCGCTTTTTTACCAATCGCAATGATAGCATTTTTATACGATTCAAAATATTTTACCGCATCATCTGCGGTGCGGGCGCCCTCGCCCAACATATCATAGCTATATCGATAGCCCTTTTTTTCTTCGACTTTTGCCCGTTTCAGCGCATCCTTAATATTTTGCCCCAACACAAAATGATGCCCCATAAAGCGCATCGCTTGCTTGGTTGCAATGCGCACCGAGGGCATGCCCAACCGCTTCACCACACCATTCATAACTGCATGTGGTGTGTCTTCTGGCGCGACAATTTTACTGCCCAATGCCAATGCCCATGTCGACACGCTAACCAAAGCACTGCTATCAGCGCTTTCGGCATCTTGCCAGTTTTGCCTGCCCAATTTATCTTCAATCAATTTATCCATTGTGTGGGCATCAGGCACCCGCAACAAAGCTTCGGCCAAACACATCAGCGCCAAGCCTTCTTTGGTCGACAGGCCATATTCACGCAAAAAATCTTCCAACTCGCCAAAACGATTGGCCCCTGCCCGCATGGCATTCACCAAATCTGCACCACGCATAAACACCCGTTCATCAAACGCTTTGCCAAAATCAGTTTCTTGCCATAATTTTTTTGCCATCACCTCGTCTTTAGGCGAAAATTCTGCATCAAATTGTTTAAATTTTTGTGACATAGCATCCTCATGAATAAAATTTAAATCCTTTATATCACACATATTCCTATTTTATTATTGTATTTACGTCTTAAATATAGTAAAAACCTCCGAAATAACAATAATTACCAAATAAAATAAGGTAGGAATATGAAAGATATTGACCCCATTGATTGCAAAATATTAAACGAATTACAAAAAGATGGCCGCATTTCAAACGCCGAATTAAGTGAAAAAATTAACTTAAGCCCTTCGGCCACTGCCGAACGCACCAAACGGCTGCAAAAAGACGGATATATTAAAGGTTATTTTGCCAAGCTTTCTCCCTCAAAGCTCAACAAAGCCTTGATGGTGTTTATCGAGGTCAAGCTAAACCGCACTGATGTCAATGTATTTAACGAGTTTAACCAAGCCGTGCAAAAATCGGCCGAAATTATGGAATGCCATATGTTGGCGGGTGGTTTTGACTATTTAATCAAAGCCCGCGTTAAAGATATGGATTCTTATCGTAATTTTTTGGGTGATGTTTTACTGTCATTACCCGGCGTGCGCGAAACTCATACCTACCCCGTAATGGAAGAAGTCAAAGACAGCAACATCATTGCTATTGATGGTTTTTAATATATCGAGCTAGTTTAATATAACGGGCCAATTGTTTCGTTTTCTTGAGGCGAGGTTAGATTTTGATAGCATATCGATAAAAACACCAAAATGAATGTCAATATAATCATCGATAGTAACACTTGCACCGGCCAGATAATCACCAATGGCAGGGCAATTTTAGCCACTGTCACTTTAAAAATTGCAACTGGCAATGACGACAAGATGACCAATAGCAGCCCCCAAAAAAGCCCCAAGCCATTGCCCTCGGTCAGTGACCAAGATTTAAGCGGGTTAATCGCTGGATTGCCAACCGCAATGGCCGGAAAAACCATAAGAAACCTCGCAGCCAAAAACAACAAAGCCAGGCCAATAAACACATAAAAAATACCCTGCATCGCCCCGACAATGCCTATTGAAACAACCAGTGACACCAAGGCCAAAGCCAACCCGCCAAGAATTGCCATATAAATAATCATATGAATGATATATTTAAACTCACGCCCCTCAAAACTAATCCGTGGCAATTCTTCATCCAGCATAAAGCTACGATGCATACCAACCGCCACGCTGCCATAAGCCACCAGCCTGATCAGTTTATCAAAAATATCATGCACTTGAATCAATGGCCCCAGCTCTGCGGTAATTGCGGCCAATTTGGGCAGTAAAACATCGAGCCTTTCATAGCCCCGCGCCCGTGCATCACTGGGGGATTCAGTCACAAAGGCCACGGCATCAGTCAACTCTAAATATTCGGCAATGCCGAGCAAAGAAAAAACCAGAGTGTAAAGGGCATAGAGGCCAATCCACGCGGCGGAGACTTTAGCAATCAGCCCAACATTGGCATAGGTATAATATAAAGCCCCACGAATGTTGGCAATGATCGGTAATTTATTCATCTAATGTATCTCCCCTATGCCAAGTCGCCTTCATCTGGCGAAGGCACTAAAAATTGATAACAGATTGACATGAATGACAATAAAAACGCACCCGATAACAGCTGCAATATCATAATGATGGGCAGTGAAATAACCAATGGCAGCGACACCGCGCTAATCAAAGAGGCAATGAGCGAAATAACCAGAGCTGGTAAAATACACAATATAGTGCCACCTAAAATACGCCAGCTATTGTCTTTGGTTGCCGCCCATGACGTTCTAAAACCCATCCGCCGATCGCGCACCGCAATGCCAGGAAACACCAATGTAAACCGCCCAAAAGCTAAAAATAGCAATATGCTCATCACGCCAATCACTGGGTAAATCGCCGCGACGGAGCCATCACCACTGAGCATTGCCAAAATAAAGCCAATCACCACACCGATGACCACAAATATAATATAAAGCACCAGACCGAGTAAGATCGTATAGCCAAAATATTTAAACTCAAGCGTACCAAGCCGCACCAAAGGCGGCACTTCATCCAGCAAGCATGCACGATGCCATGCAATGGCAATTGAATAATAAGCCACAATGCCAACCAATATCATCACCAAATACAGCCAGTTCACCAATGAACCCATGGCACTGAGCTGCTCAATAAAATCGATAAAAGCCGCATATTGAGCCTCAGGGTTTGCGCCTGCAGTATTTTCGAAGAAATTGCTGATAATTTGCAGATAGGCTTCACCACCTAAAAAGCTGAATATGCCCACAAAAACAGTATAAATCGCCACCCAAAACATCGACGCTTTGACCAATAATGTAATGTTGGACATAGTATAGCCAATTGCATCTTTAACGCTTTCAATCACTGGCAATTGTTGCATAGCATTTCCTCAATTTATTTACGAATCATCACCCATTAATCGTCAAATGGGTCTTTGACCATAATGGTATCTTCACGTTCAGGGCTGGTCGAAAGCTGAGTCACAGGGCAACCAATAAGCTCTTCAATACGCTTGATATATGCAATCGCTTCAGCTGGCAGTTCTGCCCATGAGCGCGCGCCCTCGGTTTTACAATTCCAACCTTTCATGGTTTCATAAATCGGCACGATGCGGGTTTGATCGCCCATACCTGCAGGCAGATAATCAATCCGCTTGCCATCCAATTCATAGCCCACACAAATTTTTAGCTCTTTAAATGTATCTAGCACATCAATTTTAGTCAATGCAATGCCAGTAATGCCCGAAATGGTCACCGTTTGGCGCACCAACACCGCATCAAACCACCCACAGCGGCGTTTACGGCTAGTTACTGTGCCAAATTCATGGCCACGTTGGCCAAGCTCTTCGCCAATCTCATTCAATTGCTCAGTCGGGAATGGCCCTGCGCCAACCCGTGTGGTGTAAGCTTTGGTAATGCCCAACACTTCACTCACCGCATTGGCACCCACGCCAGAACCCGCAGCAGCTTGACCTGCCACCACATTAGATGAGGTCACAAATGGGTATGTGCCATGGTCAACATCCAGCAATATACCTTGTGCGCCTTCAAACAATATACGTTTGCCTGTGCGTTGCGCTTCAGCCAAATATTTCCACACCACATCAACAAATGGCAGAATTTTTGGTGCCACTTCCATAAGTTGATCATATAATTCATCGGCATCAACTTCGGCTTCACCCAACCCGCGCATCAGCGCATTATGATTGGCAAGCAGGCGTTCAATTTTGCCTTTTAGCATTTGAGGGTCGCGTAAATCCATCACGCGGATCGCGCGGCGGCCAACTTTATCTTCATAAGCAGGGCCAATGCCGCTTTTGGTCGTGCCAATTTTATTTGTTCCCAATGCCGCTTCGCGAATCGCGTCAAGCTCGCCATGGAAAGGCAATATTAACGTTGTGTTTTCGGCAATTTTAAGCACGCTTGGATCAACCTTAACATCTTGGCCGCGCAACCGTTCAATCTCTTCAAGTAACGCCCATGGATCCATCACCACACCATTGCCAATGATCGAAATTTTACCGCGCACAATGCCCGATGGCACAAGCCGAATTTTATACACTTTGCCATCTATAACCAATGTGTGGCCTGCATTATGCCCCCCTTGGAATCGCACTACGATATCAGCACGTTCGCAAAGCCAATCTACAAATTTGCCTTTGCCTTCATCACCCCATTGGGAACCCACAACCACTACATTCGCCATAAACCATATCCTTTTTCATAAATAGGTCGATACATACGGAACCACCCCGTAAAAGCGTTCGCGGAACCACCCCGCAAACGGGCGAAATATAACCCAAGCCGAAGGAGACTCCTAGCGAAATCAGCCGCAACTGTTTAAAACTTTACAAATAAATATTTAATGCCTAAATTGGCCTCAATACTACAAATCATTAAAGAATATTTATGAAAAAAACCCTCATCTCTGGCTTTCATTATCTTTACAATCAGCCCTATTTATTATTGATTCTCACCACACTTTTTTGGGGTGGAAATATGGTCAATAGCCGCTATATAGCCAGCGATTTCGGCCCTATATCGTTAGCTTTTTTGCGCTGGGGCATCGCACTTATTTGCCTCACACCCTTTGCCATAAAATACATCAAAACCGATTGGCAACAGATTAAACAAAATTGGTTCATCATAACCGTCATGGCATTTAGCGGTGTCACCACATATAACACCATGGTTTATGTCGGCGTCAAAGACACCACCGCCATCAATGCCGTACTCACCACCTCATTAGGGCCCATCATCGTTTTTGTCTGGTGCTTCATTCTATTTAAAGAAAAAATTCGCGCTCTACAATTTGTCGCCATTTTAATATCTCTATCTGGTGTGATGTTGATTATTTTTAAGGGCGATATAAATAATGTAATGGATTTCAACGTCAATAAAGGTGACCTCATCATCATCGTTGCCATCGCATTTTATGCGCTCTATTCGGCTTTACTGCGTAAAAAGCCGCAAATTCATTGGTTTTCATTCATCTATATCACCTTTTTAGTCGGCGAATTAATGCTGATACCGTTTTTTGCTTGGGAGCTATATAGCCAAGGCAACCAAATGTTTGTGGATGTAAAAAGCATCGCCACCTTGGCCTATATCAGTATATTCGCCTCTATTTTGGCTTATATATTTTTCAACCGTGCCGTGGCACTGGTTGGCGCCAATGTGGCGGCGACATTTTTTCATCTCATTCCTGTATTTGGCACCATATTGGCCATTATATTTTTGGGCGAAACCCTATATTCTTATCATATGATTGGTTTTGCTTTGGTGATATTGGGCATTTATCTGGGTTCTAAAAAAACCAAAAGCCCCAAACCTGAATCGGTTTGAGGCTTTCATCCAGATTACATCTATCAAGCTACATGGCAGTTCTAACTTCTTTTAAGAAGCGATCTACCTCATCGCCCAATGTGCCAGATTGCTCAGAAATACCCGCTGCCGCTTGAATAAGCCCCGCTGCAGATTGTTGGCTCACTTCGGCGCCACTTGATACTTTTTTCACATTTTCAGTCACTTGGTCGCTACCTTGCGACACCTCACTAATCGAACGGGCAATCTCGCCAGTTGCAATATTTTGCTGTACAATTGATGATGAAATGGTTTGAGTGATGCCATCCACTTCATTCACCGAATCACTCACAGTTTTAAAACTACCTAATGATAATTTTGTAGCGTCTTGAATGCTATCAACCAGACCAGAAATTTCGGTTGTGGCTTTAGAGGTTTGTGCGGCAAGTGCCTTCACTTCGTTCGCCACCACAGCAAAACCTTTGCCCGCATCACCAGCCCGAGAGGCTTCAATGGTTGCGTTCAGTGCCAATAAATTAGTTTGATTGGCAATGTCATTAATCAACGCCACCACATCACCAATGATATTGACCGACTTATTCAGCTCATCCAAGTTGTTTTCAGTGGTGCGAATTTCTTCCACCGCTTTGCCAATTTTTTCACCAGACATTTCAATTTGATTGGAAATTTCATCAATTGAGCTCGACAATTCTTCAGTTGCTGACGACACGGTTTGCACATTTTTCGAGGTGACGGTTGCCGTTTCACTCAACGCGCTGGCTTGAACCGTGGTATTGCCAGCCACTTCATCCATCTGTTGTGCCGTTTTATCCAATTCACCCGAAGCGCTGCTCAACTGGCTTATCACCTTTTCAACGTTACTTTCAAAACTTTGAGTGATACTTTCAAAACCCGAAATTTTTTCAGACATCACATTCATCGCTTGGTTGATGGTTTTGGCACCGCGTTGATAAGCACCATTTAAGCCATCTTCCATAATAATACGATAATATTTACCCTGCTCAACATGCGCCATCGCTGCACTGCTTTCACGCACATAGGCATCAGCATTATCAATTAATGAATTGACCGACCAATAAAACCGTTTGGCTTCACCTTGGTCATGAATGTTAAGAATGCGGTGTTCAAAATCACCTTGTGCCACAAGGCTAACAACTTCTTCTGCATTACTCAAATCCTGGCTAAGCCGCCGAAGATAGAACATACTTAACACAGCAGAACCCAACAGAATAAGGCTACCAATGGCTGAGTAATAGTTGACCGATGCCAACCCATTGATAAATTCTATAGCAAAATTAAGCACAGACAATATGCTGACCACAACCAGCAAATATTTAGCCTTAAATAGATAAGATAAATTCATCATAAGAAACCTCCTGTGCAGCTACAATTTCGGTTAATTTTTGCTCTGATTTTTGCAAGCCAACTTTACGGCTGCTTTCATTATTCTCAATTTCCAAAAGCTGCTTATAAAGTGGTATGATGGTATTTTCTAGAATATCGCGTTTGGGCACACGGCGGTTGGAATGATAACCAACCACATTGCCCTCATCATCCAAGCTTGGTGTGACATGCGCCAGCACCCAGTAATTATCGCCATTTTTGGCAAAATTATTCTGAGGTGCTCCCCAAATCTGCAACAGCTTATGTATTGATTTAAGCTACACTTTTCACTGACCAGTCGTTGGGTTGATTGTTTAATTTGTTCCAATAAA
>NVQL02000086.1 GCA_002400495.2 Alphaproteobacteria bacterium | reverse complement strand
CACCCATTCCGCTCGTTCTAACCCCAATTTTCGGCGGCCTATTCGGCCTCGTGGCAGCACTCCTCATCGGCAGTTTTTCCACCCGCCGCGCAGGCACAGTTTTCGCCATGATTTCATTCGGCATCGCCGAACTTGTTGCAGCATCTGCCATCATTCTAGTCAGCTTTTTCGGCGGCGAAGAAGGCATGAGCTCCGACCGCACCATGGGGCCATCCTTCTTCGGATACGAAATGATACCCCAAATCGAAGTCTACTATTTCGCCGCAGTGTGGTTCTTCCTAGCCACCTTCGCCATGTATTATTTCTCCCGCTCCCCCGCAGGCCGCATGGCCAACGCAGTGCGAGATAATGCCGAACGCGCCCAATTCATCGGCTATAACCCGCAAAAAATCAGGTTAGTCAGCTTCGTAGCCTCAGGTTTCTTCGCAGGCATAGCAGGCGGCATCTTCGCCATTCAATATGAAATCGTCACCGATTCAAACCTAAACACCGCCGCCTCAGGCCTCGTCATGCTTCAAGCCTATATCGGCGGCATCGGCTATTTCGTCGGCCCCGTCATCGGCGCCATAGTGATGACTTTGCTAAACACCGTCGTCAGCGGCATGACCGACCTGTGGTTGCTCTACACTGGCCTCCTTTTCATCGGCACAGTTCTACTCGCCCCCAACGGCCTAACAGGCCTCATCATGATGCACACCGATGCTTACCGAAACGGCAAACTAAGCACATTAGTAAAACCTTATCTAATCGGCCTCATTCCACTCACCGCCTCATTTGTCGGCATAATCTCTCTGGTCGAAATGTTCAGCCATCGCAACGAGCAAACCGTAGGCGATGATGTCATGCCACTATTCTTTATGAATATTGACGTATCAACATCACCCGCATGGATAGGTTTCACCATACTCAGTCTCGCAGGCATTATAGGCCTACGCTTCACCATTCCCATGGTGCGCGCCGCATGGCACGAGGCCAACGAAGCGCTAAGTTTACCCGCAAGCCCAATAAAACAGGAGGGAGCAAAAAATGAATAACGCAATCTCACTAACTGATTTAAGAAAATCCTTCGGCCAAATGGAAATCATCCGCGGCGTGCACCTCGATATAAAAAAGGGCGAACGCCACGCCATCATCGGCCCAAATGGCGCAGGTAAATCAACATTATTCCACCTAATCTCAGGCCACTATCAACCAAGCTCAGGCAGCGTCATTCTCAACGACGAAGAAATCGGCGGCGTCATGCCCTATGATATCTACCGCAAAGGCCTCGCCAGAAGCTTCCAAGTCACCAACATTTTTCCAAACCTAACCGTCTACGAAAATGTCAGATGCGGCGCATTATGGGCATGCGGCCACGGCTATTCTTTTTGGCAACAGGTCGAAAACCTAGAAGATGTCAATCTAAAGACCGAAGAAATCCTCGAAAAAATCAACCTTACCCAGCGTTATAATGTGGCGGCATCCTTGTTATCTTACGCCGAACAACGCGCGTTAGAAATCGGCATCACCCTAGCAGGCGGCGCCGAGGTCATCATGCTTGATGAACCAACAGCAGGTATGAGCATCGGCGAAACCGAACAAGCAGTCGAACTAATCCGCTCAGTAACCGAAGACAAAACACTAGTAATTGTCGAGCATGACATGGGTGTGGTGTTCGATTTAGCCGACCGAATCTCGGTTCTAGTCTACGGCGAGATTATCGCCACCGACACCCCAACCGCCATTCGATCCAACAAATTGGTGCAAGAAGCCTATTTGGGAACAGAGGTACATGAAGATGCTTAAAGTCAAAGATCTACACGCCTATTATGGCAAAAGCCACATTCTACAGGGCGTTTCTTTCGAAGTTGGCAAAGGCGAAATCGTCAGCCTGCTCGGCCGCAATGGCGTCGGCCGCTCCACCACCGTCAATGCCATCATGGGCGATGTCGATTGCAAAGGCTCGATCCTGTTCAACGGCGAAGAAATTCTCGGCCTAGACTCCCATCAAATCGCCCGCAAAGGCCTCGGCATTGTGCTCGAAAATCGCGATGTTTTCCCCGCACTAACCGTGCGCGAAAACCTCATTCTCGGCATCAAAGACATGAGTAAAACAGGCCGTTGGAAAATTGACGACATGTTCGACATGTTCCCCAACCTTGCACGCCGTGCCGATGTAGAAGCGGGCGCGCTAAGCGGCGGCGAACAACAAATGCTCGCCATGTGCCGCGCACTAATGGGCGATCCAGATCTAATCATGGTCGATGAACCAACCGAAGGCCTCGCCCCCAAAGTGGTCGATCAAGTCGCTAATTTATTGACCGAAATCGCCAACAGAGGCGTTTCAATCTTGCTAATAGAGCAAAAACTAACCATCGCCCTAAAAATCTCAGCCCGCATTTACGTCATGGGTCACGGTAGCGTTGTCTATGAAGGCACATCAGCAGAATTTGAAAAAAATGACCAAATCCGCAAAGATTGGCTCGAAGTTTAAATCAAAGAAAGAGTATAAAATGGCAATAAGAAGCATCGCAAGCATCATAAGTGATCTTGCAACCGAAAAACCCGACGCTGTGGCCATTACAGTCGAAGACCAAAACATCACCCGCTTAGAGTTAGAACTAACCACCAATAAACTAGCCCGCGCCTACCAAAAATTAGGCGTAAAAGCCGGCGATTTCGCCACCATCATGCTGCCAAATTCCATCGAATTTTATCAATCTTGTATCGCTTTATGGAAGCTAGGCGCAACCCCACAACCCGTCTCATCCAGATTGCCACGTGGCGAACTTAAAGGCATCATCGAGCTAGCCAAACCAACCTTGCTCATCGGCTCGGATGATGAAAACATTGCCGATTGCCCCAACCTGCCAATCGGATACACCCCAGATGCAAACCTATCAGTTGATAGATTGCCCGACATCACCAGCAGATATTACAAAGCGATGACTTCAGGCGGCAGCACAGGCCGCCCAAAACTAATCATCTCAGAATTCAAAGGCGAACTAGATACAGATGTCGAATCCGTCCTCAGAATCACCCAAAACGAAACCCATCTAGTCCCAGGCCCACTCTATCACAACGCCCCTTTCGGCTTTTCAATGGATGGCCTATTCCGAGGCAATCACCTAGTGGTGATGAAAAAATTCAACGCCGAAGAATGCTTGACCCTCCTGCATAAATACAAAATCAATTGGGTATTTATGGTGCCAACCATGATGCAACGCATCTGGAAACTAGGCGAAGAAAAACGCGACCCAGCCAATCTCGATAACATGCGCATTGTGCTGCACACCGCAGGCCCATGCCCAGCATGGCTCAAACAAGAATGGATTGACTGGCTCGGCGGCGAAAAAATCCACGAACTATACGGCGGCACAGAAGCCACAGGCGTCACATGGATTACAGGCACAGAATGGCTAACCCACAAAGGCTCAGTCGGCAAAATAGAACCCAAATATGTCGAAGCCCAAATTAAAATCGTAGACGAAGACGGCCAAACCGTCCCCATAGGCACATTAGGCGAAGTTTTTTTCCTACCCGATGCAGGGCAGGGCAGCACCTACCATTATCTAGGCGCAGAAGCCGATAGCCTAACAGGCGGCTGGGAAAGCATCGGCGATCTAGGCCATTTAGATGACGAAGGCTATCTATACCTAAGCGACCGCAAAAAAGATCTCATCGTCAGCGGCGGCGCTAACATTTACCCCGCAGAGGTTGAGGCAGCAATAGACTCGCACCCATCAGTCTTATCTTGCGCCGTAGTCGGCGTCCCACACGAGGATCTCGGCCAAGTCGTGCATGCCGTGGTAGAAAGTGTCGGCAACATGTCAAAAGCCACATTGCAAACCTATCTCGAAGATTTGCTAGTGCGCTATAAAATCCCCCGCACCATCGATTTGGTCGATAAACCAGTGCGCAGCGATGCAGGTAAAGTCAGGCGCTCCAACCTAGCCGATGCCAAGGCAGTCGCTGATTAAATAAGCAGTCTAAACCACTTCCCGAGTTTTCAAGCCGTATAGAAACAATTTCGCATAATGGTCGGCAACCGCTATTGGCGTCCAATCTATACGGCTGTTAAACCAGATGGGATACCAATGGCTCATGCCAGTGGTGACACGTTGTGCAAAATACATGTCAACATGCCGAAAATGCCCAGCTTCTATCGAACCTCTATAATCCTTTTGCGCCGAGTCAATATTTTCCAACACATCTGCAATATATTTTTTCCGATGCTTTTTACCCAAATAGTTAATATTGTGATAGGTGCTTTTCGGGCCATATGGCGTCGCATGCAACATAAGCAACAGGCGCATATATTGAATGATATGCTCTTCATCACGAAAACCAAGCGAGGTTAAGTGATCATATACCACTTGCTCACGGTCAAGCCCGCGTTGCAAACACGCCAACAGCAATTCTTCTTTATCATCAAAATGGTAATAAATTCCCGCGCGCGATATGCCAACATCCTTGGCAATGCTGTCAATCGATGCGCCCATAACGCCTTTGCGATTAAAATTATCAGCCGCCACTCTTAGCATGTGGTCATATTTTGTTTCGCGTTTATTTAGTTTTTTCCGTGTATCTAAAAAAGACGCAACATCAGGCGCTTCTGGCAGTGGTGGCACAGGCAAATCACGCCTATATATGCCATGCGTAATAATGTCATCAATATTTTCTATGGCTTGCGAAGGCGTATAATAATCATTTTCCGAATACCAAAAAAACAACCAGTCAAAAGTGGAAATCAAAGCAATTGCCGACAATAACGGGTTGTCGCTAGTTATAGACCCATCATCCACGCCAATTTTAATAATCTCGGCCAGCTTTTCGGCATTCTTCCAGCGTTGCCGATGCACTTCATCACTGTATTTTGGGGGCAGGGCATCTATATCGGTATACATAATCATCCGTTGCCCACCGGGTTTTAACCGCCCACGCATAAAGCGCCTAATAATCTCTAACCCGTCAATGCCGGGTTCAGCAGCGGCCTCAATTTCTTGCTCATAAATATGCAGGCCACGAATGTAGCAAGAATAAATAAGCTCTTCTTTGTCACTAAAATAATGATAGAGCGCCCCAGGCACCATATCGAGCGACGAAGCGATTTGTTCCATGGTAACTTTCGCAAAACTATACCGCGCAAATAACCGTGATGCTGCCGTCATTATGTCATTTGCTTTGTCATTCACTTGGAGTTCCAATATTTTAATTTACTAACATTACAAATCGGGGGCTTAAAAGCCTTACACCATTTTCCAAGGGGCGTAAACTATTCAGCAATTTAATATAAATAGCCATTCTTAAAATTATACATCATATTCATATTTTTTTAAACTTTTAATAAAACAAATAGTAAACTCACCCTTAACTCCCAAATTTTATAGAAATATATTGATTTAATCACATCTATAAGTTAACAATATATTCAAATTTGATTCAAGAGTTTCAATTTGTCATTTCAAAATTGACTGGCAAAATGGAATACATTTTAAATTATTTATAAAACCCAAAACCCGCGCATTTGCAAGTTTTTGGGGGGCAAATGGCGCGGCAAGCCAAGGCCAAAACACTAGAAAGATGAGGTAGGGGAATGAGTATTCGATTTGATGGACAAGTGGCAATTGTAACAGGTGCGGGCAACGGCTTAGGGCGGTCACACGCTCTCGAGCTAGCGGCACGCGGCGCAAAAATTGTGGTCAATGATTTAGGCGGCTCCCTTGGCGGCGAGGGCGGCTCGTTAAGCGCGGCCGATAAAGTCGTGCAACAAATCATCGCGGCAGGCGGCGAGGCCATCGCCAATGGCGCCAACGTAACCGATAAAGCCCAAGTCGATGCCATGGTTGCCTCAGCCATGCAAAAATGGGGGCAGGTCGACATTCTGGTCAATAATGCAGGCATATTGCGCGATAAAAGCTACGCCAATATGGACATCGAAAATTTCAAAACCGTCATAGATGTCCATCTCATGGGCAGCGCCAATTGCACCAAAGCGGTGTGGGGCATTATGCGAGATCAAAAATATGGCCGCATTGTCATGACGTCATCATCTTCAGGCCTGTATGGCAATTTTGGCCAAACCAACTATGGTGCCGCCAAAATGGCAGTTGTCGGCATGATGAACACCCTGCATCTAGAAGGCGCAAAATATAACATTCACGTCAATTCACTAGCCCCCGCCGCCGCCACAAGAATGACCGAAGATTTATTTTCAGAAGCCGTCAACGATTTAATGACAGTCGAAAGCGTATCCGCAGCATTGGTTTATTTGGCGCACGAAGATGCGCCATCAGGCGTCATTCTTTGCGCAGGCGCAGGCGTTTATGCCGCAACTCGCATTTACGAAACCGAAGGTGTGTTTTTACCACCAGCCCAACAAACGCCCGAAAACATCGCGGCAAATATCGATCAAATATTAAACGGCGAAGGCCAAGCCGTTTTGGCAGAAGGCGGCGAGCAAGTCATTAGATTTGTCAACAAAGCTGCCAAAGCACTTGGTATAAAATTAGAAAAAGAAGAGGAATAATCATGCGCGAAGCGGTTATAGTATCGACAGCACGTACACCGATAGGCAAAGCTTATCGTGGGGCATTTAACAACACATCAGCCAGCACACTGGGGGCACACGCCATAGCCAACGCTGTCAATCGCGCAGGCATCGACCCTGCCGAAATTGACGACGTGGTTATGGGCTGCAACATGCAACATGGCACCAGCGCGATGAACATCGCACGCATAAGCTTAATGCGCGCAGGCTTGCCCGTCTCAGTTTCAGGCCAATCCCTAGATCGCGCCTGCTCCTCAGGCCTAATGGCCATTTCCATAGCTGCCAAACAAATCATGGTCGATGGCATGTCCGTCGCCATTGGCGGCGGCGTTGAGTCAATCTCAACCAACCAAGTAGAGCAAGCGTTCATAACGCCCGATCCGTGGTTGATGGAACATAAACCATCACTATACATGTCAATGTTAGAAACCGCCGAAATCGTCGCTGACCGCTATAACATCTCGCGCGACAGCCAAGATGAATATGCACTACAAAGCCAAATGCGCACCGCCGCAGCCCAACAAGCAGGCAAATATGATGACGAGATTGTCCCCCTAACCGCCACCATGAAAGTCATGGACAAACAAACCAAACAAATATCCGAACAACAAGTCACCTTGTCAAAAGACGAAGGCAACCGCCCCACCACAACCCTAGAAGGTCTAAATGGCTTGCCTCTAGTTCACAAAGATGGCCAAACCATAAAACAAGGAAAATTCATCACCGCTGGTAACGCCAGCCAACTGTCCGATGGCGCGTCAGCCTCAGTGCTAATGGAAGCCAAAGATGCCGAACGCCGCGGCCTACAACCACTAGGAGCCTATCGCGGCATCGCAGTCGCGGGCCTAGAACCAGATGAAATGGGCATCGGCCCCATCTACGCCGTTCCCAAACTACTAAAAGCCAACGGCTTAAAAATGGACGACATCGGCCTGTGGGAGCTAAATGAAGCTTTCGCCTGCCAAGTGATTCACAGCCGCGATGTGTTAGGCATTCCAGACGAAATCCTAAACGTCAACGGCGGCTCAATCTCCATTGGCCATCCATACGGCATGTCAGGCGCGCGCATGGTCGGCCATGCATTAATAGAAGGCAAACGCCGCGGCGTTAAATATGTGGTCATCACCATGTGTGTTGGCGGTGGCATGGGCGCTGCTGGCCTGTTCGAAGTCTTTTAGGTAGGAAAAAGGTCTTTTAGGCAAGAAAGGGCGTTTAATCGCGCCCTTTCTACCAATAATCGTCATTTCTATGGTTTTAAGCTTAACCATAGAACACAGTTTGCTTTACAAGCTTTTCATAGTCAGATATAAATCCCAACAACGTATAATTCCTGCAATTTGCGGCCTCTTTGGCTTTGGAATTAAAATAATCTAGACTAGGAGTATGTCCGTGAGTGATGTATTTGAAGAAGTAAGTGATGACATCCGCCGTGATAACATGACCAAACTATGGAAAAAATATGGTCCATGGGTTATTGGCGCATGTGTGCTGGTCGTCGCCGCAGTTGGTGGCAGCCAATTTTACAAAAATTACCAAATTTCGCAAGCCGAAGCCGCAAGCAATGGCTATGATGCCTACCTAACGGTAATTAACGCCGAAGGCGCAACAGGTGCCGATGGCGCTGCCGAATTGCTAGCCGTCGAGCAAACAGGCCATGCAGGCTATATATTCCTAAGCAGAATGGCTCACGCCGATGCCTATGCACGCGATAAAAACCTCATCGAGGCCGTCAAACTATATGACATCCTAGCGTCAGACAGTGGCCTAACTCAAAATGACCGCGATGTAGCCGTCATCAAAGCCGCCTATTTATTAGTAGATAGCACCACATTGGATGACATGAAAATGCGTTTAGAAGCGGTTAATATAGTCGAAAATGCATTCCGTTTTCAAGCCCGTGAACTAATAGGCTTAAGCGCCTACAAAGCCGAGGCTTACCAAGAAGCACATGATATATTCACGTCGCTTTCAGAAAATGCGCAAACGCCTGATAGCATCAGGAGCCGCGCTTCAAGTTTAATAGCGTTATTGGCGTCTAAAATCTAGCCGTCCCTACATACAGACAGAAAGTAATTTAATGTCGGATGAAAATCTATCAATCAGCGAGCAATTTGGCTTGGCTGAAGATCTACATGTGGTCATAGTGGGACGGCCAAATGTCGGTAAATCGTCACTATTCAACCGCTTAGTCGGTAAAAAACTAGCTTTGGTAGATGATCTGCCAGGCGTCACCCGCGATCGCCGCCATGGCGATGCCTCAATCGGCGATATGAAATTCATCATCACCGATACCGCAGGCCTAGAAGATGCTGACGAAAGCAAGCTAGAAGGCCGCATGCGCCTCCAAACAGAACGCGCCATCGAAGAAGCCGATGTGGCTCTCTTCATGATTGACAGCCGCGCAGGCGTCACCCCACTCGATGAGCATTTCGCCGATTTAATGCGCCGCAGCAAAACCCCGTGCATATTGTTATGTAACAAAGCCGAAGGCAAAGCTGGCGAATATGGCCAATATGAAGCCTATTCATTGGGTCTTGGCGACCCCATCGCAATCAGCGCCGCCCATGGCGAAGGCATTGGTGATCTGCACGATGCACTCGAGCCTTTCTACAAACAAGTTCAGGCCGAAAACGCCAAGCTAGACGCCGAGATGAAAGCATCACGTGATGCTGATGAATCCGAGGTCGATGAAGACAGCGAAGAATTCCAAGTCGGCATTGACCGCCCGTTACGGGTCGCCATTGTTGGCCGCCCCAATGCAGGCAAATCTACCCTCATCAATCAAATGATTGGCGAAGACAGAATGCTCACTGGTCCCGAAGCAGGCATCACCCGTGACGCAATCGCTGTCGGATGGGAATGGCAAGGCAAAAAAATCAAATTGTTCGACACCGCAGGCATCAGACGCCGCGCCAAAGTCAAACAAAAGCTCGAAAAACTTTCCGTTGCAGATGGCCTCCGCGCCATTCGCTTTGCCGAGGTCGTAGCACTAATTCTCGATGCCACCATCCCCTTCGAAAAACAAGATCTAGCCATCGCCAGCCTCGTAGAACGCGAAGGCCGCGCCTTAGTCCTAGTCGTCAATAAATGGGATCTAGTCGAAGATAAAAACGCCAAACGCAAAGAAATCAACGACCTGCTCGAGCTACAATTCCCGCATATGCGCGGCATCACCATGATCACCATGTCAGGCCTCACAGGCAAAGCGGTAGATCGCCTCATGCCCGCCATTTTCAAAACTTATGACGTATGGAATAAACGTTTTTCAACCTCACCCCTCAACCGCTGGTTGTCGCATATGGTCGAAGAACACACACCACCAGCCCCAGGTGGCCGCCGCATTCGCATGCGTTATATGACCCAAGTAAAATCGCGCCCACCAACCTTCGTGCTGTTCTGCTCACGGCCAGATGATTTGCCAACCAGCTACACACGCTATTTGGTCAATAATTTGCGTAAAGATTTCGATCTACCGGGTGTGCCAATCCGCTTCCAAATGCGCGCTGGCGAAAACCCCTATGCTGATAAACGCAAAAAACGCACCGTGGTTTCCATCAGCCAGAAGAAAAAGAGATATTAATCCGCGTCACATTATCACTATCGGCATATTGTCACTAGCGGCATATTGTCACTTTAAGGCACTTGTCACTTGTTAATAGCCATTCTCAGTGCTAATGAAGAAGTGTAAGGATGAGTCCATGGTTTCAAGACGTAAATTTTTAGCAGGCGGCGCGGCATTAGGCGCCGCAGGTGCGGCCATATATGCCACGCCTTTGGCTAAAAACCTATTCCTGCCGCCCAAAGCCAATTATGTCCTCACCGCGCAACAAAGCCAGTGGGATTTTGGCGGTCATATAAACAAACCTGCTCAAGTCTTTACCTATCAAAAAGACCAACCCGTGCCGCTCATCCGCATGCAGCAAGGCCAGCCATTCTATGCGCGGTTAAAAAACCATATGCTCGAGCCAACCACCATTCATTGGCATGGCATAAGATTGCCCAACGCCATGGATGGCGTGCCCTATCTCACCCAAGAGCCTGTTTATCCAACAGAAAGCTTCGACTATCAATTTACCCCCAAAGATGCGGGCACATATTTTTACCATTCGCATTTTAACAGCTTGGCACAATTAAGTCAGGGCTTAGCAGGCATGATTATTATTGATGAGGTAAAAAAACCCGACTTCGATCACGACATCCCGCTCAACTTGCGCGATTGGCGCATAAATGAAAACGGCAAATATCAAAATTTCCTAGAACCCATAACCGCCGCCAAAGCAGGCACATTCGGCCAATTAAAAACCGCCAATTGGCAAGTCGCGCCCAATCACATCGTCAAGCCCAATAGCTTAGTGCGCCTACGCATATTGGTTTCAGATGTCACCAGAATTTTCAAACTAATTGTCAAAGACAGCTCAAACCCCGAGGCCAAAGCCAAAATCATCGCCATAGATGGCAACCCGATTGATGATATACGCGATATGGGTCGCGAATGGATCGGCCCAGGCATGCGGATGGACATTGCGATTTTAACCCCAGATGAAGGCCAAACAATCGAGCTGGTCAACACCTCAACCAACAAACCGTGGGTAGTCGCCAGCCTCACCAGCCAAGGCCAAAGCCAAAAACGCGTCTGGCAAGATTTAAAACCTTTACCTCAAAACCCAATTGAACCGCTCGACTTACAAGGCGCCGAAATTAAAAAATTTGAATTCTCTGCCAGCTCTGGCGAGCAAGAAGATTTAGGCATCAATTGCGCGGCATCAGATTATATCTTCTGGGCAATCAACAAAACCGCCATTGGCCATCTCGATCCCAATTCATCGTCCTTGCGGCCAGCTGCCAACCTCAAACTTGGCAAAACCTATATATTCGAGTTTACCAACATCACCCCGCAAACTCACCCGATTCATTTGCACGGCTTTTTCTTCCGCGTGCTCAGCTCAACCAAGCGTAAAATCGCCCCGCATTGGGCAGATACCTCACTCATCAGGCCAAAAGAAACGGTGCGCGTGGCTTTTAACGCCGATACGCTCGGCAATTGGCTCATGCATTGTCACATTTTAGAACATCAAAAAACCGGCATGACAGGCTATATTAACGTCAGCTAATGCGGCCAACTCAGATGATGCTCATCAATATAAAAATCATGCACATGTTTCACCTTAGGGTGTCTATGTTCATGCACATGCGGCTCAGGGCCTTCCCAGCCTTCATGCTCATGCTGGTGATGTTCATCATGTATATGCGGGTGTAAATGCTGGGTTTCAGCATGGGTGTGGGTTAACTTAACCGCATCATCCAAATGCCAAAATCTCAACGCCACCAGCAACATAACCACCGAGGCGACAGCCAAAACCAACATGCCCATATCTATCGCCATATATTGGCTAATCTGCCCTGCAATCAAATAAGCAAATAACCAACCCAAATGCGTCAGCGTAAATTGCGCCGAAAAATATGCAGGCCTATCCGCCACGCCTGATGATTGCTGAATCACCAAACCCGATGGCGTTTGCAATAACGCACTGGCCATACCCAAAATAAACCACACCAAAAACAAACCACCCAATGTCGGCAATAGGATAAAACCAGCAAGGCTGATGATAGCCAACACAGCGCCCATTTGCATAATTTTCCGAATGCTCACTATTTTCATCAAATGCGGCAACCCAAACGCCATAACCATCGACCCCAAACCAACCGATGCAAACAACATCGCGGTAGTGCCTTTGTCCTGCCCAAATATATTTTGGGCATAATGGGCACTATTCACAATCACCAGCGCGCCCGCCAAAGCCGCGATAAAATTGAACGACAACAGCCCCCGCAATCGAGGCGTTTTCAAATAACTCTTCACGCCAAAACTAACATTATGCCAAATGCCACTTTTGCGATCAGATGCAATATTGGCAGGAAAAATCACAATGCTCAATGCAACCGCCGAGACCAAAAACGCCGCCGCATTCAGTTGAAATAACGATGAAAAATCTAACGTCAGCAACAATATTGCCGCCAAGGTCGGGCTAAGCAAATTCTCCAAATCATAAGTCATACGCGATAATGAGAGCGCTTTGCCATACTCAACTTCATCTCTAAAAATAGATGGCAATGTGGCTTGGTAAAGCGGCGTAAAGCCCGCACCACATATGTTGATGGCAAATATCATCACATAAATATGCCAAGCTTCAGATGCAAACGGCAGCGCAAACAATATCGCCGCCCGCATTATATCAAAAAATATCATCATATATTTGCGCGGTAATTTATGCGCATAAGCACCAATAATCGGCGCGACACATATATAAGCCACCATTTTGGCCGCCAGCGCGAAAGAAATAATCTCGGCCGCGCGGCCCTTATCCATATTGTAAGCAAATAATGCCAAGGCAATGGTCGAAAGCCCTGTGCCAAGCAAAGCAATGGTGTGGGCGGTAAAAAACAATCGATATTGTTTATTGTGTAACGGCGCAAAAATTTCAAACATAAAAAATCCTCATCAGATAAGGATAAAGTTAAACCTAAAGTCGGCCCAAATCAAACTCTTGTTTTTCAGTGTCAAATGTCAATAAATTGTCATGGCAAAAACAATCGGTGCGGCCAAGTTTCGCAAACGCCAAAACCACGTCTTTTGGTTTTGTAATGTCGTCTTTGTCGACCCCAGGGTAGGCCTTGGCCATAAACCCCGTATCCACCATAGTCGGATCAACCATATTCACATTAACCGACATGTCTTGCATTTCGGCTGCGTAGGTTTTTATCAAAGCATGTAAGCCTGCTTTGCCTGCAGCATAGCTAGCCCAATAAGGTTTTTTGCCATTTCGCGCGGCGGTGGTTGCCACAATAACGCGGCCAGAATCGCTTTGGCGCAACAACGCATCCATCGAGCGCAACAACCTAAAACAAGCCACAATGTTAATCGCCATACTGTCTTCAAAATCCTTCACAGGAATGTGCGATACAGGGCTGGTTGCGCCCATAAAGGCAGGCATATAAACCAGCACGTCTAATTTGCCATAACGCTCATGAATAATGCCGCCCAAGCGGTCAATCGCTTCATAATCAGTCACATCAACAGGCACACAAGTCACCGTGCCGCCAATTTCGTCAATCGCATCATTTAAATCTTCAAGTCCGCCAACCGTGCGGGCGGTGGCAATCACATGCGCACCTTGACGCGCATATTCTAGCGCCACTTGGTAGCCAATGCCGCGGGTTGCACCAACAATTAGCGCAATGCGCCCGTCTAAATATTTTTCACTATTCATTTCAGTCAGATCACTCATAATCTACTCTTCTACAGGCTCAGATTCTAAAAACGACAATTGCTTATCCGCCACACGGTCATTTATATCTCGCAATTCAGTCGGGTAATCGCCAGTAAAATAATGGTCAGTATAAGCAGGGTTAGCATCATCACGGCCTTTGGGGTGGCCTAAAGCGCGGTAAACCCCATCAATAGACATAAAGCCAAGGCTTGTCGCACCCATAAAAGCGCGCATTTGCTCCAAATTATGCGTCGCCGCCAACAAAGATTTTTGCGTTGGCATATCAATGCCATAATAATCAGGATGTTTAATTGGCGGGCAGGCCACGCGCATATGCACTTCTTTAGCGCCAGCATCAAACATCATTTTTACAATTTTCACACTGGTTGTGCCGCGCACCACACTGTCATCAATCAGCATGATTTTTTTACCCTTCACCAAGCTTCTGATTGGGTTGAGTTTTAGCTTCACTCCCAGTTCACGAATCGCCTGCGTTGGTTCAATAAATGTGCGGCCGACATAATGGTTTCTAATGATGGCCAGTTCAAACGGCACACCACTTTCTTGGGCATAGCCAATGGCCGCGGGCACACCGCTATCAGGCACAGGCACCACCATATCAATATCTGCAGGGCATTCACGAGCCAATTCTATGCCAAATTTTTTGCGCACTTCATAAACGGTTTTACCGCCAGCCACACTATCTGGGCGGGCAAAATAAATATATTCAAATATGCAAGGCCGTGGCGCAACTTCACCAAATGGGAAATAAGATTGAATGCCATCCGTGGTGATCACCACCACCTCGCCATTTTTAATTTCGCGGATATATTCAGCACCAATAATGTCCAAAGCACAGGTTTCAGAGCATAAAATATAAGAGCCATCCAATTTACCTAGAATCAACGGGCGAATGCCAAAACGGTCACGCGCACCAATTAATTTATGCTTGGTCATCGCCAATAAAGCAAACCCACCTTCAAGCGCTTGAATGGCTTCGATGAATTTATCAGTTAATTTAGCCTGCTTGCTACGCGCCACCAAATGCAATAAAACTTCACTATCACTGTTGGATTGATAAATGGCACCAGCATTAACCAAATCACGCCGCAAAGTTAACCCGTTGGTAAAATTACCATTATGGCAACAAGCAAAACCCCCAGATTTTAAATCAGCATAAAGCGGTTGTAAATTACGCAACGCACCATCACCCGTAGTCGAATATCGGGCATGGCCAATGGCAGTGTGGCCTTCAAGTTTTTCAAGCACACGTTTTTTGGTAAAATAATCACCAACCAAACCATTGCGCTTCTGACTTTTAAACACTTTGCCATTAAATGATACAATGCCAGCCGCTTCTTGCCCGCGATGTTGCAAAGCATGCAACCCCAGCGCCGTGAGAGCAGGGGCGTCATTATGCCGAAACACGCCAAATATACCACATTCTTCATGCAGCTTATCATCATCCAGATTAATTAAAGTGCCGTCTTCCATGCGGTTAAACAAGGGGTGGTGGATGTCGGAACCCTCAGCCAAAAGCCTAGAGCCGTCTGCTTGTTCATCAAACATATCTGTCATCGGGTATTCCTTAAGAAAAACAATTAGGTCTAAACGACTTAAAAAAAGCTGCAATAAAGCAGCTTTTCAATACTAATTTGCCAGCGGTGTGGCTTCTTCGAATTTTTGGTTCAATTGGTCAGCTTCATTTTGAATGATGCCCTCCACCTTTGTGGGGTCTGTTGTTTGCATCGATTCGCTATTTACTTTTCGAGCGTTTTTAATTTTACCCAAAAAGTCCGATACAAAATTACCGGGTTTATCAGGCAGCGCGTCTAACAATATGTCGCTCGAATCTTTAATCAGCCCAATTGATCGGGCATTGGTAATCTCGCTATAATGGTCTTTTTCATTGGGTTGAAACAGCAACATGAGCAAATAACAAGCCACAACCAGCAAAAACCCTCTAATCACGCCAAAAATAAAGCCCAAGCTTCTATCCAAAGCCCCAATTTTACTATCGAGCAATTTGTCGGTCACCATATAACTAAATATCGAGACCAGAATCAATGTGCCTAAAAATAAAGTCGCCGCCAGTGCAATTTTAGCCACAGTGTCATTGGTGATTAATTTTTTGGCTTCAGGCTCAAGTGGGAAATAAAGCACCACAACCGCAACAACCGCAGCTGCCCACGATACAATGCTAAAAAACTCGCGTAAAAAACCGCGTGTCATAGCTAGTAAACCTGAGATGATAACAATAAAAAATAAAGCGACATCTAAAATTGTAAACGGTCCGTCCATAATTCCTCACGACATGATCTAATTTTCAAATATTGATACTGCAAAACCAAAAGAAAAACTATAAAATTGTGACCATTGATACACATATAATTAATTTTAAGGTTTTTTAGGTTCGTCTCATACGACTTTTAGCCAATCCGCATTTGTTAAATTCTAATCAATAATTGCGAGAATCACCCAAATAATATCAAGCCATATCCGCAGCCAATTTGGCAACCAATGACACTAAATGGTCAACTTCTTCGATTTTTAGGGTGTTTTTTGCCTCATTTTCGGCTGTTTTTACCCCTTTTTCGCCTGTTTTCGCCCCTTTTTTGGCCTGTTTTTGGTTCAAATTGGCAATAATCGCCCGATTAAAACCCAATTTTTCAGCTTCTTTTAACCGCGCCGCGCTTTGGCTCGGGTTGCGCGTCGCGCCCGAAAGTGCAATTTCACCAAAAATAATGGTGCCCTTAGGCAAAGGTTTCTGGCTGATAGATGATATCAAAGCCGCCGCCACCGCCATGTCTGCTGCAGGTTCTTTAATCTTCAAACCACCCGCCACATTCAAATAAACATCATGTTTAGCAAGCCCCAACCCGCAATGTGCATCTAACACCGCAAGTATCATCGCGAGGCGCGAATTATCCCACCCCACCACAGCACGGCGTGGTGTGGCCAATGATGTTTCGGCCACAAGTGCTTGAATTTCAACAAGTAATGGCCGCGTGCCTTCCATACCAGCAAACACCGCAGCGCCTGCCGTTTGGCCATCTCTGTCACCCAAAAACAGTTCTGACGGGTTAGAAACCTCGGCCAAACCAAGGCCAGTCATTTCAAACACCCCAATTTCGTCAGTCGCGCCAAAACGGTTTTTCACCCCGCGCAAAATCCGATATTGATGCCCGCGCTCACCTTCAAAATACAGCACCGCATCAACCATATGCTCAACCACCCGCGGCCCAGCTATTTGGCCATCTTTGGTCACATGCCCGACCAAAATAACCGCCACATTATGCGCTTTGGCATAACGAATCAGTGTTTGGCTCGATGTCCGCACTTGCGAAACTGTACCAGGCGGGCTGTCAAGATTGTCCGACCACATGGTTTGAATCGAATCAATAATCACCAAGGCTGGCTTGGGTTTTGACGAATCATCTAAAGTCGCAATGATATTGGAAAGATTGGTTTCAGCCCCAAGCTCTACAGCACTTGATTCGATTTCCAGCCGTTCAGCCCGCAGCCGCACTTGGGCGATTGATTCTTCGCCCGAAATATACACCACACGTTTGCCCGAATTGGCTAGTTTTGCCGCCACTTGCAGCAATAAGGTAGATTTGCCAATGCCAGGGTCGCCGCCAACCAACAAAGCCGAACCTGGCACAATGCCGCCGCCTGCCACGCGGTCAAATTCGCTTATGCCCGTTTTATGGCGCGGCTCTTCGACAATATCACCTTTAAGCGGCACAAGTTCAATCTGCCTGCCTTTACTGGCGCTTTTAACGGGTGTGCCGCCAATGCCGCCTTGTTCAGAGCCTTCTTCTAAACTATTCCATTCACCGCAATTGTCGCATCTGCCCGCCCATTTTGTATAAGTGGTGCGGCATTCTTTGCAAACATAAGTGACTTTAACTTTTGCCATTTATATACTTTCTTAAAAACCGTTTGCCCAAACTGGTCAATATTTCGTAGGCAATACTGCCCGACCACGTTGCCAACATATCAAGGCTGATGTGCGCACCAATCACCTCAACAAAATCGCCTTCATTCATCTCGCCATCAGCCAGCGCATCAATACTGACCACAATCATATCCATCGACACGCGACCCAATATCGGTAGTTTTTTGCCATTAAAATAGAAATAACCATCTTGCCCTGAACGAGAACTTAAGCTGCGTGGCAACCCATCAGCATAACCCGCAGCAATGATGGCGGTGCGCATCACTTGTTTGGCACTAAATAAATGCCCATAACCGACCATATCGCCAGTTTCGAGCGCAGATATTTGCAACACACGGGCAGACAGCGCCACCACAGGTTTCAAATCAATCGGGTAATTCTCAAATGTTTTTACACCCCATAAAGCCACGCCTGGGCGCAATATATTTTGGCTTTTTACATTGATATTCTGCAATTGTTTAAGCGCAATTCCCGCACTATTGCCAAAGCTTCGGGTGAGCTGCGGCAAATGGTCTGAAATCAATTCAAACTCCGCAACTTGGCTTGAATTCTGTTTGTCATTTGGCCAATCGGCACTGGCAAAATGGCTCATAATATGGTGCACATTTAAACCATCAATAATTTCTGCTGCAATATTTTTAAAATCATTAAGCGCCATACCAAGGCGGTTTATGCCCGTATCGAAATGCAGCACACAAGGCAAATTACCAAATTCAGCCCAAGCCATCACCTGCGCCACGCTGGCTAAGCACGGAATCAAATTATGTTGCTGATAAATGTTCTCAGCACCCATAAACAGGCCGTCCAAAACAAAAATTTCAACATCATCATATTGCGCGCGTAATGCAATGGCCTCATCTAGGGTCGCGACATAAAACAAACGACACCCTGCACCATACAATGATTCTGCAACTTGGCTCATGCCCAAACCATAGCCATTGGCTTTTATCACGGCCGAAATCTGGGCTTTTTCGTCTAAATTATAGCAATAATTTTGAATGCTCAGATAGTTTTGCGCAATTGCATTTAAATCAATCGTCAATATACCTGTTGCCAAATTGTCAGTCACTTTTTTCATAGATTCAACCTATAATAATTTGGTTAAATTTTCAAGAACAAAATGAGAACATGTCAATCGTAACGTACAGGCGCATATTCATCTCTGACCAAATCGGAGAATCTTGTATATTGGCCTTCAAATTGTAGAGTCACGTTACCCACGGGGCCATGGCGCTGCTTGGCGATGATCACTTCGGCTTTGCCCAATACGTCATCCATTTTTTGCTGCCATTCTTCATGCTCAGGCGTGCCTTCTTTGGGTTGGCTACGCTCAACATAATATTCCTCACGAAACACAAATGTCACCACGTCAGCATCTTGTTCGATCGAGCCTGATTCGCGCAAATCCGACAACATCGGGCGTTTGTCTTCGCGCTGTTCAATGCCACGGTTAAGCTGGGACAGGGCGATGATTGGCACTTCAAGCTCTTTGGCCAAAGCTTTTAGCCCCATGGTAATTTCGGTAATCTCTTGCACGCGGTTGGCATTGCTTTTACCACTGCCCGATAGCAGTTGAATATAGTCCAAAATAATCAAATCTAGCCCATGTTGGCGCTTTAAGCGTCTGGCGCGGGCAGAAACTTGGCCAATGGTCAAACCACCTGTATCATCAATAAATAGTGGCTTTTCTTCCAAAATCTTGGTTGTTTCGACCAATTTATCAAATTGTTCGCTGGTAATGTCACCCCGTCTGATGTTGGATGACGAAATTTCGGCTTGTTCAGCAATGATACGTGTGGCCAATTGTTCGGCCGACATTTCCAAACTAAAAAACGCCACAACCCCGCCGTTAGCAGCTTGTAAACTACCATCTGGCGCGACTTCTTGGCGGTATGCTTTGGCTACATTAAACGCAATATTGGTTGCCAAAGCGGTTTTGCCCATAGATGGCCGACCGGCCAAAACAATCAGGTCAGATTTTTGCAACCCGCCCATCATTTTGTCTAAATCATGAAGCCCCGTCGAAATGCCAGATAGGTTGCCATCACGCTTATAAGCCGCCTCGGCCATGGTCACCACGTCAGTTAGCGCCATCGCAAAACTCTGGAAACCACCGCCATATTTGTCAGTTTCGGCCAATTTATATAATTCTTGCTCGGCCAGCTCAATTTGTTTTTGTGGCAGGGCGTTCACATCGGCTTCATAGGCATTATTGACAATATCTTCGCCGACATTGATCAAACCGCGCCGCACCGACAAGTCATAAATGGTTTGACCATAATCTTTGGCATTAATCACACTTGTGGCATCGGCAGCCAAACGCGCTAAATATTTAACGCCGCCGATTTCTTGGATCACTGGGTCATTTTCAAAATGGGTCTTCAGGGTCACCGGTGAGGCGGTTTTGCCCATCGCGATAAGCTGTGCGGCGGTATCAAAAATACGGCCATGTAGGCTCTCGAAAAAATGCTCTTCGCGTAAAAAACTCGACACTCTGTCATAGCTATCATTATTAATCAGTATAGCACCCAACAAGCCTTGCTCTGCCTCAATATTATTGGGCGGGGCACGGAACTCGGCCTCTTCTTCTTGCTTAAATTGGTCTTTAATCAAGGAGTTAAGAGCAATAGGGGCGTTTGTAATTAATTCAGACATACAGCATCTTTATTTTAGAACAGAGCTGTATATTAACTATTTTTATTGATTATTGAACCCCTATATAGCGATAAAAAAATATAAATATTTTTTGGCACTTTTCTGTTTATAGATCATGGATAACTCAAAAACATTATGGTTAACAACAGATTAATCGTGGATTAACTGTGGCAAAAATACCGCATGCTATTTTAGTCGTAAGCATTAAAAAAATTTAATCCCCAGCCCAAAAAAAAAGAGCCCATAAAAGGCTCTTTTTCAATCATAATTTTAAAAAGATTAATCGTCAGATTCTTCTTCTTTTGTTTCAGCTTCGTCAGAAGTTTCGACAACATCACCAAGGATGTCATCTGCATCTTCATCAAACGCTTCAAATTCATATTCGTCTTCAAACACTTCAACAGTGATGTCTTCACCAGCCGCTTGGCGTTCAGCTTCATCGTCAGAACGAGCAACATTAACACTAATGTCAATTTGCACTTCAGGATGAAGAATAATGTGGGCTGTTGAAATACCAACAGTTTTAATCGGCGTAACCAAAGTCACTTGTGTACGTTTAACTTCAAAGCCTTTGTCTGTGATCAGACCAGCAATGTCGCGTGTAGACACTGAACCATAAAGTTGGCCAGATTCTGAAGCAGCACGAATAGCTGTTACAGTGAAATCTTTCATCTCTTCGGCTGTAGCTTGAGCTTGGGTCACCAAATCGGAATTCAAAGCAATCAATTGAGCTTTTTCGGTTTCATATTTAGCCATATTCGCATCATTAGCGCGTAGGGCTTTGGCTTGTGGGAAAAGGAAGTTACGTGCAAAACCAGGTTTTACAGTTACAACGGCGCCCATATTGCCGAGTTTAGCGATTCTCTCGAGTAGAATAACTTTCATAATTTTTGCTCCTGCATGAATTCATGCGTTTTTGAGCGGAATGAGGCATAAAGCCTCAGCTGTCCCGCGGTTATGCGGTTAGAGATTAAAAATCCCAACCAAAATACCCCACTCTTATATATATAAAAGTGGGGAGGTACTTATTTGATGACGTATGGCAATAGACCCAAGAAACGTGCGCGTTTAATAGCTTTGGCTAATTCGCGTTGTTTTTTGGCTGATACAGCAGTGATACGACTTGGTACGATTTTGCCACGTTCTGACATAAAGCGTTGAAGTAATTTCACATCTTTATAATCAATTGTTGGGGCATTATCACCAGAGAATGGGCAAGTTTTTTTACGACGAAAGAAAGGACGACGTGAT
>NVQL02000085.1 GCA_002400495.2 Alphaproteobacteria bacterium | reverse complement strand
ATTCAAGTTGGGCCACAAACCTTTGGTATTGTGGTGGATAAGGTATATGACACTGAAGAGATTGTGGTCAAACCAAAATCTAGTCTGTTGCGCAATATTGATATGTTCTCAGGCAATACCATTCTTGGTGATGGTAGTGTGATTATGATTATTGATCCGAACGGCATGGCTTCTCAAATCTCCAATGATGTTGGCAGTGATAGCACTGAGGATGAAGAGGAAGAGCAGAGCGATAAAGACAAAATTGCAAATCAAACGACTTCGCTGCTGTTATTTAAAGCGGGAACTGATGAACCAAAAGCTGTGCCACTTTCATTGGTCACACGCTTGGAAGAAATTAGTGTCAGCGATATCGAGCCATCTGCAGGGCGTGATTTGGTGCAATATCGCGGTCAATTGATGCCATTGCTTTATATGGAAGGCCATGAGAAAATGAAAGAGTCGGGTCGTCAGCCTGTCTTGGTATTCTCGGATGATGATCGCTCCATGGGTCTTGTGGTTGATGAAATTTTAGACATTATCGACACCAATTTGAACATTGAAATTAATGTGCCACAACCAGGTGTATTGGGCAGTGCCTTGATACGTGGTCAAGCGACCGAAATTATGGATGTGGGTTATTATTTGCCGCAAGCCTTTGATGATTGGTTTGAACGCCGCGAACAAGGCGAGAGCTTTAACCACAAACGCTTATTGTTGGTGGATGATAGCGCCTTCTTTAGAAATATGTTGTCACCCGTATTATCAGCAGCTGGTTATGACGTTGTGACTGCGGAAGACCCGATTGAAGCGCTTAAATTATTGCGCGAAGACCCGACACTATTTGACATTGTGGTCAGTGATATTGAAATGCCGAATATGGATGGTTTTGAATTTGCAGAAACCTTGAATAATGATGAAAATTTGAAGCAATTGCCGATCGTGGCTTTGTCTTCACACATTTCACCAGGTGCGATAGAGCGTGGCCGTGAGGTTGGTTTTTATGATTATGTAGCCAAGTTTGACCGTGAAGGTTTGGTTACTGCACTTAAAGAAACATTGGAAACTGAAGGAGAAGCTGCATGAGCGACGAAGCAAACGACAACGGAGCTGAAGAATATATCACTGTGGTGATTGCAGGGCAATTATTTGGCCTGCCTATCTTGGAAGTTCAGGATGTATTTATGCCAGAAACCATTACATCTGTGCCATTGGCGGCCAGAGAGATTGAAGGCGTGCTGAATTTGCGTGGTCGGATTGTGACTGCCATTAATATGCGCAGGCGTCTTGGGGTCGAAGCGGCTAAAGAAGGTCATGAAATAATGGCTGTAGGTATTGAATATAAAGAAGAATCATATGGTTTGATCATTGACGATGTGGGCGAAGTTTTGAAATTGGACATGAAGAATTTCGAGGCCAACCCAACCAATCTAGATCCGAAATGGGCGGATGTGTCAGCAGGCGTGTTTAGATTGGAAAAAGAGTTATTGGTCGTACTTGATGTTGTAAAAGTGCTTGATATTATTCATTCACAAGCTGCTTAAGAGGGTATTATGAAAAGATGTTTAGTTGTTGATGATTCAAGTGTTATTCGTAAAGTTGCGCGTCGCGTACTCGAAGAACTTGATTTTGAAATTATAGAAGCTGAAGATGGCCAAAAAGCCTTAGATCAGTGTTTTGAAGATATGCCAGAAGCAATTTTGCTGGATTGGAACATGCCTGTTATGGATGGGTTGGAGTTTCTGATGCAATTGCGTTCTAGCAAAAACGGTGACAAACCGAAGGTTATTTTCTGCACGACAGAAAATGACATTTCACATATTGCACAAGCGGTTCAAGCGGGTGCTGATGAATATATTATGAAGCCATTTGATCGCGAAATTCTTGAAAATAAATTTCAAGAAGTTGGTTTAATTTAGTTTATTTAATTTGTTGAGAATCAAATGTTTGGCTTTGTTTGGCCAGATTTTGAAGGTTTAGCGGTAACTGAGCCTATCATGAATGGTATTTGAGTATACGCTTTTTTGTTTGGAGTTCCCATGAGCGTGAGTGACAAATATATGAAAACCCGCCATCAAAAAGTGCGGGTGATGATAGTCGATGACAGCGTTGTTGTGCGCGGTTTGTTTAGCAAATGGCTAAGTGGCCTGGCTGATATCGAGGTGATTGCTGTGCATCGTAACGGCAAATTGGCGGTTGATAATATTGCCAGTGATAAGCCTGATGTGGTGTTGCTTGACATTGAAATGCCGGTTATGGATGGCATTACGGCGTTGCCATTATTGCTAAAAAATTATCCCGATACTAAAATTGTAATTTCTTCAACCCTGACGACGCGTAATGCCGAGATCAGCCTTAAAGCTATGGCTTTGGGTGCGGTTGATTATGTGGCCAAGCCACAAGGTGCAGGTGGGCTTTCTGGTTCGCCTGAATTTAAAGCCGAATTGATTCAAAAAATTCGGGTGTTTGGTGGGGTGGTTGATCCAGTTCATGCTGGTGGTGCAGGTAAAGCCAATTTTAAAGCCAGTAGCGCCGCGCGTTCGGTAATTGGCTCGGCAGGCGTTTCAAGAGCCCGCATTACATCTCCAACCTCTCCTGCGCTTAATAGAGGGGTTGCTTCAGCCCCTGGGCGTGATGATCGGGTGATGAGGGCGGCTAAAGTGGCGCCATCGATAGTTGGGCGGGCAAGACCCAGTGGAGTCGCCGCTAAAATGCACCCCATTTCGACAAGTTTGCCCAAAGCCATTGTGGTCGGGTCAAGCACAGGTGGGCCACCAGCGTTAATTGAATTGACCAAATCGATTGCTAAAGATGTTGATCACATTCCGATTTTCATCACTCAGCATATGCCAGCTAGTTTTACCAAAATTTTGGCACAACATATTGCCAAGGCCACGGGCCGTGCATGCAAAGAAGCTGAAAATGGTGAAGCGGTTAAAAATGGCACTATTTACATTGCGCCAGGAGGTCAGCATATGAGCCTGACTGGCACAGGTTTTAGTGTGAAAATTAAATTAGACGATGGACCGCAGATAAATTTCTGTAAACCATCGGTTGATCCCTTATTTATGACAGCGGCGACTATTTATAAGAAATCGCTTTTGTCAGTTATCCTTACAGGTATGGGTAATGACGGCACGCCAGGTGCTGGACAAGTTATAAATCAAGGTGGCACAGTGCTTGTGCAAGACGAAAAAACTAGTGTTGTTTGGGGGATGCCGGGTTCGGCTGTACATGCTGGTGTGGTGAGTGAGGTGCTGCCACTGACGAAAATTGGCCCCAAAGTATCAAATATTGTTCGAGGTAAAATGTAATGAGTATTGACAGTCGTGATTTTGAATATCTACGTGACTTTTTAATGAAGAGCTCTGGCCTGGTGGTTAAACCAGAAAAAGAATATCTGCTTAAAAGCCGATTAGAGCCGCTTGTTCGTTCAGAAGGTATGGCCTCTATTTCTGAGTTGGTGTCAAAAATGAAATCACCAACCGCGCGTGATTTACAAAATACTGTAACTGATGCGATGACCACCAATGAGTCATTGTTTTTCCGTGACAAATCGCCGTTTGAGCATTTAGATAATATTATGTTGCCCTATTTGTTGGAAGCGCGCAAAATTAAGCGCAAGGTACGCATTTGGTGCGCCGCTTCATCAACGGGTCAAGAGCCTTATTCTGTTGCTATGTCGCTCAAAGAGCAAGCCACAAAAGTGGCGGGCTGGAATTTCGAAATTATCGGTACAGATATTTCAAAAACTGTTTTGGCCAAGGCCAGCGCGGGCGAATATACGCAATTTGAAGTGCAACGCGGCCTGCCGATTAAATTATTGCTTAAATATTTCACGCAGCAAGGTGAAAGTTGGCGGCTGAATGATGACGTTCGTAAAATGGTTAAATATCAAGAAGGCAATTTGTTGGAGAGTTTTTCCAACATTGGTAAATTCGACATTGTATTTTGCCGAAATGTGCTGATTTATTTTGACTTAGACACCAAGAGACAGGTGCTTGAAAAAATTGCCAAACAGATGGATCCAGATTCATATTTATTGTTAGGTGCTGCTGAGACTGTGATGGGCGTTTGCGATAAATTTGAATCGGTCAAAGGTGCGCGCGGTTTGTATAAAATGAAATAGGGCAGGGCTTTATTTTATAAGTTAAGGGATTGCGCGCGGTGGTTTTTTTGCTTGGCACATTTTTGCTCGACACTGCGTGCGTTCACTCCGTTCTCTAGCTAAGCCACTCAGCCGCTGGTCGGATGTGAATCCACCACCCAAGCTAGTCTCATTAAGCTAAGTTAGCTAGAGTTTGCCGAAGCGCCGGGTATAGGTGCTAAATAGTTTATTCGGTGTGTTTTTCTTGGGAAAAAAGTCCGAACCCATAGGGTGAGGCAAGGCCGACTGGCCGTCGGGCGGTTAGCCTGTAGCAAGCGATACGGAGTATCGCGCCCGCAGGGGCCTAGTATAATTAAGACATAAAAAAAGCCCACCAAATTGGTGGGCTTTTTTTTAAGTTCTTAATGTTAAGCAGACTCGCTAAATTCAATCTCGCCATTTGGATTGTCGTCTTCGATTTCGCGTAGCACATAGCCACGACCCCAAACGGTTTCAATATAATCATTACCCGTTGCAGCAGAAAGTTTTTTGCGCAATTTGCAAATGAATACGTCGATAATTTTTAGTTCTGGCTCATCCATGCCACCATATAGATGGTTTAAGAACATTTCTTTGGTGAGGGTTGTGCCCTTACGCAAAGAAAGCAATTCTAGCATTTGATATTCTTTACCCGTCAAATGAACACGTTGTTGATCAATCTCAACTGTCTTATTGTCCAAGTTAACCGCTAAATCACCGGTTTTAATGATGGATTGAGAATGGCCTTTAGAGCGGCGCACAATGGCGTGAATCCGTGCAACCAATTCATCTTTATGGAATGGTTTGGTCATATAATCATCTGCACCAAAACCTAAGCCGCGTACTTTATTTTCAATGCCCGCAAGGCCCGAAAGAATAAGTATAGGTGTTGCTACTTTTGCTAAACGCAAAGCTTTCAACACTTCATAGCCGCTCATATCTGGCAAATTTAAGTCGAGCAGAATGATGTCATAATCATAAAGCTTGCCTAAATCCACACCTTCTTCACCTAAGTCTGTCACATAAATGTTAAAACCTTCGGATTTGAGCATAAGCTCAATACTTTGTGCCGTTGCACTATCATCTTCGATCAGAAGAACACGCATCAGTAACCCCTTTGCCTCTGTATATCAAAACACCGCTCACCAAATAATTTACCAACCATACTCTTTGGCCTCGAGATTTCAGTTAATTGATTCGACATAAAAAAATTATGCCTACGAATCAGTAAGCTAAAGCCATTTAGTTAACAAATCCTAATCAAAGTAAAGATTTAATCCCGTATTGTTAATAAATTTTACCAGATTGTTAATGCCGCGCTTACTAAAAATAAACCATGTTTGGTTAAAAGTAACTGAAATTTAACGATTTTTTTTAGGAAAGTTTACAGAAACTTAAATTTTAGGGGGCATAATGATGGTTAGAAAATAATTATTAAATTTGGTTAATTAGGCCAGAGTGTTAAAATAAATTATTTCTAAGTATAAGTGGATTGTTCTTTTGGTAAACGAGTTAGAAAATATCACTGTAACAGAATATTGGGGCCGGGTGGTTTCAGTACAAGGGCTGCTTGTCGAAATTATCGGCCCACTCTACGCCATGAATGTTGGCGCACATCTTAAAGTTATTGTTAAAGAAGATCATTCCGTAACCTGCGAAGTTGTTGGTTTTAAAGACAATATGGCTTTGTGCTTGCCGTTTGGCGAAATTGATGGCGTGCGCATGGGCTGCAAAGCCACACTCTTATCTGCCGAACCAGTGGTAAGGCCTAACGACGCTTGGTTGGGCCGTGTGGTTAACGGTTTGGGCGAGCCGATTGATGGCAAAGGCCCGTTGCCCAGAGGCAATATAGGCATTCCTTTACGCAATAAACCGCCGCGCGCTAACAAACGAGCGCGGGTTGGTGCGCCGATGGATTTAGGGGTGCGGTGTTTAAATAGTTTTACGACTTGTTGCGTCGGGCAACGTATGGGTATTTTTGCGGGCTCCGGCGTGGGTAAATCGGTTTTATTGTCGATGTTGGCACGTTATACTGAATCAGATGTGACAATTATTGGCTTGATTGGTGAACGTGGCCGTGAAGTGCAAGAATTTATTGAAGATGATTTGGGCGAACATGGGCTTAAAAAATCTATCATAGTGGTGGCAACAGGCGATGAAAGTGCGTTGATGCGCAAACAATCAGCCTATATGACATTGTCTTTGTCGGAATATTTCCGCGATCAAGGTAAAAATGTCTTGTGTTTGATGGATAGCGTCACCCGCTTTGCCATGGCACAGCGTGAAATTGGCCTCAGTTCGGGTGAGCCGCCGACTAGTAAGGGCTATACACCAACCGTATTTTCAGAATTACCAAAATTATTAGAACGGGCAGGGCCTGGCGAATTTTTACCACATATTTCCAATGACAATGGCGAGCCAATCGCTGGCTCTATTACGGGGCTATTTACGGTTTTGGTCGATGGTGATGATCATAATGAACCGGTGGCCGATGCGGTGCGCGGCATATTAGATGGCCATATTGTGATGGAACGTTCGATTGCTGAGCGTGGGCGTTTCCCATCGGTTAATGTGTTAAAATCCGTTTCACGTACTATGCCGGGTTGTGTGCCTGAAGAATGGTATCCGGTCATTCAAAAAGCCAAGCGTTTGATGGCGACTTATGGTGATATGGAAGAATTGATACGTTTGGGTGCTTATCGCGCTGGCACCAACCCAGAAGTTGATGAAGCGATTCTTTATCATGAGCCGTTAGAAAAATTTCTAACTCAGCGTAAAGAAGAGCAGACAAGCCTGTTAGAAGGCTACCAGATATTACAGAATATATTGAATTCTTCAGCGCGTATTGCTGGAGAGAGTACTGACCAAATGCCAGACGGTCAGAGTGTAACCGAAGCCAATGGGAAATCTGGCAACCCCTTTGGCTTTAATGAGTAGAGTAAAGTAAATGAAATCTAGACAATCCTTAATAAGGCTGCGTCGCTTCCAAGTGGAAGAAAAGCAGCGACAAGTGAACGAAATAGAAATGATGATGCGGGATTTGCAACAAAAGCAATTTGACCTGCATGAACAAGTGCGTTTTGAGCAAGAGCGCGCGGGCATAACTGATGTGACGCATTATGCCTATCCGACATTCGCAAAATCGGCCAAAGACCGTGCGGATAATATTCAAGTGACCATTGATGGCCTGCAAAGCCAATATGATTTGGCTAAAAGTGATTTGGCCGAAAGCTTCGAAGAACTTAAACGTGTCGAACTGCTTGAAGAAAAAGAGAAAAAAGCGCATAGCCAATTTATCGCCAAGCGCGAAGCTGCCGATATGGATGAGGTTGCACGCAATCTACAACGCCGTTTTGGTCGGTAAATAAAAGTATAGATTTTATTTACTAGAACTCTCCAGGCCGAGCTGCATTTATGCACTCGGCTATGGGCACATATGCTTGCTCTGAGTCGAGATTACCTCCTCTGAGCGGGTTTTTTGGCGTTTGGTAGCTTAATGAGTCAAAATTTTAACAATGTGTCTTATGCACGCTCTGAGCGTATGATTGCCCCTCGTTTCCAAATCACGTGCCATTCAGTTAACACAGCCTATCATGGTAAAAGAGTCCGAAGCCGACAGGCTGAGGCAAGGCCGACTGGCCGTCGCGCGGTTAGCGCGTAGCAAGCTTGCGGATGCAAGCGCCCGCAGGGGCCACTAGAGAGCGAAGCGAACGAAAAAATGCAAAATTCCAGAGTGTTGGCAGGACGCTGCCCTGAATGTGCGGAAAGGTTTTGACTTAGAAATTTTGCACTGGAATCTCAACCAATGAACCTGCCTCCAACCTTGCTAAGACATAAGAAAGTTGGCTGTACTGCCTACACTCGGGTACTTCATTTATACGTTCGCTTAAGCTCACTGTTGACACTTGCGTGCGCTCCACATGCTACGCATGCTGCGCTTGCCTGCCGCGCGTTCGTCTGCAGCGGCTTCGAACGGCCGAACACGCACTCACTGAAATGAATGGGAGTTGTGGAAACGAGGGGTAGATAGGAATTCCGAGTTTGAATTAACCCCAATATAAAGACCTATACCATTTTCAGGAATAAAACATATTATATCAAATTCATGATAATATTTGCGCACTATAATTAACATCAGAGTTGTTCTATGTATCAATTGGGAAGATTTGAAGAAAGATTTGGAAGCAGAATCAACATTCGGGTCGCCAATGTTGATGATAGCGAGGATATATTCGCAAGCCAGAATATAGCTTTCCCAGCTGACCCCACGAATTTGACGGTTGGTGAAATACGAGATTTCATCGGTCATGAAGAACACACATTCATTGTCGGGTTTTTTGAAGATAAATTTGCTGGCTATGTAGCCACTCATAGTAAAAAATATTATCCCTGGACGAATGGCAATAGCTTAGTGGTGGCGGATGAATATGCGGGCAAAGGCATAGGTGCTTTTTTGCTAAGAGACGCCATAATTTCATGCCGAAAATTGGTCATACGCATTTTTGTCGAAAAAAATAATTTCCGAGCCATACGTTTATATAAGAAATTTGGGTTTTTCTGCGTGCAAAAAATCCCACGACATTATGAAAATGGCGATGATGCATTGGTCATGCTTAAATGGACTTTTCATGTCAATAATTGATTGATCTTACAGCTTATTTCAACTGCCCAATCTGTTCTAACCAAGCGGGCATGCCTTTTTTGGCGACTAATTTTTGGGCCAAGCTGAGGGAGTCTAGTTTTTTACTGCCAGCGGTTAAATAAGGGCTGTCGCTTATCATGGCGATTTGTAACCCAGCGTCTATAATGGCGCTAAAAGTGGCGGCAGGTTTGCTGGCAATGTCCCAACAAGTTATGATCACGCGGTTAATGCCCATCGACCTAAAAGTGGTGGCATAATCACCAATTGTGGTGGCATCTGTGGTGGCGCTGATCACCAAAATAGGTTCAATTTCAACATTATTTTGTTCAGCAGCTTCCATATAATCAAGCAGCCAGCGCATATCTTCCATATTATAAATATTGGTCGAAAGAGAATCGATAAAGGTCACATTCTGGTTTAGACTTTTATTATATCCATCCATCCATTTGGTGAATTGTGTTACATTTTCAATTTCTGTTAAGCCGATTTCTAAAAACTTACTCAAGCAACGCGATTGCTCGACCGCGCCTGTGCGCACGCAATCAAGTGTCACATAAGCAACCTCTTCGCCAGCCAGCAAAGCACGGGCGCAAAGCCTTGCGGTGGTAACGGTTTTGCCACTGCCTGGTGGGCCAATTAAAAGAATTGGGTTTTGCGGGGCTTGTATAATGGGTTCAACCACTTGTTGAATGTCTAAATATTCGGCGAATTTTTGTAATGCAATGTCTTTAGGTTGGTCTTTATTGATCTCAGGACTTTGCTCATTTTGGCGCTTCATCCAATAGATAAATTGTCGCAAGGTTGGTTCGGCAAAACCTGCATGGCGCAATTGGCTTAACAATTGCGATATTGTATAGCGGTCGCTTGGGTCTTTTGGGCGTTTACTGGGCGTGGTGATGGTTTGCGGAATGGCATTTCCATGC
Organism: Alphaproteobacteria bacterium; assembly: GCA_002400495.2. GTDB lineage: Bacteria > Pseudomonadota > Alphaproteobacteria > Rhizobiales > OSC116 > OCS116. Next base: position 13,849 of record NVQL02000085.1, on the reverse strand, counting down.
GGGTTATTGGGCACAACTTTGGGCGCGGCCTCAATGCAATATAGCCCCGCTTGGTCGATAAATTCACGAATGATGAAAACATCCTGCCCGGCCATGGCATATAGGTCGCGATAGGCTTCGTCTTTATCTTTGCCTCTAAAAATGTGAGTCGCCATTAATTATACCTAATCGTATCTGACCAGAATATAGTGGTCATATTTGTCCAAAATATTGCGGTCATATTTGCCCCACTGTTTTCAATTTAGCCTGCGGATGAATTTCATTTTGTGACATCACAAAGGTTTGGCTTCTAAAGCGGTCAATGATGGAGCGCACATAAGGGCGTACACCTGGGCTGGTTAGCAATACAGGGTTTTCGCCTTCGGCGGCAGCATGTTCAAACTGGTCACGTACCAATGTGATGAATTCTTGTAATTGGCTGGGTGCCATGGCGAGCTGGCGGTCATCATCTTGGCCAACAAGGGCGTCGGCAAAATTTTGCTCCCATTGCGGGCTGAGGGTGATGAAGGCTAAATTGCCGTTCATACCCGCATTGGCGGCGCAGATTTGGCGGGCCAAACGGCTGCGGACATGTTCGGCAATGGCGCTCGGGTTGCTTGATGTGCCAACAATTTCTGCAATGGCTTCTAAGATGGTCGGCAAATCGCGGATCGACACTCGCTCGGTCAATAAAGTTTGTAAGACACGTTGAATGCCGCTAACGCTGATGAGTGAGGGGCATATATCTAGCAATAATTTTTGATGATTTTCAGGCATTTCTTGTAATAAGCCTTTGACCTCGCCATAAGACAGCAGATCGGCCATATTGTTTTTAATGGTCTCGGTTAAATGCGTGGCCAAAACAGTGGCTGGGTCAACCACGGTATAGCCGCGCATATTGGCTTCATCACGCAAGCTTTCGGCAATCCAGGATGCAGGAATGCCAAATGTTGGTTCAATTGTGTGGGTGCCAGGCAAGTCAATGGGGGCGCCCGTCGGTTCCATCACCATAAGTTGGTCAATATATATGCTGCCGCGGCCCGCTTCAACTTCTTTGATGCAAATGTTATATTCATTGCCTTCAAGCCGCACATTGTCCAATATGCGCACTGATGGCATGATGAAGCCCATGTCGGTGGCCAATTGGCGGCGCAGGGCTTTAATTTGCTGGGTCAGGCGGTCTTCTTCTTCATCATTGTCTTTGTTCTGAATGAGTGGCAATAGATTGATGCCAATTTCAAGGCGCAACTCATCCATTTTTAAAGCAGTGGCAATCGGCTCCTCGTTATCATTTTCTTTGCTGGTTAGCTCATCGGCCAATAGTTTGGCGGTGCTTTTCATTCTTTTCATTTGGTCTTTTTTGGTCGTGGCATAAGCCGCATATCCTGCCGCTCCGCCCATTATAAAGAATGGAATCATCGGAATGCCCGGCAAGAATGCCATGCCAATCATCATTGATGAGGCAATGCCCAAACCTTTGGGATAGGCACTTAGTTGAGAAATCAAAGCCTTGTCGGCACTGCCTTTTACACCAGCTTTAGATACCAATAGGCCTGCCGATACTGATACGATGAGAGCTGGTATTTGGCTAACCAAACCATCACCAATGGTGAGCAGGGTATAAGTTTCGGCCGCGTCACCCATTGACATATCATTTTGCACCACGCCAACAATGATGCCGCCCAATACGTTGATAAAGGTAATGATTAAGCCCGCAATGGCATCACCTTTTACAAATTTACTGGCACCATCCATAGAGCCAAAAAACGCTGATTCAGCTTCGAGATCGGCACGTTTTTGTTTGGCTTCGTCTTCTTTAATAATGCCAGCTGAAAGGTCGGCATCAATGGCCATTTGTTTGCCGGGCATGGCGTCCAAGCTAAAGCGAGCCGCCACTTCGGCGATACGGCCAGAACCTTTGGTGATGACGACAAAGTTAACCAAAACCAAAATACCAAATACAATGATACCGATGATGAAATTGCCTTGCATCACAAAAGAGCCAAAGGCTTCAATCACTTTGCCAGCCGCGTCGGGGCCTTCATGGCCGTGCGATAATATCAAACGGGTTGAGGCTAAGTTAAGCGCCAAACGCAATAGGGTGGCGATCAATAATACAGTTGGAAAAACCGAGAATTCAAGCGGCTTAGAGATGAAGAGTGCATTCATCATGATGAGGATGGAGAAAGTGATGGATATAGCGAGGGTGAAATCCATCAGATATGTCGGTAACGGCAAGATCATAATGGTCAGAATGCCCATTATGCCCAAGGCAAATCCAATGTCAGCACGACCAAGTAAAGATCTCAGGCTGGGGAAAACCGAAATTTTAGGCGCACCAGATGCCTTAGACTTATCCTCAGTGCCAACAAGTGTTGGCAGTTCGGCGCTATTGGCAGTGGCTGGGTCTGTTGCGATTATTTCACTCATTCATTTTCTTCTTATCTTTTCTAGACGTATATCTATATGTTTGGTTACATATTTAATGACTACATATGCGGTTGAGGCAATGCCTCGCCTGCATTAGGCGGCGGCACAGTGATGCCCTTTTCGCCATATTGTTTTAGCTTATTGCGCAAGGTGCGGATGGATATGCCCAAAATATTGGCCGCATGGGTGCGGTTGCCTAAACAATGATTTAAGGTTTTTAAAATCAGCCCTTGTTCCACTTCGGCGACAGTTTGGCCGATTAATGAGGCACTGGCTGCTTCGGCAGTTAAAACCGCGCGGCTGGCATTGTCTGGGCTATTATGCTCATTAATTTGATAGCCTTCAGGCGTGCGTAGGCTGGCTTCGGTAATCACATCTTCAGTGCAAAGCAATACAGCGCGGTGAATGGTGTTTTCCAATTCACGCACATTGCCTTTCCATTGGCTTTGTTCGAGTTGTTTTCTTGCGGCGTCACTAATTGGTTTTACGTCAATGCCGTTCATGGCAGAATATTTGGCGACAAAATGCGTGGCCAATACACCGATGTCATTGGGGCGTTCGCGCAATGCAGGCAGTTTTAAATTGACCACATTGAGGCGGAATAATAGGTCTTCACGGAATATACCATCACGTACCGCTTGGGTTAAATCGCGGTTGGATGTGGCGATGATGCGAATGTCAATTGCCACAGGTTTATTGCCACCAATGCGGTCAAGCACCCGTTCTTGAATGACACGCAATAATTTGGCTTGTAGGCGAATGTCCATTTCACTGATTTCATCGAGCAATAATGTGCCACCATTGGCTTCTTCAAATTTGCCGATGCGGCGTGCGACTGCGCCAGTGAAAGCGCCTTTTTCATGGCCAAAAAGCTCAGATTCAATTAAATGTTCGGGTATGGCCGCACAGTTGATGGAGATGAAAGGCTTGTCTTTGCGTTTGGATTTTTGATGAATATATTGCGCCATCACTTCTTTGCCTGTACCGCTTTCACCGGTGATGAGGATTGAGGCTTGGCTTGGGGCGACTTGTTTGGCAAGGTCAACAACCCGTTCCATGGCCACATCACGGCAAATCATTTTGTGGTTTTCTTCACTCACTGCGGCGATGATGGCGGCGATAAGCTCGGCTTCTGGCGGTAGCGGAATATATTCTTTGGCACCGGCTTTGATGGCAGCAACGGCTGCGGCCGCGTCATTCTGCATGCCGCATGCCACAACGGGAATGTGAATATGCTCGGCTTCGAGCGATGAGATGAGATGCGCAATGTTTAAGCTCACATCAACCATGGCAAGGTCTGCACCTTTGCCGCTGCGTACAATGTGCATGGCTTTGATGATATCGGCTGCATGAAGAACTTTGGCGCCTTTGTCCATGGCCATTTTGCTCGCGGCGGTTAATTGGCCATTTAATGTGCCGATAATTAATAATCTCATAGCATCCTAGCTTTCACTTTTGATGATTTCTGTCATCGTCACGCCCAAACGGCCTTCGGTCATCACCACTTCACCACGCGCTATGTGACGGTTGTTAACGTAAATATCGATGGCTTCCCCGACTTTTCTATCCAAAGGAATGATCGAGCCTTCATCCATGCTTAATAACTCACTTACATCCATTAAGGAGCGGCCTAAAATGGCGCTTACGGTGACAGGTACGTCAAATACGGCTTCTAAATCTTGGGCGGTGCGGTCATCATCAGGAGCCATCGTGACGCTATTGCTGGCACTGGTGTCTGCATCGTTGTTTTCATTAAACTGGTCTAAACCAAGATCATTCGCATCAGGCGGGGTTTCTTCACTCATCTGTCTGTCCTTCTAAACCGTTTGATTCAGCTATTAGTGTATCATCTATTATTGAGTCGTCCATAGCTGGGTCATCCATTACGGTTTCATCTAAAGTTGAGGTTGACAGCTTAGCCTGGTCGGTGGAATCTGTCGCTTCTATTTTTTCATCTTTTTGATCATTGTTTGCTATAAGTTTTTCATCTGCCAAATTGTTACCCTCAGGGCTTAAATCAGCTTCAGGGCTTAAATCAGCTTCGGGGTCTAATTCAGCTTCAAGGCTTAAATCGGGTTTGACCTCAGCGGGCATGGTTTCGACATTATAGCCAAAATAATCGGCTAAACGGTTGCTGATGGTTTGCACAATTTCTTGGGTATTATGTGCCACGCCACCATCAGCCCATTCAACCATGCAATCACCCAAGGGGATGTCTGGTTCGCCTAAAACGATTAATTTGCCTTCAAAACCTTTTTGCTCGATGATGGGTTGTAGCTCTTCTTGAGTTTGCGCAGAGAGTGATTGGTTGACCCGAATGACCAAATGCGGCATTAAATTAATGTGCGAGAGGCAATCTTCAATCAAAGCGATGATTTGCTTGGTTGGATGCTGGGTGAGGGCGGCTTTGGATATTTTTTGGGCAATCAATAAGGCATAATTTTGGGCTTGCTCTATGGCCATCTGGGCGGCGGTTGCTTGGTTGTTGAGCATCAAGTCTAATTTGCTAGAAAGGGCTTCGAAGCTGGCTTTAAATTCAGCGTTAAATTGTGAAGTGGCTTCGGTCAAACCATCCTCGCGGCCTTGTACAAAACCTTGGGTGCGGGCGGCGTCGACGTCATCTTGGGTGATGACAGGCACTTTAACGTTCAATTCTTGGTTTTCGGAACGGGTTCCAAAAGCGGTGTTGAAGGTAAATTTTAAAGTTTCAGCCATGGTTTTTCTTCACTATCCTAATAAATAAAATCGTCGGCGTCAGAATCGTTAGCCAGCATAATCTCGCCTTTGGCAGCTAAATCTTTACATAGATTGACCATTAACAATTGCGCCTCATCAACATCTTTAAGCCGTACAGCGCCCATAATTTCTAAATCATCACGCAATATTTTGGCTGCGCGTAGTGACATATTGCCAAAGAAATAGTCACGTAATGTATCGGTTGTGCCTTTAAGTGCGATGGCCAATTTATCCTTAGGTGTGTCACGCAACAAGACCTGACAACCAGCGGTATCCAATTTACCCAAATCTTCAAATGTAAACATAAGATGTTTGATGCGTTCGGCGGATTCGCGATTTTCTTCTTCCAAAGAGGTGAGGAAACGAGCCTCGGTTTGGCGGTCGAAAGAGTTAAAGATATCGGCCATTTGTTCATGAGCATCGCGGCGGTTGGTTTGGGCTAAGCTTGACATAAATTCATTGCGCAAGGTGTCTTCAATACGGTCTAAAATTTCACGTTGTACGGCTTCCATAGTTAACATACGGTTGACCACTTCAAGGGCAAAATCATCAGGCAATATGCCCAAAATTTTAGCGCTTTGGTCAGAACGTAATTTAGATAAAACCACCGATACAGTTTGTGGATATTCGTTTTTTAGATAATTGGCCAGAACATCTTCTTGCACGTTGGAGAGTTGCTCCCACATGTTACGCCCAGCTGGGCCGCGAATTTCTTCCAAAATAGATGACACCCGATCACCAGGTAAAAATTGTTTAAGCAAGCGCTCGGTGGCATCAAAACTACCGGTTATTGCGCCAGAGGCTGACATTTTCGAAATGAAATCAATCAGCAATTCTTCAATCATCTCAGCATTCACATTGCCTAATTTGCTCATTTCATATGAAATTTCTTTGATCTCTTCATCAATCAAAGCGTCCCATATGCGTGAGCCATATTCAGTGCCTAAGGCCATCAAAAACAGCGCGGCTTTCTGCTTGCCCTGCAACCCTTCATAGGTTGTGCTGACGGCAGTATTAGCGTTTTCAGTGGCGATATTTGTACTGACAATTTGGCTCATGAATGTGCTTTACCTTAATGTCTTATAATGGAACGGCGCGGCGCTCTTCTTCGCCTTCGGTTAGCCATTGCCGTATAATGGATAATGTTTCATCGGGGTTGTTATTAACAATTTCACCAACATGTTTAATGGTCGATTGCTGCAAATCGCCAATCGCCAATGCGGTTTCTAATTTGGCAGATATCGCAGGCTTTGCTTCACCTTGTTTATCTTCTAATGCGGCAATGACAGCGGGGGATACTTCGGTACCATCGGCCAATATTGCCACTGGTTGGCCCGCTGCGTTGACTGTATGGGTCACGCTGTTGGGGTCAATTAATAAAGGCTGTTCCATCTCTTCGGGGCTTAAGATGCGTTTGATCAAAGGCCTGATGACCATGAATAGAACGACGAGCGCAATGAAGAATAATGTGCCTAATTCAGCCATGCGGAATAATTCAGCATTGGTAAAATTAAACATGCCCGCGTCTTCAATGGGCTCAGGGATGACTGTATTGTTAACAAATTGCAAGTTGATGACATTGACCACATCACCACGACTTGCGTCAAAACCAATGGCGGTGCGCACCAATTCGTTGATTTTATCAAGTTCATCTTGCGGGCGAGAGCTATAAACGGCTTTGCCTTCAGCATCTATTGTGTAGACACCATCAACCAATACGGCGACAGATAGTTTTTTGATGTTGCCCGCGGCAATCACTTCGGTTCTGGTGGTTTTTGAAATTTCAAAATTGACCGTTTCGGTCGTGCTGTTGCCTGCTTGGCGTGATGTATTGTTTGACGCGCCATCATTTTCACCCGCATTAGGCAATTCATTATTAACTGATACGGCTTCTTTATTGTCGTTATTTTCGCTGTTGTTTGATTTTTCGTTATTTTGGGTTGAGCGTATCACTTGGCCATCGGGGTCATAAGTCTCACTTTGTTGGGTTATGGTGTTTAATTGAATTTCAGCGGTCACTTTAACCCGCGCTTTGTCTTCACCCACAATAGAGATGATTAAAAACTCGATTTGCTTTTTCAAGCGGTTTTCAATCACACTGGATCTTTCATCAAAACTATTGGCGAGGCCAAGGCCAGTTTCTTCACCATTGCCTGAGGCTAAGGTTCTGCCACGTTCATCAATGATGGCGACATAAGGGGTTTTTAAACCCGTCACCGCAGAGGCGACAAGATATTGAATTGATTTAACAGTGGCTTGGTCTAGATCACCCAAAATTCGCAGGGTGACAGAGGCTGAAGGTTGGGCTTCGTTGCGTGAGAATAATTTCTTTTCAGGCAATACCAAATGCACCCTTGCTGCTGCCACATTACGTAATGCGGTGATGGTTCTGGAGAGTTCACCCTCAAGTGCGCGCTTGTGATTTAAGATCTGTACATATGATGTGGTGCCTAAGCTGTCGGTTTTGTCAAAAATCTCATAACCGATGCTGCCGCCTGTGGGCAAGCCTTCAGAGGCGAATGACATTTTTAGGCGCTGTAAATTTTCTTTGGGCACCCAAATGGTTGCGCCGTCATTTTTCAATTCATGCGGTACGCCTTGGGCTTCTAGACGTTTGACCACTTCTTGCATGTCGCGCAATGATAAATCGGTATAAAGAGGGACGTATACAGGTGAATTGACTTCGACAATGATGAAGGCAAAAAAGCCTATCATGCCCAAAGCGACAGCCGCCATAGCGCCCACGCGGGCGACACCCAATTTTTCTAAAAACTCTAACATATGCCTCTTCTCTTAATTTTTGAGCCACTTATCCGCCAAGATGTTGCTCAAACCCAAATAATATGTCGCCAACTCAGTAGAGATTTATCAGTTCAGCATGTTACGCAGTTAGAATAAACCCACTAGGCAAGTTTTACCCCCTATTTGGTAAACAGAGTATTAACGAATTTTATTAACTAGGAAATTATTGCCGCCCCAAAAGGCTAATTAATTGTGGAAAAGCCGTGTTACCCACAAAATTTCACTCATAGGTTGTAAGTTGGGCGGTTTGAATCGTCAAACGAGTCCCAATGTGGAGGCTTATTTTGAGTGAGTTGTAGAAGTGATTTGTTTTTGAGTTAACTAATTGTTTTAATTAATTTAAAAACTTTACTGTGGTATATTTAAAAATAAAAAACCGAGGAAAACAAAGGCTTTGGCCATTATTTTTCTCGGTTTTATAGAAGCATACGCAATACAAATTGCCTCTAACTGATTTGCTTAACATATTAAGCAAATTTATAATTTATGAGAGATAGCTGGTGCCATCTGCGCGGTATTTTTGGATGCGGGTTGTACGCAACCCAGCTAAGCCGTGTTTATCAATAGAACGTTGCCATCCTAAAAATTCTTCTACCGTGAGGGTGTAACGCGAGCAGGCTTCTTCTAGGCTTAGTAGGCCTCCTCGCACTGCGGCAACCACTTCTGCCTTGCGGCGAATTACCCAACGACGTGTATTGACGGGAGGGAGGTCGTTGACGGTAAGTGGGCTACCATCTGGGCCGATGACATAATTTACTCTAGAACGATATTGATTTGCCATAACTCATGTTTCCAAACTTGTTTAAACAGAGATTACACGAGTAGTTTTAAAAATTGACTAACGCGTAAGGTAAACGAATGGTTGACGTGGAATTTTTGGTTAAGAGTTTGGAAACCTTTATGGTCTTGGTAAATGACTGTAACGTTATGACACGTGGAGTAGAAGATTAAATATAATGTCTAAGCCTCTATTTTCTGTATATTTTCTAGCTTAACGGTGCGGTTTCCGATGTTTAAAACAGCGATGTTTCCGGTCATATCTACACCTGTTACAACACCAGTGGTCATCGTACTGGCCTTAATCGTCTTGCCATCGGCGTTGGTTGCACTGACTTTTATTGTGTATAACCCGTTTGCTTGGGGGTTGCCAAAGTCGTTTTGACCGTTCCAAGCGTAAGTATTGGATCCAATATTAAAGTTAACATTCTCAGTATAAATGGTTTTACCTGAACTGTTGCTAATGGTGATTGTGGTTTCATTGGGGTCATCGTCGAATTTAACATCCCAATTGGCACCATTACCTTCCAATTTAGTGACATCACCTTCAGCGGTGATTGTTTTGCCAATATAACTAACAGTAGAGCTTAAAGTGGATTCTTGATATAAATCGGCGATATTTTCTAAATTATCGTTGGTTTTCACTTGTTGTTCAACTTGGGCGAATTGCACCAATTGTTGCGTGAATTCATTGGTTTTAACCGGATCCAGCGGGTTCTGGTTTTTTAGTTGGGTGGTGAGAAGATTTAGAAATATATCAAAATTATCTGCAATGGTTGATTCAGGAGAAACAGACGTCGGGCTTTTTCCGGCAACGGATTCGGCTATTGAGGCAATGGACATATCATATTTCCTTATTTTAAATTTTTCTATCGACGGCGGTGGATGTCACATGAAGCGGCATGTGGCTGGCGACCATTTTAACCGCCTGTTGTTCTGTTTCATTGTCATTATCGGCATTTGCGTTGCTGACTTGGTCATTGTCTGTGGTCTTATCAAAGAAATTTTCAGCAAATGTACCGCCATTTTGGGCGTTTTGATCGAGCGTCACTTCTACTTCAATGTTATTGCCATCAAAGCCAGCATCATTTAGGGCTTTTTCAAGCGCACGGCTGTCACGCTGTAATAATTCAAATACATCATTGCGTTCCGTCACCATATGAGCTTTGATATCACCGCCTTGTTTCACGGTTAGCTTAATGTTAACACGGCCCAATTCGGCTGGGTCTAACCTGATCTGAAACTCACTATTTCCCTTGCTAAACTGCTTGCCTATTTGGAATGCCATACTGTTTAACGGTAAGTTTTGGGTCAATTTACCATTTTGCATGGATAATCTTACATTGGCTGCTTTGTCTTGGTTGTTCAATTCAATCTGCTGATTGGTGTTGTCATTTTGCAATTGGTTCAAAAAATCTGATGGGTTTTTGTCGGCAATTTTATCTAGCGCCGACATTGAACCATTGGCATTTTGACCATCTGATATATTTGATTTTGCGTTGTTATAGGCGGCAGTGAGTTGATTGTGTGCGGCACTGGTGGATTTGTCGGCATCGCCGCTTAAGCTTTGCTCAGCATTTTGGTTTTGAGAATAACGTTCGGCATATTTATCGATTTGTTTTGGGGTCTGATTGGCTGCATTTTGTTGCGCCATATCGATGGCTTTGTCACCGTTAAACTCAGTTTTTACGGCTTCTTGATCAACAACTGCGGCTGGTGGTTTACTTGGCTTCGTAGCGGCTAATTCGGATGAATTTTTGCCCAATTGGTTTTGAGTTTGGCCGAGCGATGCGCCCAACTCGGCTAAGGTTTTTTCGGCCTTGGGGTTTACATTGCCGTCATTTGCGGCAGCCAATGGGTTTTTCGCCTGCCCAAGGGTTTTGGCGGCTTGTTCGGGTGTTAAACCCATTTTCCCCAAATTTTCGGTCGATGGGTTTTCAAGATTTTCAGCCAAACTTTGTGGGTTTATTTCGGTGGTTAGTGGTTGTTTTGCCGAGTTCTTGGCAATTGGGTCTTGATTGGCGCTTGCAATTTGATCGACAGTAGCCTGTTGATTGGCGGTTGCCGCTTTATCGATGGTCGCCGTTTGGTTGGCGGTTGCACCTAGATTGACGGTCGTATCTTGATTGGTGGCTGCAGCTTTATTGACGATCTCATCTAGATTGACGGTCACCTCTTTATTGGCAATCACGTCTTGATTGACAATTGTGTCTTTAACGGCGACCAGTTCAACATTATCATTGCTGGTATTTTCTGGGGTCAAAGGCTTTGGCACGGTGACTGCAATTTGCGGTGCTATATCGTCAGTTTCGACATCGGCCTGTGAGACATTGGCTTGTTCGATAACGGCTTGTGAGACAACCGCTTGCGCGGCAACAGGTGGTTCAACAACTGTTGGCTCGGCGCCTGTCTGGTTTAAATTTAATTCGGCTAATTTGCTGTCAGCCAGTTCACTTGCCAATATGGTGGTGCCAGCGGGCGTAAGGGCGTCAATGGATATATCGGCATTAGCGGGCGCCGCGTCAATTGGTGTGGCGTCAGTGCTTGCTTGTTTGTTTGCTATACCCGCGGTTTGAGTTTGTATTTCGATGGGCGCTGCTGTCTCGTTGGTTTTTTGTTCCGAAATCAGGTCAGAGAATTTGCGATCCACCAGATTTTTATCATCTGGCTGATCAATTTTTTCGGGACGATCGTTTTTCGCAGCAGGCGCATCATTTTTCTTGGGTTCAGGAGCGTCATATTTTTTCGGCTCTGGGGCATCAAATTTTTTAGCGGGTGGGGCATCATATTTTTTGGGCTGATGATACGGCTGTTTGATTGGCGCAATCGGCGTTTTTTGGAAGGTATACGGAACAGGGGATAATTTATTCATATTTGGCTTTTAATCAATTCTTTTGCGTTATCTATCAGTATCTATAAATAAAGCAACTATTGTGCCAATTATTTTACATGTTAACCTATTGATATATATAATTTTTAGTAATTTAAAATAATACACACTAGGAATGATTTGACATATAGGCCCTGTATTAGGTAAAAATTGCCGATCTGCAAATTAAAATGATAGATAAACCATGTCAGAAGCCACATTAATTGAAAACAAATTAGCCACCTATGCCAGTGATGGTATTAATAGTTTAGGTTTTAAAAAACCCGAGGCCGAAACGCGGGTTGTGGTGGCGATGTCTGGCGGTGTTGATAGCAGTGTGGTGGCGGCTTATTTGCATGAACAAGGCTATGAGGTGATTGGCATCACCATGCAGCTTTATGATCACGGCCAAGCTTTGGCCAAAAAAGGCGCATGTTGCGCTGGGCAAGACATTCATGATGCCCGCCGCGTTTCCGAATTGCTAGAAATCCCACATTATGTTTTGGATTATGAAAACCGCTTTAAAGAAAAAGTAATAGATGACTTTGCCGATAGCTATTTGCGCGGCGAAACCCCGATTCCTTGCGTTAAATGCAACCAAACGGTCAAATTTCAAGACCTACTGAGCACAGCCGAAGATTTAGGTGCTGATTGCATGGCAACAGGCCATTATGTCAAACGTGAAGGCAATGAGGTTGGCGCGCAATTATTCCGCGCGGCTGATGACAATCGCGACCAAAGTTATTTCCTATTTGCCACCACTCAGGCGCAGCTGGATTTTATCCGCTTTCCTTTGGGCCATTTGCCCAAAACTGAAGTGCGAGAAATGGCCAGCCGATATGGCTTGATTGTGGCCGATAAACCCGACAGCCAAGATATATGTTTTGTGCCCAATGGCAATTATAAATCGGTGATCGAAAAATTGCGCCCAGGCGCGCTAACCGCGGGTGATATTGTCGATATGCAAGGCCATGTTTTAGGCCAGCATAAAGGCATTATCAGTTATACCATTGGCCAGCGCAAAGGTTTGGGCATTGGCGGCGGTGACCCGCTATTCGTGGTCAAGTTAAACCCCGACCTGCATCAAGTGATTGTCGGGCCACGCGAAGCTTTGTTGGCCACGCAAATTTACATTAAAGACATTAATTGGCTGGGCGAGGGCGATGTTGAGGCGGCTGCCAAAGATGGCTTAAATATATATGTGCGGCTGCGCTCCACGTCCACTCCTGCACCTGCCAAGCTAAAAATTAACAATTGGTCAGTTTATGTTGAGCTCGAACAGGCCGAAATGGGCATTTCTTCAGGGCAAGCCTGTGTTATTTACGGCGGCGAAGATGGACGACAAGTTTTAGGCGGTGGTTGGATTGCTAAAACCGATCAGGGCTTGGCTTTGGAAGAGTCAATATAATTTTGTTAATAATTGATATTGAAATTTGCGTCAGATATATTACATAATATCTGTAGAGCGAATGAATGAGCATAAATGATGGTCATGGCTCAGGCTTAAAGGAAATGACAAGCTATGCGTCAAAAATTTCAAAACGCATCTTCTTTTATAAAGAAAATGGTCAAATCCCCGCAAGAAATTGGTGCAGTTATGCCCAGTGGCAAAAATTTATGCCGCTCCATGGCGCAACATATTGGGGTTGATGAAAATGAGATTTATGTCGAGGTTGGGGTTGGCACTGGTGTGATGACCCGGGCTTTGGTTGAAGCTGGCATTCCGCAAGAAAATCTCTACCTTTTCGAGAGCGAAGAAGGGTTTATTGCCGAGCTGAAAGAAAAATTCCCCAAAGCCAACGTCATTCATGGTGACGCACAATTTTTGCAAAAATATCTGTGTCAGAAGGGCATCGGTAAAGTGTCTAAGATTGTATCTAGTCTGCCATTTAAAAGCTTACCCAAACCCGTCGCTGCCAATATTTTAGAGCAATTTGATATGATTTTAAAACCGAATGGTAAAATTGTTCAATTCACCTATGCGGTGAATGAGCCATATCCGCGCAGCTTTAAAAACATTTATGGCTTTACAGCCAATCGTAAAAATTACATCGCTAAAAATATACCGCCCGCAACCGTCTGGTTATACACCAGATCGGCCATTTAGCGAACTATATGGGAAAACTCGCATTTTTCATATTCTTAAGTTGACCTTTTTTCAATAGTGACTATAAAAGCCATATATTTTGGCGGAGTAGCTCAGTTGGTTAGAGCAGTGGAATCATAATCCACGTGTCGGGGGTTCAAATCCCTCTT
>NVQL02000084.1 GCA_002400495.2 Alphaproteobacteria bacterium | reverse complement strand
ATATCTAACTTCCGCCGTGGCATTGGCTATGGTCGGAATGGCTTCGCTTGTAAATGCGGGCGAAATTACCCACGAGCTTGGTGTAACAAATGTGCCAGACGCACCCAAGCGTATCATTGTACTTGAATTCAGCTTTATTGACGCTTTGGCATCCGTTGGTGTGTCACCAGTTGGCATCGCGGATGATAAAAAAAGTGATCGCGTTATACCTGCTTATACTGATGTGATTGGGAATGAATGGGTGTCTGTTGGCACAAGAAAAACACCGAGCTTGGAGATTATGGCTTCGCTTAACCCTGACTTAATCATCGCCGATAAAACCCGTCATAGCGCTGTTTATGAAGCGCTTAGCGAAATTGCTCCCACCATTGTGTTGGATAGCTTAAGTGGCAACTATCCTGAATCCGTTGAGCAAATGAGCATTATCGGCAAAGCTATCGGTAAATCTGAACAAATGGAAGCACGTGTTGCTGCGCATAAAGCGGCAATGAAAGACTATATTGCCCAAATGAAAAAGACAGGTGATTATGTGGCTCAATTTGGCGTGACCAATAAAACCGGCCTTTTCTTACATAGCCCCGTGTCATATAACGGCTCGTTACTAGAATTGTTTGGTTTTAAAAGCAATATGGTCAAAACCAACGGTGATACATATGACGAAAACTATGTTGAAACGTCGCTAGAACAGCTTTCTGTGGTTAATCCAGACATTCTAATTTTAGGAAAATATGCTGATCCCGCGCACACTGATAGCTGGGCTGAAGAGCCATTATTCAAACAATTGACAGCTGTCAAAAATGGCAATGTTTATAACATTACCGCTCATAATTGGTCGCGTTTACGCGGTATGTTGGCAGCAGAATTAACCGCCGCTGACTTATTAGAAATTATGAAAAAAGTTAAATAATGCGGCATTTAGGCCTTAAATATATAATATTAGTGATAGCAATGTGCGCAAGTGCCTTGCTGTCCTTATCTATTGGCCCAAGGCAAGATGTATTCTTGTCTGATCTGCTGTCGGCATTTGCAACTGATGAATTGTTGGTCAATCAATCTATAATTTTTGACTTACGTTTACCGCGTACATTTGTGGCTATTTTGGTAGGTGCTAATTTAGGGTTAGCAGGTTTGATATTACAAGCCATAACGCGCAATCCATTGGCTTCGCCCTCCATTCTTGGTATAAATCAAGGCGCAGCACTTGGTATGACACTTGGTCTGGTATTTCCTAGCATTATCCTGTTGAATTTGGATTTTATGGCAATCTTGGGCGCTTTAATTGCAGGAGCGCTTACATTTTCCTTCGCCAACAGCGCGAAAAGTGGTTTTAATTCCTTACGGCTTATTTTATCGGGAATTGCAGTGGGGGCATTCTCATTTGCTATGGTGCGCTTTACTTTTATTTTAGATGATGATTTAGCGAGAGAAGTGATTGGTTGGACATCTGGCAACATATCAGCATCCAATTGGCAAGATGTAGAGCCGTTAATGGTCTGGACGTTATTGGGCATTGTAAGCAGTTATTTACTGGCTCACAAATTTAATTTATTGGCTTTGGGCGAGGCAGCGTCGCAAGGGTTGGGTGCCAATCCTAAACTGATTCAATTTATGGGAGCAGTGATTGCTGCGACTTTAACCGCCATCACTGTTGCGGTTGCGGGGCCTGTTATGTTTGTTGGCTTGGTCATTCCGCATTTTTGTCGGCGGTTTTTTGGGCAAGATCATCGTTTATTATTGCCTGCCACTATGTTAGCAGGGGCATTGCTAATGTCTCTGGCTGATATTGTGGCTAAACTCATTAACTTCCCTTATGAAACGCCAACAGGCATAATATGTGCCTTGATTGGAGCGCCATATTTTCTGTATCAAAGCCTCACGGTGAAAGGTGCAAAATTATGAGCCAGTCTATCAAACAGCAAAACACTCGCCCACAATGGCAAGCCGATTTATATGTCTATTTTCGGGGCAGATCATTTGTCATTCAAGTTGTCTTGTTCATTTTAGTCATTGTTGCCAGTGTGTGGAGCCTCATGGTTGGGGCGGTTTCTATACCAGTTCAGGTGACCATCAATACATTGTTTGATTTAGATGGTGATCAACAAAAATATATTATTTTAAAATCACGATTACCAAGAGTGGTTTTGGCGTTGTTAACGGGCGGCGCGCTGGCCATTTCAGGCGCTATCATACAAGCCATTATTCGTAATCCGCTGGCTAGCCCTAAAATTATTGGGGTTAATTCTGGGGCAGCATTATTTGCGTGTTTGATGATCATCTTACTGCCTGACATTCCTGCTAGTTATTTGCCATTAGCGGCATGTATTGGCGGGATTTTGGCGGCACTTATTATATTTTTTGCTACATTTGGCCGCAACCTTTCTGGCGTTCATTTGGCGTTGGTTGGCATTGCGGTTGGGTTTATTTGCGAGTCTGGGGTGGATTATATTCTAGTGGCTTTGCCGACCCACGAGATAGCGACACCATTGGTATGGCTCACAGGGTCTTTTTGGGGGCGGTCTTGGACGCATGTTTATGCAGTCTGGTTACCGCTTTGCACAATGGCTGCGGTTGGGCTGACAATGGCTTATAGATTGGACATTTTACATTTAGGTGCTGAAACCGCTACGGGGTTGGGTTTAAACGTACAGGTGCAGCGCTTAGCTTTATTGCTCATTGCCACGTTGCTTGCCAGTATTTCTGTTGGCGTAGCTGGCGTTCTGGGTTTTGTCGGGCTTATGGCGCCGCATATTGCTCGCAGATTGGTGGGCGGTAATCATCGGCTTGTTTTGCCAACTTCGGCATTGGTGGGTATGTTGTTGGTGGTGATGGCAGATGGGGCAGGGCGCGCCATATTTCCACCCATCGAAATTTCGGCAGGCATTCTAACCGCTATATTCGGTGCGCCTTTTTTCATTTATATTATGCTAACTTCAGCTAAAGACTAATTATGACAATTACACTCACTAACATCAACTCAGGATATGATGGGTTTTCGTTGAAAAACATAAGCCTAACCATAGAGCAAGGTAAATTCACCGCACTAATTGGTCCGAATGGCTGTGGTAAATCTACATTGCTTAAAACCATCGGTCGCATTATCAAAGCAAAATCTGGTAGTGTTAAGATTGGCGATTTAAATGTGCTGCGAGAACGCCCCAAAAAAGTTGCCCAAACCATTGCTTATTTGCCGCAAAACCCCGAAATTCCGTCTGCAATCAATGTCGAACAATTGGTTAGCTATGGGCGGGCGCCTTATCAATCGGTACTCGGTATAAAATCAGCCAGAGATGTTGAATTGGTTGATGAAGCCATTCATTTGGCGTCGATAAATGATTTGCGTAAAAATAATGTGGCAGAATTATCGGGTGGACAGCGACAACGGGCTTTCATCGCCATGGCTTTGGCGCAAGATACCCCGTATATAATGTTAGACGAGCCGACTACATTTTTAGATATAAAATATCAATATGAAGTTCTAGATTTAATTAAAAAGCTCACGCTTAAAGGTCACACTTGTATAGTGGTGTTGCATGATATTGCTCAAGCCGCAAGATATGCAGATAATATAGTGGTAATGCGTGAGGGTGAAATTTATGCTCAAGGAAGCCCTGAAGAAATCGTGACCCAAAAAATGGTTCAAAACGTCTATGATTTAGACTGTCTTATTCATCCAGACCCGATTACCAATACGCCCATAATTTCTCCTAAACTCAGCAATTGATTGTTTTGATTGCCACAACAGAAATTCAAAGATTTTGTATTCCCATATAGACGCCAGATAAATAAGCCATCATCCAAATTGCCCAAACAAAGATACTAAATTTATGGAAATTTGAAAGTGCTATTTCATTCTTGCTTCTAAGTACAATAACCGCCCATATCAAATGAACAATCATTAATATCAAACCAATCATGCCGATAATTGAATGAGCATTATAGACAAACCCACCAACATATTTTGTTATAACGCCAGTGGCGACTGTGTCTGCAATCACGCCTAAAAAGAAAGCAATAGCGTGCCATTTCTTAAGGCGCTTGCTAAAATACTCTGCCCAAATGCCAATTGTGTAAAATAAAAAGGCTAAGGTGAATAAGATGGCGGCATAAAGCGCTAAAGTTGGCATTGGACTTACCTTGATACAATAGAATGAATCTAAGTTATTGCGAATGATTATTAACTGCGACAACGTGTCATCTTACTCTGTTTCATTTCTTTTCCTATAAATAATTTAATTTTAAAGGAGATAGATATGACCAATAGACGCGAATTTTTAAATCATTTAGGCGCATCAGCTGCTGCGCTGGCTGCCACAAGCGCTTTGCCCAACATGGCATTCGCTGCCGATAAAATGAATAGTATAAACCTTTATGGGCCACCTGTTGGGCCATCCGTGACGTTGTCATATATTGCCAAAGGCAATGCGTTAGCCAGCTATACCGATAATGTTAATTTTAAAGTCTATAAAAACCCCGATCTTTTACGCGTAGGTTTTGTATCTGGCGATTGGCAACTAGCGGTAACACCGAGTTATGTGGCGGCAAATCTAGCCAATAAAGGTTTACCAGTTAAAATGCTCAACATAATGACATGGGGTATGCTTTACGTGATGAGTTTAGATGAGAATGTGACTAAACTGAAAGACTTAAAAGGTGAGAAAATTGGTATGTTCTTCAAAAATGATATGCCCGACTTGGTGTTTAACAAAGTGATGAAAGCCAAAGGCTTAAATCGTGGGGCAGATTATGACTTACATTATTCTTCAACGCCTATGGAAGCAGTGCAAATGCTCATATCTGGCCGCGTAAAACATACAGTGTTGCCAGAACCTGCTGCCACCGCCGCGATGGTGCAAGCCAAAAAAATGTTTGGCAAAGATATTTTTCGTGCCATTTCACTTCAAGATGAATGGGCGATTGTAAATGATGGTAACGGCCGTTTTCCTATGGCAGGTGTCATGGTGCATGAAGACTTACTCAATGCCCAACCTGAATTTGTCGATGCCTTCCATCAGCAATGTGTAATCGCAACAGATTGGGTGAATAACAATCATGCCGAAGCTGCAAAACAGGCAACTGATGACTTTGGCATTGGCGCTCCCATCATTCAAAAATCAATCCCCAAAACCAATTTAGCGACCAACCGAGCAAGGGACATAAAAGATGAATTGGCTAAATTCTATGAGCTTCTGGCCGAAGAGAATCCTAAAATCATTGGTGGTAAATTACCTGCAGATAGCTTCTATATTTGAATGATTAACCGTAGTTTTATATGCAGAATTTGAAACAAATATTAGCTAACATCCTGACCTATTTATGGTCAGGTTGGGGGGGCGCAGCAAGCTTGTTTATACTGCTTACTGTCTGGGAATATGGGCACCTCAAAATGGGGTCGCTCATATTACCGTCGCCTAAGGAAAGCATCATAGCATTAGCTTTTGCCATTGTTAACGAGAATGCGATTTTCGATATAGCCATTACGTTCAAGCGCGCCTTTTATGGTTTTGGTGCTGCGGTTATATTGGGTTCTGCATCAGGTATAATCTCGGGCAAGTCGATGACCATGTCTATGGCACTTCGACCCATTGTTACATTCACTATGGGTGTGCCGCCAATCGCGTGGATTATTTTGGCACTTATGTGGTTTGGCAATGATGATATGACGGCAGCATTTACCGTATTTGTCGTCGTATTTCCTATCATATTTGCATCAGCCATGCAGGGTATGCGTATGCGCAGCACTGAGTTAGATGAAATGGCCGATATATATAAACTCTCTCAAACGCAGAAATTCATTCACATCCATATGCCACAAATTATTAGTTATCTGTTTCCAGCATGGATTGTGGCTTTAGGAATGAGTTGGAAAATTGTGGTGATGGCCGAATTGTTAGGCACAGAACATGGTATAGGCGCCGCCATGGCAATGGCAAGAGTGAATATAGATACAGCCGTCACAATGGGTTGGATATTGATGATAATATTCAATTTACTGCTGATTGAATATCTATTTTTAGAGCCAATAAAACGCTATGTTGAACGGTGGAAGATACCATGAGTATACTACATTTAAACATAGATGAATTTGGCTATATTCCCATTAGGCCTAATGTCGAGAATACAAATATTGCTCTTGAATCAGGTGAAATAATTGCGCTTATTGGTGCTTCAGGCAGTGGTAAAACCACATTGTTAAAATTGGCGGCTGGTCTGCTTGAGTTAGATAAGGGCAAGTTGAATCATAACTTCAACCGTCAGGCCTATCTGTTTCAAGAAACTCGTCTTTTGCCTTGGAAGTCTTGTTTGGATAACATCACTCTCAGCCTGATGCCAACAAAAATAAACATCAATTTGGCCACGCAATATGCCAAACAAATGGGGCTAACTGAAGAAGATTTGGTAAAATACCCATCGGAGCTTTCAGGTGGTATGCGCCAACGCGTGGCCTTGGCCAGAGCCTTCATTATTCAGCCCGATTTATTGTTTTTAGATGAGCCATTCAGTGCGCTTGATTTTACCTTACGAGCTGAAATGCAACAATTATTATTATCGCAAATGCACGAAAGTAACATGGCCATTCTAATGGTCACTCATGACTTGAACGAAGCCATCCTAATGGCCGATGAAATTTTAGTTTTGGGGGGCGACCCTGTGCATATCGTCAAAAGCATTCTGGTTACCCAACCGCGTAACGAACGAGATCCAGAATTTGTTTTCTTTGAAACTCAAAAACTCATGCAAATGCCAGAAGTTGTTGCAAGCTTTGTCATTAGGGACGAATGATGATGAATAATAAATCAAAATTAAACCTTTGGGATGGCCATTTATTCTCTGAAGCTTTGCGGTTTCTATTTCCATTCATTGCGCTTTACGCCATTTTTGCCATTGTCATTTGGACGCTAACTTTTACAGGTGTGGTTGATTTTAACCCAGCGGGTAACATTATCGCTTGGCATTATTATGACATGTTATATGGTTTTACTTTTGCAGCACTGTTGGGCTTTATTTTAACCGCTGCGCCAGAATGGTCAGACACTGCCAAAATTTCTGGAAGAGAATTATTCCTCATCGCTCTGGCATGGATGTTTTGTCGTTTGAGTTTCTGGTTCTTGGAATATATCAGCATTTACCCAGCAGTTATAAGTCATCTTGGGCTGAATTTTTGGCTAATTTGGCGTGTATTCCCATTGCTAAAAAACACAATGATGAAGCGTTTGTTTTGGACAATATTGGCTCAATTCTTAGCACAAATTTTGTTTTTTACCTGTTATTTTGAGCTTTTGGATATATCGCTAATTTCAGTATCTCGTCTGGCATCAGGCATATTTGTAATTATGATATTACAAGTGCTAAAACCAATTTCAATGGTGATTATGAATGATAGTTTAGAACGTAAAAATATAGATGAGACGTTCATTCCGCGCCCACCGCGTAGGCGTTTCGCCATTTTTTGCATTTTACTATTTATTATAAGCGATTTTGCAATCGGCAATGACATGTTGGTTGTTTCGGACGAATTACATGCTTACATTAGTTTTGCAGCCACGGCGGCAATATTGAATATACTAAACGATTGGCACATCAAAAATGCAATTTTTTCAAGTTTTGCAATGCCGCTCTATCTCATATATTGGTTTATGGCGATTGGTTTTCTGATTTTTGGGTTAGATAAATTGGCTATATTCGACTATTTGTCGGATGTGAATGCACTGCTTCATGCACGGCATTTAATTTTTATGGGTTCCATTAGTCTGGCAATATTCATGGTTTTACTCATTGCGGGTAGACGTCATACAGGCCGCTCATTGAATTTACCGGTTAAGGCCAAAATAGCTTTATTGTCTTTGATTGCATCGGTCCTATCGCGTGGTTTCCTGCCTATAATTTATCCAAATCATGTTGATTTGGCCTATCAACTGTCGGCCACATTTTGGGTTTTGTCGTTTGGGTTATATTTGGTTGAATTTTCACCCTATTTTTGGGCAAAAAATCAAGAATAATTGGTCATTAAAAGTACAATATTCTCATTTTAAGCCAAAGAAGAAGCCCAGATTTTTGAAGGTGAACAACCATACTGTCGTTTAAACAAATAAGCAAAATGGCTTGGGTTAGCATAACCGACCGCCAATGAAATTTCAGTTACATTCTGTTTGCTTTGTTCAAGCATTTTATGAGCAGCTTTTAGACGTTGTTTCTGTAAAAAACCGTAGACAGGTATGCCAAATTCAGCTTTAAATCCCTGTTTTAATTTTTGTTTATTCAAGCCTAGTGCGCGAGATATCTCATCTATCGACCAAGCGTGAGCTAGATTTTTTAGCATCATATCTCTGGCTTGTTGTAATAATCTTTTATCTTTAGAGGAATTACAGTTTCGGGGAGGTTTTTGTATAATATTTATGAACTTAGTCATTATATTCAATACATCAGCCTCGATTGCCAAATCATTTGGAGTGTTAGAAAAACCTTCGTCAAAGATATTTTTTGCCAAATGGTAAAGTGCTTCAGGCGTGTCAAACATGCTCACCCAATATTTTCCAGCGCTAGAATAATGTAAATGATGGTCACTCGCCAATTCCGAGAATTGAGGAAAATTACTTAGTTTAGAAGTGAATTCGGGCAAAAATCGAATGCCAATACCTTTGAAATTCGCATTGGCAGGAATTTCAGTTTTGCCGATGTAATCATCATCTGTTAAGACAATGTAGGATTTGCCAGATTGATTGGGAATGCGCCCAATTTCTCGATCTGTATTGTTAGGGTCGAGCGCAATTGTATTGCCCGCTCCTGTAAATAACACACACAGTTCAACTCCAGCTGGTGCGGTAGATAATTCAGTACTTTGTTGATCAAAATGATAATCGAATAATGTAACATCAAGGCCATTTCGAATGTTTATTCGTAAACAAGTGCCCATTATGCCTTCTATTTTGTTCATGTAGTTTTTATCATCAAAACCTAACGACGGCATGTCGCTCAACTCATCATTCTGCGCGAGTGAACGTTCAAATATTTCGACTTTATTCATAACCATCTCCCAACTAGCACATATTTAATCATAATGATTATTAATAACAAATATTTCCGATCACGTCCATAAAAAGCCGATCACGGTGGTCAGTTTTGTTTTTAAGCCTTAACTCAATAAGTGACTTATAAAACTTATATTAGATTGTTTCTAAACAACAATTCAGATTGAGATGGAGAATTATGCAACAAGAAGAGAGCTTTAAAGCTGATTCTGCCGCCGATGCAATGGGTGGCAAAGTGTTTAAAAACCTTTGGGCTTATATACGAGATTATCCCAAATTAATGATGCTTTCAATTTCACTAGGTACTTTGGGCAGCGTGTTGCAATTGGCACCACATTTTATGGTGTTTCTCATTGCAAGGGACATTATATTGGCGCAAATCTCAGCAGAACAAATTTATTGGTATGGCGGCATTTGCCTCATTTTAGTCATTGTGAGCTTCGTGTCATCTGGCGGCTCAACATACATATCTCACATGATTGCGGCTAACGTACAAAAGCAAATTCGCCAAAAAATATCTGACAAACTCACCCGCGTACCGCTAGGTTATTTTACCGCTCGTGATAGCCATGACTTCAAAACTATGGTGGTCGATGATGTTGAAGCTATTGAAGATGGTGTTGCGCATCTCATACCTGAAACGACATCAGCCTTTGCCGCCCCCCTTATACTTTTAATGGTTATGTTTTATATGGATTGGCGCATGGCGTTGGTCAGTATAATTGGCCTGGTAGTAGCTTTCTACATGATGGGTAAATCAGCCGCAAAATCTACAGAAATGACAACAGAATTTTATGCTGCCAAAGCCAAAATGGGGCGTTTAATGACCGAGATTGCGAGTGTGTTGCCTATGGTGAAGGTGTTTAACCAGGGCGATGCTGCGATATCCAGAGCCACATCTAGTTTTGCTGAGTTTAACACGTTAATTGGCGAATGGATATCCAGTAACGTGAATATGACGGGCTGGTTTATGTTGCTATCAAGTTCAGCACTGTTGTTTGTTTTGCCATTTGGTTTGCTATTGATTCATATAGATTGGATAGATTTATCTACCCTCATATTCTTTTTGTTATTTTCAATTGGGCTTAATAACCTCACCATCAATATCTATTCAATCACCCACCGCATTGCACGCCAAGCCAATATACATACCAAAATGGATGCATTTTTTAATGCTGAAGAGTTAGAAATATTCGATGATATTGAACCAAGCGGCAAATATGACATTGAATTTAAAAATGTAGGGTTTAACTATGATAAAAATTCTATCTTGTCTGATGTTAGCTTTAATGTTGAACAGGGCGGCTCACTTGCACTCGTTGGACCATCTGGCGCAGGCAAGACAACCATTGCAAGGCTTTTACCGCGTTTTTGGGATGCGGATTCGGGGTCAATATCTATTGGTGGTGTCGACATTCGGCATATGTCATCAAACAACTTATCAAAACAACTGTCATTTGTATTTCAAGACATATTCTTATTTTCAGATAGCATTGCGTATAACATTAAAATGGGTCGTGAGATTGCATCTGACGAACAAATGATTGAAGCAGCTAAGGCGGCGCAAATTCATGATTTCATTATGAACTTACCCGATGGATATCAAAGCAAATTAAATGCCAAAATCAACCTATCTGGTGGTCAAAAACAACGAATATGCATCGCACGCGCCATTTTAAAAGATGCGCCCATATTGGTGTTGGATGAAGCAACGGCGTTTGCAGACCCCGAAAACGAAGCCGAATTACAAATAGCCATTGGCCACTTGATAAAAGGTAAAACCCTTATTGTCATCGCTCACCGCCTTTCGACCATTAAGGAGCTCGATAATATTGCGGTTATAGAAAGCGGTCGTGTCGTTGAATTTGCACCCCATGAGCAATTGTTAGAACAGCAAGGCCGTTACAAAAAGATGTGGGATGCGCATATTCAAGCAAAAAGTTTCAAAATTGGCACACAAAAGACCACATCTGAGTCAAATTCAGGAGATATATCATGAGTTTATTGACGCGCATTATAAAAAACCTCACCCCACAAGAATATAAGATTGTTAAAAAATCTATATTTTTCAGGCTTCTTGAAGCGGTTGTGATTTCAGCCCAAACATTTATTTTATTGGCCACTATCAATTATATTTATATGGGTGGCACAGATGTTTGGTATTTTGTTGGCTATTCTTCACTGTTGTTTTTAATTTTTTTAATGCGTCGTTATCTTGCATTTTCCTCCATGAGCGAATTGTTTAATGCCGCCTATAGTGTTGGTTTTAAAATTAGAAAAAACTTACTACTTCATATGATTAAAATGCCGTTAGGCGCATTGTCCGAATTACATATTGGCAAAATTTCGCAGACATTATCAGAAGACATTAGCTGGGTTGAAGATCTGATTAGTTTTGTTGGCCCTGCCGGCACTGCGAATTTGTTTAATTCAGTGTTTTTAGTTTTCACCGTTTTTCTGATAGATTGGCGCATCGGGTTTGTGGTGTTGGCTAGTCTATGTGTTGTATTGACCATCATATACATATTTAAACGGCGTTCCATAAGAGGCTTGAAGTTCAGATCATTGGGGTTGAGTGACGCTTCGTTAAGAACGGTTGAATTTGTGCAAGGCATGCCTATCTTACGTGCTTTTGGCGGCTATGATAAAGCCCATAATTCGTACCAAAAATCGATTGAAAATTTACGTCTGGGTTTCCTAAAAGCCAATAAGCGCAGTGTTAAAATATTTAGCTTGTTTTTCTTTGCGATGGATAGTGCGGTTGCATTTTCAATTCTGTTTTCTGCTTATTTAATTGCAAATGGTGACGCGGAACCTATATATCTGCTCGCGGCAATGGTAGTGATGTTAGCAGCATTCGTGCCGTTGCGCGGTGCGATGTCCTTCTCGATTGTTGGTAATCTAGCGCAAATCGCCCACGAAAATTTAGTTGAAGTTGAAAATCATAAAACTATGGATAATGCAGCTGCTTCTGCTGCACTATCAGGTCATGACGTTCGGTTCGACAAAGTGTCTTTTGCTTACAATGATTTAGGTAAAGTCATAAAGGATGTGAGTTTTCATGCATCTGCCAATAGCATGACGGCCATCGTTGGCCCTTCTGGTAGCGGCAAAACCACAATCATCAATCTGATAGCAAGGTTTTGGGACGTGCAACAAGGCGCCATTAGCATTGGTGGTCAAAACATCAAAGATGTGGCGTTAGAAAGCCTGCTAAGTCAGATTTCCTTGGTTATGCAAGATGTGAAACTATTCAACCAATCCATTTATGACAATATTGCAGTGGGCCGTGTGGGTGCATCAAAAGATGAAATTATTAAAGCCGCGAAATCGGCACAAGCTCATGAGTTTATCATGGCTTTGCAAGATGGTTATGACACGCAAGTGGGTGAGGGCGGTGCCAGATTATCAGGCGGTGAACGCCAACGTATTTCCATTGCGCGCGCCATTTTAAAAGACTCTCCAATTATTTTGCTCGATGAAGCCACTAGCGCCATTGACCCTGAAAATGAGTTGGCCATTCAACAAGCCATTGGTGAATTAACGCGTAGCAAAACACTTATTGTCATTGCACATCGTCTCTCGACCATTATGGATGCAGACCAAATTATTGTGATGGATGACGGACAGGTGAATGCCATTGGACGGCATGATGAATTGTTAGAAAAATCAAAACTTTATAAGAAATTATGGAATTACCACACCAACATATCGGGTTGGAAAATTTAATGACCGATAAACATAAACTTGAAGGAATGAAAATGAAGATCAAAACTTTAATCTCTGCCTCATTATTTGCGGTATTAAGCTATGGCAGTGCCTTGGCGGCGGAATACCCAGTTATCGTCGCAGATGACCGCAATATCGCGGTCACATTCACCGAAAAACCAAAAAATGTAGCGGCGCTTAACATTGTAGGTGCCGATATTATGAAGGCCATTGGCGAGAAGCCAATTGGTGTGTCGAGCTATGGCGGTGAAATGCCAGTTTATTTGGAATATGATGCCAAAGACTATGTTGATTTTGGGCTGTTACATCAGCCTAATTTTGAACTGTTGACCGAACAAAATGTTGACTTGGTAATTGGCCTCACGGCTTATAATGCACCCTTCGCCGAAGAATTTGTAAAAATAGGTAAATTACTTACCTATGACATCATGAATATAGAAGACTCGTTTCGGGCGACGAATTCTGTGGCTAAGATTTTTGGGCAAAGTGAAAAAGCTGCGGAGCTAAACGATAGTTTCAAAGAGCTATTAAATGATTATCACGAAAAATCCAAACCAGGCCAATCAGCTATATTTATGTGGGTTTATGGTGATTTGATGTATGCCTATTACACCGAAGGCATTCAAGGCAGTTTCCTACAATTTCTGAACACTAAAAATGCAATGGGTAGCAACCTTAATGCTTTGATCGACAAGCATGATATCGCTCGCCCTATAGATCCTGAGGAATTGCTTGAATTAAACCCAGATGTTATTTTTTCTTTCCGTTCAGAAGGAAATACATATAAAAATAACCCAGTTTTCTCAAAAATAAATGCGTTTAAAAACAAACGGGCTTATCATGTTGGTTTGCAATATACACAACCACATGGGCCAATTGCCAGAGACATGATTTTCAAAGAAATGGCACATTTATTGTTCCCAAAAACATTTGAAAAACCAAATATTCCAGCTGGTGCCGAAGCTGTTGCCCTTAAATTTGTAGATTAACTTATGAAAAAGACCGAGGAAGCATCTTCCTTGGTCGATAAATTATATGCCCAATAATCAAAACATCATTGAGTCTGCTTTAATTGCTCAACCTATAAAAAAACTTCGTCTGAGTTTGGTTGTGGGTGTTTCGGTTGTGATCATGCTCGCTTCATTCCTTTTCATGTTAAGTGCAGGGCGAATGTCGACAGATTTATTAGAGGTTGCAGCTTTATTATTTGCCGACAGCGAAACATCAAACAAAGCCTTGGTGATACAAGAGTTGCGTTTACCACGAGCGCTTATTGCCATTTTAGTAGGCGCAGCTTTATCCATGGCAGGCACAATTATTCAATCGATTACCCGCAACCCATTGGGCTCACCTAGCCTAACAGGTGTCACGGCGGGCGCTGCTTTTGCGATTGTTCTTGCATTTGTAACTTACAGTCCCAAAACCGATATATTAATGCTTGTGGGTACGTTTGGCGGTATATGCGCGGCGCTTATTACTTTTAGCTTGGCCAGACAATCACGTTTTGACCCTGTGCATTTAACTTTGGCAGGCGTTTCAGTATCTATCTTTTTTATGGCGGCCATCAGCGCTTTGATGTTGCTTTACGGAGAGTCGACAAATGCCATATATTTTTGGCTAATAGGTAGCTTTTCTGGCCGCACCATGGTTGAGCTTTCACACCTTTGGTATTGGGTATTCATCGGCTTGGCGTTGGGGGTTATTTTTTCTCCCTATTTAAACCTGTTATTATTGGATGATGACATTTGCCACTCGATTGGCATCAATGTAACAAAATGGCGGTTTATATTAGGCCTGATTGCAGTCATATTAACTGCTGCTTGCGTGGCGGTGGCTGGCCCTGTTGGTTTTATCGGTTTCATAGTGCCGCATATAACGCGAAAGCTATTGGGTGTCCAGTTGGCCTCAATAGACCATAAAATATTACTGCCATTAACCGCTCTGGTTGGCGGCGCTTTAACTATTTTTATGGACGCTCTAAGTCGCTCCCAAATAATTGGAATAGAATTACCTATCGGCATATCTAGTACATTTATTGGCGGTATTTTGTTTGTAATATTATTTAAAAAGCGCAGCATATGAAAACCAGAACAATTTTGAGAGGGCCAAAAACAAACAAGCGTTTTTACATAAGTGTATTTGCTTTGGCTATAACGCTCGTTCTGTCATTATTCTTCAGTCAAATTATTGGCGCTGCAAAGGTAAATATTACGGATTTTTATGATTTTTTTATGGCTCCAAATGAAAGTGCGGCACAGAAAATTATTGGCAACCTGCGCATGCCTCGAGCTATAATCGGTATGTTTGTTGGCGCACATTTTGCAATTGCAGGGCTTTTGCTGCAAGCCGTATTACGTAATCCATTGGCTGATCCAACCATTTTCGGCGTATCGTCTGGCGCAAGCTTAGCGGTCATCGCAAGTATATTCTTAATCAGCGCGATAATGCCAACAACGACATTTTTAACATCGGCCGATATACCCATTTTCTATGTGCCATTTATTGCATTCTTTGGTGCTCTTTTAGCGACTTTTTTGGTTTTTTGGTTGAGTTGGGAAGATGGCAATGTAAACCCCAAGCGTATGGCATTGGGTGGGGTTATTTTAGGCTCGATTATGACCTCGGCAGTGATGGCAATTATTGTTGGGTTTGGCCAAGCAAAGGCCGAACTCGCTATTATTTGGATGGCAGGATCACTATACGGGCGAAGCTATAATAATTTGATACCGTTATTGCCATGGTCATTCATTTGCGTCATTGCCACGCTCGCTATCATCAAGCCATTATCAGTTTTGCGTTTTGATGATGATATAGCGCAATCGATGGGACTGAATGTTAAACTCTGGCGCATGGTGGCTATTCTCATTTCGGTCGGCTTTGCGGCTAGTGCAGTTTCGGTTGTGGGGCCTGTTGGTTTTGTGGGGTTAATTATTCCGCATTTGGCAAAACTTTTGATCGGTGGGCAAATGTTCAAACTCATAATTGTGTCCGCACTATTGGGCGCGTTACTCATTGTGCTGGGAGATCTTATCGGCAGGTCAATTCTTGTGCCGCTCGAAGTGCCTATCGGCGCCATAACAAGCTTAATCGGCGTTCCCATATTTTTAATTATTTTACAAAAAAGCGGGTGGAAGCTCAAATGACTTTATTGGCAAAAAATATCACCCTATCGTACCATCAATATGAAATAATAAACAATTTAGATTTGGAGATTAATCCCAATGAAATTACAGCCATTATTGGCCCAAATGGATGCGGTAAATCCACTCTATTAAGAGGCCTGACAGGCCTGTTAATGCCGGCAGAAGGTGAAGTGACTTTAGACGGAAAACCACTCCAGCAATGGTCAAAAAAGACACTTGCGAAACAAATTGCAATATTGCCGCAAAACCCGAGTGCGCCGGAAGGGTTAACCGTAAAACAACTTGTCGAGCATGGAAGATTTGCACATCAAGGTTTGTTTTCCAAACCAACGTTAGAAGATGCAGAAGTTGTAGATTGGGCAATGCAACAAACCTCGGTGATTGATTATCAAGCACGTTTGTTTAATACTCTATCAGGCGGTGAGCGACAACGCGCTTGGATTGCACTGGCTTTGGCACAAAAAGCAAAAATTCTTTTTCTAGATGAACCAACAACGTTTTTAGATATTGGACATCAATTAGAGGTGATGGAGCTTTTAAAGGAATTAAACCAATTGCATAATATTGGCATTGTAATGGTTTTGCATGATATTAATCAGGCTGGTAATTATGCAAATAGGTTGATTGCGATGAAGCAAGGCAGCATTGTGGCCGATGGCAAGGCACTTGAAATCATCACGTCAGAGCTTATGAAAACTCTATTTAACGCAAACACCAAAATTATAAATTATCAGCATAATGGTCACCAAAAATCATATTGTATTCCCGTTGGTATATGACAGAACTTACTTTAAAATAAAGGACAATTGTGACGTCCTCAATTTTAGAAGGGGAGGCCACCAAAGTGAAATAATTAGCTCTATGGTTTCAAACTGTTATCGAGTTCATCTCCAGAAACCTATATCTGAAATGTAATTATGGTGATTTGAACAATTAAGAGCGATACAATTTGTTTTATTGCAATCCACGATACTGCCAAAGCGCAATAAGTCCAACGATCAGCCCGTCTACTCCCGCTATTACCATCCCTGCCGCGCCAGAAATATGTCCGAATATTATAAGTGCTAGAATAATAAATGGATAAGGGGCAATAATGCCGAGGTTAATTTTGACCCAACCGTAAATGTTTTTTCGACTCTTTACCCAAATCAAAATAATTGCATGAAACATCAAAAAAATACCTATTAAACGAAGAATGTTCGGGTAATTTAAAACCAGTATGTTAGATGCCTCAAAAGGAAAAAGTAGAAGGGGTATGCCTGTCAATGTAGAAAAAACGGCATTGGCAATAAGAGCTGATTGCAATGATGAGACTACCGTAGTCATAAACCCCCGAAAATATTTTTGTACAGCTCCGAGTTTGTTGGAGGCTGTTAAATTTAAGTTATGTAACTCTTGGGGTTTTGTCCAGTGCTGCTTTAGTGCTTTCCGACAGTTCTTGTTCCGAAACAGGTGGTGGCAACTTCCCTTTTCCTTTAACAAAGAGCTTTACTAGCAATTTTTTTTCCAGTCGTCATATTTATTACTAACAGCAGCTTGTGTAACATTCAGTTCACTGGCTGAGTCAGGGATACTAAGTTATGGGTGACTAGCACAGCATATCTTTACAACAATTGAGAGGAGGCAATCATCAGCAACCAACTGGTTATGGACAAATACAACCAGCGGCCTAACATGGCCATTGGTGGAATTATACCAATACAAAACTAGCTGTGGCCTAAACCAAGACAGCAGAATTGGTTCTACTTTCAAAGTTGATGAAAAAGGGGAGCGTTATCCTATCAAATTACATATACTTGGGATTCGAACAATTCAAATTTGTTTATAAACAATGACTTATGAATGATGGTTAGCGGGCAGGGAGAGATTGTTGAATTTTACAATATATAATTATATCAATAACTTAAAGTATAAAATTAATTTTATTGGGCCTCAATTGGCCTTCGTTCTGGGCCTCAAGCAAGTTGCCAAATTACATACTATTTATATGAACCAAATGTAGCTTTTCGATTTTCTGTTGTAGATTCAAACTGTTATTCTTTTAAAACCGAGCTAAGTCATTGTGCGGCCGAGATGCTTGTTTAAATTTGTGTAAATCTAATTAAATCAGTAACTTAGTTTATTTTTATCAGGTAAATGTTTTACAGTTTGGTACACAGTCAGGTTCACATTTATTAGTGTCTCATATTTATTGCTTATAGCAATCTATGGCTACCATTTGAAGCTTGAATTTTATATTGGCAATGACTGAATAAATTGGTAATTAAATTTAGCTAATTTACTAATTATTGAAGGCTTATTTAAGTAAACATAGAAAATAAATTTTAACGAAACCTTTCATTCTCATCCAAGTCTCTTTGTAAAATGTTAAAAACTCAATGAGAATAATTGCTGGATGTATTCGTTCATGTAAGAAAGAGAGTAGGGGTCATGTCACTTTTATCAGACAAGTCCATTTTGGCTTTTTGGGTTGTCTGCAGATAAATAGGATTCACCAAATGCACCATATAATCGCTTGCAGGTTTTCTCACCGTTTACCTCGGCTATTACCACATCGTTATGCTTGGTTATGGTGTCGCTCTGCTGACTCTTTCAAGGGACTACGATCTCGTGAGAAAGATAGAAATGTATATATTTAAATTTATAATTCCTTTTTTAAGTATACCTTGTATTATGACAATAATAGATTGAAAGCTGTATATTTATGAATCTCAGGTTATGGACAGCAGTAACGATTTTCGTAGGGTCATATTTCCCTTTGTCCTTGATATTGTTAGCTCAGGATTTTGAGTACTCATATCTTAAGCGTGATATATGTTTGGATATTTGGGTTAAAAGTTCAAACTGCAAATTTCCATTTCAAAATCCAGAAATTTCTTTAGCTATTTTTACTGCATGCCTTCTCTGTTTCTTGGTCACACTGACGGTTCTTTCGGTAGTAAAGATGAACAATTCAGTAAAGATCACCTCCATAAAATACATTCCTTCTGAGCTAATGAATTATACGCTTCCCTATGTCGTATCTTTTATGGGGATCGGCTATGGAGAGGGTGATAAATTCGTTGGCATCATTATATTTTTAGCATGGATTTTCTGGATCACTCATAAATCGGGACAGGTGATACTTAATCCTATATTGGTTGCGTTTGGCTGGCGTTTGCATGAAATATCCTATCGATTCCCCGAGAACGAGACAGAACACACTTCTACAGCGCTAATTAAGGGTGACTTTCTTGTCGATGACTCGGTTGGCCACAACTGGGTTCAGGACGTCATGATTATAAAAAAAGTAGGTACGGAGTAGAAAAAATTATGCATTTGATCCAAAAAATTAAAGATTTTGATGTTGAACAATCCAGTGTCACCCTATGGACATTCAAAAAACAAAGCCCAAAAGGCTTCCCCCCAAAATTCAATGGTCATTGGGTAGATACTACAGATGAAATGAAAGGCCAGCTTAAGAACATTGTTGATCAAAAACGTGCCAATATAACCGAGCAAATGGATTACAGCATTCTCGCTCAAAACAATGAGGTAAGTGCGCTCACGATAACAGAAGCAGAGACTCATGCGGGGATACTCAAAGATCAATTTTCAGCTGAACTTCCAGCCAGAAAAGTAAAAAATGTGAAGACACTTCTTAATTGCTCTTTCTACGTCATTAAATTAGTCCATAACGATAACGTATTGTATGCTGTTAAGAAAACAGACGCTACGTGGAGATCGAAGTCTGTTGCTGGTGTTGTAACCGCGTTCTTTAGTGATGCGCAGCTCGATATAGCTGCTGACGATAGTTTCAGAATTCTAAAGTCTATTGATTTTTTCGGCTTGGACGGTGATTTGGCAGTGGCAAATAAGGCTAACTTCGAGTCGATATTGAATTATAAAGCTACTCATGTACAAGACTATATAGAGATGTCCGTTGAAGCCGCTTTTGTGGCTATTTTTGGCGATTTGGCACCACTGACATCCTTTATAGGAGACAATAAAATTCATTTAAGAAGGATGTCTGCAATTCGGCAAAAAGGTTTTTATTCCGATCCCATATTCATGCAAAATTTGAGAAATCATCACACTGAATACGGATTAAGTATAAACTTTGATGCTCAAGGGCGGATTGTTCCGTCTGAAGAAACTTCTCGAGACATTATTGCTGCACTGCTTGACCATCGTTTGAGTTCAGCATTTTCAGGAAACATTTATGACGTTCCTGATGCAACAGTTGTGTAGCAACTTATAAGCCAGAATAGAGCTGAACGCTATGTAGAAGTCATTGCAACGACGATTGGTCGTGTCCCATAACCGATGGCTTTGAGATCTCATTTTTGGGCATCAAATCCAGAGACTTGTTTGGTCATGTCCCGCTTTCGTGCCACTCCTTGTATTCATTTAAGCAGCGATTTGTTCAAATGCCAAGGGGCTTTTCCAGCCTAATGCAGAATGTCGCCGCCCAGGACTATAGAACCCGTTGATATATACAAATATGGCTATTTCTGCCTGACGTCTAGTCTGCCATGTGTGCCTCCATATTAGTTCAGCCTTGATAGTTTTAAAGAATGTTTCCATTGCAGCATTATCATAGCAATTACCCTTGCCTGATATGGATATTTTAGAACCCAATTCACGTAGTCGTTTTTGATAATCATGGGAGCAATATTGGCTACCACGATCACTGTGATGAATGCAGCCTCTTGGTGGTTTGCGTAATGCAACTGCCATATCTAATGCACGTATCGCTAAATCCTTCTTCATCCGATTGCTGACTGACCCACCAATCACTCTTCGGGAATGCAAATCCAGAACAGCAGCAAAATATAGCCAACCTTCTCGTGTCCAAATATAGCTAATATCTACTACCCATTTCTGATTGGTTTATTGGCATACAGATAGTCAAGATAACTGGGACTTTAATATGTGTTTTCTGCATTTGCATAATGTAAAAGATTTTGCATGGAAACATATAATACTGGTTTTGAAAGAGTCTCGAAGCCTACAATACTATAGTAATTAATCAAACCATTTTTCTGGTACAAGAGCTGGTGGTTTAGTCCAAGGCGGTTCGACCAATGAATTTTGGAACCAATCATTACGCAAATTAGCGCGTTCAGTGACAATTATCTGAAAGCCTGGGACATGCTTTTCAGTAAAATCTTGCTGCAGTTCAAGGAGCGTTCTCACAGATTCCATAATCGCTGCTACCGGTTTTCAATTTCCTTCAGGCATGCCCCTGGCCTCAATATAGCTGCGACGTTAATTAAAAATTGAATTAAGTATTCAAAATGCAGTTAAATTATTGTGATCCTCTGATTTTATCAATTTAGAAAAATAACATGTTGATATATAACAGTTATTTAAATACAATTCAATTAATTGACATTGTCGTATATTTATATATAATTACCTGACATTACGGAGGTTTATATGAGTGACGGTCCACATTTTAGTGTGAAATTAAAAGTAAAATGGCAAAATACTGCGAAGATATGCGATAATGCTGCTTCTTCAGTAACTGAATGTGCTGAGGCAATGTTTGATGCGTTGCGAGTTGATGGTGTAATGGGGAATCTCTCGAAAGTTGTGAAGGAACTGAACAAGATCGTTGGAAGTTTGTTTATTGAAACTAATATTCAAGAAATAAAACAGAAATATGCTGGTCATGATTTAGCTCAAAGTTTGATTGGGAATGTTGAAGTTGAATTATTTGAGGGGAATAAATCCTCTTCGATAGTTGGAGATGCTCTTGAGAATACATATAAAGGTCGAGCCGCAAATTGTATTAGAGCAATGGAAGAAACTGATTTAAGGCCAAGTTCAAATATGGAACGAAAGATTGGATTTGTGAAAAACTTACGGGCAGCGTATGCAAATATTTCATTTGGAGAAATTGTTAGAGAAACAATCTCATCATCAAAAATTAGAAACCGTAGCATTAAACGGTCTTCAATAGACGATGGAGTGAAATTATGATTTCTATTAAAAAAATTAAACCACATGGACTGGTTCATTGTGAAGTTTATGTTTGTTCTGAAGAAGAGCAAATTCCGCAGGGTTGGAAGGGCTGTGTTATCGGCAAAAATATTAAATTTAAATTGGATTCACTCTCGGGTTATTATTTGGAGAATGGGGATGATTTAGTATATGATGCATTTATTGTTGCCGCTTCTATTGAATATTGTGATTATTTACAAGGACGCTTTGTACGTAAATGGGGGCGAGAATTTACGGTTTCAATTCCTGTTGATAATGTGGAACATTGGCAGTCCAAACCGCTATATAATTCGTTGGTAGGGGCGTTAAATATACTAACGGGTGATAAATGGAATTTAAAGTTTAGAAAAAGGCAATTCATTCCAGAAGGTTTGCAAAAGCTAAAAATGGTTTTTCCTAACCAGGCTGAAGCCGTGCTTGCATTTAGTGATGGCCTAGATTCTTTATGTGTTTCTGAAATAATGACAAAAAAAATGGACGGTGAGTTATTTAAGGTTCGTTTAGGGACATCACAGAGTGTAAAATCTCCTCCTTTTCTATCTATGCCTTATAATGTATCGCAAAATACTCGCAATAATAGAGAATCTAGCGGTAGATCAAGAGGGTTTAAATTTTCAATTCTCAGTGGTGTTACGTCCTATCTATCCAGTACACCTAAAATTATAATTACAGAAAGTGGACAAGGAGCTTTAGGGCCAGCTTTGATTCCTGTCGCACATACTTCTGTAGATTATAGGAATCACCCGATATTCTTTAAAGAAATGACAAAATTCTTATCACTATTATTTGGTAGAGAATTCATTTTTGACATGCCAAGAATTTGGAACACTAAAGGGGAGACTCTTAGGGAGTATATAAAAATTTCAGGTGATTCTACAAAATGGAAAAACACTCGTTCTTGTTGGATGGGTTCTCGGCAAATATCTGCTGATGGCGATATTAAACAATGTGGAATTTGTGCGGCTTGTCAGTTGCGGAGAATGAGTGTTCACGCCGCAGGCCTGCAAGAAGATTTAGGAACATATATTTGGCAAGACCTTACTGCCAATACTTTTGAAAATGGTTGTATTGATATTGAAGATAAAAAGCGTTATATCAAATCTTTTAAAAAGTATGCCGTAGGCGGGATGTCACATTTGCGGGATTTAGCAGAATTAAGGTCAAATTCGTTAAATCAAACAAATATCAGCATTCATGCAACAAAAGTGGCAATTGCTTTAAAGCTGTCAAAAGAAGAAGTAATGAGTAAGCAAAAAATATTGTTAGAAACACACGAAAGTGAATGGAATTCCTTTTTAGACTCCCTTGGCTCTAAATCTTTTATATCAAAATGGGCAAAAGGTGGCCTTGATTATGCAAGTTAATCAACTGGACACAGTGAAAATTGGTGAACGGTTACGACTTGCAAGAGAAAACCATGCTTTGACTCAGGTTATTGCCGCAAATAAGACTGGAATGGCTCGAACTACGCTTGTTGCTATAGAAAAAGGTCAAAGGAAAATTAAATTTTCTGAATTGAAAGTATTTGCTGATTTATATAAGACCTCCGTAAATAAGCTTTTGAGAGAACAGGCCATTCACACCTCGTTTGAACCTCGATTTCGCCAACAATTTGATATTAAAAATGAAATTTCAAGTTTTGCTGTCAACATAATTTCAGAACAGGTGAAAGCTGAGGTTGAACTTGAAAGCCTGTTGGGAATTAAACATAACAGGAATTATCCGCCTGAAAGGCCAGTATTGCCTGGTGATGTGGTCAAGCAAGCAGAATTGGATTCTATTGAATTAAGGCAATGGCTAGGTTTGGGACTGCGCCCAATTCAAGATATTATTAGTATTTTGGAATTCGATATTGGGATAAGAGTTTTTATAAAAAAGTTAGATGGTAAAATTTCTGGTTTATTTGTTTATGAGGATTCTATTGGTGCATGTGTTCTTTTAAACGGCAACCATCGCAAAGACAGGCGAACACAGACAGCTGCGCATGAATTGGGTCATTTTATTAGCTCCCGAAACACGCCAGATATGTCATTTAATGGCGAAACAACTGTATCTAGAGAAGAAAAATATGCGAATGCTTTCGCAAGTTCATTCCTAATGCCGTCGCGTACTATCATAAGTAAATTCCAAGAAATTACTTTTGGTTCTGATCAGTTTACTCGGAGGCATATTATTGCTTTGTCCCATTCTATGAATGTTTCAAGAGAAGCGATTGTTCGTCGACTTGAAGAATTGAAAATTGTTAAAAATGGTACTTGGGACTGGTTTGATAGGAATGGTGGGATTTCTGACGAACAAGTAATTGAGGTGCTGGGTGACAGAGCTGTGAATAACCGAGACCAATATAGTTCACAAAATGCGACGACATTTCGGCTCAACGCATTAATGTGCCAGGCATGGAAAAGAGAACTAATGAGTGAAGGGCAATTATCAAACCTAGTTGGAATAAGCAGAGTTGCCCTTAGAAATATACTAGATAGTGGCGATTTAGATGGGAGTGATGCTGAAGATGCACCTTCTTTCTTTGAATGATGAAATTCCACTAATAGCTGACACAAGCGTAATCATTAATTTGCTTGCAAGTGGGGATGCAGAGCAGATTTTTTCGGGAATTAAAAATCCTATTTGCATTGTTGAACAAATTATTGACGAGCTAGAAGTTGGCAGTGATAATGGACATTTAGATCAAAGTATACTGAATACTTTGATTGATAATGGTACCGTTCAGATGGTTTCATTAAATGATGATGGCTGGGATGTTTTTGGTGAATTAGTTTGTGGTCCTACGCCTAATACTCTCGATGATGGCGAGGCGGCCACTTTAGCTTATTGCGTTACAAATGGATCTGTACCGATAATTGATGAAAAAAAAGCAAACAGGATTTGTCAGGATCAGTACCCATCGCTTCAACCTATTAGCTCAGTTGCTTTATTCAAGTTGTTCAAAAAACATCAGATTGTTTCGGATGATTTTTTATCTACTGCAATATACAAGTCTCTAATAATTGGGAAAATGCGCGTTTTAAATTCGCATTTAGATTGGGTGGTTAATCTTATTGGCTCTGAACGTGCGTATGAATGTATTAGTCTACCATATGCTGCTCGAAAAAGTTAAAACAGTCACCTCTCCAGCAGTACTAACGGTGGGTAGCATGTGAGGCTACCTGTTAAGGAAGGCGTTTGGAAGTAAAGCTTACGTAATAAGATACATCAATCCGCTCTCGTAACTTTTTCGCTACCAGCGAACATATTTCCAATCTGTATGGCTTCTTCCTTGCCACCTGGAAGCGTTTTGGCTTTGGAGAGGATGTATTTTGGAAATTTTGTTGGTAAATATATTTCCCTAAACCATTTTCTGAAAATTGCTAAAGCCGTATCGGGATAAGCCCAAGGGTAATGAGGGTTGGATGCTGATTGAGGATATCTAGAGGGATAGTTGTGTTCAAATTTCTTTCTTTGCGCATGTTTAGTTTCTAGGTAAACGTCTGGTGACGACCGCCTTGTAAGAATTATCTGATGTGCAATTATGGCTGTGTTGGCGGACTTTAAGTGTCCGCTTAAGCTAAGTGGACACT
>NVQL02000083.1 GCA_002400495.2 Alphaproteobacteria bacterium | reverse complement strand
CAAGGAAGCGTTTCAGCAAATGGCCGCTGTTACGAGTGATCATGGTGTGTGGGATGAGCCTGCGGACTATTTTTCATCCACGAAGTACAAGAACAGACCCGGTGCCTTCAAGCTGTGGCTTTACCGGCGGATGATTGGTAATATTAACAATAGAGTGCAAGCAATGCGTAACAAGGTGCCGATGAAAGATCCTAGCGTCTAAATCTTCCCAAAGGGTCGGACAGTGAAAAAAAGGCATGAAACGCTATCGAGGCTCGCCATCCAGGCTTCACTATCGAGACATTCTGAACTGCAAGTTTGGCTTTCGCTTGAGCGATGAGCTGAAGAAAATAACGTCATCCCTACGTGGGCACTATCTACATATTGATGTCTGGGAACCAACAGCTACCCCAAAAGGCATCTTGATCATTGTCCATGGCGCAGGCAGAAATGGTCGCATTATTGAACCATTCGGTAGCTTTTTATAAGACAAGTCCAATTAATGCAATTGAACTAACATTCTTTTTTTGAAGCAAGTTCGCTATAGATTTTAGTGCGATCTCAAATGGCCGGCCGTTAATTGAATTTGTTAAATTAAGAGAAATTCTTGAGTCTTTATAATCAGAAGAAGATTGTAATATAGCTTGAGGGTAGTGAATGTCACCAATTTGTAAGATTTTAATCGAGTTAGAATTCATAACACTCATTTTATAAAGTTATAATTACGTAAGGCTATACTTAAGTTCTAACAACTTAAATGCCTTAAATATATCATACCCAATTTACGTTCTTATTTTACGTTCAATCATCGATTAAATTGAAATTGACCTACCTCTGTTACCATCCTGACAAACTGATAAACAGGTGCTAACGTTGCAAAAGTTATAATTGTAATATAGAATTATTGTATTATTAGTAGTGCAAAATTACGTTGGTAGCTTTAATAATAAATTTTTAGTTTGTGCACTTCAAAGATTACAATGTTTATATTTCATCTAACGGAGAATCTAATTTGAAGATCAAGATAAAGGAAGCGCGCAGGATGCTAGAGGCGGCCATGCGCAGCAGTAGATTTACGAAACAAGAATCTGAATTGATTGCCGATCATCTCCTAGATTGTGAACTGCGCGGCATCACAATGGGAGGTGTCTCAAGAGCAATCAGTGTGATCGAGCGTTATGGTAAGCAATCAGAAAACCGCACCCCAATGATAATCTCGCGAGAGACTGCGTTTTCTGCCTCAATTGAAGGTGATGAAACGATCGGTTACCTCGTTGGGCACAAAGCCACTGAAATGGCTTTAGAAAAAGCTAAGGAAACTGGTATGGGCATGGTAGGTGCGCATGGTGCCATCTTCTCAGGAATGCTCTCTTATTATGCTGAAATGGTCACTGCAGAAGGTTTGGTTTGCTTTTCCACCTCCTCAACAGGGTTAATGGTTGCACCAGAAGGTGGTACAGAGGCGAGGTTCGGCACCAACCCGATTTGTATGGGCTTCCCAAGCGCGGGTGATCCGATAATCTGGGATATAGGCACATCAGGAATGATGCTTGCAGACGCGGTTTTAGCAAAGAAGCTGAATCAACCATTACCCGATGGGGTGGCGTATGACGTTGAAGGTGCACGAACCACTGACCCAGCCGCCGCGTTGGAGGGAGCCTTCCGCGTTTGGGGTGGCCATAAGGGCTCTGGGTTAGCGCTTAGCGTACAGCTTATGGGTATGATGGTGGGGGCAAACGCCATGCCAGATAGATATGGCGACATTGGTTTCTTCTTGATGGCAATCGATCCAAAATTATTCTCTGATCCTGCCATATTTTACGCGGAGGTCGAGAACTATGCCGAGGCAATACGTCGGACACGCCCAGAAATTGCCGAACGCCCCCTTCGGCTACCATTTGACCGATCACGAGCGCATCGCAAAGCCACACTTGAGGCAGGAGTTATTGAGGTGCCAGAAGAAGTACTGACAGAACTTCATCGCCTCATCGGATAAGCTATATATGTAAGCTGGT
Organism: Alphaproteobacteria bacterium; assembly: GCA_002400495.2. Taxonomy (GTDB): domain Bacteria; phylum Pseudomonadota; class Alphaproteobacteria; order Rhizobiales; family OSC116; genus OCS116. The sequence continues at coordinate 24,301 of NVQL02000083.1, read as the reverse complement.
GAATTATCTCCCTAAACCTCAATCCAAAATCTATAGTTTGTCACAATCAAATACCGGCCATAAGCATATATTTTAGATTTGTAAATTCATCTGTCCCATGGTGTGAACCTTCTCGGCCAAAACCACTTTCTTTTATACCGCCAAATGGTGCCAGTTCAGATGACAATAAACCAGAATTTATGGCGACCATGCCATATTCCAATGCCTCAGCAACCTTCCAAACACGAGATATGTTTTGTGCATAAAAATATGCCGCTAGTCCAAACTCCGTTGCATTCGCCAAATCAATAACCTCTTGGTCTGATGAAAAACGGTAAATTGGCGCGAGCGGGCCAAAAGTTTCTTCACCCGTCACCATCATGTCCTTGTTAACTTCGGTCAATATTGTTGGTTCAAAATATGTACCGCCCAATGCGTGGCGTTTGCCACCTAAAACCAACTTAGCGCCTTTAGAAATAGCATCTTCAATATGTTGTTCTATTTTATCGACCGCAGCTTGATTAATGAGTGGCCCTTGCAGGGTATCTGCATGGACACCGTCACCTACCTTAAGGCCAGCTACACGTTGTTTAAGTTTTTCGACAAATGCGTCATATACTTTATCATGCACATAAAGCCTGTTGGCGCAGACACATGTTTGCCCCGCATTACGATATTTAGAGGCTATAGCCCCTTCTACTGCGGCATCTAGATCAGCATCATCAAACACAATAAAAGGCGCGTTTCCGCCCAATTCAAGACCTAATTTTTTAACTGTATCTGCGCATTGACGCATCAGAATCTTACCAACTTCAGTCGATCCTGTGAATGTGAGAGCCTTAACATCGGGGCTTTCGCAAAATACACTACCAATTTCTGAAGCTTTACCTGTAATGACATTTATAACACCATCAGGCACACCCGCTTCTACAGCGAGTTCTGCTAAGGCAATGGCCGTTAATGGGGTTTCCCCAGCAGGTTTAAGCACAGTGGTGCAACCAACCGCCATGGCGGGAGCTAACTTGCGGGTAATCATGGCCGCAGGAAAATTCCACGGGGTAATTGCCGCCACAACTCCAATGGCTTGTCGTATAACAATCACCCGCCCATCTTTGATGTGACTTTGCATTGTCTCACCATTTATGCGTTTGGCCTCCTCTGCATAAAATTCGATATAAGAGGCTGCATAGGCGATCTCGCCCATGGCTTCGGTTAATGGTTTACCTTGTTCCGCAGTTAAAATAGCGGCTAATTTTTGCTGGTCGCGCATGACCAAATCAAACCATCGGCGCAAAATAATTGCGCGTTCTTTAGCCAATAGGCCTGACCATGAGGGAAAAGCGGCTTTCGCTGCTGCAACCGCCATTTCTGCTTCGGCACTACCAAATTGTGGTACACGGCCCAGCTCGGCACCATTGGCTGGGTTGGTAATTTTAGTATCACCATTACCGACCCAATTACCATTAATTAGATTTTGCGTTTGCATTTAGCTTATTCCGATTCATTCAATTAAATTTTTAATGTCATAACATTCTTGGCTCATCAAGCTTTACAACCCAACCCTTGGTCGCATCACTTAAAGAAGGATAATATTTCATGACCATTGGGTCGTGGCCGGGGATAATATTTTCTGAACTTCCGCCCAGTTTACGTAAAATATCATAGCCTGCCACAGCATCTGACACACTATCACATGAAGGGAATACCCGCCCCTCTTCCATATGTTGATAATGATGTGTTGCATCTGACGCCAGCACAATTGGCCCGCGTTTTGTATTCACGCGCACACATTGCAACCCACGTGCATGACCACCAATATGATGTATAGATATACCAGGAAAAATCTCATGATCGCCATCATGAAATGCAACTTGCCCTGCATAAACTTTGCGTACAAGCCCCACCACATGGTCAATATCATATGCGTGGTTACCAGTAGGGTGGCACATGCACCGCCCCGTAGCAAAATCCATTTCGCTATCTTGCAAATGAAACCGCGCATTGGGGAATAATTGATTATTCCCCGCATGATCGTAATGCATATGGGTAATGATAACATCTTTAACGGCATGCAAATCGACACCGACTGCGGCAAAACCATCCGCCACGGGTTTGACCAGCTGGCGTTTGCGGCGAATACCACTATCTTCACTAAAGCCTGTATCAACTATGATTGTGCGCTCTTCATTACGAATAACCCACACAAAATAGTCGAGCGGCATTGGCAAATCGTGCAAATCACCACCGATGAAATTTTCTGAAGCGTTACGGGCATGATGCCCATATTTTATAGCCAAAACTTCATATATGTCACTCATCACTTTTTTCCTTATGCTTTAACGATTTAGATTCCTAATTCTGCAAATGCCTCTTTGGCAATACGAATAGAATCTACACCAGCAGGAACACCGGAGTAAATAGTCACTTGCATAAATACTTCGCGAATTTCGTCTTTTGACACACCGTTTTTAATGGCACCTTTTACATGCATTTTAAGCTCATGTGGGCGGTTTAATGTTGCAATCATTGCAAGGTTTAGCATACTGCGTGTCTTCATTGAAAGACCTTCGCGACCCCAGACAGCACCCCAGCAATATTCTGTAACCAATTCTTGATGTGGCTTGTTAAAATCGTCTGCTGCGGCAAAAGATTTCTCTACAAATTCTGCGCCTAATACTTGCTTGCGAATTTTCATACCGACTTCAAATGTTTCGTTGCTCATTATATTTCCTTATTATTTTGTTGTGCCTCTAAACAACCATTAGGTTGTCTTTAATGGCGGGGAAAGACGGTTGGGCATGATTGCCCAAACCATTTAAATTACTTATTTTCGCTCATGCACCTCCGGGTTTTTATGTGCAATTGGCGACAGATTTGCGCCGGCGCATTAGGTGATATTAATTCAATCATTTTGTGCCCCTAAATTATCGGTCTGACAATTTTGAACAATAGATCCGCTATCCATCAACTCATCGATATGGTTGATTTTATTTATGATTGTTTGATACTTATCTGCGCCGAGCCGTTCTATTGCTGCATCAGCAAAACGTTTATGAATGAGAGCATCATCAGCATAAATAATATTATCTAACGAATGGCTTCTTGTACGGCCGTCATTTAGACTGAGCGTAACTTCTGTACCCTGTTTTTCGGGGTATGCCTTGTTTAATTCATCATCGATAACAAAGCTTGTCACACTAACCAATTTCAATATTTCAACATCATCAAGCTTAGAATAATTTGTTTCAGCAATTTCGCCTGCGACAAGGGCAGCGCTGACACCAAAAGCAATGCTCATTTTGGCTTGCAATGGAGTTTTATAAGGCCCCATATGTGAACATCCGGGGTAATTAAGTGCCGCATCGTAGGTTTTGATTTTTATGGCAGTGATTTGGTCGGCTTTCACTTCCGCCTTTTCTAATGCGATAACAGATGCTTGGCACGGCGCTTGAGCATAATTACAAGCCGGAACCTGCTTATTAAAAACCGATATTATTTCTGCATCACCATTTGGAAATAATGTAACCGCGCCGTTAAATTTTTGGCGCGCATAGGCGGCTAACATGCCCGCCTCACCCTCTATAATGCTTAGTGAACCACGCGCTCCTGCTTGTGCCAAGCGTATAGAACGAATGGCATTTCTTACGGCAAAACCCGGATGAAAATACATTTCATCAGCACCATTATGTGGCCACTCATTAAGCCCAGCAGAGCAATTTCCGGCCAACGCCACGGCTGCACATGTTGTTTCTTGGTCTAAGCCAAGAGCTATACTGCCCGCGATGGCTGCGGCATAGGGACCGATTAAACCTGTCGGTCTAAACAACCTTGCCACTTCAGGCGTCATAACTTCACGGCCCAATCTGCCGCCAACTTCGTAACCAATAATAGCAGCACGTATTAATTCAGTACCGCTGATTTTTTGAGTTTCGGCCAACGCCAAAAGTGTTGGCCAAATAATCACGCCCAAATGAGAGATACTGCCGGTATGCATATCTTCCCGCACCAAACCATGACCGCGAACGGCATTGGCAAATGCGGCATCATCCGCAGTGGTGTTTTTTGCTTCACCAATGATCGAATTTTCACCATAGGGAGCGGCAACACTTGCTGCCTGCCGGCTCCACGGTAAGTCAGCGGCTTCTAATGCGCATGAGAGAAAATCGACAAGACAAATTTGTGCCTTGGCATTCTCTGCTGCCGAAACATCGGCGGCGCTAAAATTAAATGCTTGGCTTACAACATCTTCCAAAACAGTTTTTTGTGTTATATTGCCTGTCAATTTTTCACTCATATTTGCCACATTATTACCCTCTAATCTCTACGCCAGACCAGTCTTCAATTAGCTTGGCCATACATGTAAAATCGGAATCAGCACCGTATTTAGATTGGGTGATGGCGAGTATTTGGCGCACCAAAGACCCACCAACCATTGGCACACCTAGAGTTTCAGATTCATCAACACACAGTCTTACATCTTTGTAAGAAAGGCCTGTTGCAAACCCAAAATCAAATGTGCCGGGCAGAACAGCTTTCGGAAACTTATCGAGGGAGGCGCTGTTTCTACCCGTACTCATATTAATAATGTCGAGCATCACTTTGGCATCTACGCCAGCTTTAACACCCATTGCCATGGCTTCAGCCGTTAAGAAGACAGCCGCTGCAGCCAGCATGTTATTTGCAAGTTTCACCACTTGACCAAGCCCCGCGTCTTCGCCAACATGTACGGGGTTACCAAAGTTTTCAATTATTGGCTTCACTGTTTCAAATATATCATTCGGGCAAGACACCATTAAAGCAAGCGTGCCGTTTACTGCACCTTTAATGCCGCCACTCACTGGGCAATCGACCCACTGTTTGCCTTTTTCGGCCAAGCCTTTGGCAATGTCTTTTGCGGCACTGGGGCCTGTTGTTGATACATCAAGCATAATGGTCGCGCGCGAACCCGCTGCAATTCCATCATCAGCAAGGGCAACGCCGCTTACGATATCAGGTTTTGGCAAGCTAGTGATCACAATGTCAGTTTTATCGGCAACATCTTTAGCCGAAGTGGCTTTTTCGGCACCTTCTTTGGCCAATAAATCCATCGCTTCGGTATTGACGTCTAACACGACTAATTCATAGCCTGCTGTTAACAATCTTTGTGCCATTGGAAAGCCCATACGGCCCAGTCCAATAAATCCAATTTTTTGTTTTTGCATAATTTCCTCGTTACATATGTTGTAATTTTTAAGAATTGTTGTGCTTATTCGCGTGGTATAATCGGCATTACGTTAGCGTCATACCTGAGTCGATTTTTAGAGTTACACCCGTGATGGTTGATGCCTCATCTGAGCCTAAAAATACCGCTGCATGACCAATATCATCGGCAGTTGGAAGGCGCTTGAGCAATGTTTTTTGCTCACGGGCTTGCCAACCTGCAGCATCTATTACCGAATTTGCTCCTGGCGTGGGTATTGCACCCGGTGCAACTGCATTCACACGTATGCCATAAGCACCCAGTTCAGCAGATTGTTGGCGGGTTAAAGCATCTATCGCGCCTTTAATTGAGGTGTATATAGAGGCATTTGGAATGGCCGAAGAAACCGCGATCGATGAAAGGTTGATAATCGCCCCGCCACCATTGGCCTTAAGATGCGGCGTGGCAGCTTGTAGACACCAATATGTGCCTTTAAGGCCAACATTTAACATGCGGTCGACAATCTCTGGCTCAAAATCTGTCATTAATGCATAATGAAACATCACCGCGTTATTGACCAAAATATCTAAACCACCTGCATCTGAGACAAATTTGTCTATTTTTGCAAATACGTCAGCGCGGTCAGAAACATCACAATGAACAGATGTAATATCTAAGCCTTTAGCAACCAGCATAGCTTCGGCTAATAATGGTTCATTTATATCTGCTATGGCTACTTTTGCACCTTCACGTGCCATCGCCAGAGCAATGCCAAGCCCAATACCACCAGCCCCACCCGTTATAAATGCTTTTTTGCCCGACAATCGGCCCATGCGATTCTCCTTACTTTTTTGAAAATATAATCATACAATAACACATTAATACGCGAACTCAAGAAATATATAAGTAAATTATTAATGTACGGCAGCATACATAATCATTTCCTCATCGGCTTCTTCGATTGAAAATTCTTCAACAATACGACCTTGGCGCGATACTAAAATTCGGTCTGAAAGACTTAAAATTTCGGGCAGATAAGATGAAATAACAACCACAGCTAAGCCTTGTTCGGCAAGGCCTTTAATCACTTCATGAATTTCGGCAATCGCGCCGACGTCTACACCACGTGTTGGTTCATCGAAGATTATAATCTGCGGGTTTTGCACCAATGCTTTGGCTATCACCACTTTTTGTTGGTTGCCGCCTGACAATTCGAGAACGCTTGATGATGCATCGATTGATTTAATGTTCAGTGCTTTGGACCAATATTCTGCCGATTTATTCATTTTTTTGCGGTTTACAAACCATGATTTATTACCTGCCGCAGCCATTTCGCCAATGCCAATGCTTTCTGAAACTGACATAGTTTCGAATATACCTTCGACTTTTCTGTCTTCAGTTACATAAGCAATGCCTTGTTGCACGGCAGGTTTTGGAATGCGAAAACGCACGAGTTTATCGCGCAAATAAACAATACCACCATGGAAGAAGTTACGTTTTACAACGCCTGAAACCACTTTAAAGCTTTCGGTTCTGCCCGAACCAATGAGGCCGAATATGCCTGTAATTTGCCCTGAATAAACGGAGAAAGATGTATTGTGAACCATGCGGCCCATAGATAGGTTTTGAACGCTTAATACCTTTTCGCCATAAGGCCGTGCTTCGCGCTTGGTTTCTTGGTCGTATAATTGGCTAGATAAGTCACGCCCCACCATGTCGCGTACAATTTTTTCGCGGTCAAAATTGCTTGCAGGGCCGGTTTCAATATGCTCGCCATCGCGTAATACGGTGATTGTGTCTGAAACGGCCAACGCCTCTTCGAGTGCATGAGAGATAAAAATAATGCCCACACCGCGCAGTTTAAGCCTGTCGATTAAATCGAAAAAATATTGTTTTTCTTCAGGTGTTAATGTCGCGGTTGGTTCGTCGAAAATAATCAGGCGTGCATTTTTACGTACAGCTCTGGCAATTTCGACCATTTGGCGTTGCGCTGAGCCTAAACTCGACACTTGCGCGCCGGGGTCTACTGGAAAGTTAAGCGATTGCAGCAATTGTTGTGCCGAAATATAGAGACCACGCAAACGGTTAAACACTTTTTCATCACCGAGAAACAGGTTTTGCGCCACGGTTAGAGACGGCACAAGACTGGTTTCTTGAAACACCATTGCAATGCCGTTTTTTAACGCATCGCCAGGAGATGGAAAGGTTGTTTTTTTGCCGTCTAATAAAATTTCACCACGTGTTGGCTGCACGGCACCCGCAATCATTTTGGTTAGGGTGGATTTACCCGCGCCATTCTCGCCCAAAATTGAATGAACTTTACCCGCTTCGAATTTAAGCGAGATGTTTTTAATGGCGGGAATGCCGCGATATTCTTTGGTTAAATTGGTGACTTCGATTAAAGCTGCGGTCATGTGTCAGCCTCCAATTCAGGTTGAGATATTGGCAATGTGCAAATGACATCATTGCCTCTGCTGGCAATCAATAATTGGCCGTTAATTTCGCAAACACTCACGATGCCATGGCGTTTGCCATCAGCGCGGCTGTGATATGAAATTGCAGGTGTTAGGTTTTCATCTAACAATATCAACATGCCGTATGAACGGGTGGGCGCCCACGCTTTGTGAATGCCGTGAACTTTCACCGCGCCGCCCTGCATGGGCTCGGCAAACGATTTGCCGGCCCGCAATGTGGGGGCAATCCAATGTTCGCTTGATAATTCGTTTAACATGCGGGTTCTATATGCATCTTCGCGCAGTACAAATTCTGTCAATTGCCGACGTGGGGCAAAAACACATAGCCATGCGCCACCATTTGCAGCTGGCACTAGCCGACCAGGGTAACCAGGCATATCGGCCATAATGACGTTTTGTGCGGCTTTGTTGCCGTTCAGGTCAAACCGAACCAGACGATGTTTCCAACTCTCGGATATAACAATTGAGTTATCTTGTATAAACACACCATTTGGAAAAGCCAAATTATCGGCAATGAGGTTTAATTTCATGCTCTCGATATCAACTCGCCAAACCGAGCCGCTCGCTTGTTTTTCTAATAAATCGCGTTGCCACTCGGTTGCGTTATTTTTTCTTGAACCTTGGCAGATGAATAATTCACCCTCGCCATTGAATGCCAACGCAGTTATGCAGTTTGCCGTTCGGCCATCTAAATCTTGCAATGAAACACCATCTACGCCGCCACCCATAAATTGAATGCCGCCATCTTGCAAACCAATTGCCAATATGCCGTTTGCTGATGCGGCAAGCGCAGTCACTTCGGATTCGAATTTTTTATAAGGTTTTGGCGCTGAATCAGCCGTTGCATTAGATATTGAAAATAGCTCTTTACCGCTTGAAAATATCAGGTCTGATCCCATATTTACAAAATTATCTGGTGCTGTAATTTCGATAATTACCGACAGCGCGTCTAGAGCTTCATTTGGGCGCAACACACCATCCATTGAAGGTACAGTTGCAGCTTGCTTTGGTGTGAAAAGGCGACTAAGCAGGTTGATCATGATTTGCTCCAGTAGCTTTCTGAGCCAGTCCAATTTTGGTCTTCGCTATCGATTTTTAGGCTGCCAATGCGGTTGTTGAAAATACCACCAATATATAGGCGACCTTTATGCTCGCGCATTGAAGTGATCATCGGGTGATTGTCGCCCGCTTTATCCCATAAGCTTTCGATAATCTCGCCATCTTCACTAAAACGCACGATGCAACCTGTGTTTATGTTTGGATATAGCCATTCATCATTCGAAATTTCTTGCGACATTCTTTTGCGAAAGCTTGGCATGCGTAATGCCAGATCTAACGCGGGTGAGCGCATGCCCATGAGTGCCATCCAATATGTACCATCGCTCGCGCGGTTAATGTTATCGGGGTAACCCGGTAGGTTTTCGATCACCCGTTCGATCTGCCCTGCTTTTGGCCCATCGAACCAATAGCGGCTAATGCGGCACGCCCAGCTTTCGGCAAACAAGATAGATTGCCCATTAAAGCTGGTGACGATACCATTGGGGAATGTGAGGTTGCGCGCTACGGTTTTTGTTGTGTTTCGTTTTGGGTCGTAACAAACTATACGCCCACTACCGCGGCTTTCTAACGCGTCAGACGGCCAAGTGCTCATGTCGAAACGAATGGTGGCCTCACTAAAGAATATACGGCCATCTGGTGCGATGTCGCAATCGTCTGTCAGGCGCAACCTAGAATCATCGATGATGGCAAATGGTGAGCGGTTGGTTTCATCGGTTAGTTTTTCGACATTTGCAGATTGATCAACACGGTATAGACCCATGCCACCGACACAGACAACCACCCTGTCTTGGCTATCAATCGCCATACCCAAGGGATGGCCGCCAATATGTGCGAACACTCTGGCTTGTTTATAATCTGGCGCATCGAAACGCATAATGTTACCACGTCTATCACCACAATATAGATTGTCATGGCTATCAAATACGACGTCTTCGGCACCATCGACTTGGTCTAAACCAATAACTTCGACTGCGCCCAAACGGTCATTCGCGGCATAAGGTGAGCCTGAGCTTTCGCTAGTTTCTGGTGCTTTTGGTAAAGCAAAATATGTGGGAGACATGTAAATACGAGACAATACTTTATCTCTATTTTTCACCCATCTTACATTAAAACCAATGGCAGCTAATAATATTAAACCTAGAACAAGTTGCCCTGCCCCGCTTAGCAAGCCCGCTTGCACAACGCCAAGGCTGATGATTTGCACAATCATGGTGCCAATGACCGCTTTGAACACTGAGCCACGACCACCACCAAGACTAATGCCACCCACGATAACTGCTGTTAAAGCCAAAACTTCGAGGCCAACGCCTGGGTATGACCCGCCATTGCCTAAACGTGCAGCATAGAAAAATGCCGAAATGCCGGCAAACGCCCCGCACATAACATAACTAAGGCACACTGTGCGGTTTAGCGAAATACCTGCATTATGGGCAGAACGACGTGAGCCACCCACAGCCATAATGTGCCAACCTAATTTGGTACGGCTCAACACTATGTGCATGGCTATTGCCACTATAATCAATAAAAATACGCTTGTTGGAATGCCCAAAACATCGCCATCACCAATGAAATACCAAAAATCATCATCGAAATAACCAGCTGAAATGTCTAACGCATATTCCAATAGCAGTGTGTCTACCAAGGCGCGCAGGCCGATGAGCATAACCAAGGTGGTTAAAAAGGCGCGCAGCTTAAAGTAACCCACCAAAATACCGTTTATAAGACCAACAAATGAACAGGTGAATATAACAGCAATGAATACGACCCAAACAGGCAGACCAAAAATATTGGTTAAGGCTAGCGCTAACAAGTTGCCCAGAGCAAAGTTAGAACCGACACTTAGGTCGATGCCACCTCCCACAACCACGAACATAAGGCCGATGACCACAAAACCTAGTTCACCAATTTGGCGCGTGCCGTCCATTACATTGGCGGGTAGTAAAAAATTATTAACCGTTGCGCTAAAAAACGCAACCACGAGCAACAGGATTGTCACAGGGACAACATTGTCAATCCAAGGCTTAGAAAGCAATTCGCCAAAAATATGTGTCGGTATCCATTTATACCTAAATTTTACGAAAGCATCACCTGAACTTGTGTCCACTTGTGTGTTCGCATCTTGTGCATAGGCAGTAGATTGTTTGGCAGATTGATTCATCTTTGGGAAATCCATTAACTCATAAAAATTATAGATTGGCGAGGTGAATGATCAAGCCATTCGCCTCGCCTGGGAGTGTTGTGCGATTATTTAAAATCAGCCATTGTCCAACAAGATGACTCTGTCAAATTGTCTTTCGTCAACATTTTTGAAGGTGTTGGCAGTAGGAATGGCTTCATATCAGCAGGAAGCTCAGATTGTAGCAAAATTTTGATTGTTGAGTTAATATCAGCAGCCATGCGACGCACATCATAGTTGATGTAAGCGCTATAAGTACCGTCTAACAGCTTATCACAAGCCGCTTCCTTAGCACCGCCACCAGATGTTACAACATATACAGGTTCAGCTAAGTTAGCTTCTTTAACCGCAGCGCCTGCACCAATGTCCATACCATCCCAGAAACCAATCACACCACAAAGGTCAGGGTTCTGTTGCAATACAGTTTGAGTAATTTCATGCGCCTTACTTGCATCCCAGTTTGCTGATTGGTTTGAAACCACTGTCATTTCAGGATGTTTTTCAAGTACACTCATAACGCCATATAGCTGATAAGCACTAGCTGCTGATGTTAGGATACCCTGCATGATAGACACTTTGCCAGAACGGCCTGTGCCAGCGCCACATTTAGAAACGATATATTCGGCTTCTTCTACGCCATTTTGTTGCCAATCTTCACCAATATAATGAGTTGGGAAAACAGATTTGAGGTTCACAGCCACCAGATGGATACCAGCTTTTTGAGCTTTTCTTAAAATTTTAGCATATGATTGAAGGTCAGGGTTCATGTAAACAATCACATCTGGCTTTTCATTAATCAATTGGCTCATAGCTTGTGAACCAACGTCGGTATTCCAGTTTGGGTCACGCGTGATAATTTCATAACCAAGCTCATCGGCTTGTTTTTGCATGCCTGCAAGCCAGCCTTTTGCAAGGTCAAAGCTCATTGAAAATGGCACATAACCAATTTTCTTACCTTTAAAAGTTTCATAATATGGCGCTAATGTTGGGTCATTAAGCCCTTCAGCTTGCGCTACATTTGCAGTCATAGCACTTGCTAAACCAGCAACTGCCATTGTAAGGCCCAGTTTTGCAGTTCGCCCACAAAGCCCCTTAATTTTATTTTTCAAAAACGTCTTCATATTACCCTCCAGTATTGTTTTCATTTTAGTTGGTTATTCGGTTTCTTAAACGAACCTTTTAATTTCTATTTGTTTAAATATCACCATGCTGCGATGTTTGCTCGTCACGCGGGTTGACCATCGTATCGGCTATAATTGCAACCAACAGAATGACGGCTTTGATGGCATTTTGGGTGGTGTATTGGACATCCATAATTGTCATGCCGTTCAAAAACGTACCAATAAGCAATGTGCCTACAATTACATTTCGCACGCCACCGCGCCCGCCACTAAGGCCAACGCCGCCAAGGACAACCACAAGAATCACTTCATAAATAAGTAGAGAATCTGAAATACGGGTGTTCATGCTGCTGACAGCCATTGCTTGGGTTATACCCGCAATAAACGCAACGCTACTCGCAAGTATATATTGCCCCAAAACCACATGCCTTACAGACACGCCCGTTACACGTGCTGTCTCTTGATTGTCGCCAACCGCATAAGTAAAGCGGCCAAATTTTGTATAGCGTAAAATAAGCCCAACGATGATTGCTATGACTGCAAATACAATGACAGGCATAGGTATTGTTAAAATACGTCCTTGCCCGAGAAACCTAAGATTACCAACTGAAGGGGTTACATATACCAAATCGGTATGAATCAGCACCAAACGGCCAAACCCGTATACACAAGCGCCGGTGGCCAAAGTTGCAAATAATGGTGGGATTTCAGCATATGCAATGAGCACGCCATTGATTAAGCCAACCAACATGGCAGCACCCAAACCAATCGCCAACGCAAGATACAAATCCATTCCATTTATATTTAGTTGCAGCGCCCAGGCCACAGAAAGGGCCATTGTAGCCGCCATAGAAAGATCTATACCACGCCCAATAACCACAACACATAAACCAACCCCAAGAATACCCAATACAGAGATCCCCTGCAATAAGAGCACAAGATTGCCGGCATTGAAAAACCCTGGCAAGGTTAATGAAAACACCACTAAAATGATTACAAATAATAGAAAGACGATTTTTTCTTGAGTCAGACCGTTTAAAAATTTATTCATTGCACAGCCTCCCAACCAATTGTTGGCATGCTAAATATTTAATTCTTATACGTTGCGAAATATAAATTTCCGCAAAAATTTTTATTATAGGCAAATCAGAACTCCCCATACCCTTTAGCCATACAACTAAATATTTATTGGTATTTTTGTATATTAAACATTCAATAATACAATCTGTAAAGTCGAAACATCATTTCTCCCCAATAAAAGTAAAAGCCAATTTAATAGTGAAGTTTAGAATTATTTTACTTTAACTAACAAAATATTATTGTATAATTATATGATTACGAATCGTGGATTTTGCAGTTAGGCAAAAAGCACCTAACTGTCCACAATCTGTCTGAATTCGATTTGACACAAGTTAAGGAATTGCTTTATCTGATAAGTATATTAATTAACTTGTGCCATGAAATAGAATATAAATAAGTGGCTGTAATTATTTTTGGCGTTGTTAAGACTATTTATGCCATTGAATTGAGGATTGTATGAGCAAAGTGGACACCACTAATTTTAGTTTCAAAGTAGATCGCCCTGCGGCGACACTTCGTCACAGTGTAACCGAGAGCATTCGTAACGCCATTGCAATGGAGCACTACAAAGCTGGCGATAGAATGCCCGAACGAGATTTATGCGACATGACCGGTGTGAGTAGAACCTTGGTGCGTGAAGCTTTACGCCAGCTAGAATCTGAAGGTTTGGTGCAGGTTATTGCCCATAAGGGGCCAATAGTTGCAACCATTACTGAAAAGCAAGCCATCGACATATACAAAGTGCGCGAAGTGTTGGAAGGTTTGGCAGCAGAGTTGTTTGCCGAACATGCAAGTGATGAGCATCACAAAGCCTTACAAAATGCCTTTTCTTCTGTTCGAATGGCCTACGAGACCGGAGATGTGTTAACACGATTAAGCGCAAAAAATCAATTCTATGAATGTCTAATCAAAGGGTCTGGTAACGAAGCCTTGGGAAATTCACTTCATATGCTTAATTCCAGAGCCATGATTTTGCGCGGGCGCTCACTGCAAATGCCTGACCGTTCAAAAAAGAGCTTAGAAGAGCTAAAAAACCTAATTGTTGCATTGGGTAAACGTGATGGCGTTGCCGCCAGAAAGCTCGCCGTATATCATGTACGTCAAGCCGCAGCTACAATGATGCAAAGTTACGAATCTGGTGAAGGATAATTCCTCCACCAACAGAATCAAAAATTTATATAGCTTAGAGATAAAAAAACGCCCCTTATATGCCCCAAAATTTTTGGTAGGCTGCGGGGCGTTTTTTGTTTGATGATAGCGGTTTATTCAATCATTCCATCATCGCTGGTAACCATGTCACAATTTCTGGTACAAAATAGATCAAGACTAAAAACAGTAAGATCACGGCAATAAAGGGAATGACTCCCAAAATTACATCCTTGATGTCTACATCCTCTGAAACACCTCGTAAAATGAATAGAATGATGCCGACAGGCGGGGTCACCAAACCAACTTCAATCATAATCACCAGAAAAACACCAAACCAAAGCGGATCAATTCCGATCGCCATCATAACCGGGTATGTCACGGGGAGAGTCATTAACATCATTGAGATTGACTCAACAAACATACCGAGAATAATATAAATAAGGGCAACTAGCAGTACGATTGCCCATGGCGCTAGGTTGGCGCCTTCAATTACTGAGACAATCGTAAGCGGGATACGAAGATAGTCAAAGACCCAGCTCATGATGGAAGCACAGACAACTATTAACAAAAGGAATGCCGTCACACGAACGGTTTCAAAAGCAACTTCAACCAGCATGCGCCATGATAGCATGCCGCGTGCAAAGCAAATAATCAACGAACTTAATGCACCAATGCCACCAGCTTCACTCGGGGTGGCAATGCCTCCATAAAGCGAACCAAGCACAGCTATAATGACGACGAGAAAAGGAAAAACTGAAATCGATCCACTAACTTTCTCTGACATTGTATAAGAAATGCCCGGTGGTGTAGAACTCGGAACCACGACAGACCAGATGTAAACGCACAACATGAAACCACAACTTAGAACAATGCCCGGAATCAAGCCCGCTACGAAAAGCTGAGTGACCGGAACACCGACAGTCGTCCCATATATAATCATCGCAATACTAGGTGGTATCAATATACCCAAGGTCGCACCAGCCGCGACAACTCCATAGGTGAGCCGTTTAGAATATCCGCGGTCTATCATCTCCGGGCATGCGACCTTACTCATTGTGGCAGCTGTCGCGAGGCTTGACCCTGAAACGGCGGCAAAAACAGCCGAAGCACCCACAGTTGCGTGCCCCAGCCCCCCAGGGACGCGGCCCAACCAACGACTTAGTGCATCGAACAATTCTCGGGTTACCCCACTACGAATGAGCAATGCACCCATCAAAACGAACATGGGCACGGCAGTAAGGGTGAATGTGTTCACCGCATTCCAAGAACGTTCTGCAAGTAATGAAAGTTGAGGCGATGGCAATAAAAACACCAGCCCCAAAAGACCGACCATGCCAAGTGAAATAGCGACCTGAACACCAATAATCAGCAAGCTAAATAAAGTAACAATTGCCAAGGCGCCAATTGCAAGCACCCCCCAACCGACAGCAGCCCAGTAGAAGAAGCCCAATATGAATACGACGAGTCCTATACATAGCGCCATAATTGGCCCACTTATAATGAGGCTACACAAAAGCAATGATCCGATAATCAGCAAGCTGCCAAAATCAAGCCGTTCGCCGCCGATTAGAACGGGTTTATCTCCTAGCATCACAAGCACAACTGCCATCAATATCAGCACACCAATAACCATAGCTGTTTTGGCTACGGTCGGGTGTTTCCAACGCAAAATGTCAACCAAAATTGCGTTTGCAAAAATGACATACCCGAGGGAAACAAACAATTCCGGAATCCATTGTGGCGTAGCCAATAAACCCCAATTACGTGTGTCGTGAATATATTCCTGATAGTTAAAAGCCGCCATTTGCCAGCCAGCAAAAAGCACAAACAAAAGACCTATCCAGTTAGAAAACTCTTCTAAACCCATGCGCCGTGGCTCAGATAACGCACCTGTTAAAAGCTCAACACGAACGTGATCGCCAGACCGCTGCGCCATAGCAAGGCCCGTAAAAGTAACCGCAATGAGAAGGTAAACAGCAATTTCGCTACCCCAATAAGTTGGGCTATTCAGGACATAGCGAGAAAATATTTCCCAGCAAACAATCGCTGTCATCGTTATCAGTCCAATGGCACTAAACACACCAGCCAATTGCGTAAGAGAATCCATGCGCCTTAAAATATAGTTAGTCTCGTTCGCCTGATTAATCTTATTGACTGCTTGCTGCACGACCATCCCCTTTTCAATTTATGAGAAAAATATAGAGGGCAATTGAATCGCTTGCAACAAATTTTTATGATTGTCTTATTGAATATTGTATGATTGAATAGCAATTGTTAAATATTTTAAAAAAGGAGGATATAATGTTTAAAAAAGTCTTTTGGGCGAAAATGCAATCCAGCATGCGCCGTAAATTTATGAATAAAACAACCGCTGTTGTTCTTACACTGGTCGGTATAAGTGGTTCGACATTTAGCGTCGCAACGGCAGCAGAACTTGAATTGACGATGGGGATATTATCGACGCCCAACTCGCTTTATCTTAAAATGATGAAACAAGTGCCAGAACGGGTATCACGTGCCACTAATGGGCAAGTAAAAGTAATCCTTAACGATTCACTTGTGGGAGGAACACAAATTACAGCTTCTGTACGCGATGGTCGCGTGCCAATGTCTGGAGCGCTGCATACTTACCTTGCCGCCGAAGAACCAAGATTGGGTATTTTCAATCTTCCTGGCCTGGTTAACAATATGGCTGAATATTCCTATTTATGTAAAGCCTTCTGGTGTGGTGACGTCGAGGCTTTATGGGCAGAAAAATGGAATTCGGTCGTGCTCGCTCAGGGCGCTTGGTGTAGTCAGGCTCTTTTTTCCAAAGAACCTATTCGCTCACTTGAAGATTTTAAAGGCAAAAAATTACGCGTACACAACCCGCAAACGGCAGCCTTAATGGAAGCAATCGGTGCCAAACCTACGCCATTGCCGCTTTCAGAAGTGCCAGCAGCACTCGAACGTGGTGTAATCGACGGCCTATTCACTTCAACTTGTTATGGTAACGGCCAAGAATTTTGGCGTGTTGCACCGAGTGTTCAGAATTGGCACATCGGGCCTATCACAGGTTGGGTAATCATAATTAATAAAGACACTTGGGAGAAAATTCCTGAGGAACAACGTGTAGCCATTCAGAAAGAAATGGATGCTCTTGAACATGAAGCGCTTTACAATTTCAATAGCCATGTCAAAACTGCTGTTGCCGAAATGGAAGCAAATGGCATCGAATACTGGAGTGCACCACAGTCTGAAGTTGACCGTGTAACAGCGCCTGAATTTGCGCAAACTGCATACCAGTCGTTTTACGATCGTGCTGCCGAACTTGGATTTGATGGTGAGGCATATGTCCAACATGCCTTCGATGTTCTAGGCAAATGATCGATTCAATGCCCCTCATAAAGTTTTTAAGGGGCATTGACAAATTGATGAGCCGAAGCAATTTCTTCGGCTCATTTGAATATCTACACCAACATTAAACATCTCACTATTGCTATTAATACATAATTTTAATTATCAAATTAACAACCAAAAATTAGCAGCTAGTCTCGTGTTGAAGTAATCTTTACATTCATTACGATTGACTTGAGGCGGCATGATCAAGCAAACACCTTCAATACCCGATACACATCCATAACTTTGCAAGAATCCACAGGTACCAAAACATGGATGGATAGCAGGTCCAATTTTTGATTCCTACTTGTGGAAATAAAGATTTTAATAATATGGATGGTTTAGAAGCTGATCATGGGAACACCCAAAATGATGGGTCAGATTTTCTGACGCCGATCAACACTCCAAAAATACTCTGAGTTGGGTTTTGGTATTTGACGATCAAATTCGTCGCCAAGTTCATAATTTGTTATAAATATTTGAATTTTGTTAAATTTAACCATTTTGATGGATAGTAAAAAGGCAGTGCCTAACAACATTAAGCACTGCCAATTATTCTTATTTTGCGCCAGGCCAGATTGGTTTGGCTACAGCAAGATTATCAGGGAACACAGTGACTGGAACACCATTTTGCCATTGAATAATCGTTAGGCTAGCGCCCTCACGACGACCCGTTTTATCAAAGCTTAATGTGCCACCTGGATAGTATTTAGAGGGGCCAAAGTTGGTTGTACGCAGTGTTTCGCCTAGAACAATAGGGTCACGACTACATGTTTTCTCTAATGCTGCTTTTAACAGCCACATATCACCGTAAGTTGATATCGCATTCTGTGTCATCCACGGCTCACCATAAGTTTCTTTAAGACGAGCAATAAGATCTTCTTGTCCCTTAGAACCCCAGTTAGCCACGGCAGACATCACACCATCGAGCAATTCAGCATCCATAGTGTTCAATACTTCAGGCTCAGCAATGGCAATGCCAAATGAAACAACAGGAACTTTAACGTTAAATTCTTTCATTTTTTCAAGGATCAATTTACTATCTGAAATCACCGTAGGAAGATAGAATAACAAGTCAGGACGACGTTGGCGCACACTTTGCACAAGAGAAGTTGCATCGGCGAGTGGCGGTGTAAACACCTCTTCAAATACCAATTCAAGGCCAACATCCGCGAGCAGCCCGTCTTTCATCCGTTTCACTGAAGATAGAGACGCTGCCGTGTTGTCAGTAATGATTGCAACAGTCTTTGGGCGTATGCCAGTCTGAGCTTCCGCCAGATCCATGATAATCGGCAACGCTATTTCAGCTTGAGCACCCGAGGTGGCCGATGTTTGGAATACATTTTTAAATTCACGGCTTGTTAGCAAATCAGAATAAGACAGTGTGAGAACGGGTAGCCCTGCCCTTTCGGTAATTTCTGTGACCGCAAGTGTAAACGAACTAAGATATGATCCTGTGGCAGCAATCAAATCAGGATAGTCAGCAACCATACGCTGAGCCGCATTTGCGGCCTTTTCAACAGAGTCGCCAGAATCGATCATAACCAGTTCAAAAGGAGCGCCATCCAAGCACGAGATACCACCCGCTGCATTGACATCGATAATACCAAGTTCGGCACCCATTTTCATTACAGTTCCTGGCCGCGCGTAAATGCCCGAAATAGGGGCAATTAAGCCAATCTGTATAGGTTTCGGGGCAGCGAAAGCCATCGTTGCTGTCATCGACCCAACCGCTAGTGCCGCCACCGAAGTGGACAGTAATTTCTTAAGTTTTAAATATTTCATATTTTATGTCTCCCTTTTTTTGTTTTCTCGGTTACATACCGAGATATGCTTGCCTCACACGGTCATCAGCCTTAAGCGTTTCGCCGTCCCCTTCCAGAACGACCCGCCCAGTTTCTAGCACATAACAATGATCAGCAAATTGAAGCGCCTCTGCGACGCGTTGTTCAACAAGTAAAATAGATAACCCAGTGTCGTGTCGGATTTCCATCAACTTGTCGAATACGAAATCTGCAATTGCAGGCGAAAGTCCCATGGACGGTTCGTCTAACATAAGCAGCTTTGGTGAAGAAGCCAGACCGCGACCAATGGCCACCATCTGCTGTTCACCACCTGAAAGTGTACCCGCATATTGATTGGCACGATCCTTCAATACGGGTAACCATGTGTAGATTTTCTCGAGATTCTGATCCCACTCAGCGCGTCCCTTTTTGGTATGCGCGCCCATTTGGAGGTTTTCGAACACAGTCATCGAGGCGAAAACTTGACGCCCTTCAGGTACGTGGGCAATGCCCAAATGAGCCCGCTCTGCTGGCGCAAGTTTTAAAACATCTTCACCTTCAAAAGTAATAGATCCCCCGTGGCAATTAACCGTGCCTGA
This sequence comes from Alphaproteobacteria bacterium, assembly GCA_002400495.2. GTDB lineage: Bacteria > Pseudomonadota > Alphaproteobacteria > Rhizobiales > OSC116 > OCS116. The sequence continues at coordinate 4,323 of NVQL02000083.1, read as the reverse complement.
AATTGTTTTAAAAAGGGTTGTTTTGCCAGCTCCGTTCGGGCCAACCACCGAGATGAACTGCCCAGCGTCTACAGTTAACGACACATCGTGTAGAACCGAAACATCCGAATATCCGGCCGAAAGATTTTCAATTTTTAGCATCTGTCACCCATTTCTTCCCAAGATAAGCTTCAATCACTCGTGGATCGCGCGTTACGATTTCTGGTGGGCCTTCTGTAATGACTTCCCCATGGTCTAGCACGAGGAACCTATCGACAAGCGCCACCATGGCTTGCATTGTGTGTTCAATAATGACGACAGTAACCCCGCCTTCAGAGAGTTTACGAATGACCGCGACGACTTCTTTCGATTCACTCGATCCAAGCCCCGCTAATGTCTCATCTAACAGCAATATGTGAGGTTTTCCTGCAAGAGCGCGCGCCAGCTCCATAAGACGCAAATCTTTAGTGCTCAACCCGCCTGCAAGTTTTTCAGAAATCGAGCTTAAACCCACTTGTTGAAGTGCATCAGCGGCGATTTCTTCGGCTTCAGCTTCTGTTTTTGCAGTGACATACGCCCCCACTTTAACGTTGTTATGGATTGTCATCCGCTTGAAAGGTCGCATAATTTGAAATGTGCGCCCAATACCCGCACGACACATAACGTGAGGTTTCTGATTGACCATATTAACACCGTCAACCAACACCTCGCCGCCACTTGGCGTTTGGAAGCCATTAAGAAGGTTAAACAATGTTGTCTTACCCGCACCGTTAGGGCCGATAATGCCCAAAATCATACCGCGCGTTACATCAAAGCTCACATCCTGTACGGCTTTAAGCCCTCCAAAGCTTTTGGACATGTTTTTGACGCTAAGCACTATATCCCCAGTTGGCATGGGGCGTTTCGTGTATTCCAACGACTCAGGAACGATTGTTATGTCAGCGTTTTCTTGAGGGGCATCCTTTTCATCGCTCGGTTTTTTTAACCAATCGCGGATTTTCCAGTAAATACCTTCAGGTGCTAAGGTAATCAGCAGAATAATTGCAGCCCCATAAACCACACCCTGAATGCCGGGTAGTATATTGCCTAATTCAGCGTGCAACGTTTCGGCAATAGGGATGAGGAAAACCGCACCAATAATTGGCCCCCATAGTGTACCTGCCCCGCCGAACATCGAAACCGTTAGAGCTTGTGCAGATGTCAGCATACCAAAGACGGAGCCTGGCGTGATGACTAGGATCACAACCGAGTAGAGAGATCCTGCCATACCCGCAATGGCACCACTCAAAGCAATGGCTTTGAGTTTCCATGCAAGCGTATTAATACCAGCGGCTTCGGCAGCACTCTCATTTTGTTTGATTGCCACCAATGCCATGCCAAAGCGAGTTTTCTCAACTATGCGCGAAATCACCACAACAACAAACAGCAGGATCATCGCAATCACTGTATAAACCCGACCATCTGAGAACTGCATGTAAGCTGCAGGATTATCGAGCACGCGAGGAATACTCAATTCTGGATAGCCAAGCCATTGGAATATGTATAGCAAGGCTATAGGATAAGCTAACATTGAAAGCGCAAAATAATGCCCGCGCAGTCGGAAAGTTGGCATCCCGATAAGCAGGCCAGAAGCCGCCCCTATCAATCCCGATACAAACAACATAATCCAAGGGCTAATACCCCAATTGACCTGTGCCAGAACGGTTGCAAACGCACCCAATCCAAAGAAGCTGGCATGACCAAATGAGATAAGTCCCGTATAGCCTGATAACATGTTCCAACTCAGTCCGAACACCGCCCAGATAATCACCAGTGTCATTATTAACTGGTAATACGAATTTGTGACGAACATTGCCAAAACAATGTATAGAGCTGCCAACATAAAGAATGGCAGTAACGATTTTATAATCTCTTTTAACATTATGTCCGCTCCACATTACGACCAAATAAACCCTGCGGACGCAGAATTACGATTAATAAGAAACACAAGAAAATAGTCGCGTTTTGAAGTTGGGTAGGAAGCACCAATGTTGATAGCTGTTGGATCAATCCAATAATCATGCCACCCCAGAATGCCCCGATGATGCTTCCGATGCCGCCAAGAACAACCCCTGCATACATAATGATTACATACTCAAGACCGACAAACGGAGTGAACGGTAAGTTGGTGGCAAGTAAGCCACCCGCCATTGCGGTGATTGCGGTGCCAACGGCGAAAGCAAAACGATGCGCCTTCGCTACATCGATACCCATATAAATTGCGGCTTCAGCGTTATCAGCTGCCGCACGTAATGATTTACCCATCCATGTTTTTTGAATCATGAACCACAACCCGATGATGACAACACCTGAGAATAAAGCCGCAAAAACACGGGCTTTGTTAAAAAAGATCAGTATTGGGCCTTCTGCAACAGGCGCTAAAGTCCAAGCTTCGCTTGATAATGGTGTGCGAACGGACACCAGATCAGCCCCAACAAGGATCATCATCCCGTTAGTTAGAATAAGCGCAATACCAAGAGTGAGTATCAATTGCGCATAATGCCCTTCTCCATCTAGGCCTGACGAAGCCACTCCAGTGACCCGCCCGATTAAAAACTTATGAATCAACCAACCGAAAGCAAACAAGAAAGGCGCAGCCGCGATAACTGCTAAATAAGGGCCAAGCAGCGACCCGAAAATCGAGTTAAACCCTAAAGTGCCGAAAATGTAATATGTGACATACATCCCTATCATCATAAAATCGCCTTGCGCGAAATTAATAACGCGCATGATGCCAAAAATCATAGCAAGTCCAACACACATTAATCCGTAAAGGGCTCCCACGAGAACACCCGTGACCAAGAGCTGGAGGATACTCTCGATTAGTATCTGTGTTTCTGTCATAATGTTTTTCCGATCCTGCCTGGCTTAAGTCGCCGAGTATTAAATTTAGTTAGAGCACCTACATTTTGCAGGGCTAATATAAGTTGTTCAATTTGAGCTATTGCAAAGTGATCTAGATCCCACAACACCCAGAATGCCTAAAGCCAAGATGCATTGGAGATGCAGAACAAAGTTGCTTGCATTAAAATTCACTAACAAAGCAAATGATAAACCCGCCAAAACAATTGAAACGAGTAGGAAAACAAATTTTTTCTGAGCCAGTTGGCTTATGAAATCAATCAATACGATGCCTCCCGAGCCAGATGTCGGCAAGGTAGAAATCTAATTGACAAATATTGTGAAACAACATTCCTGGACAAATTTTTATCAAATTCAAATTGAAACTCCCCTTACAACTTGATCAACAATTAAAGAATTGCCAATACATATTGTATATTAAACACTCAATAATACAATCTGTAAAGTCAAAATTATATTTCCCCAAAAATTAACCCTTCAAACGTGGTTAATGTGGAATTTTGGAAAATATTTATGTTAACTAGAGAAATATTATTGTCTAATTATATGACAAGTAAAAGCAAATCTAAACATAGTATCGCTAGTTGAATTCCATTTGAATATTCAACTTTTACACTTCATTTTGGCATAAACATGCCATAATTGTTACGAGACAGAAATTCTGGAATTAAAAAACCAAGCTTTTAACTTAAATATCTTGCAGCAGGTTACTCACTAATAATTGTTTTAAAATTTGCAAAACCTCAACTAATTCTTGTAAACGCAACTTTTTAGTAAAGCGACATAAGCACCAAAGGCCTTTACCCGTATGCAGCATGTAAATAAATTCATATGTCTGACGCGCCAAATTATGTGGTAAAAAACTTAGCATTTCTCCTGTCGTTGGGCCCATATAGCTCTCCCCTGAGCTTGTGCTAATTGCAAATACATCATTTGGGTCACCAAGGTAAGGGAAGGTCAATTCTCTCAGGTCACCTAATTGAATCTGTTTTAAAGCCTCAGCATTTATCAGCTGAATTTGCGGAGTGGCATTTATGTTTTGCGGAAACCGAGCCACTTGGTTCATGCCATTTTAGCCCGAAATTTAATCGAGAATGCCCTTAAACATAATCCTAAAAATAGTAAAATATTCATCAAGCTCACAAATAATCAGGAATTAATTGTTACCAATGAATGTGAAATCGACAAACTAAGCCTACTCACCCGCACCTTTGAGCGTGGCAATACCCGGGCCAACGGTACAGGTCTCGGCTTGGCCATTGTTACGTCCATAACAAGAGGCTTAAATAGCGAACTAATACTCACATCTCCCCTGCCTAACTCAAAAGGCGGGTTTGAAGCGAGAGTTACATTGAACAATTAATGGCATAGATTATGATATAGCTTTGAAAACCACAAACACTTAAGACTTTGTTTTTTAATGATTAAATATCTATCGTTCAC
>NVQL02000082.1 GCA_002400495.2 Alphaproteobacteria bacterium | reverse complement strand
CAAGCTAAAAAGCTTTTCGATGTATTGGGCCCACGTTATAAAGAACGTAATGGCGGCTATACACGCGTGCTTAAAGCTGGTTTCCGTTATGGTGATAATGCACCCATGGCAGTGATTGAACTTGTTGACCGTGATGTAACGGCTAAAGGTAAAGATTCTGGCCCAACACAAGATGTTGAAGAAGGACAAGACGCAGCATAATTGATGCGTTTAAATAGATTAAAAAAGATGGCTTCGGTCATCTTTTTTTTTGGCTTTTGTTCTTATTTTTGCCCAATTTAAGCTTATATTAGACTCAACTTAGGAGTCGATATGCGTTTTTTTGTTATCTTGATTTTGATATTTAACATTTCATTTGTTTATGCGGCAGAGAAAAAGCTGCCTGAATCGGCGCAAGAGATTCAGCTGTCTTTTGCGACAACGGTTAAAATGGCTGCACCTGCCGTGGTCAATGTCTATTCGCGTAAATTAGCGGCAGCGCGGCGGTCTGTGTTTGATAATGATCCGTTTTTTAAGCAGTTTTTTGTCAATAGATTTGGCCGTAACCAGCCGCGCGAGCAAAACTCGCTGGGTAGTGGGGTGATTGTTGACGCATCGGGCATTGTGGTGACCAATCATCATGTGATTAAAGATGCTGATAGCGTGCGGGTGGTGATGGCTGACAGCCAAGAATATGAAGCAGAGATTATTTTGGAAGATGAACGCTCTGACCTTGCGGTGCTAAAGCTCGTTACCAAGGGCGAAACATTCACTCATATAGAATTTGCTGATAGTGACAAAGTTGAAGTGGGTGATTTGGCATTGGCGATTGGCAACCCGTTTGGTGTGGGGCAAACCGTCACCTCGGGGATTGTCTCGGCCATTGCGCGTACTAATGTTGGCATATCTGATTTTCAATTTTTTATTCAAACCGATGCAGCCATTAACCCCGGCAATAGTGGTGGGGCGTTGGTGGATAGTTTAGGGCGATTGATTGGGGTGAATACCGCTATTTTCACACGCTCTGGCGGTTCTAACGGCATTGGGTTTGCCATACCTGCGAATATGGTCAAACGTGTGGTGAGCAGTGCCAAAACAGGTAGCCGTGTGTTGCGGCCGTGGATTGGGGCGCAGATACAATCGTTGAATGTTGAAATTGCATTGAGCTTAGGCTTGGAGCGGCCTGATGGGATATTGGTGCGGGCGGCACATCGCGATAGCCCGCTTTATGCTGCGGGCATTAAACGTGGTGATGTGATCAGCGCTATGGATGGCGTTTTGGTTAAAAATGAAAAGCACTTCAGATATTTATGGGGCAATAAACAAATTGGCGACAACATCACACTTTCGATTTTACGTGATGAGCAGAAATTGGAATATGATGTGGCGATGCTTGGTGCGCCTGAAGAGCCGCCAAAACGCACCGCCATTGTTGATGGCAATGCACCATTTACGGGTGCTGAGATTATGAATATTTCACCTGCGGTTATTGAAGAAATGTCTTTGCCATTGGGCAGTGTTGGCGTTATCATTAGCGACATAAATATAAATAGTAATGCGCAGGCATATGGTTTTAAGATTGGTGATATAATCTTATATGTTGGTGAAGTTGAGATTAAAGAGGTGGCTGATTTGCTGCAGGTCTCAAAAGCCAATCAACGGACTTGGCGGTTGTCGATCAATAGAGGTGGCCGCATTATTAATTCTATTGTTAATGGATAAAGATTTTAAACGGGTGTAGAATTTGAGCGATTTATTTTTAAAAAATGTGCCTAAGGAAGACCTTAAGCGCCCGTTGGCTGACCGTATTCGCCCACAAGAATTAGATGAAATTGTTGGGCAGGAGGGTTTGGTTGGGCCTGAGGGTAGTTTAACTCAGCTTCTGGCACAGGGACGCACGCCATCTATGGTGTTTTGGGGGCCACCTGGCACGGGTAAAACTACGTTGGCGCGTATTGTGGCGCAAAAATCTGAACTTTATTTTGAGCAATTGAGTGCCATTCAAGCAGGGGTGGCTGATCTTAAGAAGATATTTGCGGCGGCCAAGATGCGCCATCAAGAAGGTAAATCGACCTTGTTATTTGTCGATGAGATACACCGCTTTAACCGCGCGCAGCAAGATACATTTTTGCCTTATATTGAGGATGGCACAATCATCCTATTTGGCGCGACGACTGAGAATCCGAGCTTTGACTTGAATGCAGCTTTGCTTTCACGTTGCCAAATTATGGTGCTGAACCGATTGGAGAATGCCGATTTGGAGCAATTGGTGATGCGAGCTGAAGAGCTTGAAGATGTGGTGCTGAATATCGAAGATGGCGCGTTGGACATGTTGCTGAATATGGCCGATGGTGATGGGCGGTTTTTGCTCAACATGGTGGAGCAATTGTTTGCGGTTAATGATGCTGATAAGGCAATTACGGCTGAGCAGCTGCAAATCATCACCCAAAAACGTGCGGCGAATTATGATAAGAATAAAGACGGGCATTATAATCTGATCAGCGCTTTGCATAAATCGGTACGCGGGTCGGATGTTGATGGGGCGCTTTATTGGTTTGGGCGGATGTTAGATGCGGGCGAAGACCCTCGGTTTTTGGCGCGGCGCATTGTGCGCATGGCATCCGAAGAAGTGGGCATGGCAGACCCGCAAGCGTTGCCGCAAACCTTGGCAGCGATGGAAGCTTATGAGTTTTTGGGCAGCCCAGAGGGCGAACTGGCTTTGGCGCAAGCGTTGGTTTATGTCACCACAGCACCAAAATCTAATGCGGTTTATACTGCCTATAAGGCATCACGCAGTTTTGTGAAGGCGAATGGTAATTATATGCCGCCGAAACATATTCTCAACGCGCCAACGCAGATGATGAAGGATCAAGGTTATAATGATGGTTATCAATATGATCATGACAGCCCAGATGCATTTTCGGGACAGGAATTTTTTCCCGATGAGATTGAACGGGTGCAATTTTATCAACCTGTAGAGCGTGGATTTGAGAGAGACATTGCCAAACGGCTCAATTGGTGGCATAAGCTGCGTCAGACAAGAAATAATCGCTAACCGAAATGATGTCATCATGTTTGGATATATATTATATGCCGCCTTAGGCGGTGCCATTGGTGCTTCGCTGCGCTATATGACCACAACATATGTTGCCTCTGTTTGGGGTAACTTATTTCCATATGGTACGATGGCGGTTAATGTCATTGGTTCATTTATCATGGGTATATTATTTGTATTGTTTGCTGAAAAATTAAACCTGTCATCAGACGCTTGGAAAATTTTGTTGATGACGGGCGTTTTGGGCGGCTTTACAACATTTAGTGCCTTTTCGTTAGATGCATGGCAATTGATTGAACGCCAAGCCTATATAAGTGCTTTATCTTATATAGGCTTGAGCTTTTTATTATCGATTGGTGCGCTGATATTGGCGATTTATATTACACGGAGTGTCAGCTAATGGCAGAAACAATGAATACAGGCGGCGTGACTAAAATAGTCGTGATTGCTGATGAAAATGATATGCGTTTAGACCGTTGGTTTAAAGAACATTACCCTGATGTGACGTTTGGTATGCTGCAAAAATTATTGCGCAAAGGCCATATTCGTTTGGATGGCAAACGCGCCAAAAGCAATACGCGCATTGCGACGGATCAGATTGTTCGCGTGCCACCGCTTAACTTGGAAACCCGCATTTACGCGAAAAAGCCCGAGGGTGAACTGAGTCAGGACGATATTTATTATATGCAGAATATGGTTATGCATATTGATGATGACATGATTGTGCTGAACAAACCATCTGGCTTGGCAGTGCAGGGCGGCTCGAACACCAAACGGCATATTGATGGTATGTTGAATGCGCTTAAATATGACCTAACTGAAAAGCCAAAATTGGTACATCGGTTGGATAAAGACACGTCTGGCATATTGATTATTGCCCGCACACGGGTGGCGGCGCAAAAGCTGACCAAAGCGTTTCAGACCAAAACTACTGAAAAATATTACTGGGCTGTGGTTAAGGGTGCGCCTAAATTGCGCGAAGGTAAAATTAACATGCCATTGCTTAAACAAGGTAGAAAAGGGCATGAGAAGGTTATTGCTGCGCCAACTGGTGAGAAGGCTCCTGAGGAGGCTAAATCGGCCATTACTTTATTTGCAACGGTATCTACCGTACCTGCTTTGGCGAGCTTTATGGTGTTGCGCCCCATCACTGGCCGCACGCATCAGCTACGGGTGCATATGGCCGAAATGGGCAATGTGATTATTGGCGATGGTAAATATGGTGGCACAGAGGCACATATTGGTGGTGAGATTTCACGCAAATTGCATTTGCACGCGCGGCATATTAAAATTCCTCATCCATCAACAGGTGAAATATTTGAGATTACCGCGCCGATTGAAAGCCATATGAAGAATACATTTCATTCATTGGGTTTTGATGAAGAGGCGGGTGATTTGGTGATGGAGAGATTTGAAGATCGTTAAGCTAGATGTTGGTTTAGAAATTCTTTTCGATTTTCTCGGTCACTTTAATGGAAATGCGTTCATCCGTAACTTGAATTTCACCACGCGCGACAACTTTATCGTTGGCTAAAATATCAACTTCGCCATTTTCGCCCGTGTCCAGCTCGATGATCGCACCACGGCCAAGACGCAATAGCTGATGCACCTGCATTTCTGAACGGCCTAAAACTACTGATAGATCTACTTGGATATCATTTAAAAATGTCATATGGTGTCGATAAAGTTGCTGTTAAATTTAGCCTAATTATTAATGCATTAAATATGGTAAACAGATGGTTAATTCAAGAGATGAAATCAGTAAAACGCAAAAAATGAGCAAAATAGCTGCTAATTTGACTGTTGATTGCCAAATATCCCGAAATTTTGTTGATTATACATATGCTGAAAACTATATGGCGGCGCGGGCGGCGCAAATTGCGGTGGGTGATTCGAATGAGCTAATTTGGTTTGTTGAGCATGAGCCTTTATACACTGCGGGTACGAGTGCTGAGAGCCAAGACCTGCTAATGCCAAAGCGGTTTCCTGTGCATCAAACGGGCAGGGGCGGTGAATATACCTATCATGGCCCCGGGCAACGGGTGGTTTATGTGATGCTGAACCTGAATAAACGCGGCAAAGACGTAAGGGCTTTTGTGGCGGCGCTTGAAGCTTGGATTATCGAAACATTGGCGGCGTTTAATGTTGACGGTGAGCGGCGCGAAGATAGAGTTGGCGTGTGGGTGAAGCGTGAGCCATTGAGTTTGGGCAAAGAAGATAAAATTGCCGCCTTGGGCATTCGCTTGCGCAAATGGGTGAGTTTTCATGGCATCAGCATAAATGTTGAGCCAGAGCTTGAGCATTTTAGCGGCATTGTGCCGTGCGGCATTAGCGGCCATGGTGTAACAAGTTTGGTCGATCTTGGCTTGCCAGTGACCATGACCGAGCTTGATATTGTGCTGAAACTTAAATTTACCGAAATATTTGGCGGCGAGTTGAACATGATTGACTAGTCAATTTCGAACTCAACAATCACATCATCGACTTTCAGGCTTTCGCCTGCGGAGAAATTTACGGCTTTGACGGTGGCGGTTTTCTCAGCGGTTAGGACATTTTCCATTTTCATGGCTTCGACCACACAGAGGGCTTGGCCAATTTCGACAATATCTCCGACTTTAACATCAATAGAATTGAGCATGCCGGGCATGGGGCAGAGCAGTAAATTGGATGTATCGGATGCGATTTTAATCGGCATTTTTTTATCTAATTCGGCTTCGCGTTTTGAGAAGATTTTTACCACGGCTTTATAAGCTTTATGCTCAATTTCAAAACCGTTTAGGATGGCGTCAATTTTGAAATGTTTATGGCTGCCGTTGATTTGGCCGCTCCAAAGTGGTGCGCCTAAATCCCAGTTAGAATTCAGAATATAAGAATTATTTCCGTGCGTTACTGTTGTTTTCTTGCCTGATGAATCTAGGGTTAAATTAATATATTCGTTATCAATTTTAATCACTCTATGTTGTGAGACTTGATGTGAGTTTTGCGTGGAAATGGCGGCTTTTTTGATGTTTTGTTTGTGATCTAAATAAACAGCAATGGCGCAAATTTCTGCTTTAATGTCTGCGGGGATTTCAGCGCGTTCAAACCCATCTGGATAGGTTTTGGCGATGAAACTGGTCGAAATGTCGCCTGATTGCCAATCGGGATGCTGCATAAGCGCTGCGACAAACGGGATGTTGTGCGAGATGCCTTTGATGATGAATTGATCGAGCGCATCGGCCATATGGCTGATGGCTTCGGCGCGAGTTGGGGCATGAGTGCATAATTTAGCAATCATTGGGTCATAATAGATGGCGATCTCACCGCCATGATAAACGCCTGTGTCGTTACGTATTGTTAGGCCGTTTTTTATTTGCTCTGCGGGCGGGAAATATTTGGTCAGGCGGCCTGTTGAAGGTAGAAAATTGCGGAAGGGGTCTTCGGCATAAATACGGCTTTCAATTGCCCAGCCGTTGATTTTGATGTCACTTTGTTGGAGGTTGAGCTTTTCGCCCGCTGCGATTTTTATCATCTGCTCGACCAGATCAATGCCTGTGATGAGTTCGGTGACAGGATGCTCAACTTGCAATCTTGTGTTCATTTCTAGGAAATAGAAATTTTGCTCTTTGTCGACGATAAATTCGACTGTGCCGGCGCTTTCATAATCTACTGCTTTGGCCAAAGCTACGGATTGCTCGCCCATTTTTTTGCGGGTTTCAGGTGTGAGGAAGGAGCTTGGAGCTTCTTCGACCACTTTTTGGTTTCTGCGTTGAATGGAGCATTCGCGCTCGACCAAATAAAGGCATGTGCCGTGCTTATCGGCTAGTATTTGAATTTCAATATGGCGGGGGTCTTCGATGAATTTTTCGATGAAAATACGGTCATCGCCAAAGCTTGACATGGCTTCGCTTTTGGCGAGGGTGTAACCTTGTGCGGCCTCGGCATCATTATAGGCAACACGCATGCCTTTGCCACCGCCGCCAGCGGAAGCTTTGATCATCACAGGATAGCCGACTTGATTGGCGGTTTTTACTGCTTGTTCGGGGCTTTCAATAAGGTCGGTATTGCCCGGTACAATGTTAACACCCGCTTTTTCGGCGAATAGCTTGCTAGCGATTTTGTCGCCCATTACTTTTATGGCTTTTATGTTGGGGCCGATGAAAGCAATGTCATTATCAGCCAAGGCACTTGCAAATTGGGCGTTCTCGGATAGAAAGCCATAACCTGGGTGTACCGCATCGGCATTTGTTTGCTTGCAAGCATCGATGATTTTGTCGATAATTAGGTAACTCTCGCTCGCAGGCGAAGCACCAATATGCACGGCTTCATCGGCCATAGAAACATGTAAGGCATTCTTATCGGCATCGCTATAAACCGCCACGGTTTTTATGCCCATTTGCTGGGCGCTTTTTATGACGCGGCAGGCAATTTCACCTCTATTGGCTATCAGTATTTTCTTGATCATATGAAGGTCTTTATAAAGGAATGTTGTCGTGTTTGCGCCAAGGTGTTTCGACCTTTTTATTGGCTAGTAAATTAAGTGCATTGGCGATGCGGCGGCGGGTTGAATGCGGCATGATGACATCATCAATATAGCCACGTTCGGCAGCCACGAAAGGTGAGCAGAAGCGTTGTTCGTAATCGGTGATATGTTCGGCAATTTTTTCGTCATCACCAATGTCTTGGCGGAAGATAATTTCGACCGCGCCTTTGGCGCCCATCACGGCAATCTCGGCGCTTGGCCATGCATAATTTATATCGCCGCCAATATGTTTGCTGCTCATCACATCATATGCGCCGCCGTAGGATTTGCGGGTGATGACGCTGATTAGTGGCACTGTGGCCTCGGCATAGGCGAATAATAATTTGGCGCCATGTTTGATGAGGCCGCCATATTCTTGGTCGGTGCCTGGCAGGAAGCCTGGCACATCGATGAAAGAAACGATAGGAATGGAAAAGCAATCGCAAAAACGGATGAAACGTGCTGCCTTGCGGCTGGCATTGCTGTCTAATACGCCTGCGAGTGCCATTGGTTGGTTGGCGACAAAGCCGACGGTTTTGCCTTCTATGCGGCCAAAACCTGTGATGATGTTGGGGGCGTGTTTCTCTTGGATTTCAAAGAAATCTTCGTCGTCAATCACACTGTAAATCAGTTCTTTCATATCATAGGGTTGGTTGGCATTGTCGGGAATTAATGTGTCCATGGCATTATCGAGCCGCGTGATGCTGTCAGTGGCGGGAAATTGCGGGGCAGGGACTAAGTTGCTGGCGGGAAGGAAATCGATGAACCTGCGGAGTTGCAAAAGAGCTTCGACATCGTTTTCAAATGCGCCATCTACCACTGATGATTTAACTGCATGCACTGACGCACCACCTAATTCTTCGGCAGTTACGGTCTCGTTGGTTACGGTTTTGACCACATCTGGACCCGTGACAAACATATATGATGTGTCTTTGACCATGAAAATAAAATCTGTCATGGCGGGGCTGTAAACATCGCCGCCTGCGCATGGCCCCATGATGAGCGATATTTGCGGGATGACGCCTGAGGCTTCGACATTGCGTTTAAACACTTCGCCATAGCCGCCTAAAGCAGCCACGCCTTCTTGTATGCGCGCACCGCCCGCATCAAACAAACCAATGACGGGGGCGCGGTTGCGCAAGGCCATGTCTTGGACTTTTTGGATTTTTTTGGCGTGAGTCTCGGATAATGAACCGCCAAAAACGGTAAAATCTTTGGCGAATAGATAGATGATGCGGCCGTTGACTTTGCCCCAGCCTGTAACCACGCCATCGCCGGGTATTTTTTTATCGGCCATGCCAAAATCGGTGCATTTATGATCAACAAACATATCAAATTCTTCGAAACTACCCTCATCTAACAGCAAATCAACCCGCTCGCGGGCGGTGAGCTTGCCTTTTTTATGTTGGGTGTCGATGCGTTGTTGTCCGCCGCCTAAGCGGGCTATCTTGCGGCGCTCTTCCAATTGATCTAATATATTTTGCATGTTTTGCCTATATTATAATTTGATTCTGCAATCACCATACCATACCGTATGGTTAAAGGGAATAGAAATTTAAAAAATTGGCTTGACCCATACCTTAGGTCAGCATTTACAACGGGTTTATTGTTAAAAAAGGTAGTGAGATTATGGCTGAAATTTATTCCATTGGCGAATTTGCTAAACTGACCAATGTGACGGTGAAAACATTGCGTCATTATGAAAAACTTGGTTTGGTGATGCCAACTTATAATCCAGACAATGGGTATCGGCGCTATAAAAATGTGCATGTTGCCCAAGTGGAATCAATTATGGCGCTGAAATTACTAGGTTTTGGCTTAAATGAAATTGGTGCCTTTTTTAACGATCGTAAACAAATAGCAACTCTAGATTTAGCCACGCAAAAATCTGCTCTGCTTAAAAAAATGCACGAAATTAAGCAAGTGATTGAGCTGATTGAGGGCATTGAAGCGCGCAAACAGGCGAGTGAGCTGAATGATTGGGTTGCGCTGATTAAGGAAATGAAAATGGAAAAACGCAACATAAATTGGTATTTGAGTGCAAGTGAAGATGATATGCAAAAGCTGGGGACATATATTCCTGATGTGAAGGAGAAAGATATGCTTAAATTAAAATGGAAGGATTTAATTGCGCGGGCTTATGCGCAGTTGGAGAATTTTGATGCTGCTCTATTTGATGAATTGGCCGATGAATGGATAGAAACAGTTGGGCAATTTATCGACAATAAGCAGACTATGGTTGCCATATTTGGCAGTTATGCGCAAATGCATGATTGGCCAGAAGATAGAAAATATTTTTCTGATCAATTGGGTGAATTTATGGCGCCTAAATTAATTGCCAAACTAGGTTAGCTTTTCAATAGGTCGAGATAGGTGCAGAAACTATTTATCTCGGCCAATTTAAATTGACGAATTTCGCTCGCTTCTTCGTCCTCGCCCCATTGGCTAATTTGCCAGTCTTCATCGACAAAGGCAGCTTTTACCACACCGTCTTTGCTTAAAATATTGGCTTGATAAGCCAGTGCAATGAGCAATGAGCCGCATGATGTGGTGAGTAGGTAAAGCGCTGATAATTGATGTGCATTTAAAGCGCTTATATCGGCTTCATATTGAGTGAGGATTTTAATATCTTGTGCCACATGGCTGATGCCATTGGTGATTTTATATTTAACATTCCATAGATTTTCGGCCCAGAGAATGATCGGATTCCAGTGTAATTCCTGCATTTTACACAGGCCATCTGGGTCATTTTGTTGGTAAAAGAGCAGGTCGGTTTCGCCAAAACGCACCATTTCGGCCAGTACATGTAACATATTGGGAGCGGTTTTTTCGATTGCAGAATTGGCGGTTTTGGTGAGCGGTAAATGGTCGGGATTGATTAATTTACCCAGTGCATTCCATTCATCGGCCACAGCTTTGGCGAGGTTTTCGGTTGGCAAAGTGAGCAGGTTTTTCATCGGAGTTTTTAGCGGGCGGCCATCAAGGTTGATGACGTAACCGTCTTGTGATTCTGATTCTTCATATGCCGCTAACTTAAAGAATTTTTTAGGGAATTTGCGTTTGAACTGTTGTTTGACATCTTGCTGAATTGTATCGGTATCTATATCGCCCATTGGCAGATAATCAAAAATTGTAGAAGGGTTGGGGATTTTATCATCAGTCATTTTATATCCAATTTAGTTACTTCCTGATAGCATTTAATCGCTGCGTTGATAAGCTTTAATTTTCAACTTGACCCAGACCTTAGGTCAGCCCGTAGCGTGTACATATTCAACTAAGGAGATGAAATGGAAAGTAAATAGGAAGATACTAAAGCGTATTATCATCAACTTTTAAATGCTTAAAAATATGGCTGGTTAATTGCTGGAAATTATCGACAATTATATCTGCCCCTGCCTGTTGCATGACATCATGGGTATGATAGCCCCAATTCACGCCAATGGCATAAACATTGGCGGCTTTGGCCATTTGCATGTCAAAACTTGTATCGCCAATCATGATGGTTTGCGTGGCTTCAACGCCTGTATCGCGCATGGCTTGTAAGATCATTTCGGGGTGGGGTTTTGAGGGGCATTCTGAAGCGCATTGGGTGGTGAAAAAGGTGTCGCGTAAATTATGTTTGTCTAAGAATGCGTTAACGCCGCGGCGGCTATTGCCTGTTGCAAGGGCTAGTAATGTTTCATCTTTGGCTTGTAGTTCTAGTAAAGCTTTAAGTGAACCATCATATAGAGGCATGGGGTGTTTTTCGGCAATGCGCGCGTTGTAAAAGTAGTTTTTATATATATATCGCCAATTTGTTCAATTTCTGAATCGCTTACTTTGCGTATCTTGTTGAAACTATTAATAATATGGTTGATTGCGGGGGTGATCGAAAGGCCAATCATATCCATAACCTGCGCATCATTTGGTTGTGGTAAGCCGACCTCATCAAATGTATGTTGCATGGCGGGTATGGCTGCGCGCGCGCCGTCAACCAATGTGCCATCTAGATCGAATATCACTAATTTGGGTTGCATATGTTGTCTTTGTATAATGATGTGGTGTTTGTTATTGGTTATATACTAATTATTTCAATATATTATAGGTTTTGTTTAGTGTTATGGTTGTGGCTTTGGTTGGTCTGTATTCTAGACCGCATAGGCCATTATAGCCATTGTCTGTTAGCCAATTTAACGATGTTTTTAAATCTAATATGCCACTGCCTGGCTCGTTACGGCCTGGGTGATCGGCAATGTGAATGTGCAATATTCTATCCACTCGATTGCCAATAACTGTGGCGGGATGCTCATCCATAACCATCGAATGATAGACATCATATAGCAAGCCAATGTTGGGGCTGCTGACCTCGTCAATAATGTCCAATGCTTCAACTGTTGAGTTGAGGAAATAACCTGGATGATCATAACGAGTGTTGAGCGGCTCGAGCGCTAATTTTACTCCTGTGCCTTCGAGCTGTTTGCCGACGGCTTTGAGCGTTTGCACAAGGCAGCCCCGTTGATCGTGAAATGAGCGGGATACATCGCGATTGCCTGCTTGGGCGATGAGGATATTTGCGCCAAGCCTTTTTGCTGTTTTAACGCTGGCATCTATGGCGTTTAAATATGGTTCAAAATTTTCTGGTTTGGTGAGGTCGAGCATTGGTTCGGTAATCATGGCTGCAAGCTTCATGTTATTATCTTTGAGCGCTTGCTCAATAATATCTATGTCCTTATTCACCCAGCCCCAAAACTCGATGTTATCGAGGCCCGCCTCACGCGCTAGCTTAATGCGCTCTGCATGGCTGTTGGTTTCTTTGGTAAATAACATTTCAATACATGCCGAAAATTGCATTTGATTCCCCTTTTGCTTGACTAGACTATAGGTTAATAATTTTGGGAGTGACAGCGAATTATAAGTTGACTTAAGTCAATTAGATTACCGCTTTCATATGTTATTGATGAGATGTTTTTTTACAGGAGGTGAAGATGCAAAATGCAAAAAATACTGCTGAGAATACCGATTGGCGGATGACATATGGGGCGGCGGCGATTGCGGCTTTTGGCTCGATTGTCTTTATGCCCATTCAGACCGCATTTTTTATCATTTGGCCATTGCCGACTGATGTGGAGGTTTGGTTTGCGATCTTCGCACAAAATCCGACGCGCGGGATGATTAGCCTTGATTTATTATATATGCTGCAAGTTGTTTTTGTGGCTTTGATATATTTAGGGCTGGCGGTGACTTTATGGGTGGAAAACAAAGCCCTGATAACGGTGGCAATGGCTTTTGGGTTTATGGGCCTGTCTATGTATTTTGCTTCCAATGTTAGTTTTGAAATGCTGAATTTGAGCGGGCAATATGCTGCATCTGCTGACATTGATGTGCGAAACCAATTGTTGGGGGCAGGGCGCGGGGCGCTGGCAACATATGTGGGCACGGCTTATGTTGCCTATTATGTGTTGAATGCCATTGCCTTGTTGTTAATTGCTTATGCGATGTATGGCAGCGCTCATTTTAGCCGTATGACGGCTCATAGTGGTATGTTAGCGGGCTTATTGATGACCGTGCCGGCAAGCTTTGGCATTTTTATCGCTCATCCCGTGGGGTGTATTTTGTTTTCTGTGTGCCCGCGCCTTTATGCGCATGATGGGTCAAAAGCGATGTAGTTGAATGTTATTGGGGTTTGAGGTGAATAGTGAGTGCAAGAATCGGTCTGTTGATATAATCTAAGTTATGATTTGTTAAACTTGCACTCTTGTGCGCATCCAAAAAGGAAGACCAATGGCTTCAATCAACATAAATGGTGAAAAAACGACGGTAATGGGTACGTTTCCGATAAAAGGCGGGCAAGCGCCAGATTTTACGGTGACGGGGGCTGATTTGGCTGACATCACTTTGGGTTCGCTTAAAGGGAAGAATGTTGTTTTAAGCTTTTTTCCAAGTGTCGATACAGGTGTGTGTGCGGCAGGTATGCGCAAGTTTAATGAAGAGGCTGCAAATCTTACCGATACGGTGATATTGGCTATTTCTCAAGATTTACCATTTGCGGCAGGGCGGTTTTGCGGTGCAGAAGGCATTGAAGCGGTTAAAACAGGTTCGACTTTTCGTAACCAAGAAGTGCTTGAAGATTATGGGGTGAAGATTGCTGAAGGTGCATTAAGAAATATCAGCGCCCGCGCGGTGGTGGTGTTGGATAAAGCAGGCATTGTGCTGCATGCAGAATTGGTTGCTGAAGTGACCGAAGAACCAGATTATGCCGCGGCATTGGCTGCATTGTCATAAACCTGACGCAATTGGTTGCGCAGCCAATAGAAAACACTAACTGATAAAACTAAGCATAATCCACATGGTGTCGGTGCGAGAAAAAAACGGCTTGGTTAGCGCAAGCAGGCGACGGCCATATCGGCTAGTTGGCTGGCAATCTCTTGGTGGTTTTTGGCTTGGTTTTTCTTAAGCGGGGTGAACCAAAAAACTGGTGAGTTGAGCATTAATAACACCGAATGCAAAGCTACTGAAATATCGCGTTTGATGAAATCCCCACTTTTCATGCCTTGCTCTAAAATATTGCGATAAAGATTTTCATATAATTGACGCTTGGCTTCAATTTCTGAGATGAGTTTACGTTCATAATCGGTGGTCGATTTGGCGGCGTTTTTACGATAATGTTGTAATACCACCCGATGATAAGGTAGGGTTTCTAATATTTTCAATACATGAGTGTAAGCCATATCACGCAAAGTGTTAATTGGTGTTTCGCTGTTATTAACGATTGGCGTCACTTCATCCAATATAAACATAATTGCGCGCATACGCACGGCGCTTAATAAGGCACCTTTGGATGAGAAATGATGATAGATACGGCCTTTTGTGGCGCCTAATGAGCGGGCAATGTCATCAATCGACGCAACATCAGAGCCAAGTTCCATAAAGCAATTGGCGGCGGCGTCTAGAATTTCGGTTTTTGATGAGGTTTTTTTCTCTAACATTTTTTCTCTAATCTTGGCTGGTGCTTGACATAGCAGATGGGGGCTATTTTATCAAGCCAATTGCCATTTCGGTAAGGTGGGAGCTGACTTTTTGCATGCGGCTGGTGCTTTTTGGGTCAGATGCATTGCCATCTTGGCCGCGTTTTATGACGCCTTGGACAATGGCGATGAGCCTGAATATGCTGAAAATTAGATAGAAATCCCAATTGTTTATTGGCGGCAGACCGCGCTTGTCGAGGTATTGGCCGATATAATCTTGCTCGCTGGGGATGCCTAATGCGGCACGATCTAGCCCGCCTAAGCCGCCTAAAGCTGCGGATGCGGGCAGGCGCCATTGCATGCACTGATAGGATAAATCGGCAAGGCCGTGGCCGAGGGTGGATAATTCCCAATCCAGAACGGCCAGTAATTGCGGTTGATCGGGAGCAAAAACCATATTGTCAATGCGGAAATCGCCATGAACTAGCGAGGTTTGGCCATCATCTTCGACCATATGGTCATTGAGCCAATCGATGATGCGGTCAATTTGAGGGTTGGCGACAAGTTCAGACGCGTGATATTGTTTGATCCAACGGCCTGTTTGGCGGACGAAATAATTACCCGGCTTGCCATAATCAGTTAAGCCTGCTGCCTTTATGTCGACAGAGTGCAAAGTGGCAAGGGTGTTATTCATTTGGTTGAAGATATTTGTGCGTTCGGTATTTGAGCTGTCGGGCAGGGCGGGGTCCCACAATATGCGGCCATCGATAAATTCCATGACAAAAAACATAGCGCCTAACGGGTTATCGTCAGTCGATAAATGATGCATTTTTGGCACGGGTACATCGGATGCGGCGAGTGCGTTCATCACTCTATATTCGCGGTCGACTTGATGAGCAGAGCCTAATAATTTGCCGGGTGGCTTGGCGCGCAATACATAGGCTTTGTCAGCAGTTTGTAGCTTATAGGTTGGGTTAGATTGACCGTCGGAGAATTTATCCATGCTGTTTAGCTTGCCAAAGCCAGTGATGTTGTCGTTCAGGTAAGCGCCTAATTCGACCAAATCAACATCATAAAGATTGCTAGACATAGGTTAAAGCTCCTTTTCGATCTGCGGTTTCTAAATGGGCGACATTGTTCAGGCTGTGCAGCTCAAGGCCAGATTTTGTTCGAATTAATTTGGTGACCGAGCTATTGTGCAATTTGGTAAAGATGGCCACTTGCGCGGCGGCTTCTAAATTAAGCGCGGCACTGACAGAAGCTGCGATTGCGCCGCCTGAAGTGATGAGTAAAATGTTATCACCTTGGTCGTTGAGCCGCTCAAGGCCTTGGTTAATGCGCATTATGTAATCTTGCCACGTCTCGCCACCGGTATCAATCCGCGCTTCAAACCATGCGGTTAGCACCATGTGCAAAGCTGCATTGAGCAGTTTTACATTTTGCTCAAAAGCAGGTAGGTCATCATATTTATTGCGGTAAGCGGCGAGTATGGCTTTTATGTTTATTTCGCTAAATGCGGGGTCGCTGGCTTTGGCGGTGATGGGTAGAGATTTTGCCACTTGGTCGAGAGTTTGCACATGGCGTTTTAGTGTGCCATCTACAGCGAGCGAAGGCATAAAGCCAAGTTGGTGCAAGTGAGCGCCCAACCAAAAGCTTTGTTGATGCCCCAATTCTGATAAATTGTCATAATCATCTGCACCATATGATGCCTGACCATGCCTGACCAATAATATTTCCTGCACAAATGCTCCTGTCTATGCCATTTCAAACAAGCCTGCTGCACCCATGCCGCCGCCGACACACATGGTGACAACGCCATATTTTACGCCTTGGCGTTTGCCTTCTATCATCACATGGCCAGCCATGCGCGCGCCTGACATGCCGTATGGATGGCCGATGGAGATTGCGCCGCCATTGACGTTAAATTTAGCGGGGTCGATGCCTAAATGATCGCGGCAATAAAGGGCTTGACTGGCAAAAGCTTCGTTTAGCTCCCATATGCCGATGTCATCAATGGTTAGGCCGTGTTTGGCGAGTAGCTTTGGCACAGCCAAAATTGGCCCAATGCCCATCTCATCTGGCTCACAACCTGCTACGGATATGCCGCGGAAATAGCCTAGGGGTTTTAAGCCGCGTTGCTCGGCCATTTTGGCGGTCATCAATACGCAAGCTGATGCGCCGTCGGATAATTGCGAGGCATTTCCTGCGGTGATATATTTGCCTTGTTTTATCTTTAAGCCATCGTTGAATACTAGCTTCAGGCCATTCAGGCTTTCTACCGTGGTTGAGGCTCGGTTGCCTTGGTCTTTGCTGAGGGTGATTTCTTGGTCGCTGATTTGTTTGGTTTCGCGGTCTTGCACCTTCATATTGACAGTGATAGGTACAATTTCGGCATCTAAACGGCCATCGGCTTGGGCTTTTGCTGTGCGCATTTGTGACTGGTAGGCATATTCATCTTGTGCATCACGGCTGATGCCATAGCGTTCCGCGACAATTTCGGCGGTTTCTAGCATGCTCATATAGATGGCGGGCTTGTTTTGTTTGAGCCAAGGGTCGGCGGCTCGGAACATGTTCATTTTTTCATTTTGCACCAAGGATACTGATTCAACACCGCCGCCAATGGCAATGTCTACTTCGCCTGCCGATATACGCCCTGCAGCAACTGCAATGGCCATCAGGCCAGATGCGCATTGGCGATCGAGCGACATGCCTGATACTGACGTTGGCAAGCCTGCGCGTAAGGCAGCTTGGCGGGCGATGTTGCCGCCTGTTGCGCCTTGTTGTAGGGCAGCGCCCATAACCACATCTTCAATTTCTGCACCATCAATGCCCGCGCGGGCAACGGCATGCTCGATGGCATGGCCTGCCAAAGTTTGAGCAGCAGTGTCGTTAAACGCGCCACGATAGGCTTTGCCAATGGGTGTGCGGGCGGTGGAGACGATTACGATGTCTTGGCTCATGGGTTGTTTCCTTATGTGATAGAAGGTTATGCAAGTGCGATCATGGTGATTAATTCTGCAATGAGGGCGGGTTTTGGGTGGTTTTCGATCTCGATGGTCAGCTCATAATGAATGAGGCGTTGATTGGCTGATTTTGTTTCTAGTTTTAGTTGTTTAAAATGACCGCGTATTTTTGAGCCCGATGGCACAGGTGCAATGAAGCGCAGTTTTTCGAGGCCATAATTAACCGTCATAATGCTGTTTTCAATTTTTGGTAGGCATTTTGACATTTTGGATGATAATGACAGGGTTAGAAACCCGTGTGCTATTGTGCCGCCAAATGGGGTTTTTGCGGCGCGGATCGGGTCGATGTGAATATATTGTTTATCATGAGTCACTTCGGCAAATTCATCTATCATAGTTTGGTTGACATCAATCCAATCAGACGTGCCGACATGTTGGCCGTTTTGATTTTCTAATTGAGGTAGTGAAATGCTTTTATTCACCGTTAATTTCCTTGATAGATCTGGTTGACAACATACTCCGTAGTATGCTTGATTAAGCCATGCTGTGTAAAGCAATTTCGAAATTTTATGAATAAGCGACGAATTAGCAAGCTGAAGGAATTTATTATGAATGGCAATGTAATGGCTCTGGGTATGACCGAGCGGGTGCAAGATTTGGTGGCGCAAGTGGCCAATATGGTGCGGGATGACATAGCGCCGTTGAATGATGAATTTTACGCCGAAACCAATGTTGGCGATAGATGGACGCACACCGCGCGGCAAACAGAGATATTACAGACCCTAAAAACCAAAGCAAAAAAAGCTGGCCTGTGGAATTTTTGGCTGACTGATTCGGAACGTGGTTATGGCTTATCGACCGTAGAATATGCGTATTTGGCCGAAGAAATGGGCAAATGTATGTTGGCTGCGGAGATGTTTAATTGCTCTGCGCCTGACACTGGTAATATGGAAGTGTTGGAGCGTTATGGCAATGAGACGCATAAAAAACAGTGGTTGCAGCCTTTACTAAATGGCGAAATTAGATCGGCATATTTGATGACGGAGCCTGATGTGGCCTCATCTGACGCGACCAATATCGCCATGACATGTGTGCGTGATGGTGATGATTATATTCTGAATGGCGAAAAATGGTGGTCATCTGGTGCGGGTGACCCGCGCTGCAAGGTTTATATTGTGATGGTCAAAACTGGGGGTGATGATGCGCCCAAACATCAGCGCCATTCAATGATTGTGGTGGATGCTGAAAGCGCGGGCATTACAAAGCTGCGCCCGATGCAAGTGTTTGGACATGATGATGCACCGCACGGGCATTTGCATATAAAATTTGAAAATGTACGCGTGCCTGCCGAGAATTTACTATTGGGCGAAGGTCGCGGGTTTGAAATTAGCCAAGGCCGTTTAGGGCCTGGGCGGATTCACCATTGTATGCGTGCAATTGGGCAAGCCGAAATGGCGCTAGAACTGATGTGTAAGCGCGGTATGGAGCGCGAGGCATTTGGTAAGCCTGTCATCAAATTGGGTGCAAATTATGATATTATTGCTGAATGCCGCATGGAAATTGAGCAAGCGCGGTTGTTATGTTTGAAAGCAGCTTGGATGGTGGATCAAGGCAATGCGCGCGCCGCTGCGCCGTGGATTAGCCAGATTAAAGTTGTGGCACCGCGCGTGGCACTTAAAGTGACGGATGAAGCGATACAAATGTTTGGTGGCCAAGGCGTTTCGCAAGACACAATGTTGGCATTGCAATGGACACATTTGCGCACTTTGCGTTTGGCCGATGGGCCAGATGCGGTGCATCGTATGCAAGTTGCACGGGCTGAACTTAGAAAACATTCGCAAGAGAAATGGTAGGAATAATATGACAGAGATAGCTAGTGAAATGCATGCGGTGATACAGCTTGAAGATGGATATTCAGGCACAGCCGAAGGGCCGATTATTGATGATGCCGCAGATTATGTGAAAGATGCAACCATTGCTGTGCCGAAGCCACAAGGCAAACAAGTGTTGGTAAAAATGATTGCCTCATCGGTCAACCCGTCTGATTTGCATTTTATTAAAGGTGAATATGGTCAGCCACGGAGAAAAAATATGCCTGCGGGGTTTGAAGGCTGTGGCACTGTTGTGGCTTTAGGTGATGAAGCGCCGAAAAGCTTGCTTGGTCAGCGCGTGGCGTTTGCTGTTTCGCTCGATGGTAGCGGTACATGGGCAGATTATGCTTTGACCAATGGAAATACATGTGTGCCACTTGCACCAGAGGTGAGTGACATTGATGGTGCGGCACTGATTGTAAACCCGCTAACTGCGGTGGCGATGGTTGATTTGGTGGTGCAGCATTATGAACAGCAAAAAGGTGATGCTTTTGTTATCACAGCGGCCTCTAGCCAATTGGGTAAGCTGATGATCGGTTTGGGGCGCGATTTGGGGTTGAAGCCAATTGCGGTAGTTAGGCGGGCTGATGTTGCAGATAATCTTAAAAACTTGGGTGCAGAAGAAGTGTTGGTGACATCTGATGCTGATTTTACGGCGGATATGCAAGGCGTGATGAAGTCGCTCAAACCACGCATGATGTTGGATGCGGTTTGTGACCAAATTTCGGCCGATATTTTTACTGCTATGCCCGCGTTTACCCGTTGGGTTGGTTATGGCAAATTAAGCCCAGAAGCGCCAAAGATAGAGCAAATGGGGCAGATGATATTTATGAATAAAAAGATTGAAGGCTTTTGGCTGGTCAATTGGATGCGAGATACGCCATATGAGGAAAAAGTAAAAGTATTTACCCAAGTGCAAACGCGGTTTGCGACAAAAAAATGGTGTACCGATGTGGCAACTAAGTTACCATTAAAAGACATTGTAACAGGCTTAGCCACGGCGACGAAACGAACTGATGGTAAAATTATCATCACCTATTAAGAGAGAATTATTGAAAGACAATATGAGCGAAGTTGAAATATTTAGAAGTGAAGTGAAAACTTGGCTGGCAGATCATTGCCCGCCTGAAATGCGTATGCCAATTACCGATGATGAAATTTGTTGGGGCGGGCGTGACTTTGTGTTTATTAATAATGCACAGCATAGTTGGTTGAATGATATGGCAGCAAAAGGTTGGACTGTGCCTGCGTGGCCAAAAGCCTATGGTGGCGGCGGTTTAAACGGCGATGAACAGAAAATATTGGCCGAAGAATTGGGGCATATAAATGCCCGTTCGCCATTGCAAAGTTTTGGCATCAGCATGTTAGGGCCTGCATTGCTTAAATATGGCAGTGAACAACAGAAGCTTTTATATTTGCCACAAATCGCACGTGGTGAGATTAGATGGTGCCAAGGTTATTCTGAGCCTGATGCTGGGTCTGATTTGGCTTCTGTAAAAACCAAAGGTGTGGATGATGGCGATGATTTTATCGTCTCAGGCCAAAAGGTTTGGACATCTTATGCTGACCAAGCCGATTGGATTTTCTGTTTGGTGCGCACCGAGCCAGATGCACCCAAACATAGAGGCATTTCGTTTTTATTGTTTGATATGAAAAGCAAAGGTGTCAGCACCAAGCCGATAAAACTTATTTCAGGCTCTTCACCATTTTGCGAGACGTTTTTTGATGAAGTGCGGGTGCCAAAAACTAATATTATTGGTGGGCGCGGCGAAGGTTGGACGATTGCTAAATATCTGCTGACGCATGAGCGTGAAATGATTGGTAGTTCCGACTTGTTATTTGGCGGCGATGATGTTTGCGGCACGGCGCGGGATGCGGTTGGGCTTAACGATGATGGTCAATTGGATGATGCAATATTGCGTGCTGAAATTGGCAATTTCATTGTTGATGAGATGGCATTTGATGCTCATATGGATATGACCAAGGGCTATATGCGGGCAGGCAATCAGCTGGGGGCGCGTTCGGCCGAGCTTAAATATTTGGGCACAGAGTTGAACAAAACCCGCCAAAGTCTGCTTATGGCGAGCGGTGGGGCAAATGCCTTAACGTGGGAGGATGCAGGCAATATAGTGCCGCAAGCCCCGCGCGCATGGCTGCGCTCTAAAGGCAATTCAATTGAGGGCGGTACGTCCGAAATTATGTTGTCGATTTTATCTAAAGCAATTTTAAAAATGCCGAGTTGAATATGGAAATTTTAATAGAAGATCATCAAATGTTGTTGGATAGCGCCACAGGCTATTTGGCTAAAAAACAAAATGTGGCAGCGTTTCGGGCATTGCGAGATGCTGATGAACCACTTGGCTATGACGTTGCAGCCTATAAGCAAATGGCAGATT
This sequence comes from Alphaproteobacteria bacterium, assembly GCA_002400495.2. Classification (GTDB taxonomy): domain Bacteria; phylum Pseudomonadota; class Alphaproteobacteria; order Rhizobiales; family OSC116; genus OCS116. The sequence continues at coordinate 11,967 of NVQL02000082.1, read as the reverse complement.
TGGGCTGGATGGGTTTGGTGTTGCCTGAAGAACATGGTGGCAGCGATTTTGGTTATCGTGCAGCAGGTTTAATTGCCGAGCAGATGGGGCGGAATTTAACTGCCATGCCGTTTGTTTCGACCGCCATATTGTCAGTAACTATATTGCGCGAAGTTGGCGGTGAAATGTTGAGCGAATGGGGCATGAAAATTGCCATGGGCGAATGTGTGGTGGCGCTGGCGATAGACGAAGGCGTGAAACATCGACCAGAGCAAATTAAAACCCAAGCGGTGCGTGATGGTGATGGCTATTTGCTGAGTGGTGATAAGACTTTTATTGCTGATGGTATGGGTGCGGATAGGCTGATTGTGAGCGCTATGCTTGAAGGTGAATTGGCTTTGTTTTGGTTGGACCCATTAGAAGCTTGTTTTGGCACATCTTGTTGTGATCTTGCGCCGCAAAGATTGCTGGATCATCGTAATTATGCGAATTTTCATATAAAGAATTGTCGCTTGAACGAAAATGCACTGATCGCTAAAGGTGAGCTTGCCGAAAGGGCTTTGACCAAAGCATTATGTGTGGCGCGCGTTGTGGTTGCCGCCGAGCAGTTGGGCATGGCAAAAGAATGCGCGGCGCGCACGGTTGAATATCTAAATACGCGCAAACAATTTGGCGTGCTGATTGGGGTGTTTCAGACGTTACAACATCGTATGGCGCATTTATATTGTGAGTTAGAACAAACATCATCTTTGGTGGCGCAGGCGTTAAACGCCATTGATGAAAATGCCGAGACGGCCGAAAAGCTATCACGTGCGGCCAAAGCCAAAGTTGCTAAATTGGGTAGATTGGCAACCGAAGAAGCGGTGCAAATGCATGGTGGCATTGGCATGACGGATGAATTGGATTTGGGTTTGTTTATGAAGCGTGATCGGGTTTTGGCCGAATTCTTGGGCGACGCGAACTGCCATATAGATTGGCTGCTGCGTGAGCAAAATATTTAAAGGGGATTTTGATGGATTTAAATTTTAGTGCCGAAGAAGAAGCGTTTCGCGGCGAAGTACAGGCGTTTTTAAAAGAAAAATTGCGGCCAGAATTGTCGGCCAAAATGAAATTGGGCGGCGCGCCGAGTAAAGCAGAAATGGAAGAATGGCACGCTTTATTGAATGATCGCGGTTGGTTGGCCAATCATTGGCCTAAGGAATATGGCGGCGCAGGTTGGGCGCCAGTTAAAAAATTCATATTTGAATTGGAAAGTGAATTGGCTTTTGCGCCGCGCATTGTGCCGTTTGGGGTGAGTATGTTAGCGCCTGTGCTGATAAAATATGGCTCGGACGCGCAGAAAAAATATTGGTTACCACGTATTTTGGATGGTTCTGATTGGTGGTGCCAAGGGTATTCTGAACCTGGTGCAGGCTCTGATTTGGCATCGCTTAAAACATCTGCGGTGCGTGAGGGTGATCATTATATTGTCAACGGTCAAAAAGCGTGGACGACCATGGCGCAACATGCTGATATGATTTTTTGCCTTGTGCGCACATCTAAAGAAGGCAAATGCCAAGAGGGTATTTCGTTTTTGCTGATTGACATGAAAACAGCGGGCATTGACGTGAAGCCTGTGATTACCATTGAGGGCGGGCATGAGGTGAATGAAGTGTTTTTTACCGATGTGAAAGTGCCTATTGAGAATTTGGTTGGTGAGGAGAATATAGGTTGGACATATGCCAAATATCTGCTGACTTATGAACGGACGAATATTGCGGGTATTGGTGGTAGCATTGCTTTGTTAGGGCATTTAAAACAAGCGGCTCAAAAGCGTAAAAAACATGGCAAACCTTTGCTGGATGAACCATATTTTGCAGCGCGGGTGGCGCGGGTGGAAATTGCGTTAGAGAATATGAAAACCACTAATTTGCGTGTATTGGCCGATGTGGCGGCAGGCGGTGCGCCTGGGGCTGAGAGCAGCTTGCTCAAAATTAAAGGCACGGTGATTTATCAAGAATTAACCAGTCTAATGCGCCGTGCGATGGGGGCTTATGCTGCACCCTATTTTCCTGAGGCGGCGGATGAAGGTTTTAACGGGCAAGTGGGGCCAGATGAGGCGCTGCATGCGGCGGAAGATTATTTCAACCATCGGAAATTGTCTATTTTCGGTGGGTCGAATGAGATTCAACGCAATATTGTATCTAAAATGATGCTTGGGCTATAGGGAAGGAGGCGATTATGGATTTTAAATTGAATGAAGACAGACGTATGTTGGACGAAACTTTAACACGGTTTTTGGCTGATAAATATGAAATTACTAAACGTAATGAGATTGCTTATTCCGATGCTGGGCATGATGCTAATATTTGGAAAGAAATTGCTGAATTGGGCATTATTGGTGCGTTATTTACCGAAGATGAAGGCGGGTTTAGCGGTGAAGGATTTGACATTGCTTTGGTGTTTGAAGCTTTAGGCAAGGCTCTATGCCCAGAACCATTTTTGGGCGCATTATTAGCGGGTAAAGCTTTGGTGGCGGGCGGTGCAGACCATGCTACAATGCTTGAAGACATTGTGACTGGTGCAAAAATTGGTGCGGTAGGATTTGAAGAGGAGGCCAGCCATTATGAATTGGCTCATGTGGCAAGCAAGGCGACTAAAAATGCTGATGGTTATGAGCTCGATGGTGTAAAGTCAGTGGTTACACACGCGCAGATTGCGGATGTTATCATTGTTTCGGCGCGGTTGAGCGGTGATGTGGATGATACGGCGGGTTTGGCGTTATTTGCGGTGCCTGCGGGTGTGGATGGCCTTTCAATTCGTGATTATAACAATGTCGATGGTGGCCGCGCCGGCGAGGTGATTTTATCTAAGGTTAAGATCGCATCAAATGCGTTGATTGCGGAAGGTGAAGCAGCGTTTGCGTTGCTCGAAACTTTAGCGGGTTATGCGCATTTGGCTTTATCGGCCGAAGGCTTGGGCATAATGGAAGTGATGAAATTGCAAACGCTGGAATTTTTGAAATTACGTACCCAATTTGGCGTGCCGATTGGCAAGTTCCAAGTGTTGCAACATCGCATGGTTGATTTGGTGTTGGAGATTGAACAAGCTAGATCAGCGGTAATCAATGCCGCAACCTTGTCTGATGACGCAGTTATACGTGGTAAAAATCTATCGGCTGCAAAACTGACCATTGGCGAAACAGGGCATAAAGTCGCCGAAGAAGCCATACAGCTACACGGCGGTATTGGCATGACATGGGAAATGCCGGTTAGCCATTATGCCAAGCGTTTGGTGATGATTGATCATCAATTTGGTGACGAGGATTATCATCTGGCGCGGTATATAGAATTATCGAAATCAGCGTAATTTTACGTAATCTGGTTTGCGTTTGGCGAAGAAGGCAGTGATGCCTTCTTTGGCTTCGGGCAGGCCTTGGGCTTCGACCATTTTGACTGCCTCTAATTCTAGTTGTGCGTCAAGATCGTTGGAGATTGCTGCGCTGCATAAATGTTTGATGGTGGCAATGGTGTTGCGTGGGCCTTGGGCTAATCGTTCGCCTAGTTTTAGCGCGGCTTGTAGGGCTGCGCCATTTTCTGTTACCACATTTACCACACCCAAATCGTAAAATCTTTGTGCGCTGACTTGTTTGCCGAGTAGGCACATTTCATTGGCCAATTGGCGCGGCAGGATATCGGCTAAAAATGAGGTGACTCCGCCATCAGGAGTGAGGCCGACATTGACATAGGCGACAGAAAATTTAGCATCTTCGGCGCTGATCACAAAATCGCAAGTGAGGGCAATAGAGCAACCTGCGCCTGCTGCGCCGCCTTCAACTGCGGCAATGACAGGCACATCGCTGTCACGCACCATGCGAGTGAAATTATGTAATGTTTCTAGCAATTCACGCCGCTCATCGGGCGTGCGATCAGCGGAAGCTGCCAAATCATTCAGATTACCGCCTGCGCAAAAAAAGCCTTGGCCGTTTTCGAGTGATGCGCCCGTGAGAATAACCGCGCCGATAGTCGGGTCATCTTGCGCCGTTTTGAGTGCATTCTTCATCTCGGCGAATAATTCGGCCGAAATGGGATTGCGTTCTTTGGGGCGGTTAATGGTCACCACAATGCAGTTGCCTTGGCGCTCACTATCGGCGTAATCTTTCATATTAGACTCCCATTAAACGTTATTTAAACTAGCAAAATTTTCACCATCGGCCACTAGCTGCCTCAGCAATGGTGATACCACCCAAAAATTGGCATCAGTTTCGCTTAATCTCACAACGGTGGCAAGTATTTTATTCAAGCCAATGCTGTCGGCATATTGCATGGGGCCGCCCTTATGACGCGGGAAGCCATAACCATAAATTGCTGTGACATCAATGTCCGATGGCCGCAGTGCAATGCCTTCGTGCAACACATTGGCGGCTTCGTTAATCATTGCTGCCATATAAGTTTCGATGATTTCTTCATCGCCAAAATCATGGGGTGTGATGCCTGCAATTTTGCGTTCTTTGTCGATAATGGCTAAAATTTCGGGGTCTTCTGTGCCAATGCGCGCGCCATTTTCGTATATATAATAGCCACGCCCTGTCTTTTGGCCAAACCAACCATTTTCGCAAATTCGGTCATCAACATGTACATAGCGCTCGGCGGGGTCGCGCGTTTCGGCAAGGCGTTTGCGGGTGTCCCAGCCGATGTCACCACCTGCTAAATCAAACATTTGGTAAACACCTATTGGGTAGCCGAAATCACGGATGACTTTATCCATGTGATATGGGGATGCGCCGTCTTCCAACATATTGGTGGCGGCTTGGGCGTATTTGCCGAGGATGCGGTTGCCGATAAAGCCATCACAAACACCTGCGCGCACCGCCACTTTGCCCAGTTGTTTGGCGAAAGCGAAAGCTGTCGATACGGTTTGGTCGGATACATTATCGGGCACGACAATCTCGAGCAGGCGCATGGTGTTGGCAGGCGAGAAAAAATGCAAACCAATGACATTTTCTGGCCGTTTGGTTGTGACGGCTAGCTCGTTGACATCTAGATAAGAAGTGTTGCTGGCTAGGATGGCAGTTGGTTTTAGCACTTTGTCTAGTTCGGCAAACACGGCTTTTTTAACATCCATCTGCTCGAACACCGCTTCGATCACCATATCAACGTCTGATAAATCGTTATAATCGGTGGAAGGGGTGAAGCGCGCCATGACGGCAGCCATTTGCTCGGCGTTCATGCGGCCTTTTTCAATGTTGCGCAAATAGACTTTTTCGACATTTTGAATGCCGCGTTTGATACTGTCGGCGTCGCGCTCAATCATGGTGACACTTAAGCCGCCATTTAAGGCGGCAACGGCAATGCCAGCGCCCATAGTGCCGCCACCGACAATGCCCAATTGCTGAATGTCTAGCGGTTTGGCACGCAGGGCTTCAGGTGGTTTGGGGCTTTTTCGTTCTGCAAAAAACACATGTACCAAAGCGGCGTGTTCATCAGTTTTCATGCAGGCGGTGATTTTTTCGCGTTCGTATATCAGGCCTTCATTAAATGGTAGTTTTGCGGCTGTTTCAACGCAATCTACAATGGCATATTGGCAAAATAATCCGCCCTTTTTATCCAATTGGGCGCGGGTGGTGGCAATTTCTGCGGCATATTTATCGGCATCTGCAAAACCATCTGTGCGGTCGCAAACGCGGCTTATTGGCGTGTTATTGGCAATGATGTCGGTGGCATATTCAATGGCGGCATCTAATATATTGTCGTTGTCGGTGATTTTGTCGATTAAGCCCAGATCTAGGGCTTTTTTGGCGTTGAATGGTTTGCCCGAAATCATCATATCTAAAGCTGCTGCGGCACCTGTGATGCGTGGTACGCGTTGGGTACCACTGGCACCAGGTAATATGCCTAATGCCACTTCGGGCAGGCCGAATTTGGTTTTGGGCATGGCGATGCGAAAATGCGCGCTTAAGGCAATCTCGAAGCCGCCGCCCAATGCAGTGCCGTGCAAAGCTGCAATCACTGGTTTGCTGCAATTTTCTACATGGCTGCAGGTGATGACTAAATGTGGCTCTAATGGCGGTTTGCCAAATTCTTTAATGTCTGCTCCTGGGGGGAATGTGCGGCCATTGGCATGAATGATCACAGCTTTTACATCGGTATTTGCTTCGGCTTCATCTATACTGCTTATCAAGCCCTTGCGCACATCTATGCCCAAGGCGTTGATCGGCGGGTTGTCAATGGTGATGATGCCAATATGGTTTTTTACCAATAATGTCACTGGATTCGTCATGCGTTTTCTTTCTTAATTTTTTACATACTACTTAGTATGTTGTTTTATTGACAAGCCGTCAACCGTCATGTTTAATGATTTCATATTTGGGAGGATATTCATAATGAAAGCTGTTTTATGCACCGAAGTTGGGCCACCAGAAAAGCTATCTGTAAAAGAGGTTGATGATTTAACTCCTGCTGCGGGGCAGGTGCGCATTGCTATAGAGGCCTGTGGCTGTAACTTTCCTGACACTTTGATCATTGAAGGTAAATATCAATTTAAGCCTGAATTGCCATTTTCACCAGGGGGTGAAGTGGCTGGGGTTATTGATGCAGTAGGCGAAGGTGTGTCGGCAGATTGCATTGGCGAATCGGTGATTGCTATGGTGCCTTATGGCGGTTTTGCCGAGCAAATGGTGATTGAGCGGGACAAGTTACTGCCGCGGCCAAAAGGCATGGATGGCAAAACTGCGGCAGGCTTTGCGATGACTTATGGCACAAGCATGCACGCGCTAAAACAACGGGCAGAACTTAAAGCAGGTGAAACTTTGCTGGTGCTAGGTGCAGGTGGCGGCGTTGGCCTTGCTGCGGTGGAGCTGGGCAAACTTATGGGCGCGCGGGTGATTGCTGCTGCGAGCAGCGATGAAAAATTGGCTGCTGCTAAAGCGGCGGGTGCAGACGAGTTGATCAATTATACGGATACGCCGCTACGTGATGAGATAAAAGCGCTCACCAAAGGCAAGGGTGTTGATGTGGTCTACGATCCTGTTGGAGGAGACATGTTTGAATTGGCATTGCGCTCGACCGCATGGCGGGGGCGGGTGCTGGTTGTGGGTTTTGCTTCGGGCGATATACCCAAGGTTCCTGTTAACTTGATGTTGCTTAAAGGCTGCTCAGTGGTTGGGGTGTTTTGGGGTGCATTTAGGGGTAAGGAATTGGCTTTGGATAATGAAAATTTTGCGCAAATGTTTGAGTGGTATGCGGAGGGTAAATTAAACCCGCATATCAGCAAAGCTTATGCGCTTAAAGATGCGGCTTTGGCGTTGAATGATTTAAAGCAGCGCCGTGCCATTGGCAAAATAGTGCTGACAACGGGAGATGCGGATGAATGAGATAGAGCAAATAAATTACGCTTTTGGTGGCGGGTTTAGCCAGTTAGTCGGCATCGACATTGTCGAATGGTCGCTTGAATATGCCAAAGCGCGGATTGAGCTGACTGAACGGCATTTAAACCCGATCGGCATTTTGCATGGCGGAGTGATTGCTTCTGGCTTGGATATGATTTGTGGCTTGGCGGGTAATTATTGCACGGTAGAGGGTAATATTCGCACCATGGTGACGGTGTCTTTGACAACAAATTTTGTTGGCCGCGCTGAGGGTGATGTTATTTGGCTTGAGGCGCATCAGGTTAGTGGTGGGCGGTCGCTTTATACCAGTAATGGCACGATAAAAACTGATAGTGGTGATTTGATTGCCACGGCAACAGGTACTTTTAAATGGGGCAAAGGTAGTCATTTGCCAGAAGGCGTTCCTGCACCTCAACAATGGAGACAATAATGTTTGATTTAACTGATAAAGTGGCAATCATCACAGGCTCATCGCGCGGCATTGGCCAAGCGATTGCCGAACAATATGCCAAAGCTGGCGCAAAAGTGGTGATTTCGAGCCGTAATATTGAGCCTTGTGAAGCGGTTGCGGCTAGCATTCGTGATGCGGGCGGCGAGGCCATTGCAGTGGCTTGTAATGTTGGCAATAAAACTCAAGTGCAGAATTTGTTTGACCAAACGATGAGTAAATGGGGCAAGGTGGATATATTGGTGTGTAATGCGGCCACCAACCCGTCATATGGGCCGATGTCGAGTTTAGAAGACAGTGCGTTCGAAAAGGTCATGTGCGTCAATGTGCAAAGCACCATATGGCTGAGCAATTTGGTACAACCTGTGATGATTGAAAATGGCGGTGGGTCTATTATCCTCATGTCATCTATCACCGCGCTTAAGGGCAATACAGTGATTGGGGCTTATGGCATGTCCAAGGCTGCCGAGGCGCAGCTTGCGCGTAATTTAGCTCATGAATTGGGCAGGCATAACATACGGGTGAATGCCATTGCACCAGGTTTGATTAAAACTGAGTTCGCACGTGCCTTATGGGAGAATCCCAAAATCATGGCAATACAGGAGAAAATCACGCCTATGAGACGAATTGGCATGCCTGATGAAATTGCGGGTGTGGCACATTTCCTTGCCAGTCAAGCGGCATCATTTGTAACGGGTCAAGTGATTGTGGCTGATGGCGGCGAGACAATTTGATATGCAGAGATTTAATGGGAAAGTTGCGATTTTAACAGGTGCTGGCGGGGCGATAGGCCGCGCGACTGCCATAAGATTGGCCGAAGAAGGCGCGAGTTTAGCATTGGTGGATATTGATGAGGCAGGGCTTCAAGCGACGTTAGAAGATTTGCCTGATGTGACAAAGGCTGTGCTTTTTAAAGTAGATATTGCCAGTGAGGCTGAGGTAAAAGCTTGTGTTGAGCAAGTGATAAAGGTTTTTGGGCAGATAGATGTGCTGTTTAACAATGCGGGCATGGTGTGCGAGGCCAAGCCGATGGGCGCACAAAGTTTGGACAATTGGAAACGGGTGATGGAGGTCAATGTTTATGGCGGCATGATGTTTATGGATGCTGTTGCGCCTTATATGATTGCCGCTCACAAGGGAGCGATTGTTAACACTGCATCGGTGGCGGGCATCAGGGCAGGGGCGGGCGGCAACGCCTATTCGGCCTCTAAAGCCGCGGTGATTAACATGACCAAAACTGCTGCTTGCGATTTTGGCAGCCATGGCATTCGGGTTAACGCCATATGCCCTGGTCTGGTTGAATCTAACATGACCAAGCCAGTGTTTGATTATGCCCGCAGCAAAGGTAAAGAGGATCGGCTTGGTGCGCGGTGTGAATTGCGGCGTTTCGGCCATGCGTCTGAAATTGCTTCGGTTGTGGCGTTTTTGGCGAGTGATGATGCGAGCTATATCACAGGTCAGGCGTTGGCGGTGGATGGTGGCAATAGCGCCTCGCTCAATTTACCAGATATGAAATATTGATATGCAAAGTGAATTTGTTAGCATAAATGGCAATGAGTTTTTTGTGCGGCTGTGGGGTGAAGCCAGCAAACCAAAGCTTATGTTGTTGCACGGGTTTCCCGAATATGGCGGCGCGTGGGAAGAGTTAGCGGCTTATTTGCGTGATGACTTTTATTGCATTGCACCAGATTTGCGAGGGTTTGGGCAATCTTGTAAACCGCGGGGCGTTGCGAATTATCGCATGTCACTTATTGTGCAGGATGTCATTGGGTTGATGGCGCATTATTCTCCAAAACAGCCGATTCATTTGTTGGCGCATGATTGGGGTGCGGCAGCGGCTTATGTGGTCGCATCTGCTGTGCCGCAAATGATAAGTGATTTAATTGTTTTAAATGGTGTGCATCCCATTCCTTTTCAAACTGAGCTGGCAAAAGGTGGTGCACAGGCAGCGGCCAGCCAATATATAAATTGGTTGCGGCGCGATGACAGTGTTGGCATTTTAGCTGCTGATGATTTTGAAAAATTAATCAGCCTGCTGCGCCAAAATATGGATAGTGATTGGTTTGATGAAGAAAAAATTAACGCTTATAAAACCGAATGGTCTCGTGAATATTGCCTTGAAGCCATGGTCAATTGGTATAAGGCCAGCCCGCTTAAAGTGCCGCCTGTCGGGCAGGTTTTAAATTCAGATGAGATGGTTGTGCTAGACGCGCGCAAAATGCGAATCAGTATGCCGCATCTTATTATCTGGGGGGTGGATGACACCGCTTTGTTGCCAGTATGCCGTAACGGTATAGGTGAATTGGCTGATAATGTTAAAATTGTGGAGCTTGAGGGAGCAGATCATTGGTTACATCACCGACAACCACAAAAAATAGCTGATGAAATAGGATATTTTATAGGAAATAATTGAACATAAACATTGTGTGTTTTTGCAATTGACAAATGACAAACATACTGACTAGTATGTTTGATGGATCCCAAATTGGCAATAAGACCGATTGGATTTAAAGAGGGAGAATAATTTGGACTTTTTTCAGCTACTGGTTAGCGGGATTGCAAATGGCTGCGTATATGGCCTGATTGCATTGGGTTTTGTGATGATTTACAAAGCCACCGAGGCGGTGAATTTCGCCCAAGGCGATTTTATGATGCTGGGTGCCTTTGTGATGATTGGTTTCGGCAATACAGATTATATGGGGCTGCCATTTGGGGTGGCGATTGTTCTGACATTATTGGTTATGGGCGCGGTTGGTTATTTAATCGATCGGTTGTTGTTGCGCCGTGTGGCGGGTGAAAGCCAAACCGCGATTATTATTCTGACCATTGCTTTGGGCTTTGTAATGCGGTTTTTCGCAGGTCTTATCTGGGGGCATAGCCCGCAATCGCTCGAAAACCCGCTGGCTGGGCAGGAGCTGCATTTAGGTGGCATTGCTTTGGGCATGGAAGATGTGGCGGTGATTTTGGTGACAGTGGCGTTGACCGTTGGCTTGTTCTTTTTCTTTGGACGTACAAAATTAGGCTTGGCGATGCAAGCTGCTTCTCAAAACCAACTTGCGGCCTATTATATGGGGATTCCTGTTAAGCGGGTGCAAGGGTTTATATGGGCGCTGAGCGGTGTGGTGGCTGGCATCGCAGGCATATTATTTGCTACCAAAGGTTCGGTCGACCCAACAACGGGCTTGATTGGCATTAAAGCTTTTGCTGCGGCGGTGATTGGCGGGTTTGGTAGCTTGCCTGGGGCGTTGCTTGGCGGGTTGGTGATTGGCATTATTGAGCCATTCGCATCGCGTTATATGCCAGCTGGTTATAGCCAGATAGCGCCTTATGCTTTGCTGCTGATTGTGCTGGTGCTCCGCCCGAGCGGTTTGTTCTCTCAACTTCGTAATAAGAAAGTCTGATCTATGCGCGTGCATTTTAAAACCAGTTATGAGCAAGATATTCGATTTTTTGAAGATAGATGGACTTTGTTTCTATATGCCAGTTTGGTGATTTTGGCGTTTGCTTTGCCATATTTAATTGATGATTTTTATTTGGGCGAAATGACTAATGTGCTTATTTGGGCGGTTGCAGGGCTTGGGCTGATGCTGCTAACAGGCCATACAGGCCAAGCCAGTTTGGGTCATGCAGCATTTTTGGCGATGGGTTGTTATGCCTATCATATCTTGGTGAAATACGGGGTTACCTTTATTATCGCCTTTCCGTTGGCGGGCATTATTACAGGCGGGTTGGGCATGATTATTGCTATACCAGCTTTGCGGCTGCGCGGTATATATTTGGCTATTGCCACCATGGCCATGTCGATTTTGGTTGATGATATCATTGTGCTGACTGCGCCGTGGAGCGGGGGTGTTTCGGGCATGTTTTCTGACCCGTTAAACCTATATTGGATACAAATTGACCGTTGGGGCACACCCGTTGCGTTTTATTATGTGGTGTTAATTGTAATTGTATTGGTGACGATTGGCTATGCCAATATCTTGCGTTCACCTACTGGCCGTTCATTTGTTGCGGTGCGTGATAGCGAAGTTTCGGCGCAGGCAATGGGGGTGGATATTGCCAAGACTAAAATGCTATCTTTTGCATTGTCGTGCGGTGTGACTGGCTTGGCTGGCGCGTTGATGGGCATGTTTAGCGGTGTGTTTAACAATGAAACATTCTCCGTGGTCATTTC
>NVQL02000081.1 GCA_002400495.2 Alphaproteobacteria bacterium | reverse complement strand
CATCAATAAGAATCCATTTCTTATCGATATCTGAAGGAGTTGCTGAAAAAGTTTTCATTATCACAATTCCGATTGTCTATTTCGATTAAAGATGATGTGTTTATATAGCAATAAAAGTGAATGTCAAATATGTTTTTTCCAAAATAACGAGTAAAAACAACGGTTTATATTTTAGGTATTATAATACCGCTAGTTTTACACACTTTCTTCGTCTAATTGTTCGATCAAACCATTCAATATCTCGATAAATTCGGTGCAGACCCGCAAACGGTCTTTCTCGTGTGGCATGCCTTCGGCTAAGAATATACGCTGATCGTTACGTAGTTTGATTTTACCACGACTGGTCTGAATCAACTCCATCAACGCGCTTGCATTGGCAAAATTATTCTTTCTGAATCTAATGGTCAGGCCTTTTGGCCCCGCATCTACCTTATCAATATTGGCACGGCGGCACATGAGTTTAATTTTCATAATTTTAAGCAGATAGACAACCTCTTCAGGTTTTTTACCAAACCTATCGGTCAGCTCTATCGAAAAATCATCAATCATTGCCGAAGTTTCAAAGCCCGACAGTCGGCGGTAAAGGCCAAGGCGCAAGTCTAAATCAGTGACGTAATTTTCAGGAATTAACACAGGTATGCCTATGTTAATCTCGCTGGTCCACTTTTCATCAACTTCTACATTTAAATCGCCAGATTTAAGGCTAGCGATGGCTTCTTCAAGCATATCTTGATAAAGCTCAAAACCCACTTCTCTAACATGGCCTGATTGCTCATCACCTAACAGATTGCCCCCGCCCCTAATGTCCAAATCATGGCTGGCAAGGGTAAAGCCTGCACCTAAACTATCAAGCGATTGAAGCACGTTAAGCCGTTTTTGAGCATTTTCGGATATTTTACCATGAACTGGCAAAGTGAGTAATGCATAAGCGCGGGTTTTACTGCGCCCGACGCGGCCACGCAATTGGTAAAGCTGGGCAAGGCCAAACATATCCGAGCGATGAATGATCAACGTATTTGCGGTTGGAATGTCAATACCACTTTCAATAATAGTGGTGGCCAGCAACAAGTCATATTTGCCATCGTAAAAAGCATTCATCACGTTGTCTAATGCCGCAGGCGTCATCTGCCCATGAGCGATGACAAATTTAATCTCTGGCACAAATTCACGTAAAAAATCCGCGCGTTCCTCAAGGTCAGAAACCCGTGGGCAAACATAAAAACTTTGCCCACCACGATAATGCTCACGCATCAAAGCTTCGCGAATGATCACAGGGTCGAGCGGCGAAATGAAAGTACGGATGGCCAAGCGGTCAACTGGTGGTGTGGCGATAATCGACAATTCACGCACCCCCGTCATAGCCAATTGCATGGTACGCGGTATTGGCGTTGCCGTGAGTGTCAATACATGTATGTCAGATTGCAGCTCTTTCAAACGCTCTTTATGCACCACTCCAAAATGCTGTTCTTCATCAATAATCAGCAGGCCGAGATCTTTAAATTTAATATTTTTAGCCAGCAGAGCGTGAGTGCCGATGACAATGTCCACCTCGCCCGATGCCATCGAGGCCTTGGTGTCGCTAAGCGCCTTGCCACCAACCAAGCGCGAGGCTTGATCAATGCGTATTGGCAAATCTTTAAACCGATCAATAAAGGTTTTATAATGCTGCCGTGCCAACAATGTAGTGGGTACTACCAACGCCACTTGCATGCCAGACATAACCGCCAAAAACGCCGCACGCAACGCCACCTCGGTTTTACCAAAGCCAACATCACCACATATAAGCCTATCCATCGGCTTGCCCGATTGCATATCAGCGACAATATCCTCGATGGCATGCAGCTGATCATCAGTCTCATTAAAACCAAAACGTGCCACAAATTCTTGATATAAATGATCAGGATTAGCAATAATTTTACCTTTTTTGAGCATACGCTCAGCTGCCACCTTAATTAATTTATTGGCAATATCCTTAATGCGCTCTTTTAATTTGGCTTTACGTGCTTGCCAACCAGAGCCGCCTAACCTATCGAGCTGCGCGCCAATTTCTTCGCTACCATAACGGCTGAGCAATTCAATGTTTTCGACAGGTAAATAAAGCCGATCGCCACCCGCATATTTAAGTTCCAAACAATCATGCGGATTGCCCGAAACCTCGATGGTTTTAAGACCCGTAAATTGCCCAATGCCATGCTCGATATGCACAATAAAATCATTAATGGTCAGCGATGAAGCTTCGGAAATAAAATCGGCAGCGCGGCGTTTTTTATGAACATTTTTAAGGCTATCGCCCAATATATCTTGCTCAGCGATGAAATGAATATTGCCAACGCTAAACCCTGCGGCAATTGGCGTGGGTGCAAAAGCCAAACTGCCCTCGCCTAATGCACCAAATTGAGTATAATCATCGACGAATGCACTATTCTGGATGCCATGATCTAGCAATAAATCACGCAGTCGCTCGGCGCTACCAGTCGATTGGCAACATATCAGCACTTTTTGTTGGTTATTTTGCAACCCAGTTAAATATTGGCTGACAATATCATAAATATTTTTATCTCGCTCAAGCCGTTCCGCACTAAATTTGCGGCCAATCTTGCCGCCGAAATCAATCACCTTTGAACCATCTAAAGCCGCAGGAATGGTGAAACTGTTTAGCTCAATGGTTTGTTTTTCGGCCAAAATATCAGCCAATGCATCTTTGCCAATATATAATTCTTCGGGTTTTACAGGTTTATATAGTGGCGCACCCAAGCCTTGATGCTCCAAAGATTCGACCCGAGCCTTATAATAATCATTTATCAGCTCATCACGCGCCTCGATACTTTCTTGCATCTGATGATCGGTCATGATGATAGGGTTTTGGCAAAAATCAAAAATATCATCTAAATCATCATGGAAATATGGCATCCAATGTTCCATGCCAACCGCACTGCGACCTGCCGAGATGGCTTCATAAAGCGCATCTTCAGATTTTACCGCGCCAAAGGCGGCAACATATTTACTGCGAAAGGTCGAGATGGTTTTATCGTTTAACATCATCTCACCAGCGGGTAAAATGGTGATGCCTTTTAATTTGGCTTGGCTGCGTTGAGTCAATGGGTCAAAGCTCTTAATGCTCTCCAACGTATCGCCAAAAAAATCAAGCCGAGCGGGCAAGGTCATATTGCCCGAAAATATATCTACAATCGAGCCACGAATGGCGAACTCGCCTTTTTCATGCACAGTCGCAACTTTATGAAAACCATTGCGCACAAAATAAGCCGCAAAATCGCTTAAATTAACGCGATTGCCAAGCTTTAAAGTCAAGAAAGCACGGTCGAAATAAGCTCTAGGCGCTGTGCGCATCATCACCGCGTTAATACTGGTGAGTATCAGCCGCGGCTGTGCAGCCTTGTTAGCCGCCACTTGCTTATTGCGACTGGTGAGAATGGCAAAGGTTTTGAGCCGTTCACCAACAAGGTTTTGGGCAGGCGAAACGCGGTCATAGGGCAAGCAATCCCACGCAGGAATAGTCAGCGGGTTAACCTGCGGTAAATAGAATTTAAGGTTGTTAGCAATCGCACTAAGCCGCGCATCATCACGCGCTACAAACACAACATCTTGCAGGTTATTTGTAGCCAATGTTTGCTGCCAAATTTTGGCAATCACCAACCCATCAGCACCTTCGGGTACCGAACATATGACATTATGATCAGTAAGTTCTATCGGTTTATCAATGGGCATTTAGAGATTCTTGCCATATTTATCTGGAGTAAAAACTTGGGCTTTAATGCGCTCAAACACACTACCTGCCAACGCACTCGGTACCGCTTGCTTGCCATTAAAATAATTCAACAAATCATTATCTTCAGAGTCGATAAGTCGCTCAAATTGAGCCAATTCATCACCTTCTAAACCAGCAAGCTCATCTTGCGCAAAAGTTCCCATTAATAAGTCCAATTCTTTCATGCCGCGGTGCCAAGCGCGGAACATAAGTTTTTTCTTATAAACTTCAATATCTTGCATGCTATTTGCCTATTTATTCTAGTGATATGATAAGCATTTTATAAGGGTAAAATTGAGTCATGTCCACAATAATTGTTGATTGATGTTCACCCTTTGTTTATAAATAGAATCGAACGTGGAGAGACGGTGTTATGCGTCCAGAAATTTTAAATTATTTTTTTAAACCCGTAACATCACTTAAAGGCGTTGGGCCAAAAGTGGCGCAGAATATCACCCGCTTGCTAGGGCGGCATATCGAGCCGAACCAAAGCGCGCGCTATGTTGATTTATTGTTTCATCTACCGTTAGGCTATAAAGACAGGCGTGAACAGCCAAAGGTTGAGCAATTAATCCCCGAGCAATATGCAACGATAAAACTGCAAATTGGCAAGCATATGGTGCCGCCACGCCATAACAACCGCATTCCTTACCGCATCATTTGTCATGATGACACAGGCGAAATTACCCTGAGTTATTTCAGAGCCCGCGGTGATTATCTCAAAACCTCCCTGCCCGAAGGTGAAGTGCGTTATGTTGGCGGCAAAGTTGAAGAATATAACGGTAAATTGCAAATCAACCATCCCGATTTTACCGCTGATGAAGAAGAAATGAAAACCCTGCCTTTGTTTGAACCTGTTTATCCAATGACGGCAGGCCTCGCAGGTAAAACATTGCGTAAATCGATCACACAGTTGATTGAACAATTACCCTCCCTGCCCGAGTGGTTAGACAAGCCGCTGATTGATCGAGAAAAATGGCCGACATTTAATGAGGCAATTGTCGGCTTGCATCAGGCAGATTTGCCCGAAATTATCGTTGGCAATAGCCCACACAGACAGCGCATTGCATTTGATGAAATTTTCGCCAATCAATTGGCATTAGCCTTAACCCGCAAACATGTCGTGGCGATCAGTGGCAACCAGATAAAATCTAATGATGAATTGGTCACCAAACTTAAAACGCAATTGCCGTTTGAATTAACTGCCTCGCAGCTAACCTCTTATGACGAGATTAAACAAGACATGCAGGCCGAGCAACGCATGGTGCGCTTGCTACAAGGCGATGTTGGCAGTGGTAAAACTGTAGTGGCACTCATGGCCATGCTCAACGCGATCGAGGCAGGATATCAAACGGCCATCATGGCCCCAACAGAGATTTTGGCCCGCCAACATTTAGAATTTATGACACCCTATTGTAACGCTTTGGGGTTACAGGTTGAAATTTTAACTGGACGCAATAAAGGTAAAACACGTGCTGACATATTGGCGCGGTTAGACAGTGGTGAGATTGATGTTTTAATTGGCACCCACGCGTTGTTCCAAGCTGATGTTGGGTTTAAAAATTTAGGCCTTGCGGTGATCGATGAACAACATAGATTTGGCGTGCATCAACGCTTGGCGTTACAAAATAAAGGCTTAAAAACCGACCTATTGGTAATGACTGCCACACCAATACCGCGCACCTTAGTGCTGACCAATTATGGCGATATGAGCGTGTCTAAACTGACTGAAAAGCCCGCAGGCCGCAAACCAATTAAAACCGTGGCAATGCCCCTAGAAAAATTGGGCGACATTATGCAAGCTGCCAGCCGTGCAATAAAAGACAACCAGCGGATTTATTGGATTTGCCCTTTGGTTGAAGAAAGCGAGCTAATGCAACTGACCAATGTCGAAGATCGCTTTGCCATGCTAAACCACGCCCATCCAGGCCATGTCGGTTTGATACATGGCCGCATGAAAGCCGAAGAAAAAGATGAAGTGATGCAAAAATTTAAAAATGGCGAGATAAAAATATTGGTTGCAACCACCGTGGTTGAAGTGGGAGTAAATGTGCCCGAAGCAACCATTATGATCATTGAGCATGCCGAACGGTTTGGCCTATCGCAATTACATCAGCTACGCGGCCGCGT
Organism: Alphaproteobacteria bacterium; assembly: GCA_002400495.2. GTDB lineage: Bacteria > Pseudomonadota > Alphaproteobacteria > Rhizobiales > OSC116 > OCS116. The sequence goes on along the minus strand of NVQL02000081.1, from coordinate 28,834 downwards.
CGGGCGCGGCAGTGCGCAATCTAACTGTATATTATTATACGGCACGCCGCTTGGTAAGGTGGCACAGGAACGGTTAAAAATCATGCGCCAGACCGAAGATGGCTTTCTAATTTCCGAAAAAGACTTGGAGCTGCGTGGTGGTGGCGATTTATTGGGCGCACAACAAAGTGGTGAAATTAGAATGCGACTGGCTGATGTTGAAAACCAAGCAGATTTAATTGAAATTGCTCATAAACAAGCACGGTTGATTATAGAAACAGATCCACATCTCACCAAAGATAAAAACCAGAACTTGCGTGTTCTGCTTTACTTATTTGACCGCGATCAAGCAATTAAATTGTTAAATGCTGGCTAATTATTCTTTTTAATTGGCAACGTTTCAGGGTTAACCAAGCCAGCCGAAATAACCAGCTTAGCGCCATCTTCAACCGTCATATCAAGCACTTTAACATCTTTTTTAGGCACAAATAACAGAAAACCACTGGTCGGATTGGGCGTTGTCGGCAAGAAAACGCTGACCATTGGTTCATCAAATTTTTGCTTTACCTCACCCTTGGTATCGGTCGCAACAAAAGCAATGGCATATATGCCTCGACGCGGATATTCCACCAAAACCACTTGTTTGAAATTTGACTCGCCCTGACTGGCCACAGTTTCAAATATTTGTTTAAGCGCCTTATACATGGTGCGCACTATCGGCATTTTCTCCAACCAGCCGGTACCAATATTCACCAATGTACGACCAAATAAGTTAGCCGTCAGGGCACCCAATAAAATCAGTGCGATAACCGCAAAAACCACACCAATCCCAGGTATGGAGAATTTTAAATAAGTTTCAGGTAAGTAAGTTTTTGGAATAATTGGTAAAATCCAATTATCAATCAAGCCAATGACCCACAGAGTGGCCCAAATTGTAATGGCGATTGGTGCAGCAATTACCAGGCCAGTTAAAAAATAAGTGCGCAGTCGATTGAACAGCCCAACCTTTTTTTTCACTTCATTTGTCATATATACTGCCCTGTCTGATATCTATAATTCAACTATCAAATAGAGGTTCACCGCTAATATTGCAAGTTTATTTAATATGACGCACAAAACAATCGTTATTTCGGGCTTTTAAAAATTTGCAAAGTGAATTGGCTTGCTTGTATGATTGAAAGCCAGATAATAGTAATTGATAATTTATTTGTTGCTTAACGTTCTTAAACGGCCTGATCACATAGGGGCGCTTGGCCAGTAATATTCCATGTTTTTTAACAATTCGATGATAATATTTATGCGCGTTTTCTTGGTTAGCGCCACTAGAAAGTTGTAAAAAATAGCCTTTAAACTGTTCAGGTTTATTTATATTTAGTGATTTGTTTTTAAGTTTTGATTGCTGGGTTTGGGCAATAGAAGGCGGTATAGTTGGGATATGTAAATTAAATTTTGGCCTGGCTTCGCGCAAATTCACTTCTGGCCTTTTCTTCACATTTGGAATGGTAGCAGTTGTTAAATTATCAATTCGGTCTTGAGTGAGGCTGAGCTTAATTTTCATTTGCGTGGCATCACCACCTTTTTGTTTGGCATCAAGAGCCTGTTTTAACAATCGATTATAAATTTCATTGGCAGTGAGCTGTTTGCTTTCAACCTGTTCAGTACCTTGTTCAGTACCTTGTTCAGCCACAACGCTGCGCGATGGCAAACCAACATTGTTCAGCGCATCAATCTCATCCAACAATTGTAAAGCTGGTTCAAAATCACTACGCATTTCTAAACTCTTACCTAAAATTTCGCGCGATTTTTCATACTGTTTTTGTTGATAGTAAATTGATGCTTTGCCATAATAGGCCAAAAAACGATTATTCGCCATGCCATCAAGCGCAAGATCATATTGATTAAGGGCGTTTTTAAAATCCGACAATCCAAAATAGCTATTGGCTAAATAATAATGTAATTCAGCATTGCCCGACAATATTTTAAGCGCTTGTTCAAAATCATCTTTGGCTTCAGTATAGGCAGCATCGCTATAAAATAACAGTCCACGGTTTTTATAAGTTTCGGCGATTAAAATGGGCGATAGATGACCGCTTTCCAGAGCTGCAAAGTAACTTTCAAAGGCGTTTTCACTATCTTTAAGCCGCGAGAAAACAACGGCACGAATAAGAAATAACTCCGCCAATTCTGCTGCGGTAAATTCGCCTTCGGCGGTGAACTGATTAGATAGCGCTATATAATCTTGATTTTGCTCAACGGTTGCGTCACTTACCTCTAAAAACATACGCGCTTGTTGCATAAAATCATCAGCCACAGCAGGCATTGCAAGTATCAAAAAGGCCAGCAGTGCGAATTTATGACACAAATTTTTTATAAAACAAAACATATATTTAGTGGCCGCCAAAAGAATCATTAACAACAGCCTAGCCTAAAATATAACTATTTAAAAACCTTCTTCACTCAACAGTTACAGATTTCGCTAAATTACGCGGTTGATCAACATCTGTGCCCATATGCACCGCTGTATGATAAGCCAATAATTGTACAGGCACGGTATAAATAAAGGGTGCCAGAAACGAACTGCAATCTGGCAAAGCTATGGCCTTAAGCCCAAGCTTTCGAATTTCTTTCGCGCGCTTTTGAGTGGTCAGAACTGTAATGTCACCACCACGGGCGGCAATCTCTTCAATATTAGAGCGGGTTTTCTCATACACCTCATTATCAGGTGCAATAATAATAAGTGGCATTTTTTCATCAATCAGTGCGATCGGCCCATGTTTTAATTCACCTGCGGCATAACCTTCCGCATGAATATATGTAATTTCTTTAAGCTTCAGCGCGCCTTCCATGGCAATCGGGAAGCTGGTATTACGCCCAAGAAACAGCATATGCTCCACCTTGGAAATATCATGTGCCAATTCTTTTATCTCAGGCTCGACCATAAAAGCGTCATTAATTAGCCGTGGCAATTGTGCCAAATCACTAGCCATTGTCGTGGCTTGATCGGCATTAATATGCCCAATGGCCTTGCCCAACGCGATCGACAATGTCGCCAATACGCTGATTTGACACATGAAAGCTTTGGTAGACGCCACACACACCTCTATGCCCGCAAAAGTAGGCAATACAAAGTCGGCCTCACGCGACATGGTTGATGTCGACACGTTGACGATAGCCACCGTGGTTGCGCCTTTATGTTTGGCCAAACGCAACGCCGCGAGGCTATCGGCAGTTTCGCCCGATTGTGACACCACAATGAACAAGCATTTAGCATTCAGTGGTGGGTTTCGATATCTATATTCAGAGGCAACATCCACTTCAACGCTCATATTAGTGGCTTCTTCAAGCCAATATTTAGCCACGCTGGCGGCATAGTATGATGTACCGCATGAAACGATAATAATGCGATCAAATTTCTTGATATCAAGGTTAGCATCAATATTGATTTGGTTGTCATCCATATTCAAATAATGCGCCAATGTATGCTGCACAACGTCTGGCTGCTCGAAAAACTCTTTCGCCATATAATGTTTGTGATTGCCCTTATCCATTGTGGCGCTTTGAACTTCAACATGGTTGATATCGCGGGTCACCAATGTGCCAGCTTGATCAAAAATTCGGTAATCTTCTTTGGAGGCGAATACAAAATCACCCTCTTCAAGATAAATAATTTGGCGCGAGAATGGTGACAAAGCCAAAGCATCTGAGCCAATATAATGGCCTTCTACATCCCCAATACCAACCACCAATGGGCAACCTTTGCGGGCGCCAATCAGTAAATTTTCTTCACCTTTAATCATAATGGCCAACGCAAACGCACCGGTTAACTTACCAATCGCCGTTTGCACCGCTGTTTCGATATTTTTATCAATTTTAAGTTGCTGGCTAATCAAATGGCCAATCACCTCTGTATCGGTCTCACTTTGCATATTTGCACCATTTTCGAGCAATTCATCGCGCAATTCGGCATAATTTTCGATAATGCCATTATGCACGATGATGACATTGTCAACAATATGCGGATGAGCATTGCCTTCGGTTGGTGCGCCATGGGTCGCCCATCTAGTATGGCCAATGCCGATGCCACCTTCGCGAACCCCATCATCTTTGATTTTTTTCTCTAAATTAGCCAGCTTACCCGCTGCTCGTTCGCGCCACACTTGGCCATCTTGCATGGTGGCAATGCCCGCGCTGTCATAACCGCGATATTCCAGCAGTTTTAGCGATGAAATAAGCCCTGTAACGACTGTATGTCCCGTAACAATTCCGATAATTCCGCACATAATAAATTCTTTCGATCTTTAATTGTGAATATAATTTCTAATTATTAATTTGGTCAAATTGAAGGTTTACTTATCATTTTTCTGTCTAAATTTAGCTGCCCATTGAGCAATTTCCACTTGTTTAGCTCGTGTTACCGCCAATGCATCTGCTTGCACATCCTTGGTAATCACGCTGCCCGAACCGACATAAGCTCCATCAGCGATAATCACAGGGGCAACCAAAGAGCTGTTGGAGCCAATAAATGCACCCTTGCCGATAACAGTTTTGGCTTTATTAAAACCATCATAATTGCAAGTAATTGTACCCGCGCCGATATTGGCTTTCTCGCCCACTTCGGCATCACCAATATAGCTAAGGTGATTGACTTTGGCACCTTGATGAATGGTGGCTTTTTTGGTTTCAACAAAATTACCAATTTTACCGTTTTTGCCAATATGTGTGCCTTCACGCAACCTAGCATAAGGCCCGATATTGGCATGGCTGCCAATGGTTATGGGGTGGGTTTTACTGCCTTCAATGTGAGAAAAAGCCAGAATATTCGCCCCAGATTCAATGCTAACATAGCCTTTAATAATAACATTTGGTTCAATGGTCACATCGCTGCCAATCAACGCGTTGGCCGATAAATAAACACTAGAAGGGTCAATAAGTGTAACCCCGCTCCGCATGGCGTGATCACGCAATTTATTTTGGTAAATAGTTTCTGCTTCAGCCAATTGAACACGATCGTTAACACCCAAAGTTTCAACTTCTGCACATATAGTGACGCTGGCTTTTAGATTGAGTGATTTGGCAATCTCAACACAATCGGTAAGATAATATTCACCCGCCGCATTTTTATTGTCAATTTTTGCCAATAACTGATTTAAATGTTTGGCTTTAAAGGCCATAATGCCCGCATTGCACAAACCTACCTTGCGCTCGTCATCACTTGCATCTTTAAATTCTCTGATGGCAATTAGCTCACCATTATCGCGGGTTAACAAACGGCCATATTGGGCAGCATCATTTGGTTCAAACCCCAATACCACCACATCATCACCCGATTTTATCTTGCCAGCCATTAACTCCAAAGTGCTAACTTCAACAAATGGTGTGTCAGCATATAATATGATAATCGCGCTATCAGGGCTATGTTTTGCAGCGGCGGCAATTTGCTGTTTAGCCATGAGCACAGCATGGCCAGTGCCTAGTTTTTCGGCTTGAAATGTAACTTCTGCATCACTGTTATTATGGATATATTCTAGAGTTAAAGGCTCATCTGGGTCAGCAACCACAGTAACATTGCCTGCTGCCAATTTATCTTGGCACAGCCTAAGTGCGTGCCCAACCAAAGGCAACCCACCAACTTCATGCATGACTTTATGAGTTTTAGATTTCATTCGCGTGCCCCTGCCCGCGGCTAAAATTATACAAGTGATTGCATCAGTATTTGCCATTTTACCCCAAATTTTATTATTTTTTTCGCGCTCTATAAAGGGATTGTTAAACATAAATATATTACAATTAAATAAATGTTTATCGATTTACTAATGAGGCGAATCCATATAACTATATACATATTCTATTTTACCACAGATTTATAGGTAATACGTCAAAATGAACAGTAAAAAAAAGATTCAAAAGTCTAGAGTAAAAAGAATGGCTTCAAATATAAAATCACGGCCACTTATGACGGATCTTCATCTGCCAGATAAGAAAGATAAGGTCAGTAACCGCGTAAGTAATTATTACTTTTTGTCTTGGGTGTTAGCAGCGGTTATTTCAATAGGCACTGTGGGTGGCTTGGTGATTAGCGAAGGCGGTTTTGACAATGCGATTAAAACCGCTAATTTTAATAAATTAAACCGTCAAATTGCTGGAAATAATTTTTCTGCTGGTGGCGATAATCTGCCCACAGCATCCATCACTAACATAAGTTTGCCCGTTAGTAACGCCGCCCCGGCTTTTACACCCAATATTGGCAAAGGAGCCGCCAGTAGTAGTTTGGTCGAAGAAAAAAATTACTATTCGGTATTTTTGGGGCAAGGCAATAGCACTTCAACAATTTTAGATCTATGGTATTCGATCAAAAACCAGAATGTTGAACTGTTTACCGACCATGAAGCAGGATATTATTATGATGATGTTAATGACGTCTATAACTTAGTTGTTGGTAAATTTGGCGGCCTCAGCCTGTCATTGCAATTCTGTGCCGAGCTTAAATTTAACGAAATTGCTTGCAAATACGACAATGAATTCGCCAACCTGCAAACCACATCAATTGATTAGATTTCACTATTCTTCATCAAATTCTATATGGTCAGTGAGAGACTGCACTTCGATGAAGATACGTTTAACATCTGGATAATCATTTTTAATGTTTCGTTCTAGTTCAGTGATGCTTTGTTCAACTTCACCCGCACTAATCTCGTCATTAAAATCTAAGCTTAAAGCCAATAAAATATCATGTGGCCCCATATGCATGCTGCGCAATTCGTTGATGCCAATAATGCTGTCATCTTCCGCCACAATCTCACGTACCCGCTCATCAAGCTCATCTGATGCCGCCTCACCTATGAGCAGCCCTTTGGTTTCACGAGCTAAAATAAGCGCAGTGCCCGCCAAAATAAGCCCAATCACCACCGAAGCAATGCCATCAAAAATCGGTAAATTCATCTGGTCGGCCATATAAACACCAAACAAGGCAACCAGTAGGCCAAGCAATGCGGCACTATCTTCAAACAGCACCACAAAGGTTGTGGGGTCCTTTGAGTTTTTAATACTACTCCACACACTCCCCTTGCCGCGTTGTAGGTTAAACTCTTTAAGCGCCACATACCAAACAATAGCCTCAAAAACAAATGAGGCAGAAAGCACAATGTAATTTATATAGGCATTTTGAATTTCGTGTGGGTGTAGAATTTTCTCAATGCCCTCATATAACGACACTGTGGCGCCCAAACCAAATACTGAAATGGCAACAATAAAACTCCAAAAGTACAATTCCATGCCATAACCGAATGGATGTTCCTTATCAGCCGCCTTTTTAGACTTGCTCATGCCGTATAGAAGTAAAATTTGGTTGCCAGTATCGACCAGTGAATGGATGGCCTCTGACATCATGGCAGAGCTTTTTGTAAAGATGGCTGCACCAAACTTAATGATCGAAATAAGTAAATTACCCGCAAGCGCTGCATAAATTACTTTTTTTGAGCCATGTGCGGACATATAACACCTCGTTAAATCATAGTAAAACAACTTGAATTTGTGATTTTACAGTGTGTTTAAATGATTCTGTGGGGAAAATCTAAATTTAAAAGCCAAAGGGCGGTAATTCCTCATTAATCACTTCGATAATCATGACCTATAGCGTATAGTTATAGTTCGAATCATTCAATTGCATATGGTATAAATATAGTGTCAGATAACGAAACTCCATCAGACGAAAATTCACCACAAACACCAGCAGAATTGCCTAGCGATGTGACTTTAGTCAACATCGAAGATGAGATGAAAAAATCTTATCTTGACTATGCCATGAGCGTGATTGTAAGCCGTGCATTACCAGATGTAAGAGATGGCCTTAAGCCCGTGCATAGACGTATATTATATTCAATGCACGAAAATAGTTATGACTGGAACAAAGCCTATAGAAAATCGGCTCGTGTGGTCGGTGATGTGATCGGTAAATACCATCCGCATGGTGACCAATCTATTTATGACGCTTTGGTGCGTATGGCGCAACATTTCTCGTTGCGTTTGCCCTTACTTGATGGGCAAGGCAATTTTGGTTCGGTCGATGGCGATAAAGCTGCGGCGATGCGTTATACCGAAGTGCGGATGGAAAAAGTCGCGCATGCTTTAATGTCCGATTTGGATAAAGACACGGTTGAGTTTCAAGAAAACTATGACAATAGCGAGCAAGAGCCTGCTGTTTTGCCATCTCGCTTCCCCAATCTATTAATCAATGGTGCTGGCGGTATTGCCGTGGGTATGGCGACCAACATTCCGCCGCATAATATGGGCGAGATTATTGATGCAACCCTCGCTATGGTTGACAACCCGCAAATCTCAGTGCCTGAACTGAACGAGATTATCAAAGGTCCTGATTTTCCAACGGGTGGTTATATATTAGGCACAGCAGGCATTAAGTCGGCTTACGAAACAGGCCGTGGCTCGGTGATGATGCGGGCAAAATTATCGGTCGAAGAAATTCGCAAAGACCGTGATGCTATCGTGATCACTGAAATCCCATTCCAAGTCAATAAAACCACATTGATTGAAAAAATTGCTGAGCTTGTGCGTGACAAACGAGTTGAAGGCATCTCAGACATTCGCGATGAATCTGACCGTGATGGCATGCGCATTGTGATCGAAGTCAAACGCGATGCAGTGCCTGAAGTGATCATCAACCAACTATACCGTTATAGTCAGTTACAAACCAGCTTTGGTTGTAATATGGTGGCACTTAACCATGGCCGCCCTGGCCTGCTGAATCTACAACAATTCCTGAGTTATTTTGTAGAATTCCGCGAAGAAGTGGTGACCCGCCGCACCAAATTCTTACTCAACAAAGCCCGTGATCGGGCGCATGTTTTGGTTGGTCTGGCCATTGCTGTGGCTAATATTGATGAGATTATTAAGCTCATTCGTAACGCGCCAAACCCACAAACCGCACGTGAACAACTGATGGAACGCCATTGGCCTGTGGGCGATGTTGAACCACTCATTCTATTGATTGCCGACCCACGCCATATGATCAGCGCTGATGGCACTTATAGATTGTCCGAAGTTCAAGCCCGCGCCATTTTAGAGCTGCGCCTTGCACGCTTAACCGCATTGGGCATGAATGAAATTGGCGATGAGCTGAATAAATTAGGCGAAGAGATTAAAGATTATCTCGATATCTTAGGCTCTCGCGAACGGGTGATGAACATCATTCGCGAAGAATTGACTGAAATTAAAGACGAATTTGCCACCCCAAGACTCACCGAAATTTTAGAAACTCTGGGTGATTTTGATGACGAAGACCTGATCCCCAAAGAAGACATGGTGGTAACAGTATCGCATAAAGGCTATATCAAACGCGTGGCACTAAACACGTACCGCGCGCAGCGCCGTGGTGGCAAAGGCCGCTCCGGTATGAACACGCGCGATGAAGATTTTGTAACCAGTATCTTTGTGCTCAACACTCATACACCCGTTCTGTTTTTCTCATCTAAAGGCATGGTTTATAAGTTAAAAGTCTGGCGTTTGCCAATTGGCAGCCCGACCTCTATCGGTAAAGCGCTGATTAACTTGTTGCCGCTTGACCAAGGTGAAAAAATCACCACCATTATGCCATTGCCCAATGCTGATGAAGATAGCAGTGAATTGAACATTATGTTTGCCACTAAATTTGGCAATGTAAGGCGTAATGAATTGTCAGATTTTGTGCAGGTCAATAAAGGCGGTAAAATCGCCATGAAACTGCCTGAAGGTGACGAGATTGTCAGCGTGCAAATTTGTACCGATGAAAACGACGTGTTGTTAGCCACAACCGCTGGTCGCTCAATCCGCTTTGCGGTGAGTGATGTGCGGGTATTTGTTGGCCGCTCATCAGCTGGTGTGCGCGGTATACGGCTGGATAAAGATGTTGAAGTGATCTCAATGGCAATCTTAAACCATATAGACATTCAATCGCCCGAAGCACGTGCCTATGTGAAGCATTCTAACAATTTACGCCGCATGTTGGCACACGAAGGCAATGATGAGGTTGCAGAAATTGTTGAAACCAATGATGACGATGACGCAGCTGATGACGAAGCGATTGTTTTAACTGAAGAGCGCATTGCCTTCTTGCAAGAGCGTGAAGAATTTATTCTGACAATTTCGAAAAATGGTTTTGGTAAGCGTACCAATGCCTATGAGTATCGCCGTACAGGCCGTGGTGGCAAAGGCATTGTTGCAATGGGCATATCTGAACGTAACGGCAATTTAATCGCCTCTTTCCCTGTTGATGAAGCTGACCAAATTATGTTGGTGACCAATGGCGGGCAATTGATTAGATGTCCGCTCAAAGACATCCGCATTGGTGGACGTAGCACACAAGGTGTGACCATCTTTAAAACCGCTAAGAAAGAAGAAGTGGTTTCAGTCGGTCGGATATCTGACATTGAAGGCGATGACGAACAAGCTGATGATATTAATACAGAAGTTTCAAATGATGGCGTTGATGCAGAAGTTTCAAACACAGAGACACCAGAAACCAATGCGAATGAAGCAGGTGACGCTGGGCAAAGTGAAGAGTAAATCATGACAAATAGTATCGGCGTATTTGCAGGCAGTTTTGACCCAATCACCTTCGGGCATATAGACATTATTGAAAGATGTTTAGGCATTGTTGACACGCTGGTGATCGCCATTGGCGCACAACATAGCAAAGCCGCCCTATTCACACCACAAGAACGGTTAGATTTGATTGCCGAAACAGTGAAATCTGACAGGCTGAAGTTGGTGACATTCGATGGCCTATTGGTGGATGAAGCCAAACGTCAAAATGCCAATTTTCTAATACGCTCCATTCGCAATGGTCAAGATTTTGAATATGAAAAAACCATGGCGACTATGAACGGCCAGCTTTCAGGCATTGAGACCATAAATCTGTTTGCCGACCCACAATTTGGCCATATTTCTTCATCTATAGTGCGGCAAATCGCCAAAATGGAAGGTGATATTTCCAAATTCGTGCCTGAGAATATCGTTAATAGTATCAAAAGGAAATTAAACTGATGAAACAATTTTTCAAACTCGGCCTTGCCGCGTGCATCGTGCTGATTTTCAGTGCAACTTCCGCACTTGCAGCCAATAGCTACCCTACCCTTAACAAAGACAATACGCTTTATATTAACGTAAAGTCTGGCATCATTAAAATTCAACTTCTGCCAGATGTTGCCCCCTTGCATGTGGAGCGCATCAAGACTTTGGCTAAAGAAGGTTTTTATGATGGCATTATTTTCCATCGGGTGATTGATGGCTTCATGGCGCAAACCGGCGACCCAACGGGTACAGGCCGTGGCGGCAGTGAAATGGACAATGTGAAAGCCGAATTTACCACCAAATATAGCTTTGAACGCGGCGTAATTGGCATGGCGCGTTCTGGTCATCCCGATAGTGCCAATAGCCAATTTTTTATTATGCTAGATGACGGAGCGTTTCTTGATAATAATTACACAATTTGGGGGCACGTGGTTGACGGCATGAACTCTGTTGACGCCCTTGCCAAGGGCGAGCCACCAGCGAACCCAGACCAAATGCTAAAAGTATATAGCGAAGAATAAGATTTAACTAAAATGGAGCGCCAAATGGCCGACTATCAAAACCCAGAAGATACATTGATTCTGGAAACATCTAAGGGTGACATTGTCATTGAAATGAATGCAGAAGTTGCACCATTGCATGTGGCACAAATTAAAAAACTGGCTAAATCTGGTTTTTATGATGGCATTATTTTCCATCGGGTGATCGACGGCTTTATGGCACAAACTGGTTGCCCAGATGGCACAGGTATGGGCGGCTCTGGTGAAAATATCAAAGCTGAATTTAGCAAGGAAAAACATGTGCGCGGTGCATGTTCCATGGCGCGTTCACAAATGCCAGATAGCGCATCTAGCCAATTTTTCATCTGTCTTGATGCTGCAACATTCCTTGATGGTCAATATAGCTATTGGGGTAAAGTGATTGACGGCATGGATAATGTTGACGCGTTGGCAAAAGGCGAGCCGCCGCGCAACCCTGATGTGATTAACAAAGCCTATATTGCTTCAGACGCTTAAAACCTAAAAAATCTAAAAGCCTCAGTTTTCTGGGGCTTTTTTATGCCTAAAGCCTTGCGGTGCATAAGTTTTGTCCATTATTTGATCTATGTCAAACAAATTTGCGACAATTTGTTGCTGCGTATTTTTGTCATGTTACCTTTATATTTAGGTGGCAGTAATCTTCATTTGTAAACACATTAAATGAGGATTTAAAATGTTAAACCTAATTACAAAAATCTCCCCCAAACATATTATTGCCGCAAGCGTGGCAGTGTTAATGACAACGAGTGCTGCCTTTGCAGTTGACCTTTCTAAGCTCGAAGTGATCACTCCCACATTATTGGCGCCGCCATTGGTGATGGAACATAATCAAGTCGCTCAAGGTGATGCTAAGCTTGTCAAATTCGAGATAACAATCGAAGAAAAGCTCCTAGAAATTGATGAAGATGGCACAAAAGTATGGGCAATGACCTACGCTGGCACAGTGCCCGGCCCGCTTATGGTGGTGCATGAAGGTGATTATGTTGAACTGCGCCTGATCAACCCCGAAAGTAATTCACTAGAACATAACATTGATTTCCATGCCGCAACTGGTGCGCTTGGTGGCGGCGGTTTAACCCATGTTTCACCGGGTGAAGAAGTGACATTACGGTTTAAAGCCACTAAATCTGGTACATTCATCTACCATTGCGCACCTGGCGGCACCATGATCCCATGGCATGTTGTGTCAGGTATGAGCGGCGCGATTATGGTTTTACCACGCGAAGGCTTAACTGATAAAAATGGCGAATCTCTAACATATGACAAAGCCTATTATGTTGGTGAGCAAGATTTCTACATCCCAAAAGATGAAGAAGGCGAATATAAACTCTATGACAGCCCATCTGAAGGTTATGAAGAAATGATGGAAGTGATGGCCACCTTAACCCCAAGCCATGAAGTGTTCAACGGCGCGGTCGGTGCGTTAACAGGTGACAATGCCATGACTGCTAAAGTTGGTGAAAGCGTATTATTCATCCATAGCCAAGCCAATCGCGACACCCGCCCCCATATCATTGGTGGCCACGGTGATTATGTTTGGGAACGCGGCTCATTTGATGATGATCCACAAACCAATTTAGAAACTTGGTTGATAGCAGGTGGTAGCGCGGGCGCAGCCTTCTATACATTCCAGCAACCTGGCGTTTATGCTTATGTCAATCACAACCTAATCGAAGCGGTGCTTAAAGGCGCTACAGGCCATGTGGTTGTCGATGGAGAATGGAATAATGATTTGATGGAACAGGTTTCAGAACCTGCAGAAATTAAAAACTAACCGAGCGAAATGAACGGCTGCTCCGCAAGCCGTTCATGCACACAATAATAAGAAGTGAAGCAGCCTACAAGTTTCTTCACTTCCTTTCTAAAACAGCTTACTGAGATAGTCTCATGTCAAAACGTCCCAACACAATCATTTCTATAGCTCTTTTACTAACTATATTCATCGCAATTGGATATTGGTTTTATGAACACGGCAATGAAAATTATAAAAACACTTTGCCCGATTTACAGTTAATCACCATCCCTAAAGGCAACATGGATTTAGAAGTGCCTATCTATAGTTATGTAAAAACAGAATATGTAAAAAAACATATAGAATTCACCGATTCATATAAGATTGGCGCGTTTGAAATTACCATTAAGCAATGGAATATTTGCCATAAAATGGGCGGCTGTAAGAAAAAAGCCCGCATGCGCAAAGGCGAAACCGAGGATCACCCCGTTACCAAGGTGAGTTGGTTAGATGCGTATAATTTCACCAAATGGTTATCGTTCGAAACGGGCCAAAATTTCCGCCTACCAACCGAAGAAGAATGGACTTATGCCGCCTTTATGGGCAAGCATTACCGCGCTGAATATGTAGAATATGATTTTAATGACGTAATTTTAGCCCGCCCCAAAGTGACCCACATACAAGGTGCCTTCGGTAAGAATGATTGGGGCATGAATGACGTTCAAGGCAATGTTTGGGAATGGACTTTAACCTGCTGGACCAGCTCAATAGACAGCCAGTCTAAATTAAGTGATGCCGAATTGTTAAATAACCCCAAAGCCTGTGGAACTCGTTTTTTATGGGGCGAAGAGCGGGCACACATTCCATTTTTTGTAAATACCACCTATAATGGTGGCTGTGCCACAGCGCGCCCTGCGAGTAATTTAGGCTTTAGAATTTTACTGGCCAAACGTTAAGCTCTACGGGTTTTCAATGGTTTGGCTTTGAGTGTTTTTAAGATAATCTTTTTAAGCCTTTTGCAAGCAGCAGCAGGTTTTTGCGCCTGCGAAACAGCGCCAATCACTGACACAGCCTTAACACCGCAAGCAAGCACCTGCACCATATTGGTTTCATCTATGCCGCCAATGGCCACAATGGTTAAATTAGATGTTTTTTCTTTTATAATAGCCACCATATCTGCCAATTTTTTAAGCCCAATCGGTAGCACGCTTGTCCGGTCTGATTGCGTAGCAAAAACATTCGCTATGGAGATGTAATCCAACATTTCAAGCGTTGATATTTCTATATTCTGAGCATCCGAAACACTTCTTAAGGTCAAACCAATTAACTTATCTGCACCCAATATAGCGCGTGTGTGCTTCACACTCACATCTTGCAGGCTTAAATGTACGCCATCAGCCTGCACATCTAGAGCCAAATCTATATGATTATTAATGAGAAAAGGGATGTTATTTTCAGCACAAATTTTGCCTATAGATTTAGCTTCATTTAACATTTTATGATATGAAATATTTCGCGCGCGATATTGTAAAATATCACAACCGCCCATGGCTACTGCGCTGGCAACCGCCAAGCTTTTATGACGAATATTCTGATTAGAATAATCATTATTAATTGCCACATATAAAATGCCGTCAGCTAGAGTATTTATGTATTTATTAAGTTTATCTCGCATGTATACTAAGACTAAACTACAATACTTAATGAAATCAAGTTTGTTAGGCATGGAAACTACTTGTAGTAATCAATTTATCGTGATCAATCCTGACACATTTTCGCCATATCTTATGCATAGTCGTGGATAGGAAGATTAACTGATAAAATTATATTAGGGATGTAAAATGAATTTCTACAAAACCACACGAAATATTATACTGGCTGGCGTTCTAGGACTTAGCATATTCGGTACGGGCACAGCTTTAGCTGCACAGTATAAAATTGATAGAGCCCATTCCACCATCGAATTTGCAGTGTCGCATTTTGGATATGGCATAGTGAAAGGTCGTTTTAACGAATTTTCTGGTGAATTTGGTTTTGGTGGTGATGCTGACGTAACAACAATAGAAATTGATATGGAAAGCATCGATAGCAATTGGGCAGCACGCGACAAACATTTAAGAAGCGATGATTTTTTCAATGTTGCAGATTTCCCGAAAGCGACCTTTATAAGCACTGGCATGACAACTGCTGGCGACAACATCACCCTAACGGGCGATCTTACCATTCGTGATGTAACAAAATCAATTGACGTTGCAGTGACAAAAATTGGCGAAGGCAAAGACCGCCGAGGCAATGAAGTTGCGGGCTTTAAAGGTGAGTTTACCATCAATCGGTCTGACTATAATGTATCGATGAATCTCGGCCCAGCCGTAGAAGAAGTCACCATCACCATGTATTTTGATGGTGCGAAAATGTAACCCATGGCGAACCCTCGACAACAAAAACAGGTTGGATTATTCAGCAAAAGCTTGCACTGGTTGCTGGCTTTGCTAATGATCGGCCTGTTGGCATTGGGTTGGGTGATGGTCCAATTGGACTATTTCAACCCTTATTATGACAGTGCACCTGCGCTACATTATTCATTGGGGATTTTGGTTTTCTTTTTGGTGTTCATTAAAATCATCTGGCAGTTAGCGAAACCATTGCCAGAGCATGATGATCGGTTAAAAAAATATGAGTTATATGCCTCCAAAATAGTGCATTTTATATTGCTATTATTTATGATTATGATGCCCATTTCTGGCTATTTGGTGATTACAGCAGGCACCAATGACGCCAGCTTCTTTGGCCTTTTTGATTTACCAACATTGTTCAAAATATCTAAACCAGTGCGTGATGCGGCAACTTTCTTCCATACTTACTTTCCGTTCATTTTGGTGGGCTTTATTGTTGTGCATATTTTGGCAGCTCTTAAACATAAACTTATAGATAAAATGCAGACAGCACGCGATATGTGGCCTAAATAGCTCACTTTTTATATATAGTGATAATGTTGGAGTAATTACAGCTTGAAATATTTGCCAAAAACCCCCATTAACTAGTTGTATAAATAAAAATGATGGGATTATAAATGTCGGAAGATTCAACACAAGATACCAAAAGTTTCGGTAGAGAGATGTGGGATTTAGCAAAGGTCATTGTCGAAGCACTTTTGATTGCTGCGGTTATACGCACTTTTATCTTCGGTCTTGTGGTCATTCCATCAGCTTCCATGGTGCCAACATTGTTGATTGGTGACTATCTATACGTCACAAAATATGCATATGGTTATTCAAAACATTCCTTCCCGTTCTCTGCCGCGCCTTTCTCTGGTCGTATATTTGGTACCGAACCCAAATTGGGTGACATTGTGGTATTTAGAGGCGCCGATAAAAAAACCGATTATATAAAACGTTTGGTGGGCTTGCCTGGCGATAAAATTCAAATGATTGAAGGCATATTGCATATTAATGGCCGCTCTGTACCCAAAGTCAAAATTGCAGATTTCGTTGAAACAGATAAATATGGCCGTCAAAAAACCGAACAACGTAACGTGGAAACTCTGCCCAACGGTGTAAAACATAACACTCTTGATTATGGCTCAACACGTGCAGACAATACAAATATTTTCGAGATACCAAGTGGTCACTACTTTATGATGGGCGATAGCCGCGATAATTCCAACGATAGTCGTTTTCAAGACAGTGTACGCATGGTAGCATTTGAAGACATAGTTGGCCGCGCAGATTTTGTTTTGCTATCATTGGCTAATGGTGGCTCATTTATGGAATTCTGGAATTGGCCAGATAATATACGCACCGATCGCATGTTCACTTCGCTCGATAAAGTGATTGAATAGATATAATTTATGAAAAAACTTGATGAATTAGAAAAAATCATTGATTACAACTTTGGTGACAAATCCCTGTTAGCGCAGGCTGTAACCCATAGCAGCAGCTATTTTGATGGCCGCGCGAAAAAATCTCGCAACATCGTGCAAAAGCATTATGAACGATTAGAGTTTTTGGGCGATCGTGTTTTGGGTTTGGTAATTTCAGAATATTTATTAAGCACATTTCCTGAAGAAGATGAAGGCGATTTGAATCTACGTTTTGCACAATTGGTACGCAAAGAATCCTGCACTTTGGTGGCACAGAGCCTTAAATTAGACGATTTTGTGATATTAGGCACCAATGAAACCAAGTCTGGCCTCAATAACAACCCCACCATATTGGGTGATGTGTGTGAGGCTTTAATTGCCGCACTGTTTTTAGATGGCGGTATGGACATTGCGAAACCCTTTATTTTAAAATACTGGGATGAACAATTAAAGAATAATCAATCCCATAAGCAAGATGCCAAAACGGCCTTACAAGAATGGGCACAAAAGTTAAAATTACCGTTGCCACTTTATAAGGTTTCGCAGACCACTGGCCCTGCACATGCACCACAATTTACCATTGAGGTAAGCTTAGACAATTATGAAAAATCTTTAGCGAGTGGCCAATCAAAACGCATTGCAGAACAAAAAGCCGCAACAGAATTTTTAATACGCGAAAAAATTTGGCTGGATCAATAAATGAATTATGACAATTTACCAAGTTTTGGTGAACAAAAATGTGGCTTTGCGGCACTTATCGGTGCACCTAATGCTGGAAAATCGACGTTATCCAACCAAATTGCTGGCGGTAAAATATCGATTGTAACCCATAAGGTACAAACCACGCGCGCGCGCATTCGCGCCATTGCCATTGCCAACCAAACCCAAATTATTTTGGTTGATACGCCTGGCATTTTCAAGCCAAAACGTAAGCTCGATAAAGCGATGGTCGAAGCCGCTTGGGGTGGCGCAAAAGATAGCGACATCACACTGGTTATTATCGATGCCGCCAAAGGCTTAAACGATGAGAATAGAAACATTCTCAAACTATTGAACAAAGGAAACGCCAAGAATATTTGGTTGGTATTAAACAAAATTGACTTAATTAAAAACGAAAAATTACTAGCCTTAAGTGCTGAATTCAATGACTTCTTTCCATTTGAATATAGCTTTATGATTAGTGCCGACAAAGGCCATGGCGTCAAACAATTAGTTGCGCAGTTAGAACAGGTCATGCCAGAATCTGTTTGGTTATACCCAGAAGAGCAGATGGCTGACATCCCAACTCGCCTATTGGCCTCAGAGATCACTCGCGAAAAATTATTTTTAAAATTACATGATGAACTGCCCTATTCACTAACCGTCGAGACCGAAAAATATACAGAGCAAAAAGATGGTAGCGTGCGGATTGAGCAGATTATTTATGTACAACGCGCCAGCCAAAAGAAAATTGTTTTGGGGCTACGCGGTGATATGATTAAAACAATCGGTCAACAATCGCGCATGGAACTCGCTGAAATTTTGGGCCAAAAAGTACATTTATTTTTGTTTGTTAAAGTGCGCGACAACTGGATGGATGATCCTGAGCGGCTGCGCCAAATGGGCTTGGATGTCTGATTCATTAATAATTATAAAATGAATTTAGTTAATCTAAATTTTAGTATTTTTTGCTAGTTTATATATCCGTACAACACCTTTCATCACGATGAAATGGTTGTAACTTTAATGGAAATAACTTGCCAATGCGTCTTAGACATTATCTGAAATTCGTTCTATCCTTGGTGCTTCTGTCTTCTAGCCACTTTGCACTAGCTAACATCAGCCAAACCGATCTCAAGCTAACCAAACAAGTTATTGATACCCTCAAACAAGAAAAATACGACCAAGCCAAATATTTAATTGGCGAAATGCAGAATAAAGCTGCCAAACAAGTGGGCTTACACGCCCTATTTCGCAGCAAGGGCTATGTAACACATCCAAAGGAAATTATGGATTTTATTGCAGAATACCCCGATTGGAAAAACCTCACTAGCATTAAATCCATTATGGAAAACCGTATTTTTAGAGGCCAATATGATCGCGCATCAGGTAATAACTGGTTTAACAGCTATCCTGCGAAAACTGGTGCAGGCAAACTATTCTTAGCTGAACAATTGTTTTTAGCGGGCAAAACTGACCAAGGTTTAAAACTGCTAAGATCAGTTTGGCGTGGTTATGTTTTGAATTCTAAAACTGAGTCATCTGTGCTAACCAAAATGGGGCAATATTTTGACCCGTGGGATCATAAGTTACGGGCTGATTTTCTCATGAATGCCAATATGACATCTGCCGCCATTCGAAATGCTGGCTATGCAAGCAACACCTATACCAAATTCTATGAAGCGCGTGAAGCACTTGAAAAAAAACAAGAAGGCGCATTAAAAATATATAACCAAGTGGCAGATTCACTAAAAAAAGACATGGGCCTGAAATATAGTTTGGTGAAATATTACCGCCAAATGCGCGACGAATTAAATGGATTAAAAGTTTTAGAATCTATGGCAGGCGAAGAGCAAACTGTCACCCGACAACATCTATATTGGACAGAGAAATTTTTCGTTATCCATATGTTGCTTGATCGAAGACACAACAAAAGCATAAAGCAACGGGCATATAAATTACTCGCTGGGCATAAACAATCTATCAAGAGCGTGCGTTATACGGATGCAGAGTTTAAAGCCGGTTGGGTGGCTTATGTACATTTTGGCAATTATAAATTAGCTAAAACACATTTTGATAAGTCGCAAAAAAACTCATTTTCCTCAGAAGACCGTAGTCGAATCTATTATTGGCAGGCACAAACCGCAAGAAAACTAGGCGACATGGCGAGCTATCAAGCTAATCTGGTAAAGGCGACAAAATATAAATATACATTTTACGGCCAATTGGCGGGCGAACGGATCGGGCAAAACTCCATTAACATCCCTACTCCACCCCGAGCAAATAACGGATATTTAGAAACAATAAAACAGAATGTCCATGCAGATTTCATTCAAATTTACAATTATCTTGGGCACAAAAAGCAGCTAAAATACCATTATTATAAACTACGCGCACCTATAAAAAACGCCAGCCATATGGTCAGCTTAGTCGAATTCGCACAATCGCAAAACAATAGTCATTATGCCATGGATACGGCGCGCAAAGCTATGATAAAAGGTTGGGATCTACAATCCTTTGCCTATCCAAATGTAAAATTCCCGCAATATACTATTTATACAGGGGAAATCGATAAGGCATTATCATATGGTTTAATCAGGCAAGAAAGCTTATTCGACCAATATGCTATTTCTGGTTCTGGAGCACGAGGCTTTATGCAAATCATGCCTGCTACAGGTGAATATTTAGCGAAAAAATATCGAACCCCCTATAAATTATCTTGGTTGCACAGCAAGCCCGAACTTAATTTGGGCTTGGGTAACAGTTATCTATATGATTTAATAGATAATTTTGGCGGATCATATGTCATGGGAACGGCCGCCTATAATGCAGGCGGTACATGGGTAAAACGTTGGCTCAAAGCCAATGGCGACCCGCGCATTGGTGAGGTTGCCTTTGTCAATTGGATTGAGGCGATACCAAAATCCGAAACCCGTAATTACGTAAAAAAGGTCATTAAAAACATGCAAGTTTTTAAATCTCGTTTCAACAACAATCAATCAAGAACCAATATAATTGGCGCGTTAATTACGGGCGAGAAATAGGCATTAAGTATCTTTTTCCGCAGCAAATATCTTGGCTTTGGCTATCCAATCTTCCCGTTGCGGGCGGCCAGATAGCTCAAGTTGTTCGTCAATGCGAATTGCATCTGCATCTGACCAAGCGGCAATATGTTCAAATTTATTAATGCCAATTGAATTGAGTTTTTTCTCAAAAACTGGGCCAATGCCATTAATTTTCTTAATATTGTCGCCTTTGGTTTTTTTAGCTTTAGATTTGACAGCCTTGGCTTTAGGTTTATTAGCTTTAGGCTTCGTTGATTTTTTATTCGCCTTCTTAGTACCAACAGAAGTTTTAGCTTTCGCAGGCTTAGTTTTAACGGCATCCGTAGTTGGTTTTTCTGAAACCTTAGTTTCTGTTGTAGTAACTTTCAAAGATTCAGCCTGGGCGGCAGATTCATCAACCTTTTCATTCAGGTCTTTCTCGCGATTCTGTTGAAAGTCATCCATAAAAGGGATGCAATCTATAAAGGTTTTCTCTGGATGGGTCACCTTGGTATAAATCGTATATGCCAATATTATAATGAATGCCATTAATAATAAAACAAATAGAAACTTAAGGAAAAACATAATCTTCTCACTATGTCATAAGGTTGCAGTTAAAAAAGCCTAACAGTTTTTCGCTTAGCTGTAAACCAAAGCTCAAATTTGGTTAAGGCAAAAAAAAGCACCCCGTAATGGGGTGCTAAATAATCGCAATTTAAGTGATTAAAATGGAATGTCGTCATCTAAATCTGGGGCAGCGCCTTGTGGTGCATTATACCCGCCAGATTGTGATTGTGATTGAGCATACGGATCAGTCACTTGTTGCTGCCCGCCGCCATCATTACCACCAGCAGCATAACCACCAGATGATTGATTATCATTTCTACCACCCAACATAGTGAGAGTAGAGTTAAAACCTTGCAACACAATCTCAGTCGTGTATTTATCTTGGCCTTGTTGATCTTGCCATTTACGGGTCTGCAATTGCCCTTCAATATAAACAGTCGAGCCTTTGCGCAAATATTGCTCGGCAATACGGCACAGGCCTTCGTTAAAAATCACCACCCTGTGCCATTCTGTTTTCTCACGGCGTTCACCCGTCGCACGGTCTTTCCAACTTTCAGATGTCGCAATACGCAAATTAGCGATGGGGCGTCCATCTTGCGTATGCCTAATTTCAGGGTCTGCACCAAGATTGCCGACCAATATTACTTTGTTTACACTTCCCGCCATTGCGCTTACCTCAATTTTTTAGATTTCGTAAAATCCAATTTTATTAACTATGTTCTATTTATTAGGGCAAAAGCATAAAAAGTACAATCACAAAATTTACAAATTCACTAATAATGAATATACAATTTCAAAAATATTTTGTATATTACAGCTTGTATGTTCCTAAAATGTTCTTATTGTAAATTATAGAATCGCAACCAAATTGTCAAGCGCAGTATCAAGTACCAAGAGATTTAAATGAAAAACACCCCAGTCGATAATCAACCACTAGATATCCGCCATTTTATCTGTGTTAAAGGCGCTAAAGAGCATAATTTAAAAAATGTGAGCATTAATTTACCGCGTGATAAATTGATTGTCTTCACTGGCTTATCAGGTTCCGGTAAATCATCATTAGCCTTCGATACAATTTATGCCGAAGGGCAGCGGCGCTATGTTGAAAGCCTATCTGCCTATGCCCGACAGTTTCTGCAAATGATGCAAAAACCTGATGTGGAACAAATAGACGGTCTGTCTCCTGCCATTTCAATTGAACAAAAAACTACGAGTAAAAACCCACGTTCAACTGTTGGCACGGTGACTGAAATTTACGATTATATGCGCTTGCTATTTGCGCGCATCGGTATCCCCTATTCCCCCACCACAGGCTTGCCAATTACCAGCCAATCAGTCAGTCAAATGGTTGATAAAACCCTCGAAATACCTGAAAAAACACGTTTATTTCTATTGGCACCAATTGTACGCGGCCGCAAAGGCGAGTTTAAAGACAAATTCGCCGAATTGCAGAAAAAAGGTTTCACACGGCTTAAAATTGATGGCATATTTTACGAAATTGATGAGCTGCCGGAGCTAAATAAAAAGCTCAAGCACGATGTTGATGTGGTGGTTGACCGTATTGTGATTAGAGAGGGCATCGCCACACGCTTGGCAGATAGTTTCGAAACAGCATTGTCACTAACCGAAGGCCTAGTGGTGCTGGAATATGCAACCAAACAGGATGATGAAGCCGAAGCTAAACGCATTGTTTTTTCATCCAAATTCGCCTGCCCTGTATCTGGTTTTACCATTGAAGAGATTGAGCCACGCTTATTTTCATTTAACAATCCGTTTGGCGCCTGCCCTTCATGCGATGGTTTAGGCACTGAGCATATTATTGATCCCAAATTAGTGGTGCCCGATGATAAGTTATCACTAGCCAATGGTGCCATTGTCGCTTGGGGCAAAACCAAATCATTCTATTATGTACAAACCTTAGAAAACATCGCCCGTCATTACAAATTTTCGATGAAAACAGCCTTTGGGAAATTACCACAAACTGCCCAAGATGCAATCTTATATGGCACAGGCAAAACCGAAATCAATTTCGTATTTAAAGATGACGACCGCCATTATGAGCGCAAAAAAACCTTTGAAGGCGTCATCCCTAATTTAGAACGCCGCTGGCGCGAAACTGATTCCAGCTGGTCGCGTGATGAGATCGAAAAATACCAAACACTAAAACCCTGCAAAAAATGTGAAGGCAATCGCTTAAAACCTGAATCTTTGGCCGTAAAAATCGATCATTTACACATCACCGCCATAGCCTCTAAATCCATCAAAGACGCCCTCACATGGTTTAATGAAATTGAAGATAAATTAACCCCCACACAATTAGAGATTGGCGTGCGCATATTAAAAGAAATACGCGATCGCCTGCATTTTCTGAATAATGTCGGTTTGGATTATCTGTCTTTGTCGAGAAATTCGGGCACTTTATCGGGCGGCGAGTCGCAACGCATTCGGCTAGCCAGCCAAATTGGTTCAGGCCTAACAGGTGTGTTATATGTACTCGATGAACCATCAATAGGCTTGCATCAGCGCGATAATGCACGCCTGCTTGAAACCTTGGTTCACTTACGAGATTTAGGCAACACAGTGATTGTAGTTGAACATGATGAGGATGCTATAATGTCGGCTGATCATGTGGTCGATATTGGCCCAGGCGCGGGCATTCATGGCGGTGAGATTGTCGCTCAAGGCACTCCAGAAGATATTTTGAAATCTGATAGCTTAACCGCACAATATCTGACAGGTCGCTTGCAAGTTAGAATGCCATCCAAACGCCGTAAAATCATCAAAAGCAAGCAGATAAAAGTGGTCGGCGCAACAGGTAACAATTTAAAAAATGTAACCGCGGCCATTCCTTTGCAAAACTTCACCTGCATCACTGGCGTTTCAGGCAGCGGCAAATCAACATTTTTAATTGAAACACTTTATAAAACTGTATCAAAAACCTTGAATAGAGGCCGCAAAACCACTGCCCCGCACAAAGCCATAGAGGGTATTGACCAACTCGATAAGATTATCGACATCAATCAGTCACCTATTGGTCGCACACCAAGGTCCAACCCAGCTACTTATACTGGCGCCTTCGGCCCTATCAGAGACTGGTTTGCAGGACTGCCAGAATCCAAAGCGCGCGGTTATAAACCTGGTCGCTTCTCATTTAACGTGAAGGGTGGACGCTGCGAAAATTGCCGAGGCGATGGTCTCATAAAAATTGAAATGCACTTTTTGCCTGATGTTTATGTGACGTGCGATGTGTGCGATGGTAAACGCTATAACCGCGAAACGCTTGAGATTCTATATAAAGATCATTCAATTGCTGATATTTTAGATATGACAGTCGAAAAAGCCTGCGATTTTTTTCGAGCAGTGCCTAATATTCGCGATAAAATGGTAACACTTAACCGTGTCGGCTTAGGTTATATTAAGGTAGGGCAACAAGCCACAACCTTATCAGGTGGTGAAGCACAACGGGTTAAATTGGCCAAAGAGCTATCCAAACGCGCAACTGGCAAGACCCTCTACATCCTAGATGAACCAACAACCGGCTTGCATTTTCATGACATAGCAAAACTATTGGAAGTGCTACATGAACTGGTCGATCAAGGCAATAGTATTGTGGTAATTGAGCACAATCTAGAAGTGATAAAAACCGCAGACTGGATTATTGATTTTGGCCCCGAAGGCGGCGATGGTGGTGGAGAAATTGTTGCCATGGGCCGACCAGAGGATATAATACAAGTTGAGCGGAGCTATACTGGTAAATATTTAAAGCCATTGCTTGAAAAAAAAGGATAAAAGCACATTATGTTTGAACTTGATGCATCACAAATTATCGATCATGTCTTTGATTGGATAGATTTGCATCTTTTTAATCTGAATATTTTGATACAAGTCGGCGCTATATCTTTTACTTTTTTAATCGCTTTGATAGTCAATCTATTGCTTCGCCCGCATATCAATGGAGCGCTTTCTTCCGTTGCCAATAAAGGTAAAAAACGGCGCAGAACTGTTGAGATTTTAAATATTATATTGCTACCGATTATTTGGGTAGGGCTGCAATGGCTGACGAATATAGTTTTTCTACAATTTGGTTATCAGCATGATTTGTTGCGCATCACGGCCAGTCTGTTAAATGCGTGGATTGTCATTCGGGTTTTTGTAAGCCTTGTGCCGACCAATATATTTTGGCGGCGCATCGTGGCATTTATCGCATGGTCAATAGCCGCGTTAAATGCCGCTAACTTGCTTAAACCAACGATTACGATACTTAGCGATGTTGGGTTTACTGTTGGCGATGCCCGCATCACTTTATATTCCATCATTACAGGCTTTCTACTTGGAGTGGTTCTATTTTGGTCTGCCTTGCTTATTTCTAACTTCCTAAAGCAAAAATTATCCGATAGCCAACATCTAACCCCATCGGTACAAACCTTATTATCACAACTGATTAAAGTGACTTTGATATTCGTGTCACTCATTCTCACCCTTAATATCATTGGTCTAGACTTAAGTGTTTTCACCTTCTTCTCAGGCGCTTTGGGTGTTGGGCTTGGTTTTGGATTACAAAAAATTGTATCTAATTTTGTCAGTGGCATTATTTTATTGGTCGATCAATCATTACAGCCTGGCAATGTGATTGAAGTGGGCGGCACATTTGGCAAAGTTAAAACACTAGGCGCCCGTTATACAACCGTCGAAACACGGGATGGTCATGAATATTTAATCCCAAATGAACGTTTCATCACACAAGAAGTGATCAATTGGGATTTTTCTAACTCTAGAGTGCGGCGAAAGATTGAGATTGGGGTAGCTTATGACACTGATGTCGAGTTGGCAATGAAACTGATTGTTGAAGCCACTGTCGGGGTTGATCGAATATTGAGCCACCCTGCCCCTGTCGCGCGATTGGTATCATTTGGCGATAGCAGCGTGAATATAGAAGCACGTTTTTGGGTTGATGACCCTGCCAATGGTTTGGCCAATATCACCAGTGACTATTTATTGAATGTCTGGAAATTATTTAAAAAGAATGCAATTGAAATTCCTTTCCCGCAAACCGACATTCACATCAAAGAAATACCAAAAATTGACAATTCATTTTTTAAACCGCCGGTATAATTTAATGAACCAAGATTCTAAAATCCGCTTATAACGGCGAAACCTTTTATAATCGACAGCAAGGTATAGCAACCCCAATGGCAGCATCCAAAAACCTAAAATCGGCAAAAAGCTGAGTATACCGCCAACAATAAGCAATGCACCAACAAATAGTCGCATTAAACGGGTTTTGGGAATGGGGAATACTGGTTTCTTTTTTTTGCCTAAACTCATAATTTCTCCGCTGGTTGGACTCTATATAGGAGTAAATTTGAGAATTTCAATGAGCTTAAAAGTTCCACTTTAAATATATACGTTCAGCAATATTATTTGCAGCTTGAGTTTGCTTTTCATTGAGTTGTTCACCACTTGATTGTGCAATAATATCATTGGCGAATTCTTGTAATTCAGGCAGTTTGTTTTTACCCGCAACCAAAAGCCATGCAAGGCCTTGAATTTTTGTTCTAAAATCTCGGCCTTGTAGATAGTATATTTGACCTAGTTTTATTTGTGCCGCAAAATGGTTTTTACGCGCAGCTAATGTATAATATCTAACGGCACGTTTTTTTTGCGGCATAATATATTCATCAGTAAAATACAATTCACCCAATAGGAAATTAGCTTTAGCATGGCCGACAGATGATGAAGCCAGTTTTAACAATTTTAAAGCAATTGCAATGCGAGGTTTAAAGTCAGCCGCTTCGCTACCACTTGTGAAAAAATTTGCCAATTCAACCATAGCATCGGCAGATATTTGCCGCCGCACACGAGATTCACTGCTTAGATCATATTGCGCAACAACCAATTGCAAATAATTGATGGCGTCTTTGTCATTCTTTTGGCCATCAAACGTCCCTAAATAATAACGCGCCAATTGCCAATTCGCATAAAAATTACCATCGGCGGATGACAATTTCCAATGTTTAATGGCACTTACTAAATCGTCAGATTGGGCTGCATCAACGCCCATAGAATAAGCGAAGCTGCCTTTTTCGAACGATTGTTCTAACGGTGGCAATCGTCTTCTGGGAGGTTTTGGGGAGCTTTTTTTGTCGTATTTCTTATTGATAGTGCCATAGCCATTACTCAATTCATCTTGAGAAATTGTGCGATTTTTGTCAAACGCAAAACCAGTGGTTGGCATCAAAATAAACATGATGCCAGCCGCAAAATAGCTTACAGACTTTCTATCAAATATCCGCATAACACGTTTCTTCGGCCGCGCCACCAGGGTGGGTTAATGCTCCTTTAGAAGCAGGGCCGACTAATTGTTCATATTTATACAATGCACCTGAATTATAGCCATTATTTCTTGGCTTCCAAGCGGCTTTACGTTTTGCCAACTCTTCATCGCTTATGGCAACATCTATAGTGCCTGTATCTGCATTAATGGTTATAATGTCACCATCTACGAGCAAACCAATCATGCCACCAACTGCAGCTTCAGGGCCAACATGCCCGACACAGAAGCCGCGTGTACCACCAGAAAAGCGACCGTCGGTAATCAACGCCACATTGTCACCCGCACCTTGGCCATAAAGCGCTGCCGTGGTAGAAAGCATTTCGCGCATGCCAGGGCCACCTTTAGGGCCTTCATAACGAATGATCAGCACGTCGCCATCTTTATAGTCACGTTTTTCAACCGCAGCAAAAGCATCTTCTTCACAATCAAAACATCTGGCTGGGCCTTTAAATTCAAGGTTCTTCATGCCTGCCACTTTAACAATCGCACCGTCTGGCGCGAGATTTCCTTTTAGGCCAACCACACCACCAGTTTCGGTGATTGGGTTAGAAACAGGATAAACAACGCGGTTATCAGGCGCTGCCACTTCGGCATCTTCAATGTTATCGCCCAATGTTTTGCCCGTTACAGTCATGCAATCACCATGTAGATAGCCACCACGTAGCAATTCTTTCAGCAATACTGGTACACCGCCAGATTCATAAAGATCCTTGGCAACATATTTACCACCAGGTTTTAGATCGGCAATATATGGAGTTTTCTTAAAGATTTCTGCCACACGCATCAAATCAAATTCTATACCTGCTTCATGCGCCATAGCGGGCAAATGCAAGCCACCATTGGTTGAACCACCTGTAGCCGCAACAATAACCGCAGCATTCTCAAAAGCTTTTTCGGTACAAATGTCACGCGGACGAATGTTTTTTTCAATGAGGTTCATAATGGCTTTACCACTTTGCACAGCATAACTATCACGGCTTTCATATTCGGCAGGAGAGCCTGCTGAATAAGGCAAAGCAA
>NVQL02000045.1 GCA_002400495.2 Alphaproteobacteria bacterium | reverse complement strand
TGCATTTGCTGGATTTAGTGGTATAAACCGCTATCGATTTTAAGATTACAGATCTTCCACCCCTGGAGGGAACTATCTCTTTTGATCGCAAAGCTATGCCCAGTAAGGGCTTTTTAGGAGAATTAAAATGGCTGATATGATTACTTTAGAAGCTAAGAAACGCGAAAGAGTTGGTAAGGGGGCTGCTCGTAAAGAACGCCGTGAAGGTAATGTACCTGCGGTTATTTACGGTGATGGTCAAGACCCTGTATCCATTTCGCTCGATTATAACTTGATGTTTAACTTGATCTTTAAAGGTGGTTTTAAACAAACACTGTTTGAAGTGGATGTTGAAGGCACAAAAACACGGGTGATTTGCCGTGCTGTGCAATTAGACCCAGTTAAAGACACACCTGTACATATTGACTTTTTCCGCCTCGGAAAAGGCGCGACGCTTGATTTGGAAATTCCTGTTGTATTCTTGAACGAAGAAGAATGTCCTGGCTTGAAAGCTGGTGGTGCTCTGAATGTGGTTCGCCATAGTATTATGGTTACAGTTCGTGCGAACGCCATTCCATCTGAAATTGAAGTTGATTTGATTGCACTTGAAGTTGGCGAATCTATCCATATTTCACAAATCACGTTGCCTGAAGGTAGTAAATCTACCATTACAGACCGTGACTTTACCATTGTATCTGTTGCTGCACCTGGTGGCGCTACTGATGAAGATGAAGATGAAGTGGATGAAGATGCTGATGCAACTGAAGATGGTGCTGAAACACCAGATGCAGATGCTGCTAAATCTGAAGATTAATATAATAAGGTTTTACGCATAAACGGAGCTAGCTCATGCGACTGATAGTTGGTTTGGGAAATCCTGGTTCGGAATATGCGCAAAACCGCCACAATGTTGGTTTTATGGCGGTGGACGAGATTGTTCGCCGCCATAATTTTGCCCCCTATAAGCAGAAGTTTAATGCACTTATTTCTGACGGGCGGTTGGGCACTGAAAAAGTGCTGATTATGAAACCTCAGACATTTATGAACTTATCGGGCCAAGCGGTTGGGGAAGCCATGCGCTTTTATAAGCTTGAGGCTGATGATGTTGTTGTTTTATATGATGAGATTGATTTGGCGCCAGCTAAATTTAGAGTGAAATTTGGTGGTGGTGTGGCTGGGCATAATGGCCTGAAAAGCATGAGCCAGCATATTGGTAATGATTATCACCGTGTGCGAATTGGTGTGGGGCGGCCTGCGCAGAAGAGCCAAGTGGCGCATTATGTGCTGGGTAATTTTGGTAAGGCTGATTTAGATTGGTTGGTGCCGTTGCTGGATAGTATGGCGGACGCTGCGCCTAAATTGGTGCTTGAAAAACTGAATGAATTTAAGGTGGCGGTGGAGCAAAAGCTTGCGAAAACTGCGCCGTTAGAAGATGAAGAGCCTAAATCTGAGCCTAAAAAGCCAGTTGAGAAAAGGGCACCAAAGGCTGTGAAATTGGGCAACCCATTTGCGGCACTGAAAAAATTAAAAGATAAATTAGGAGATTAAGATGGGTTTTAAATGTGGTATTGTGGGCTTGCCGAATGTTGGTAAATCGACCCTTTTTAATGCGTTGACACAAACAGCGGCGGCGCAAGCGGCGAATTTTCCGTTCTGTACCATTGAGCCGAATGTTGGTGATGTAGCTGTGCCAGACCCACGGATTGCTGCTGTGGCGGCGATTGAAGGCTCTAAAGAGTTGATTCCATCTCGGCTGACATTTGTTGACATTGCTGGTTTGGTAAAAGGCGCGTCTAAGGGCGAAGGATTGGGCAACCAGTTTTTGGCGACCATTCGTGAAGTGGATGCGATTGCTTATGTATTGCGGTGTTTTGAAAATGACGACATTACGCATGTTGAAGGGCGTATTGACCCGTTGGCAGATGCTGAAATTGTTGAAACTGAATTGATGATTGCTGACATTGAGAGTTTGGAAAAGCGGATGCCTGCGATGCGGAAAAAGGCGGGCATAAAAGACAAAGAAGCCATTGAGATTTTTGCGGTGATGGAAGCGGCTTTATTGCCGTTGAATGACGGTAAGCCTGCGCGCCATGCTAAGATTGACGATGACCAGAAAGAAATTTTTAAGGGTTTGAATTTATTGACATCTAAGCCTGTGCTTTATGTTTGTAATGTGGATGAAGATAGTTTAGCGACAGGCAATGCGTTCTCTGAATTGGTGGCTAAAAAGGCGGCTGACGAAGGTGCGGCTATGGTGATTATTTCGGCTGAAATTGAGGCTGAAATTAGCACATTGGAAGCTGATGAAGCCAAAGAATTTATGGATGATTTGGGCATTGTTGAACCTGGGCTTGATCGGATGATTAGGGTGGGTTACGAGCTGCTTGGGCTGGAAACTTATTTTACGGTTGGGCCGAAAGAAGCGCGGGCTTGGACGATTAAGACGGGTACGAAAGCGCCTAAAGCTGCGGCGGTTATTCATACTGATTTTGAAAAAGGTTTTATCAGAGCTGAATGCATGAGTTATGATGACTTTATTAAATATAATGGTGAGCAGGGCTGTAAAGAGGCTGGTAAGCACCGTGTTGAAGGTAAAGAATATATTGTTAAAGATGGCGATATTTTGCACTTTAGATTTAACGTATAATATTTACTTGTGTTGATTGGGCGTTTGAGTTTTACTGTTTAGATGACCCAGAACCAAAATAAAACCCGAGAAACTAATGCTGACGTGTTGGCGTTTTTAGCGACGATTGAAAAAGATCAGAAGCGTGAAGACGCGCATAAAATCATGAATATGATGGAAGATATTAGTGGCTTTCCTGCTAAAATGTGGGGCAGTTCGATCGTGGGGTTTGGCAGCTATCATTATAAATATGATAGTGGGCGCGAAGGCGACAGTATGAAGATTGGTTTTTCGCCGCGTAAAGCCAATATTGTGCTTTATATTATGAGTGGATTTGAAGCTTATAGAGATAAGCTTGCTGATTTTGGTAAATTTAAAACTGGGAAATCTTGTTTATATATCAATAAATTATCTGATATTGATGAGGATATATTGCGCGATATGGTTAGAGCTGATGTCGAGCATATGAATGGAAAATATGACTGAGATTAGCGCTTGATTAAGTCGTCCATCCAGCGGAAGAGTTTTATTATTGGGAAAATCCAGATAAAACCTGCTATGGCGAAGAAGGTGATTTCCCAACCTACGCCGTTGCCTAATACCCACATTTCGCCGATGGCTGCAATGATGAAGCAGTAGATGGTTAGATAAATTATGACTGCAACAATGCCGATGAGTTTGCGGCTGCGTTCTGGGATTTTGATCGCCATATTGTCTCCTATATATAGTATTTGAAATAAGCTGCTTGGCGGATAAAGTCAATATTGACTTGTTTTTTGCCGTCATATTTTTTAAGAATGAGCGGTATTTATTTTATTGGGTGAAAAATGCAAAAACAAATATTAGCGCAGCAGGTTTGGCTTTGGACCATATGTTTTTTTATTGGGTTGATGGTTTTGGTTGGCGGGGCGACGCGGCTGACCAATAGTGGCTTGTCGATTACTGAGTGGAAGCCGATTATGGGGGCGATACCGCCGTTGAATGCGCAGGATTGGTTGGTGGCGTTTGAGAAATATAAATTGATACCCGAATATTTATTTGAGCATGCTGACATGACGGTTGAGACGTTTAAATCTATCTTCTGGTGGGAATGGTCGCATCGGTTTTTGGGGCGGTTTGTGGGTGTTTTATGGTTTGTGCCATTTGCTTATTTTTTGGTGCGTAAGCAGATTGTTAAAGGGTATGTTTGGAAATATTTGGTGCTTGGGTTGCTGGGTGGGGCGCAGGGTGTTTTAGGCTGGTATATGGTGATGAGCGGGCTGGTGGAGCGGGTTGATGTGAGCCAATATCGCTTGGCGGCGCATTTGGGATTGGCAATATTTTTGTTGGCTTTGAGTTTTTGGTATGCTTTAGAATTGGGAACATTGAAGGCTTGGAAGGCGGATGTGCCTGCTATGGCTAAGCGCAGGCGTGGGATTTTTGCTTGGGTGTTTTTGGCTGTTATATTTTTGCAGATATTATTGGGGGCATTGGTGGCGGGGACGGATGCTGGGATGGCTTATAATACGTGGCCGTTGATGGGGGATTTGTTTGTTCCTGATGGGTTATATGATTTAATGCCTGCTTGGTTGAGCGCGTTTGAAGATGTGACGACGATACAATTTAACCATCGGATGTTGGCTTATTTTATTGTTGTTTTGGTTGCTATTCAGGCGGTGTTTATTTATCGCAATGAGGCTAGCAATAAAATATTGAAGCTTAGTTTGGTTTGGGTGAAGTTGGCGATTTTGGTGCAGATTGGGCTGGGAATTATGACTTTGCTGACATTTGTGCAGTTGCATACCGCTTTAAGCCACCAAATTGGGGCGGTGATTTTGTTGATGTTGGCGATTAATCACATTTACAAAATTGCTTATGAATATAAATGAATCTGCCATAAGATGATCACAATTAATCGGTATATAAAGCCGATTGAGATATTTGGTAGATGAAATGAAATTGTTGAAAACCTATTTATTAATTTTAGCCCTTAGCCTGTTGCCGATGGGCTTGGTGACGCCTGCGATTGCCGAAACGGTGCAGGTGGAATTTAAAGTGGTGAATATGCAAGGTTTGACCGACCAATATAAAGTGCGCAAAATATTATCGGCGCTTGATGGCATTGAAAAAGTGATTTTAACCGATGATAATGACATTGTTTATATGGTTTTTGATGATGAGTTGAGCAGTTTGTTTGACATTAAAACTGCTTTGGCGGCGCAGGGTTATCCTGCGACTGAAATTAAGTCACTTTGAAATTGACTTTAAAATGAAATTGACTTTAAAATTTATTATTTTGCAAAATAATTGGCTTTGCCGCTTGTAGTTGTGTTTATAATCTTTATATCTTGCATACAGATTTACATGATGTGAGCTTATAAATATGCTTGAATATTTTCAATTAATAGGTGGTTTGATTTTGCTGCTGATTGCTGGTGACGCGCTGGTTTCTGGTGCGGCGAGCTTGGCAATTAAATTTAAAATATCACCTTTAGTGATTGGCCTGACGGTGATTGCGTTTGGTACTAGTGCGCCTGAGCTATTTGTATCGCTCGAAGCGGCATTTAACGGCACACCCGGCATTGCGATTGGTAATGTTGTGGGGTCGAATATTGCGAATATATTATTGGTGCTGGGTTTGCCGGCGATATTTTATAGCATGAATGCTGACAATGAAGACGTGCGTAAGAATATGAAGGTGGTTATGCTGGCATCCTTGGTGTTTGCCGCCTTGGTGTTGACTGGTGTTTTGGCGTGGTGGCATGGTGCGATATTGTTTGCTGGCATTGTGTTGTTTTTATATTTTGAAGCCAAAAAATCGCGCGATACACGCAAAAATGGCGAATATGATTATTCGGAAATTGAAGGTGAGTTAGATGCCACACCGAAGCGGGGCTGGAAGATTGGGTTGTTTTTGCTATTTGGTATTGCGGGGCTGCCGTTTGGTGCGCATTATTTGGTGGCAGGGGCATCGACCATTGCGCTTGATTTTGGATTGAGTGAGGCGGCGATTGGTTTGACTGTGGTGGCGTTGGGCACGAGTTTGCCTGAGCTTGCCGCGGTGTTTTCGGCAGTGCGGCGTAAAGAATCTGATTTGGCGATTGGTAATATCTTAGGCTCTAACTTGTTTAATATGTTGGCGGTGATGGGTCTTACCGCGCTGGTGCACCCTGTGGCGATACCTGACTCTATTATTAATGTTGATATATGGATTATGTTGGCGGTGACGATTTTATTGTATCTGGTGATCTCGCGCATTAAGAATATTAGCACTATGGTGGGTGGGACATTTGTGGCGTTTTATGTGTTTTATATATTTACGGCGCTTGGCTAGGGGATGGGTATGGGTTTGAATTTTGCGAATGCTGATAAGAATGAACGGCATGTATTTATTCATGGGATGAAATTAAAAGCCTCTATTGGGATTTTTGACCATGAGAAGGCGCGCAAGCAAATGATCATTATTGATGTTGATTTGGTGGTGGATGATGTGCCGCATGATGATGACATTGAAAATGTGGTGAATTATAAGCTGATTGTTGAAGATATTGAGGCGTATGTTGAGGCTGGGCATGTTTTATTGGTCGAGGCTATGGCTGAAAAAATTGCTGACATTTGCTTGAAAGATGAAAAAGTGAAACGGGCTTTGGTGAAGATTGAAAAGCCTGAGGCGTTTATTCATGTTGGTGGTGTTGGTGTGGCTGTGGAACGCTGCCGAGATTAGTGTTTTTTGATTGGTCTGGCGGCGTGAATCTGCTATAGAACAAATAATGAACGATGTGACTTCTGGCCCTGAGCTGATAAAACAATATGCCCAAACTCTGCCCAACAAGCCCGGTGTTTACCGTATGTTTGCTAAGGATGGACGGCTGCTTTATGTGGGCAAGGCCAAAAGCCTGGTGAAGCGGGTGATGTCTTATAGCCGCATTGGTAGCCAATCTAACCGCATTGTGAATATGATTTTGCAGACTCATTCTATGGAGTTTGTGACGACGCAATCTGAGTCTGAAGCTTTGTTGCTTGAGGCTAATTTGATTAAGCGGTTGCAACCGAAATATAATATTTTGCTGCGGGATGATAAGAGTTTTCCTTATATTTTGATTAAGCGTGACCATGAGGCGGCGCAAATTGTAAAACACCGTGGGGCGCGCAAGCCTAAGGGTGAGTATTTTGGGCCGTTTGCGGCGGCGGGGGCGGTGAACCGTACCATATCTATTTTGCAGCGGGCGTTTTTGTTGCGGACTTGCACTGACAGTTATTATAACGCGCGGTCGCGGCCTTGCTTGCTGTATCAGATTAAGCGGTGTGCGGCGCCTTGTACGGGGGAGATTTCGCTTGATGATTATGAAAAATTGGTGGGGCAGGCTGGGGATTTTTTAAAGGGTAAAAGTAACGATATACGGCGTGAGATTCAGGTGAATATGAATAAGGCGTCGGAAGATATGGAATATGAGTTGGCGGCGTTTTACCGTGACCGTATGGCGGCTTTGACGATGATTCAAAGTGATGACAAGGTGAACCCGACGACGATTGTTGAGGGGGATATTTTTGCGTTGTTTATGCAGGGTGGGCAGGTGGCCATTCAGGTGTTTTTTATTCGGGCGGGGCAAAATTGGGGCAATAGATGTTATTATCCCAAAATTGATAAGGGGCATGAGGCGGAAGATATTCTTGAGAGTTTTATTGCGCAATTTTATGACAATAAGCCTTGTCCGAAACAACTTATCGTTTCGCATGAATTGCCTGAGGCTGAGTTAATGTCTGAAGCTTTGGGCAGCCGTATTGGGCATAAGGTTGAGATTATTTGCCCGCAGCGTGGTGACAAGATGAATATGATGCGCCAAGCTTTGCGAAATGCTGAAGAGGCTTTGGGGCGGAAATTGGCGGAGACATCTAGCCAGCGGAAATTGCTTTCGCAGGTTGGGGAGAAATTTGGCATGGTGGATATGCCTGAGCGGATTGAGATTTATGACAATAGCCATATATCTGGCGCGCATGCGATTGGGGCTATGGTGTGTGCTGGGGTTGATGGGTTTTTGAAGAGCCAGTATCGGAAATTTAATATAAAATCTGACATTGTGGCTGGGGATGATTATGGCATGATGCGGGAAGTTTTAACGCGGCGGTTTAAGCGGATGTTGGCGGAGGAGAATGACCCGACTAAGCAGAGTATTATACCGCAAAAGCCCGACATTGTATTTGTTGATGGTGGTAAGGGGCAGCTTTCGGTTGCGGTTGAGGTGTTTGCTGAATTGAATATTGATGACATTATTTTGATTGGCATTGCCAAAGGGCCTGAGCGGAATGCGGGGCGGGAGACGTTTTATTTGCCTGATGGGACTAATTTTATGCTGCCGCATAATGACCCTGTGCTTTATTATATGCAGCGGATGCGGGATGAGGCGCATCGGTTTGCGATTGGGACGCACAGGGCTAAGCGGAGTAAGGCGTTGGTGAAAAGCCCGTTGGATGATATTTCGAATATTGGGGCGAGCCGTAAGAAGGCGTTGTTGTTGCATTTTGGGAGTGCGAAGGCGGTATCTGGGGCGAGTGCTAAGAATATTGCTTTGGTGGACGGGATTAGTGTGAAATTGGCTGAGCATATTTATGACCATTTTCATGAAAGCTGAAAGCTTTCATGAGTTTTATGCTTGGCACTGCACCCCAAGGGCACTTTGTCGCTTCGCTCGGGCGCGCTCGTTCGCTCCGCTCTCTAGCTAAGCCACTCAGCCGCTGGTGGGAGGTAAATTCACCACCCAACCTGACCGCATTATGCTTAGCGAGCTAGAGTTTGACGAAATTCTGAATTCTGGTGCGTTCTGTAAATTCTGAATTTGTTGTTTGGCTGCGAAAAGACAGTTGGCTGGTCGTTGAGGCTCTGGAAGTTTGCATTTTTGTTTGGCACTGCACCCCAAGGGCACTTTGTCGCTTCGCTCGGGCGCGCTCGTTCGCTCCGCTCTCTAGCTTAAGCCACTCAGCCGCTGATGGGACGGGAGTTCACCACCCAACCCGACCGCATTATGCTTAGTGAGCTGGAGTTTGGTGAAGCTCTGCATATAGGTGCCATATTGTTTGCTCATTGTGCTTTTCATGGGAAAAAAGTCCGATCCCGAAGGGAGAGGCAAGGCCGACTGGCCGTCGGGCGGTTAGCCCGTTGCAAGCTTGCGGAGGCAAGCGCCCGCAGGGGCTTACTAGAGAGCGTAGCGAACGTAAAAATGCAGACTTCCAGAGTGTTGGCTATCAGCTAACTGTCTTTAATAGTGAAAGTTAGCAGATTTTTTGGTAGGCGATTTTTGGAGTTGTGAGGTTGTCGAAAGGTTCTAGGTCATCGTAGACTTTTATGAATTCGGCATCTTCATTTTGGCGATGGAAAATGGTGGTGACTAATTTATCGTCGGGGATTGGTTGTTTTTGGCAGGCGGCGAAAATGAGTTGGTTGGTGACTTTGAATAGGGTGGGGTTGTTGGTTATTTTGGCGTCCCACTGGAACAGGTAATCGTAGACTTGTTGGCGTTGTTTTTGCGGTATGGTGAAATATTCGAAATGTAGGAATTCTAGTTGATGGGGTTTGAAAATGGGGGTGAAAGGGTGGAAATTCATCCGCTCTAAGAGGAAGCTTTTAACTTCGGAATAGTCGTTTTCGAGGTTTTCGATTTTAACCTCATAAATAAAACTGTTTTCGGTGATTTGGACTTGATCGGGTATGCGAATTGCGTATTTACCGCCAAAGGGTGAGGTGAAATGCTTTAGGTTTTGTGGCTCATCGGTGCCGCAAGAGGTTAAGAGGAGTAAGCTTAGACATAATGTGATTATTTTTTGCATTCACTCCTGCCTTTGACATTTAGACCTTGTTTTTTGATAAGTTTAGCATATCTAATAAGTGTGAAGTTTGTGTTCTTAAATTTAAGATAATAGCACACAGATTGGTTTTTTGGGTGTATAAGGATATGAGTTTAAGGATTTTGGCGATTTATGAATTTTAACATCCCTAATATATTGACCATGTTTAGAATTGTGGCGGTGGCTGCGATTGTTGTGTGCTTTTATTTTGAAGGCGATGCATGGCGATGGATTGCGCTTGGCATTTATGTTGTGGCGGGTATTACTGACTTTTTGGATGGGTATATTGCTCGTAAGTGGGACATGCAATCTGACTTGGGGCGGATGCTTGACCCGATTGCTGATAAGCTGCTGATTTCTATTGTGATATTGATGTTGACGGCTTATGGAGCTATTGGGCTGGATAATTTTTCTATTGTGCCTGCTGTGGTGATTTTGAGCCGTGAGATATTGATGTCTGGTTTGCGGGAATATTTGGCGCAATTGCATGTGAATATGCCTGTGTCTTATTTGGCTAAGTGGAAAACTACCGTGCAGATATTATCGCTGGGGTTTTTGCTGGCTGGGGATGCGGGTGATAAGTTTTTGCCGTATAATACTGAAATTGGGCTGACATTATTGTGGGTGGCTGCGGGTTTGACGGTTTATACGGGGTATGATTATCTGCGTATTGG
Source organism: Alphaproteobacteria bacterium (assembly GCA_002400495.2). GTDB lineage: Bacteria > Pseudomonadota > Alphaproteobacteria > Rhizobiales > OSC116 > OCS116. The sequence continues at coordinate 25,169 of NVQL02000045.1, read as the reverse complement.
CATTCAGCATGTGATTAATAGAGATTGAGCGATTATGAATAATAACGATATTTTACGTAGCATTCGCTACACATTTGACTATAGCGATGCGCAAATGAGTGAGATTTTTGCGCAGGCGGATTTTGAGGCTAACCGTGCTTTTGTGACGAGTTTGCTGAAAAAAGATGATGCTGAAGATTTTAAAAATTGTAATGATGAAATGTTGGCGGTGTTTTTGAACGGGTTGATTAATAAGAACCGTGGCAAAAAAGATGGGCCGCAGCCTGAGCCTGAAACTGAGATGACGAATAATATTACGTTTCGGAAGTTGCGCATTGCGTTGAATTTGAAGAGTGATGATATATTGGACATTTTGGATATGGCTGATTTTAGGTTGAGTAGCCATGAGCTGAGTGCGTTTTTCCGCAAGGAAGGGCATAAGCATTATCGGCAGTGTAAAGACCAGATTTTGCGGAATTTTTTGTTTGGGTTGCGGTTGAAGCATCGGCCTGATGAAAAGGCTGCTGATTAGGGCTGATAAATTCAGCATTTCTATCTATCCCTCGTTTCCAAATAACGTGCCATTCAGTGAGTGCGATTGCGGCCGTTCGAAGCCGCTGCAGACGAACGCACGCAAGTGTCAACAGTGAGCTTAAGCGAACGTATGAATGAAGTACCCGAGTAGAGGCAGGAGTGCTAACTTACTAAGCTTTGGAAGTTTGTATTTACACTCTTATCTCTGTGCGTGGATCGTTTGGCCTGTTTTTTTGCCTTTATCTAACAGTATGGACATAATTAATTGAGCGGTGTCTTTTGGTAGAGAAATTTTGCCACTACTGGATGCTTTTATAATGTCTTGTTTTATGTCTTCTGTCATCCAGCCTGTATCAACTGGGCCTGGGTCTAGTGAATTTATGCGGATGTTTAGTTTGCTGAGTTCTGGGGCGAGCTGTAGTGCTAACATGTCTACGGCGGCTTTGGTTGTGGTGTAGGAAATTTGATTTTCGCCCATGCTGCCTAGAGATTGGCCTGATATTAGGTTGATGATGTTTCCTGCATTCTGCCGTTTTACGAACTCGCTGCATAACATGGTTACGGCGCGTTGATTTACTGCGTAATGTTTGTCTAGGATTTCTGGGGTTAGTTCGGTGAATGGGATTTCTATGTCGCGGCATGCGTTGTTGATTAGGATGGTTGGGGTGCCTAAGGTGTCTTCGGCTTGTTTGAAGAGGGTTGCTGCGGCTTCGGGTTTTGAGAGGTCGAACTCGCAGCTTTCAACGCGAACTCCGTATTGTTTAAGTTCGTTGGTTATGTGTTGGGTGTCGCTTGTGGGGGTGTTGGGGAACATTTGTTTGTCATATTCGTTCCAATAGGTGAAGAAGATGTCGCCGCCGTTTTTGGCGATTTCGCGACAGATTGCGGCGCCTATGCCGATGCTTCTGCCTACGCCAGTTATTAATGTGATTTGTGAGTTAAATGGTTTCATTGGTGGAGTGTATCATACGGGAGGCGTCCTGCCAACGCTCTGGAAGTTTGCATTATGTTTGGCACTGCGTGCGTTCGCTCCGCTCTCTAGCTAAGCCACTCAGCCGCTGATGGGACGCAAACTCACCACCCAACCTAACCGCATTATGCTTAGTGAGCTAGAGTTTGGTGAAACGCAGCATATAGGCGCCATATTGTTTACTCATTGTGCTTTGCTTGGGAAAAAAGTCCGAAGCCTTTAGGCTGAGGCAAGCGCGACTGCGCGTCGCCGTTAGGCGTGGCAAGAGAGAGGAGCGAACGCACGCAGTGCTTATAGAGAGCAACGCGAACGATAAAAGAGAGGCGAAGCCGAACGAAAAAATGAGACTTCCAGAGCGTTGGCAGGACGCCTCTCTGTATATGTTTAGCCGTGCAACTCCACATAGGCTTCTATGAGTTGTTTTGTGACGCTTGATGGGGTGTAGTTGTGGGTATCGATTTGTCTTACGGGCATGATTTCTATGGCGGTGCCGCAGAGGAAGCATTCGTCGAAAGTGCTGAGCTCGTCTGGGGTTATGGTTCTTACGTTGACTTTGATGTTTGCTTGTTCGGCCAATTTTATGATGGTTTGGCGGGTGATGCCGTTTAGGAAGCAATATGGGTCTGGGGTGTGGAGTTCGCCGTCTTTTACGAAGAAGATGTTGGAGCCTGTGGATTCGGCGACGTTGCCTTGGTAATCTAGCATTAAGGCATCATCGAAGCCTTTGGCTTCTGCCGCGTGTTTGGACAGGGTGCAGATCATGTATAGGCCTGCGGCTTTGGCGCGGAAGGGGGCCGTGTCTGGGGCGGGGCGCTGGTAGAGGGCGGCTGTTAGGCGGATGCCTTTCATTTTATCTTCTATTGAGAAGTAGCTCGGCCAATCCCATACGGCGATGGCAACGTTGATTTTTGTGTCTTGGGCGCTGATGCCCATTTGTTCGGAGCCGCGCCAAACTATCGGGCGCATGTAGGCGCTTTTGATGTTTTGTTTGATTAGGATGTCTTTGCAGGCTTGGTTAATCTCGGCCTCTGTGTAAGGGATTTTCATGTCCAGGATTTCGGCTGATTTGAACAGGCGTGCTGTGTGCTCTTCTAGTTTGAAAACTTTGCCGTTATAGGCGCGGTTGCCTTCGAACACGCTTGACGCATAATGCATGGCGTGGTTGATGACGTGGACTTTGGCATCTGCCCATTTTATAAATTCGCCATTCATCCAGATATAACCTGGGAGGTTGTCGTATGATGTGTTTTCCATTTTTTTGCTCCTGATTATGCGGTTTTGCCGACTAGCTTGTAATAGGCATCCATTAGCTGTGCGGTGACGGCGGCTGGTTTGTAGGTGTGGGTTTCTATGACTGATACGGGGGTGATTTCGGCCGCTGTTCCTGTGAGGAAGCATTCGGTGAAATCGCCTAGTTCTTCGGGTTTTATGTATCCTTCGTGGACTTTTATGTTTGCGTCTTTGGCCAGAGCGATGACTGTGCGGCGGGTGATGCCGTTTAGGAAGGTATCGGCTTTTGGGGTGTGTAGCTCGCCATCTTTAACGAAGAAGATGTTGGCTGATGTGGCTTCGGCTACGTTGCCTTGGTAATCTAACATGAGGGCATCGCTGTAGCCTTTGGCTTCTGCCTTGTGTTTTGACAGGGTGCAGATGACGTATAGGCCTGCGGCTTTGGCCTCGAAGGGGGCGGTTGCTGGGGACGGGCGTTTGTATTCGGCGAAGCATAGTTTGATGCCTTGCATGAGCTCGTCTTTGCTGTAGTAGCTTGGCCATTCCCACATGGCGATGAGCAGGTTGATTTTGTTGTTATCGCCTGCGATGGACAGGCCGTCGCCGATGCCGCGCCATACATATGGACGTACATAGGCGTTGGTAAAGCCTTGTTTTTTTAGGGTGTCTATGCAGGCTTGGTTGATTTCTTCTGCTGTGTAAGGGACTTTCATGCCGAGGATTTCGGCGGATCTGATGAGGCGTTTGCTGTGTTCATCTAGCTTGAAAATTTTGCCGTTATAGGCGCGATCGCCCTCGAACACGCTGGAGCCATAATGCATGGCGTGGTTGAGAATGTGCTCGTAGCTTTCGTTCCATTTGACGAATTCGCCATTGATCCAGATATAGCCTGGTTTGTTTTCGAAGCCTGTTGCTGACATTTTACTCTCCGTTGCGTGCGTGCTGTTTGGGTAATTTTGTTGCGTTTTTTTGGTACACGAGACATAAAATTACCTAATTTATGTTGAATATGTAACCTTTTATCAAAACAATGTCAACATTGTTGACGTATTATTTTTGGATGAAGTGTGTAAAAAAATCTGCTATTCATTAACTAACTGAAAAATATGAGGCAAATTATGGAATTTGATAAGGACGAGCAGGGGCTGTATGAGTTTATTGAATTGCTGTTTTTTGCTTATCGGGATTTTACGGCGGGGCCTGATGAGGAATTGATGGCGTTTGGGTTTGGGCGTGCGCATCATCGGGTTTTGCATTTTGTATCGCGGAACCCCGGGTTGATGGTGGCGGAATTGTTGGATATTTTGCGGGTGAGTAAGCAGAGTCTTAATCGTGTTTTGAAGCAGTTGATTGAGGAAAAATTTGTGTTTCAGGAGCAGGGCGCTGGGGATCGGCGGCGGCGGCATTTGTTTTTGACGGCTAAGGGGCAGGAGCTGGCTGACCGATTGGGGGCGATACAATTTGAGCAGATATCTGGGAGTTTGAAAGGGTTTAGCCCGAAGGCTTATCAGAATATATGTGATGGATTGTTGTCGTTGATTGCGGATGATGACCAGAAAGAAGTTTTGGGGCGGTTTGATGAGGCGCGGAAACGGAGTAGGGGGAGTGATGAGTGAAATTGCGATTGTGACGGGGGCGAGCCGCGGCATTGGGCGGGCGGTGGCGCTGAAATTGGCGGCGAATGGGTTTGATGTTTGTGTGAATTATTGTGCGAATGAAAGTGCTGCGCTTGGCGTGGTGGCTGAGATTGAGGCTTTGGGGCAGCGGGCGATTGCGGTGCGGGCTGATGTTGCGGTTGAGGCTGACATTGTGCGGATGTTTGAAGCGGTGGATGAGCGGCTTGGGGTGGTGAGTGCGTTGGTGAATAATGCAGGGATTATTCAGCCGCAGATGAGTTTGGTTGATATGGATGCCGCGCGGGTAAATAAAATAATGCAGATTAATGTGACGGGGACGATTATTTGTTGTCGTGAGGCGGCGAAGCGGATGTCTACCGATTTGGGCGGTGTTGGTGGGGTGATTGTGAATTTATCATCGGCGGCGGCTAAGCATGGATCGGCGGGGGAATATGTGGATTATGCGGCTAGTAAAGGGGCGGTTGATACGTTGACTAAGGGGATTGCGTTTGAACTGGCCTTGCAGGGTGTGCGGGTGAATGCGGTGCGGCCTGGAATTATTGACACTGAGATACATGCATCTGGCGGGGTGCCTGATCGATTTGAGCGAATGGGTGCTGGGTTGCCGATGGGGCGTGGGGGCACGCCTGAAGAGGTGGCGGATGTGATTTGTTATTTGCTGAGTGATGCGGCGAGTTATGTGACGGCGACGATTGTGGATGTGGCTGGTGGGCGCTAGGTGATGTAAATTTAAGATATAACCCTTTGAACGGCAGGTTTTTATGAAGAAAGTTAAAATTTCAGTTGCTACTGTTGGATATATAAATACAAATTTTGACCGCCAAAAAATTTTAAAATGGAAGTCAAAGCTGTTTGAGGTGAACAAAGAAATCTTAAGCTATGAGGTGTTAAACAACTCTGACGGAGTTTCTTGGGAATATTCTGACTTAAATATGGCTGCTAATCTGCCAACAGATTTTGAAAGTGATTTGTTGATTTGCATAGTCAATGTGCCACTTAAAGATAACTTTTATACCCGTAGGTTGAATAAAAATAGGGTAGTTTTTACATTTCATGAAATTCAAACAATATTGGAATATTCCAACATTCCACTTGAGAATGTCGTGTATCGACTTCTTTATTCGTATGCATTAATTTATAAAGGTTTGAAGGGAATTCCGCCTAATAGTGAGTTTGCTAACTTTACTCATGATGATACACGAGGGTGTTTGTATGACATGAATGGAATAAAAACTGATATTATTCATTCTTGTAACAAACCAATTATTTGTCCAATGTGCGTTGAACGGCTTAAAATAACAAAATTCCGAATGAAATTATTGACGATGTACAAAGGGAGTTGAAATTAATTCGAAAATCACTTTTTTTTAGATTTACGCATTTCCTAAAAAAATACCCCATATGGTCGCTTATAATTTCTACTTTTTCTGTTATTATCCTGGGTGTTGTTAGTTCACTTGTTGCCTCCGTGATTTTGGATCTGTGGAGCCAATTTTACATTAATTTTTGACCTTGTTTAATGTTGTTTGAATAGGTGACGAGTTCTACATTTTCATTATTGTCGTAGAAGCCTAGGACTAGGACTTCGGACATTACTGGGCCGATTTGGCGGGGGGGGAAGTTTACTACGGCCATTATGTTTTTGCCGACTAAGTCATCGCAGGTGTAGTTTTCGGTGATTTGGGCGGAGGATTTTTTTATGCCGATTTGGGGGCCGAAGTCTATTTGTAGTTTGTAGGCGGGTTTGCGGGCTTCGGGGAAAGGTTCGGCTTTTATTATTTTGCCGCTGCGGATGTCGACGTTTAGGAAATCATCGAAGGTGATTGTGTCGGTCATGCTTTTTGGCCTTGTGTTTAGCCTAGTTCTTCGCCGCGTTGTTTGGCGGCGGCTATGGTTTTGATCATTAGTTTTTCTAGGGCGTTGTTGCCCATTAATATATCTAGGCCTGCGGCGGTGGTGCCTTTGGGGGAGGTTACATTTTGGCGGAGGATGCTGGGGTGGTCATCGCTTTGTGCCATTAGGTTGCCTGCGCCTTTGATGGTTTGTAATGCCAATGTGTGGGCGAGGGGTTTGGGGAGCCCAGCTTCTACGCCTGCCTTGGTCATCGCTTCGGCCATATGGAAGACATAGGCGGGGCCGCTGCCTGATAGGGCGGTGACGGCGTCCATTAGGGATTCGTCATCTATATATTCGGCGAGGCCTACTGTGCGGGCTAGGGCTAGGGCTAGTTTTTTGTGGTGTTGGCTGGCGTTTTTATTGCCGACTAGGACGCTCATGCCATCGCCGATGGCGGCTGGGGTGTTGGGCATGAGGCGGATGATGTTGGCATCTGAGCCTAGGATATTTTCGTATGAATTGATTTTTTTGCCTGCGGCTACTGAGATGAATAGGCTTTTGGGATTGGTGAAGGCTTTTAGGTGCGGTAGGACGGCATCCATGACTTGGGGTTTGACTGCCAAGATGATAACTTCGGGGTTGAAAATGGCGGGTGCGGCATCGCCAAAGGCGACGTTGTTTTGTTGTAGATATTGAGCCATATCGGGGGTTATATGTGGGTCTTGTACATAGACGCCATTGGGGTTGAGGCCTGCTTTTAGCCAGCCATTGAGCATGGCGCTGCCCATTTTGCCTGCGCCGACTAGTAATAATCTATCGATATGTTTGATCATATTGGTCTCGAATTTTATATGTTTGATTTTGTTTTTATAGGCGGGGTTGTTTTTATAGCTCATTTTTGGGTGTCTAGGCGCTGCCTGTAATGTCTAGTAGGCAGGCCATTAGGCCTTGTTCGGCGGATTTATCTGCCCAAAGTGTGAATTGGAATGCGGCATAATATTGCTCGCAGGTTTCGATGCTGTGATTGATGATCATATGGCATTGTTTGTCGGTAAAGTTTTGGCCGTTGGCGATGAGGGTGCCATAGCGGAACATGAGGATGTCGCTATTGGCCCAATATTCGAAATGACCCATCCACAATTGCTCATTGATGAGGAGGAGGAGTTTTTCTAGCTCTTCGACCCGTTCGTGCGGGGGTTGGAAATCGAACGCGATGCCTAGATGTAGGCCATCGATTTGCGGATTCCAATGTACTGTGAGGTTATATTTGCACCATTCGCCTACAATGTGGATGTTGATCTCATCAGGGCTGATGCGTTGGGCGTGCCAATCAAAACTTTTGGCTAGATGTTCGACAACATCTATTGGATGTACTGTTAAATCGTCATTATCATCAAATTTCAAAATGCCACCTTTTACCCGTTTTGATAAATGGGAGCATGGCGTTATTTGTATGATTTGCCAAGTGAATTTTTGATTATTGTTAGGCTTGGCAGAGTTTTGTGAAAATATTGGCCATTTTTACTGCGGCTTGGGTGAGTTGAGCTGGGGTGAAGGGGGCAAAGCCAAGCAGTAAGCCTTGTTGCGAGGGGGGCAATGGGGTGAGGCCGTAAAGTGATAAGGCGCGGATGGAAATGTCGTTTTGGCGTAGATGTTTGGCGATTTGTGTATCGCCCAATATTTGCAGTTTGGGGTGAATGATTTTTACGGCGAAATGCATGCCTGCATTGGTTGACATGGGTTTTATATATTGGCTTAGATGTTGATCTATGGCGCTTAGTAGGGTGAGGCGGCGCTCGTTATACAGCACGCGCATTTTGCGAATGTGGCTGGTGAATTGGCCGTTATTGATGAATTCTGTTAGGGCGAGCTGGATGATGTTGGGGACATTGATGCCTGCATTGAACGAGGCTGCGGTGAAGGGGTTTACCAGTTGTGGGGGCAGCACCATGTAGGCGCAGCGTAGGGCGGGGGATAGGATTTTGGAAAATGTGCCGATATATATGGTGCGGTGGCTTTGGTCTAGGCCTTGTAGGGCGGCGATCGGGCGGCCATCATAGCGGTATTCGCTGTCATAATCATCTTCGATGAGCCAGAAATTGCGTTCCTCGGCCAATTGCAGCATGGTTTGGCGGTGTTTTAGGCTCATGGTGGCGCCTGTGGGGTGTTGGTGTGAGGGTGTGATGTAGGCGAGTTTTGGGTGGGGGCAGCTTTTTATGGCATCGGCGAATTGATGTTGATCGTTGATAATGGGCATGGCGTGGAAATTTGCGCCGACGGCGGCGAAGACTGAATGGGCGCCGCCATAGCCTGGATGTTCGAACCAGATGTCATCGCCTTTATCGATTAGTAATCTGGCTGTTAGGTCTAGTGCGGCTTGGGAGCCTGAGACGATGAGCACTTGTTCTGGTTGGCAAATGATGCCGCGTGAGGCGCCTAGATAGGTGGCGATGGCTTGTTTGAAGGGTTTGAGGCCGCCTGTATAATTGTAATCTAGTTGATCTATGGCGGCGGTTTTGGTGACTTGGCTTAATAGTTTGGCAAATTCGGCGCGGGGGAATTGGGTGAGGTCGGGCAGGCCAGACTGGAACGGGATGTAGCGCCATGTTTGGTTGAAGTTGGCGCGTTTTACGGCTCCCATCTCCATGCCGTGTTGGCTTAGGTTGAGTGGGGCGGGGGCGGGTTTGCTGCTGTGAGTGGATGTGGTGAGAAATTGTTGATCGGGGGAAATGTTGGCGACATAGGTTCCGCTGCCTTGTTTGGCGACTAGATAGCCTTCGGCGATGAGTTGATCGAAGGCGGTGATGATGGTGTTGCGGCTTAGGCCTAGTTGTTTGGCAAGTTCGCGGCTGGCGGGTAGGCGTAGATCGGCCTTTAATTTATCGGTTAGGATGGCGGTTTTTATTTGATGATAGAGCTTGCGCCATTGCGGTAAGCTTTGATCTGGCTCGGTGGTGAGTAGGGCTTGGATGTCGAAATGAATGGATTTGGACAATTGGTACTGCCTGATTGTTTGAATTGGTACTTTATATAGAACCAATTTTGTGAGAAAACAAGTTTTGAATGAATGAAGGTGATTTATGACTGAGACGAGTTATCCAAAAACAGAATTGAATGAAGTGAAGCAGGCGCATGTGCGGGCGACCTATGACCGCGCGGTTGTGCATGCGATATTAGATGACGCCTATGTGGTGCAGGTGGGATTTGTGGTGGACGGGCGGCCGCAAATTATACCTATGTATGGGATTCGGGATGGTGAAAATATGATTTTTCATGGGTCGCGGAAATCGCGGTTTATGCGCAAATTGGCTGATGGGGTGGCGCTTTGTTTGAATGTGACGCATGTGGATGGGTTGTTGTTTGGGCGGTCGGCGTTTCATCATTCGATGAATTATCGAAGTGTGGTGATACATTCTGTGGGGCGGTTGGCGCGTGAAGATGAGAAAAAGCGGTTGGCGATTGCGGTGACGGATCGGTTTGCTGTGGGGCGTTATGCCGATGTGCGCGGGACGGCGGCGAATGAGATGAAGGCTACTGATTTTCTGATTGTGCCGATAGATAATGTGGTGGCGAAGGTGCGGACGGGTGACCCTGTTGATGATAAGGATGATTTGAACTTGCCGCATTGGGCGGGTGAAATTACTGTGTCGCGGGCGTTTGGGGTGCCGCGGGCGGCGGCGGACTTGAAAGCTGGGATAGATGTGCCGCGGAATTTGATTGAAAAATATGGTGAGTGAGATGATTAAAATTGCTGAGACTAGAGATGAGTTGGTGGCTTGTTATGAGATTGTGCATGAATTGCGGGGGCATTTATCGGTTGATGAATATTTGGCGATGTTGGATGTGATGCATGGTGAGGGGTATCGGCTGGCTTTTTTGGAGGTTGATGGTGAGGTTGTTTGTTGTGCGGGTTTTCATATGCAGAGCACGTTGTTTATGGGGCGGTATATGTATGTTGATGATTTGGTGACGGGGGCGGCGCATCGATGTTTGCAATATGGGAAGCAGATGATGGATTGGTTGAAGGGGTTTGCGCGGGATGCGGGTTGCGAGTGTTTGACTTTATGCTCGGGTGTGCAAAGATTTAGTGCGCATAAATTCTATTTGAATCAAGGGTTTGAAATTTCATCACATTATTTTAGGCAGGAATTGTGAAATGTCGCTTGTAAATGTTCTTATTTTGTTCTAGCGTGAATAAGGGGAGAAAATATGCAAGCACGGATGAGTATGATTACTTTGGGCGTGGCGGATTTGCTGCGGGCTAGGGCTTTTTAAAAAGATGGGCTTGGGTTGCCATTGTTAGATTTAGGCGATGGCGATGAGGTTGCGTTTTTTAATTTGAATGGGACATGGCTGGGGCTTTTCCCATGGGATGAGCTGGCTAAAGATTCGGGTGTTTCGGCCGCTGATTACATGGCGCAAGAAGATGTAACTTTTCGAGGTGTGATGATTGCTCATAATTTAATTTCTGAAGCGGCGGTGGATGCGCAAATGCAAGAAGCCGAAGCGGCTGGCGCTAAAATTATCCGTTCTGCAGGAAAAGTGTTTTGGGGTGGTTATTCTGGTAAATTTGCTGATCTTGACGGGCATTTGTGGGAGATTGCACATAATCCGTTTTCTTGGATTGGACCAAAGGATGAGGGCGCTGCGCCATGAATGAAAAATGAGTGCATAAAAGTGGCAACATGCTTAAGATTTGTGTGGTTTTGCTTGGCAGATGCGGTGGATGGGCATAGCATATATGCGTAACTAACCCGCTTAATTCAGGAGCTGATTATGGGCTTTATTTCTGACACGCTTTCTCGTGTAAAACCATCTGCCACTATTGCTGTAACCACTAAGGCGCGCGAGCTTAAAGCTGCGGGTGTTGATGTGATTGGTTTGGGCGCAGGTGAGCCAGATTTTGACACGCCAGACAATATTAAAGCCGCGGCGATTGACGCGATTAACCGTGGTGAGACTAAATACACAGCGGTTGATGGTATACCTGAATTGAAGCAAGCGGTTATTGATAAATTTAAACGCGAAAATGGTTTGGACTATGAATTGAACCAAGCGTTTGTGGCGCCTGGTGGCAAGCCGATTATATATAATGCAATGATGGCGACATTAAACCCTGGTGATGAAGTTATTATTCCTACGCCTTATTGGGTTTCGTACCCCGATGTCGTGTTGTTGGCTGGTGGTACGCCAGTATTTGCGGAAGCGACATTGGAAACTGATTTTAAATTATCGGCCGAAGTGCTTGAAGCGGCGATTACGCCGAAAACTAAATGGGTGATTTTTAACAGCCCGAGCAATCCATCTGGTGCGGCTTATAGCCGTGATGAACTTAAGGCGTTGACTGATGTGTTGGTGCGCCATCCGCATGTTTGGATATTATCTGACGATATGTATGAGCATTTGGTTTATGACGATTTTGAATTTGTGACACCTGCGCAAATTGAGCCGAAATTATATGACCGTACATTGACTATGAATGGTGTTTCAAAAGCCTATTCGATGACGGGTTGGCGGATTGGTTATTGTGCGGGGCCTGTTGAATTGATTAATGCTATGCGTAAAATTCAGAGCCAATCGACATCTAATGCTTGTTCGATTAGCCAATGGGCGGCGGTTGAAGCGTTGAACGGCACACAAGATTTTATTCCTAAGAATGCTGAAATATTTAAAGGCCGCCGTGATTTGGTGGTGGGTAAATTGAACCAAATTGAAGGTATGATTTGTCCGAAACCTGAGGGCGCATTTTATGTTTATCCGTCTATCAAAGGTTTGATTGGTAAGAAAACGCCTAAGGGTGTGGAGATTACCTCTGACGCGGTTTTTGCGGCTGAGTTGTTGGTCGATAAAGGCGTTGCTGTGGTGCATGGTGAAGCGTTTGGGTTGAGCCCTAATTTTAGGATTTCTTATGCGACGAGTAATAAAGCGTTAGAAGCGGCTTGCGTACGGATTGCTGATTTTTGTAATTCACTTGCTTGAGTGATTGCGGTTTGAAATTGAATGAAGAGGCCGAGTTTTGCTCGGTCTTTTTTTTGGCACTGCGTGCGTTCGCTCCGCTCTCTTGCTAAGCCACTCAGCCGCTGATCGCATGCCAATTCACCACCCCACGCAAACTCATTTAGCTAAGTAAGCAAGAGTTTGTTGATATTCCGAATATAGGTGCTAGATAATTTACTCAGCATGCTTTTCATGGAAAATAAGTCCGAAGCCGTAAGGCGGAGGCAAGGCCGGCCGTCGCCGTTAGGCGTAGCAAGTGGGATGGACATCCCACGCCCGCAGGGGCCAAACATAAAACTATTCACATGGCATAAGCCATGTGAATAGTGCATAGCTACCACAAGTTTTCTACGCTTCCCCTCTTTGTATAAAAAACCTATATTGATTTCAACAGATCGCTCTAGGATCTTTCAGGAACTTCCCTCCCTCTTTTGTTCCTGATACCGTTAATCTCCTCCCTTATGATTAACATCTAGAGACTGACTGCACGGGTAGTTCTTCGGAACTACCCGTTTTTTTTGGTTAATTTTTACTTATGCATATAGTGCATAGCTAATACATCTTCTCTATGCTTTTAACTTCTGAATAAAAAACCTATATTGATTTCAACAGATCGCTCTAGGATCTTCAGGAACTTCCCTCCCTCTTTTGTTCCTGACTGGTTAATCTCCTCCCTTTTGATTGACAACTAGAGACCGACTGCACGGGTAGTTCTTCGGAACTACCCGTTTTTTTATATTTAGCGTAGCTAAATATTATTATATTTGGCACTGCGTGCGTTCGCTCTGCTCTCTAGCTAAGCCACTCAGCCGCTGATCACATGCCAATTCACCACCCAACCTAAACTCATTAAGCTTAGTGAGCTAGAATTTGGTGAAATTCAGAATATGGGTGCTATATAATTTACACAGTGTGCTTTTCGTGGGAAATAAGTCCGAAGCCGTAAGGCTGAGGCAAGGCCGACTGGCCGTCGCCGTTAGGCGTAGCAAGCGATACGGAGTATCGCGCACGCAGTGCCAAGTATAACTAATAAATATTTAGCAAGGCCAAAAATTTACCAAAAAAAACGGGCGCGCTGTGTTTCAAGCTGCCCGTTATAACAATCTCTGGCCCGCCAAAAAAGGGAGGGATTGGCCGATAGAATTAAAAGGAGGGAGGAAAATTCTATCTAGAAACCAGAGATGATCTGTTGGGGCACTTATCTGCTTTTTACTGCCATACTACAAGATCATACAGCGCATAGGAGCTATGCGTTATTGGAATACCTTAATAAAGTGTTGATATATATCAAAAATTCCACTCTTTGGCTTTGGATATTAGGAAATCTTTGAATACAGCGACGCGTTTTGAATTGCGTAATTCCTCGGGGAAAACCAAATAAGTGTCGAATTCTGGGGCTTCGATGTCTGGCAATACGGGGATTAGGTTGGCATCATCTATGATATAATCGGGCAGGGCGGCGAGGCCGATGCCATACATGCAGGCGCGTTTTAGGCCATAAACACTGTTCATACTTAAATGTGCTTCGCGTGGGGTGCGGGAATCGCGGCCCAAGGTTTCTAGCCAATTTATATTTTTATAATAGGTGGGGGCGTTGCTGCCATAGGTTAGGATTTTATGCTTGTCTAGGTCTTCTATGGTTTGGGGGGTGCCGTGTTCGGCCAGATAATCTGGTGAGGCGAAAACATGAAAATGCACGGTGAATAACTTGCGGGCAATTAAATCTTGCTGGGTGGGTTGATGCAATCTGATGGCCAGATCGGCCTCACGTAGGCCTAGATCTACATCGCGTTCGCCCAAAATGACCTTGAGATTAATCTCTGGATATTGATCCATAAATTCATTAAGCCGTGGTGTGAGCCAATTGGCACCGAGGCCTTCGGTGGTGGTGATGGTGAGATCGCCAAATGGTTTTTCGGTGCTGTCTTTTAGCAGGTTTTCGGCCATTTTGAGCTTTGAAAAAACATCGTGTGCGGTGCGGTATAGCATCTCGCCTTGTTCGGTGAGTTTTAAGCCGCGGGCGTGACGCAAGAATAACTTGGTTTTAACCTCGTGTTCTAAATTGGCAATTTGGCGGCTGACGGCTGACTGGCTTAAATGCAGCTCCTCGCCAGCATGAGTGAAACTACCCGCAGCGGCGACTGCATGAAAAATGCGTAACTTATCCCAATCCATTTTTTAATCCCTAGGCTTGTTGGGCCACAACGATGGCGTTAGCCACTTCCCCGCTGTTGCGATTCGTTTCAGCATATTGTTTTTATGGCTGAAGGTCAAAGGTTGAGCTTATTCTTGCTCTGCTAAGTATTTTTCTACTTCTAGCGCGGCCATGCAGCCCATGCCTGCGGCGGTGACGGCTTGGCGGTATTTATCGTCAGTTACATCGCCCGCAGCATAAACACCCGGAATGTTGGTTTCGGTGCTATCGGGCGCAGTGATGAGATAGCCGCCTTGTTTGGTGTCTAATTGGCCTTCGAAAAGGCTAGTGGCGGGTGCATGGCCAATGGCGATGAATACGCCATTAGCCGGGATGGTGCTGACTTTGCCAGTTTTGACGTTTTTGATTTTGGCACCTGTGACGCCTGCGGGCATTTGGCCGAGGATTTCTTCTAATGTGGTGTCCCACAAAACTTCGATTTTTGGATTTTTTTCGAGGCGATGGATGAGGATTTTTTCGGCTCTAAAACTATCGCGCCTATGCACAACGGTGACTTTGGTGGCAAAATTGGTGAGGAATAATGCTTCTTCGACCGCTGTATTGCCGCCGCCGACTAAAACGACCTCTTTGCCGCGATAGAAAAAGCCATCGCAGGTGGCGCAGGCGGATACGCCGAAGCCTTGGAAAGCTTCTTCTGACGGGAGGCCGAGCCATTTGGCTTGTGCGCCCGTGCAAATGATGAGGGCATCGCAGGTATATCGCGTGCCGCTATCGCCAATTAATACGATGGGTTTGGCTTTTAGGTTGACTTCCATAATGTGATCTTCGACGATGTTTGCGCCCATTTTAACCGCTTGGGCTTTCATTTGCTCCATCAGCCATGGGCCTTGAATTTCATCGGTAAAACCTGGATAATTTTCAACCTCGGTGGTGATGGTGAGTTGGCCGCCTGGTTGAATGCCCATAATGACGGTGGGGTTTAACATGGCGCGTGAGGCATAAATGGCGGCGCTGTAACCAGCTGGGCCTGAGCCTAAAATAATGAGCTTTGAATGTGTATCGGCCATGGGTACTCCTGAAATAAAACCTATATCTTATGTCGCCCATTGGCGCGGGTTTTTCAAGTGGTTTATCCTATAATTTTTGCATTGTTGATGGAAATCAACAGGCGGTATAATTGGTATTGCTGGGTTTGATTGTGGTTTGGGGTATTATTGTAATATTATGATACATAATTGTAATTATATTACTTTATATGCTATCGTTGGGTAATGAATTTTTGAAAGGGTGATTATGGTTGCGGTGAATTTGGATGCATCGGATTGGAAAATATTGCAAATATTGCAAAATAATGGGCGCATTACCAATGTGGCTTTGGCGAAAATGCTGGGTATATCCGCACCGCCGTGTTTGCGCCGTGTGCGGGCGCTTGAAAAAGCCGGCATGATAAAGGGTTATTGCACCATATTGGCCGAGAAGGAATTGGGTTTTGACCTGACGGTATTTGCTATGGTTGGTCTGCACAGCCAATCTGAAGCGGATTTAATGGCGTTTGAAAAATTGGTTGATAGTTGGCCATTGGTACGTGAAGCTTATATGTTATCGGGCGAGGCGGATTATATATTAAAATGTGTGGCGCCTGATTTGACGGTGTTTCAGAATTTTGTGATTGATGATTTAACCGCTGCACCTAATGTGGACAACGTAAAGACGTCTTTGACCATTAAATGTGCAAAGAGTGAAAGTGGAGTGCCACTGGAGTTTGTGAAACCTAGTTAAATTTAATGCTTAAAATTTCATAGGTTTTGCCGCCACCTGGGGTGTTGACCTCGGCGCTGTCTTCGACTTGTTTGTTGATCAAAGCGCGGGCGATTGGTGACGTGATGGAGATTTTGCCTTGTTTGACATCGGCCTCGGCCTCGCCAACAATTTGGTAAGTCACTTCTTCATCAGTGTCTTCATCGACCAAGCCAACGGTGGCACCGAAGATGATTCTATCGCCAGATAATTTGCTGACATCGATAACCTCGGCCAAAGCCAAGTTGGATTCGAGCATTTGAATGGTGGCTTCATTCATGCCTTGGTCTTCTTTTGCGGCATGATATTCGGCATTTTCGGAAAGATCGCCATGTTTGCGGGCTTCAGAAATGGCGTTAACAATAGCTGGGCGATCGACGGATTTGCGACGTTTGGCATCCGCTTCCATTGCGGCATGTCCAGCGATAGTCATTGGGATTTTTTCCATTTTTTCGTCCTTCAATATTCTTTAAAAATGCTTAAAAAAATAAATCCTCAGACTGAACGAATCAGTGAGGAATGAGTAGCACCGTTTTCTAAATTAAGCCTTACTGTAGCATAATAAGTGAAAATTGCAATAGCTCAACCCATTCAGTATTTTGAACTTATCATTTGATCCATTGATAAATTGAGTTGTTTTTGAGGTGTTTTGAGTTGTTTTTGAGGTGTTTTGGGTTTAGTGTGCGGTAAAGGAGATAGTATGAGTGAAATAATTGAAACAATAGATGAACTTGAGGCTTTATATAGCACCCCGAGCGGTTTGCCTGTGACGAAGGAAATTGATTATATTAATGCGCCTTATCGGCAATTTATTGAGGCTTCGCCATTTTGCATTTTATCGACTTATGGGGCGAAGGGCATAGACTGTACGCCGCGCGGTGATGCTGAAGGTTTGGTGCGGGTGGTGGATGAGAAAACTATTTTATTGCCTGACAGAAAGGGCAATAACCGCATGGATAGTATGCGCAATATTATTGAAAATTCGCAGGTTGGGTTGATATTTTTGGTGCCAAATGCTGGTGAAACCATACGGGTTGCAGGGCGGGCGAAGATTATTGTTAATGCTGAGTTGAATGCGTCATTTTTGATGAAAGGCAAGCCTGCGCTGAGTGTGTTGTCAATTACGGTCGATAAAATTTATTTTCATTGTGCGCGGGCGTTTGTGCGCTCTAAGCTTTGGAAGCCTGAGACTTATCCTGACCGCAAAAGCCTGCCATCGGCGGGGCAAATGGGTAAAGCGTTTGATAGGGAATTTGATGTTGGTGAGTATGATGAGGCGATGACTGATGTTTAGGGTTTGATCTATTCAGTATATTGAACTCTTGCATCTGATTTATTGATTTGTTTGTTGGGTGAAATGAATTTAGGTTGCATGTAAGGGAGTTTGATATGAGACAAAAAATTACCAGTGTTGAGCAGTTGGAAGCTTTGTATGGCGCGCCAGGTGAAATGTCGCTTAAAAAGGAAATTGACTATATTAGTGATAGTTATATGCAATTTATTGAGGCGGCGCCGTTTTGTATATTATCGACTTATGGAGCCAAGGGCATAGATGTGACGCCGCGGGGTGACCCTGCGGGTTTTGTGCGTGTGCTTGATGAAAAGACTTTGCTTTTACCTGACAGAAGAGGCAATAACCGCTTGGATAATATGCACAATATTATTGAAAATCCGCAGGTCGGGTTGATATTTTTAATTCCGAATGTTGGCGAAACTATACGTGTGGCAGGAAGGGCGGAAATTATTGTTGATGAGGCGCTTAATGACTCGTTTGCTATAAAAGGCAAACCGGCATCGAGTGTTTTGTCTATTACGGTTGATAAAATATATTTTCATTGTGCCAAGGCGATTATGCGGTCTGGTTTGTGGAAAGCAGAAAGCCATGTGGATCGTAAAAGCTTGCCAAGTGCGGGGCAGATGGGCAAAGACATCGACAAAAAATTTGATGCCGATGCCTATGATGAAGCCTTGCCTGAGAGGTATAAGAAGACGCTTTATTAAAATTTAGGCGTAGCTTTGTAGATCGCGGACATTTAACTCATCATTTTTATAGCCTTCGATGGCTTCGGCCATGGCGCAGGAACCGCGCACTGTGGTGTAATACGGCACTTTGCCGAGTAGGGCGGCGCGGCGTAGGGTTTTGCTGTCTTCTAGGGCTTTTTTGCCTAATGTGGTGTTGAATACTAATTGTATTTCGCTATTTTTGATGGCATCGACTATGTGTGGGCGGCCTTCTGATACTTTGTTTACGTGTTCTACTTCTAGGCCTTGATCGCGGAGGTAATTGCCTGTGCCTGTGGTGGCGACTAGGGTAAAACCGTTTTTGATGAGTTGTTTGGCGGCGGGTAGGATGGTTGATTTGTCATCGTCTTTGACTGAGATGAAGACTTTGCCTGATGTTGGCATGACCACGCCTGCACCTAGTTGGGATTTGGCGAAGGCCATGGCGAAATTTTGATCTAAACCCATAACCTCGCCTGTTGAGCGCATTTCTGGGCCGAGGATGATGTCGACACCCGGGAAGCGGGCGAAGGGGAAAACTGCTTCTTTGACGGCGATATAATCGAAAGTTTTTTCGGTTAGGTTGAAGCTTTTTAGTTTTTCGCCTGCCATGATGCGGGCGGCGATTTTGGCGATTGGTTGGTTTATGACTTTTGCCACGAATGGGACTGTGCGGCTGGCGCGGGGGTTTACCTCTAGGATGTAGATTTCATCGTCTTTGATGGCGTATTGCATGTTCATGAGGCCGACAACGTTTAGGGCCAAGGCCATTTTTTTGGTTTGGCGTTTGATTTCGTCGATTTGGTTTTGGGGTAATGAGTATGGGGGGAGGGAGCAGGCGCTGTCGCCGCTGTGCACGCCAGCTTCTTCGATATGTTCCATGATGGCGCAAACAAAAACGTCTTCGCCGTCGCATAATGCATCGATGTCGACTTCTATGGCGTCTTTTAGGTAGCTATCTAGCAGTACAGGGCTTTCAGGTGATACCACCACGGCCTCGGTGATGTAGCGTTGTAAATGTTCAGTATCGCGGACGATTTCCATGGCGCGGCCACCAAGCACATATGATGGGCGCATAACAACAGGGAAGCCGATGCGTTCGGCGATTTCGAAGGCTTGTTCGTCGGTTGAGGCGATGCCGTTATTTGGTTGTAGTAGGTCTAAGTCGTTGATGAGGGCGCTGAAACGGTCGCGGTCTTCGGCTAGATCGATTGCGTCTGGGGTTGTGCCTAGGATGGGGACGCCGTTGCGTTCTAGGAAATCTGCCAGTTTAAGTGGGGTTTGGCCGCCGAATTGGACGATGACGCCGTGGAGGGTGCCGTTGGATTGTTCGACGCGGATAATCTCTAGGACGTCTTCTTCGGTTAATGGTTCGAAATAGAGTCTGTCTGACGTATCGTAATCGGTTGAAACGGTTTCTGGGTTGCAGTTGACCATGATTGTTTCGTAGCCTTGTTCGCTGAGCGAGAAGGCGGCGTGGCAGCAGCAATAATCGAACTCGATGCCTTGGCCGATGCGGTTGGGGCCGCCACCTAGGATGATGACTTTTTTGGCATTTGTAGGTTCGGCTTCGCACACTGGTGCGTCTATGAAGGGGAGTTCATAGGTTGAATACATGTAGGGGGTTGGGCTTTTGAATTCTGCGGCGCAGGTGTCGATTTTTTTGTAGACGGGGTGCACTTTGAGCGCGTGGCGTTTGGCGCGGACTTTGTCTGACGTGCTGGATGTTAGCTCGGCTAGGCGGGCGTCGGAGAAGCCTAGGGCTTTGATTTTTCGTAGGTTTACTGCGTCTGTGGGGAGGCCGTGGGTTTTTATGCGGGCTTCCATAGTGACGATTAGGTTGATTTGTTCGATATACCATGGGTCGAATTGGCTGACGGCGTGGATTTTTTCTGGTGTCCAACCGTGGCGCAGGGCTTGGCCGATATACATGAGGCGCTCGGGGGTGGCGTTGGCTAGGGCGGCGTGGATTGCGGTGTCTAGGTCGTTATTATCTGGGTTGGGGATTTCGATTTCGTCTAGGCCGTTATAGCCTGTTTCTAGTGAGCGTAGGGCTTTTTGTAGGCTTTCGGCGAATGTGCGGCCGATGGCCATTGCTTCGCCGACTGATTTCATAGCCGTTGAAAGATTGTTTTTGGCGCCGGGGAATTTTTCGAATGTGAAGCGGGGGATTTTTGTGACGACATAGTCGATTGTGGGTTCGAATGAGGCGGGGGTTTGGCCGCCTGTGATGTCGTTGTCTAGTTCATCTAATGTGTAGCCTACTGCTAGTTTGGCGGCGATTTTGGCAATTGGGAAGCCTGTGGCTTTGGAAGCCAAAGCTGATGAGCGGGAAACTCTTGGGTTCATTTCGATGACGATGAGGCGGCCATCGGCGGGGTTTACGGCGAATTGTACGTTTGAGCCGCCTGTTTCTACGCCGATTTCGCGCAAAACTGCCAATGAGGCGTTGCGCATGATTTGGTATTCTTTGTCGGTTAGGGTTTGGGCGGGGGCGACGGTGATTGAATCGCCTGTGTGGACGCCCATGGGATCGACATTTTCGATGCTGCATATAATGATGCAATTGTCTTTGGTGTCGCGGACGACTTCCATTTCATATTCTTTCCAGCCGATGATGCTTTCTTCGATCAGCACTTCGTTGGTGGGGGAGGCGTCGATGCCTGAATCTACGATTTCGTAGAATTCTTGCACGTTATAGGCCACGCCGCCGCCTGTGCCGCCCATGGTGAATGACGGACGAATGATGGCGGGGAGGCCGATGACTTCGAAGGCCTCTTCGGCTTCTTGGCGGTTGTGGGCGACGTAGGATTTGGCGGATTCTAGGCCTAATTTATCCATGGCTTGGCGGAAGAGTTCGCGGTCTTCGGCTTTGTCGATGGCTTCATGGTCGGCGCCGATCATTTCGACGTTGAATTTTTCTAGCACGCCGTCTTTGCGCAGTGAGAGCGCGGTGTTGAGTGCGGTTTGGCCGCCCATTGTGGGCAGGAGTGCATCGGGGCGTTCTTTTTCGATGATCTTTGCCACGACTTCGGGGGTGATGGGTTCGATGTAGGTTGCATCGGCCAGATTTGGGTCAGTCATGATGGTGGCGGGGTTTGAGTTGACCAGAATGACTCGGTAGCCTTCTTCTTTTAAGGCTTTGACGGCTTGGGTGCCTGAATAATCAAACTCGCAAGCTTGGCCAATGATAATGGGGCCAGCGCCAATGATGAGGATGGATTTGAGGTCGGTACGTTTAGGCATAATCATCTCCGAAAAGCGGCTTGATTCTAGATCAAGTTAAACTTTTGGTTTTCTAGACGAAAAACTGCCGCTTGGCTATCAAAAAGTGTGGTTAACGGGCAGTTATAAATGGCTATTCGTAAAAGGCTTAAGCGAATTTATAGATTGGCGAAGAAACGATCGAAAAGATAGTAGCTATCTTGTGGACCTGGGGAGGCTTCTGGATGATGTTGCACGGAGAATATTGGCTTGCCTTCGACTTGTAGGCCGCAATTGCTGCCATCGAATAATGACACGTGGGATTCTGTGACATGGGCGGGGAGGCTTTTGGCATCTACCGCGAAGCCGTGATTCATCGAGGTGATTTCGACTTTTTTGGTATTGTTATCTAGCACGGGATGGTTGGCGCCGTGATGGCCTTGGTGCATTTTGATGGTTTTGCCGCCAAAGGCTAGTGCCATCATTTGATGACCTAGGCAAATGCCGAAAATTGGTTTGCCGCTATCGATGAGGGTTTTGATGATGGGGACGGCGTATTCGCCTGTTGCGGCGGGATCGCCCGGGCCGTTGGAGAGAAAAATGCCATCTGGGTTGAGGGCTAGGATGTCTTCGGCGCTGGTATTTGCAGGTACGACTGTGACTTTGCAATCGGTGGATGTGAGGCAGCGCAATATGTTACGTTTGATGCCGTAATCTACGGCGACGACGTGTTTTTTTGGGGTGGTAAGGGTTGTGAAGCCGTTGTCATTTGTATCGGCGACTTCCCAGTTCCAGCGTTGTTCATCCCATGTTAGGGGTTTTGCGCAGGTTACGGTTTTGGCTAGGTCTAGGCCTTCTAGGCCGCCCCATGCTTGGACTTGTTTGAGTAGGGCGGGGACGTCGAATTCGCCATTTGCGTTGTGTGCGATGATGGCATTTGGGGTGCCTTTTTCGCGAATTAGGGCGGTTAGGGCGCGTGTATCGACGTTGGATATGCCGATGATGTCACGTTCGATGAGCCAGTTGTTGAATTCCGTGGTGCTGCGGTAGGAGCTGGATTCTGAAATATCGGCTTTGATGACCATGCCTTGGACGCCTGAGCGGCTTTGCCAATTTAGGGTTTCCATATCATCTTCATTGGTGCCGATGTTGCCGACATGTGGATATGTAAAAGTGACGATTTGGCCTGCATAGGAAGGGTCGGTTAGGATTTCTTGATAGCCCGTAATAGAAGTATTGAAGCAGACCTCGGCGACTATGCTGCCTTGTTTGCCAATGCCTTTGCCGTAAATCTCGGTGCCATCGGCTAGAAGTAGGAGCGCGGTTGGTTTTTCTGTTGACCAGTTTTCAGGGGCTAAATCTTTGGTTTTTTGAGTGTTATTCATATTGGCTCCTGATATATAGGCTCTTCACAGACTATATAATGTAGATTGCTTGGTGGGGCAATGCTTAAATCGCGCCGAAAATATATAAATTGGCGTGAAAGGTCAAGCGTAAAATGCAAATTAATTTTACCAGCAATACCAGTGGGTTGTTTGATTTTATTTTCTTGCGTTTGAGGTGGATTGGCATTATTATTACCGCTTCTGATAACTATATTTGAGTTAACCATGCGCGAACAAATTAATGTGGCTTTAAAAGTAGCCATGAAAGCCCGCGAATCTTTGAAAACCTCCACATTACGATTAGTGAATGCAGCGATTAAAGACCGTGACATTGCCGCGCGTGGCAATGGTGGCCGTGATTTGGTGGGTGACGAAGAAATTTTGGAGATATTATCCAAAATGGTGAAGCAGCGGCGCGAAAGCCATGGCATATACAAAGAAGCTGGCCGTGATGATTTGGCTGACCGTGAAGCAGAAGAAATTGTTATTATTACCGAGTTTTTGCCGAAACAAATGGATGATGCGGAAATTAAAGCCGCTTGTGAAGCCATTGTGACTGAGATTAAGGCCGAAGGGCTGAAAGATATGGGCAAGATTATGGGCGCGCTTAAAGCTAAATATGCGGGGCAGATGGATTTTGGCAAGGCATCTAAAATTATTCGCGGTCTATTTTAGAGACTTGCGGGCGGCATTAATAAATTATATATTGAAGGCTTGAGGGGACACTCCTTGAGCCTTTATTTTTGGTACTGGAATAAAAATGCGTTTTACGCCTGCATTTATGGATGAAATCCGCGCTCGGTTACC
This sequence comes from Alphaproteobacteria bacterium, assembly GCA_002400495.2. Taxonomy (GTDB): domain Bacteria; phylum Pseudomonadota; class Alphaproteobacteria; order Rhizobiales; family OSC116; genus OCS116. Next base: position 1,637 of record NVQL02000045.1, on the reverse strand, counting down.
TGTTTCGACAGTGGTTGGGCGGCGGGTGAAGCTGACCAAAAAAGGCAAAGAATTTACGGGGCTTAGCCCGTTTAATAGCGAGAAAACGCCTAGTTTTACGGTTAATGACCAAAAGGGTTTTTACCATTGTTTTAGCTCTGGTAACCATGGCGATATTTTTAGGTTTTTAGTCGAAGTTGAAGGGCTTAGCTTTCCTGAAGCGGTGGAAAAATGTGCCAATGATGCGGGTGTAATGATGCCTGCGCGGGATGAATTTGCTGAAGAAAAAGAACGCAAACGTGCCAGCTTGATTGAAGTGATGGAAATGGCGGCGGTGTTTTTTGAGCAGAATCTGCAAAAACCTGTGGGCGCGAAAGCGCGGGGTTATTTGGCAGGGCGTGAGATTGCGCCGAAAATTCAGCTTGAATTTAGGATGGGTTATGGGTCTGCGGATCGTTATGCGCTAAAAACTTATTTGGCTGAGAAAGATGTGAGCCAAGAGCAGATGATTGAAGCTGGGTTGGTGATTGGTGGGCCTGATATTGCGGTGTCTTATGATCGGTTTCGGGATCGGGTGATGTTTCCGATTGCGGATTTGCGCGGTAAGATAATTGCGTTTGGGGGGCGGGCATTGTCTAAGGATGTGCCTGCGAAATATTTGAATTCGCCTGAAACGCCATTGTTTCATAAGGGGCATATATTATATAATTTTGCTAAGGCGCGGCAGAGTGCGTTTAATGCGCAAAGCATGATTGTGGCCGAAGGTTATATGGATGTGATTGCGTTTGCGCGGGCGGGGATTGAGCATGCGGTGGCGCCGTTAGGCACTGCCATGACGATTGACCAGTTAAAGCTGTTATGGCGCACGGTGCCTGAGCCGATATTGTGTTTTGATGGTGATAAGGCGGGGGTGAAGGCCGCGTTTCGGGCGATGAATTTGGCTTTGCCGAACATTGAGCCCGGGCTTTCGCTTAAATTTGCATTGTTGCCTGATGGGCAAGACCCTGATGATATATTGCGGGATTTTGGTGCGGATGCGTTGAAAGAAATTTTGGATAATGCCAAGCCGATGGACGAGATGTTGTGGCTTGACCATACGCAGGCGGGCGGATTTGAAACGCCTGAGCGCCGCGCTATGTTGGAAAATGGATTGATGGAGAAGGTGCGGGAAATTCAAAACCCGACCATTGCTAAATATTATAAGAAATCGATGGAAGATCGGTTGTTTAAGTTTTTTCCGAATGAGCGATATAGTGGCGGAAACCGCAGGCAAAATGGGCGGAATGGTAATTATAATGCTGGTGGGCAACGTAATTATAACGGCGGTGGTTTTGGGCGTAATAATCGCGGGCAATTTGGTGGCGGGCAATATGGCCGTAATCGGGTGGAAATGGGGTCTTCGGCACTTAAGAACTCGGCTTTGGTGCAGGACATGCATTTGGTTAAATCGCCGCGTGAAACTGTGTTGATTATGGCGTTGATTCATCATCCTTGGTTGGTGGCAGAGTTTTTTGATGACGTGGCCAAACTAAAGTTTTTGTCATCGGAGCTTGACTCTGTCTATAAAGTTATTTTAGATGTGATTTCTACGGATCCGGATCTTGACAGCCATCGCCTTCGAACCCATATGATTGATATAGGGTTAGGCCAAACTTTAG
>NVQL02000044.1 GCA_002400495.2 Alphaproteobacteria bacterium | reverse complement strand
CCTTTGCCATTGCGGGCACGACAGGCATAACTTTATTGTTAGCCACATGGTTAGCCGTAATGCGCTTGACTGACAACCGCCACCGTTTGCGCTTGGACAGGTTGCGCGGCCAAAAATAAATGGGTTTTGTGTGATGATTGATATAGGTTAGCGACAGGATTTGTTGTGAGGAAATTGTGTGACACAAAAAACCGTTAAAAATGGCAGTGCCAGAAAACGCAAAAATTTTGGCCGTCCGACCATTGCTGATGTGGCCGCTAAGGTGGGGGTAAGCAGCATCACCGTCTCGCGCGCTTTACGTGATCCGAGCAAGGTTTCGCAAAAACTTAAAACCCGAATCAATCAGGTGATTGAAGACATTAATTATATTGCCGACCCGAATGCGCAGGCTTTGGCATCGGCTCGTACGCATATTATTGGGGTCATCATTCCTTCGCTCAGTAATCATGTTTTTAGTGAAGTGCTGCGGGGCATATACGATAAAGTTGCGGGCACTGATTATCGCATTCTAATTGGCAATAGCCGTTATTCTGATGAAGAAGAAGAACGGTTGGTACGGCTGTTTATTGGCCAACGGGCTGAAGCTTTGATTATTACGGGCATTGACCAAACCAAAACCACGCGCAAACTGCTCGAAAAAGCCCATTGCCCCGTGGTGCAGACTATGGAATATACCGACGACCCGGTAGATATGTTGGTCGGTTTTGACCATGGCCTTGCTGCCCAGCAATTGGTGCAACATTTAATGGCGCAAGGTTATAAGCGCATCGCTTCGATCAACGCTTATATGGACCCGCGGGTCAAACGGCGCATGCAGGCGTTTAAGCGCGAGATGCAAGATAACGGGCTTTATGATCCTGACATTCAGGTATCGACCGGGCTGCGGCCATCGGTGAGTGAAGGCAAGGCTTTGGCGCTTGAACTGCTAAAACAGCACCCAGATGTGGATGCAATTTTTTGCGGTAATGATGATTTGGCTTTGGGTAGCTTATCGGCGGGCTTGGAATTGGGCTATAAAGTGCCTGAACAACTGGGTATTGCGGGTTTTCACGATTTAGAATTTATGCAGGCAGTTCACCCCGCTTTGACCAGTATAAAAACCTTTAGATATGAAATGGGCGAGCAAGCTGTTGATATGGCTATTCATTCTATTGAAGGTGTGCCTTTGGGTGAGAAAATACGAAATATTAGCTTTGAGTTGGTGGTGCGCCAAAGCACCCGATCGACTTGAAATAACCGTTGATTTCACAGCTATATATGCATAACTAAGAAACATTCTAACTATTTTGTTGACCTTATGTTACCGCTAACATTAAAGTGTATTGAGCCAGCATTAAAGTGTAATGGTGAGAAGATTATTGGAGAATAAAATGGCTTTAGGCAGAGACAAAGACGGAAAATTAGAATTAAGATCGCGCAAATGGTTTGACAATCCAGGCAACCCGTCACTGACGGCTTTGTATTTGGAGCGCTATCTGAATTACGGTTTGACCCGTGAGGAGCTGCAATCTGGTCGGCCTATCATTGGCATCGCCCAAACTGGCTCTGACTTATCGCCTTGTAACCGCCCGCATATAGAGCTCGCCAAACGCATCCGCGAAGGCATTAGAGAAGCTGGTGGCATTGCCATGGAATTCCCCGTTCATCCGATTCAGGAAACCGGCAAACGTCCCACTGCATCGCTTGACCGTAACTTGGCCTATTTGGGCTTGGTTGAAATATTATATGGCTACCCACTTGATGGCGTGGTGTTGACCACTGGTTGTGATAAAACAACGCCTGCTGTGTTGATGGCGGCGGCCACTGTCAACATTCCTGCCATTTCGTTTTCTTGTGGCCCGATGTTGAATGGTTATGCCCGTGACGGCCGCCTGTGCGGTTCTGGCTCGATCATCTGGAGCTCGCGCGAAGAGCTATCCTTGGGCAAAATTGATTATGAAGAATTTATGGATTTAGCCGAAAGTTCGGCGCCTTCGGCTGGCTATTGCAACACAATGGGCACCGCATCGACCATGAACAGCCTGTCTGAAGCTTTGGGCATGCAATTGCCAGGTGGTGGTGCGATACCTGCGCCTTACCGCGAACGTGGGCAATTAGCCTATCGCACGGGTTTGCGCATTGTTGATTTGGTGAAAGACGATGTGCGGCCATCTGACATTATGACCCGTGAGGCGTTTGAAAATGTGATTGCTGTAAACTCAGCCCTAGGCGGCTCTACCAATGCGCCGATTCATATCAATGCCATTGCCAAGCATATTGGCGTTGAATTGAATATGGATGATTGGGAAAAATATGGACTGAATGTGCCGCTACTGGTGAATTTGCAACCTGCTGGCGAATATCTGGCAGAGGATTTTCATCGGGCAGGTGGTGTGCAAGCAGTGGTTGCTGAATTAATTAAACATGATTTAATACATGAAGATGCCATGACGGTGAATGGTGATACAATTGGTAACAATAGCCGCGATGAGCCTTCACGCAATGCTGATGTGATTAGAAATTTTGACACGGCACTTATGGACATGGCTGGCTTTAAGGTGATTAAAGGCAATTTGTTTGACTCGGCCATCATCAAACTAAGCGTGGTTTCTGATGAGTTTAGAGAAAGATTGCTGAACAACCCAGATGACCCCAATGCTTTTGAAGGTGTGGCGGTGGTGTTTGACGGGCCAGAAATCTACCATGCCACCATTGATGACCCTGCATTGAACATTACCGAGCATAGCGTATTATTTATGCGTGGCACAGGCGCCATTGGCTACCCCGGGGCGGCTGAAGTGGTGAATATGCAAGTGCCAAATTATTTATTGAAACGCGGCATCACCACCTTGCCTTGCATTGGCGATGGCCGTCAATCGGGTACATCTGGCTCGCCATCTATTTTGAACGCTTCACCCGAAGCCGCTATTGGTGGTGGTTTGGCTATTTTGAAAAATGGTGACAAAGTGCGCATCGATTTGAATAAAGGCGAAGCTAACATTTTAATTTCTGACGAAGAATTGGCGCAAAGATTTGCTGATTTGGAAGCGGCTGGTGGTTATGATTATCCTGAATCACAAACCCCTTGGCAAGAGATTCAACGTGGCATTGTTGATCAATTGTCCGAAGGCATGGTGCTGAAAAACGCCACTAAATATCAACGTATTTCGCAAACCAAAGGTGTGCCCAGAGACAATCACTAAAGCGATGTTTGATAATCATTAAAATGACTATTATTAAATTGGCACGACTCACATGGAATTATTCCAATATGTGTGGTCGTGTTTTTTTAATTTCTTAAGAATAATGATGAACTGAAGCGAGCTGTGCAGCATATAAAACTAGCTTTGTTTGCTTTTAATCACAATATATTTTAGTGAAATTAACCTATGTGTTTTGAGTTCAAATAGTGAAATTTAAACAACTCTTTAAACCGCACTGTCTATGACGAATAGGTTGTTTGTCTGTGCAATGAATAGTCAATTTTATTCATGTAGTTCTGTGCGTGTTGCTTTGAGTTTTTCTAAAATTATTTCCCAATATTAAAAATTATGTTTATAGTTAACGTTAGAAGGCACGAATTTAGAGGTAACAGCTAAGTCAAGTTTTGGTCTTTGATATGTACAATTTCAGGGACAGCTTTCTCAAAAATGGTTTAGGGCAACAAGAGGGAAAGAATTGAAATGACGGTAAAAATAGTGGTAGGCATTGATGGCCATGAAACGGGTTCTCGTGCAATTGATTATGGCAAGCGAATGGCTGGCCTGATTGGAGATTGCGAACTATTAGTCGCATATATTATTGAATGGTCTCCTTATTCTTTTCAGACTCAAGAAGAAAATGCCGAACGCCATAAGCGGCGTGAGGAAGAAATTGCCACCGCCAAGGAACGGATTATCGACCCTGCTGTGAAGGCACTTGTTGATGCTGGTGTTAAGGCCAGAGGCATTGTGCGCCACGGTAATGTGGCAGATGCGTTGGACGCAATTTGTGTTGAAGAAAAAGGCGATCAAATTATCGTCAGTCGTTCATCACAAGGTGGCATTGCTAAGCGTATATTTGGCAGTTCAACCGCAAACCTTGTAATGGGCGCCAGTGTGCCTGTGACAGTTGTGGGATAAAGGAAAAATAATGAAAAATATTTTAAAAACAGGTTTAATAGCGGGTGCTTTTTCGGCCGTTAGTACCACAGCATTGGCTGAAAGCTTAGACGCCCAAGTGAATGCGATTTTCGCATCCATTACCAGCCCATTTGTGAATTTTATGTTTGCTCCAGTTCCGTTTACAGATAACTTTCCATGGATTGTAATGTGGTTGGTGGTTGCTGCGGCGGTCTTCACGCTTTATTTTGGTTTTGTTCAGTTTCGCTTTTTTAAGCATGCAATTAGTTTGGTGAAGGGTGATTATTCTGACCCTAATGATGCGGGTGAGGTGAGCCATTTCCAAGCGCTTGCAACAGCGCTTTCGGGCACTGTTGGCCTTGGTAACATTGCTGGTGTGGCTGTGGCCGTTGGCATCGGTGGCCCTGGTGCAACATTTTGGATGATCATGGCTGGTCTTATGGGCATGGCGGCGAAATTTACCGAATGTACCTTAGGCGTGAAATATAGAAATGAATATGATGACGGCACCGTTTCTGGTGGCCCGATGTATTATCTGTCTAAGGGCTTTAAAGAACTTGGTCTGCCAGGTGGTAAATTCTTAGCCATTCTATTTTCGATATTCTGTATTTTGGGTGCTTTGGGTGGCGGTAATATGTTCCAAGCCAACCAAGCGCATGCACAGATTGTTGGTGTAGTTGGCGATTTCCCGGGTTGGATCACTGGTCTTGTATTTGCCATCATCGTATTTATCGTGATTGTGGGTGGTGTTAAATCCATCGCTCGTGTGACTGAAAAAGTTGTGCCATTTATGGGTGTGATGTATGTCGGCGCTGCTTTGATAATCTTAGCTGTAAATTATGACCAAATTACTTGGGCATTTGGCCAAATCTTTGGTGGTGCATTTACGGGCTTAGGTGTTGCAGGTGGCTTTGTTGGGGCTTTGATTCAAGGCTTTAAACGTGCTGCATTCTCTAACGAAGCTGGTATCGGTTCTGCGGCCATCGCCCATAGTGCGGTGAAAACCAAAGAACCAATCACTGAAGGTTTTGTATCCTTGCTTGAGCCATTCATTGACACAGTGGTTATCTGTACAATGACCGCATTGGTAATCACCATTTCTGGCCAACTTATGGTTGATCCAGAAACAGGTCTTTACATGGTCAATGAAGCTGGCAAGATTGCCACTATTGGTAACACATCTGGTGTGTCTCTCACTTCAGCAGCCTTTGGTTCTGCCATTAGTTGGTTCCCATTTATTTTGGCCATTGCTGTTGTTTTGTTCGCATTTTCAACCATGATCTCTTGGTCTTATTATGGCTTGAAAGCGTGGACATATCTGTTTGGTGAAGGCAAAAGAACTGAGCTTGTGTTTAAAGCTATTTTCTGTTTATTCATCATTGTCGGCGCCTCTGCTAGCCTTGGCCCTGTGATTGACTTCTCAGATGCAGCTCTGTTCGCCATGGCGATACCTAACGTGATTGGCCTTTATTTCTTGATGAAAGTTGTGAAAGCCGAGTTTAACTCTTATGTATCACGTCTTGAATCTGGTGAAATTAAAAAGTTTAAAGCCTAGAACAAAATCTGAGGAGGTGGTTTTTTTCCGCCTCCTTCGACTTTGCCTCAACCGTAATGAGGTTTGTATACATAAAATACATTTAGCTCCAAAAATACAGTCCAAAATACTGCGGTCTAGCCAAAAATAGCTCTAGGGTTCTGAATTACCTCAACCATACCATTTGTAAAAAAGCCGATATTGCGCACGCGAATAAATTGGCCTTATAAATTTCTGCCCCTAAGCTTGATGAGAAACATTGAGGTGAGGGATAATGCAACAACTAAAACTGAATATTGCGGCTGAAATAAATGACGATAAGCATACAGAATTAACATTTACACTGGCAAATAACTCGCCAGACACCATTAAGCTAGATAAATTATGCTTTACATTTATTTATGCGCGGATCAAGAAAACCTATAGTAACGCCAAAATTCTAAAACAAGTGGGTACATATTACGAGCTTGAGCCGCCTAACAAAGTGATGCTGGAGGGTGAAGAATGGCAATTTACTTGCATTGTAGAAACAATTTTAAACCAATATACTGATTTACCAGCGGGTGTTTTTGCGGTGAATGGCGAGGAATTAGTTAACGTTGAATATAGCAAAGCCGATAAAATTGCCGCACGGATTGTGGATATGGCAGATGATGTTGAGCCTGTTGAAATATCAAAAAATAGCCGTCGGGTGAATTGCTTTCCGCTGCCCAATGAGATGGTTCATTTTTCTGGCATAGCAGATTTAAGCCGTGGCTTTGCATTAAATACTGATGGTATATTTGCCGACAGTTTTGATAATGCGGTTGAGATTGAACGAGATTTTGACGGCGATTATAATTTATTTCGTTTATCCAACCAAGGCATTGAGCTCAATTTAATTGCTGATGATGGTCTTGCGAGTGAAGCCTATCGGTTGAAGATAGATGCGCAGAAGATTGACATATGGGCTGCGGATGCGGCGGGTGTGCACAATGCTTTGATGAGCTTGTGGCAAATGGCGGCTTTGGATAAGATCAATGTCGCCTGTGTTGAAATTAATGACGCGCCAAGATTTGAATGGCGTGGCCAGCATTTAGATGTAGCGCGGCAGTTTTTTAGCATGGATGAGGTCAAGCGCTTCATCAACCATATGGCGCTTTATAAGCTGAATAAATTTCACTGGCATTTGGTTGATGACGAAGCGTGGCGGGTGGAAATTAAAGCACTGCCGCAACTGACCGAGCAGATTACCAGCCGTGGTTATGGGCAAATGGTTGAGCCATCTTATGGCAGTGGTGCAAAGGATGAAGGTGGTTTTTACAGCCAGCAAGATATGATAGATATTGTCGCTTACGCTGCTAAGCGCAATATTGAAGTGATACCTGAAATTGACATACCTGGCCATTGCCATGCATTGATCAAATTAATGCCCGAATTATTGGAAGCTGATGACGCTTCTGAATATACATCGGTTCAAGGTTATAAGGAAAATTGCTTAAACCCCGCGTTGCCACAAACCTATGACATGTTGGACAAAGTATTTTGTGAAATATCTGATATTTTCACCAGTGAATTTATCCATATTGGTGCAGATGAACGCGCTCATGGTAGTTGGGAAAAATCACCCAAAGTGGCTGAGTTGATGGCCGAATATGGCTATAATTCGACCGAGCAAGTACAAACTCATTTTTTAAAACAAGTGCAAGAGATTGCGGATAGATATGGCAAGAAAACTGGCGCTTGGGAAGAAGCTAGCGAGCAAGGCGATATTAAAAAAGACGGCTATATTGTGAGTTGGAAAGGTGTTGAAGCGGGCATTAATGCCGCTGAACGTGGTTATAATGTAGTGATGTCACCAGCGCAATATTGCTATTTTGACATGGCTCATTCTACCGATTTTGATGAACCAGGCCTGACGTGGACGGGCGGGCGTGTTAGCTTGCAAAACGTTTATAATTATGACCCCATTCCTAAGGATATTTCGGCCGAAATTGCCGTGCATTTTAAGGGCATACAAGGCTGTTTGTGGAGCGAGAATCTTTATGATAAGTCCATTGTTGATCACCAAATATTCCCACGGATGATTGCCTTAAGTGAAATATGTTGGGTGGAAGTGACACACAAAAATTATGCCGATTTTAGCCATGACTTAAAGCAATATCACCAACCAATGCTGGATGGTTTGAATATTCAATACCGCCGTAAAGATTTTAAATAAGAGGGAAAAATATGACCGATATATCGCCATTAATGATTGGGTTTCAGGGCACAGAATTTACCAATGCTGAGCTGGATTTTATTAAACATGCCAACCCTTATGGCCTGATGGTGATGCGCCGTAATGTTACGGGGCGTGACCAGATTAAACGGCTTAATGACCAGTTCCGTGAGGCGGTTGGCCGTGAGGATGCAGTGATCACCACCGACCAAGAAGGTGGGCGGATACAGCATTTGGAAGGTCCAGACTGGCCTGTCTATCCGATTTATGAAAAATTTCATAAATTGATTGAGAAAGACTTAGAACTGGCCAAACAGGTCATCCGCAGGTCATCTCGGGCTTTGGCGTCAGACATGGCCAATGCAGGGTTTAATGCCAATTGTAGCCCTGTTTTAGATTTGTCATTCGAAGGTGCATCGGCGGTTATATCTGACCGTAGTTTTGGCGAAAATGCTGATATTGTTGCGCAAATGGGCGAGCAAATTATTGCTGGCTTTATGGAAAGCGGCATCATACCGATGATGAAGCATATTCCTGGTCATGGCCGCGCGATGGAGGATAGTCATGTGACACGGCCGATTGTCAATGCCAGTTTAGAAAAGCTGGATGCGAGTGACTTTTTGCCATTTAAACGGTTGAATGATTGTCCATGGGCAATGGTTTCGCATGTTGTTTATGCCGCATGTGATGTTATGCCCGCAACCGTTTCTCAACTTGTTGTTGATGAGATTATTCGCCAGCGCATCGGTTTTGATGGTGTGTTGATATCGGATTGTGTTTATATGGAAAGCTTGGATGGTAACATTGCTGAGCGGTGCCAGCAGGTGCAAAATGCGGGTGTTGATTTGGTATTATCCTGCCATGGTGGGGCTAAAGATTGGCAGCAATGGCATGAAAAGTTGACTCCTTTATCTGAAACCAGTCTAAATAGGCTAAAGGTTGCACAGGGCAAAATGGCGGCGGTCGAACTGAATGTTGACCCTGACCCGTTTGCCACTATGGATGACGTGTGGAACTTGCTGAAATAGTTGAATAAAAAAGGAAAACTCATGTCTGATATGTTGGTGAAATTATATGATTTACCGCAAACTGATATATTTGCTAAAATTCGAGATCAGAATGTGACCTTGCGCCCGGCAATGGCGCCCGAAAAACATTTGGTCTGTGCGTGGGTGAATAAACATTTTAACCAAGACTGGGTGAGTGAGGTTGAAGTGGCTTTTTCTCGCCAGCCTGTGAGTGTTTATATTGCAGTGAATGAAGATAATAAAATGCTTGGCTTTGCCTGTTATGACACCACAGCGCGTGGGTTTTTTGGCCCCACTGGAGTGGATGAGGCAGAGCGTGGCAAAGGCATTGGTGAGGCATTATTGCTAAAATGCCTGCACACCATGCGCGTGATTGGTTATGGTTACGCCATTATTGGTTGGGCGGGGCCAACGGGTTTTTATGCCAAAAAAATCGGTGCTACCATTATTGAAGGCTCTGAACCGGGTATTTATAAAGGCCTGATTAAAGGCTGATATTATAGATAGGGAAGATAGCCTGCAAAGCCTGTTATCTTCCATTCATCAGCTACTTTTTCGCAAAAATATAGGGTTTGCCAATTGAGTTGATCGACACTGCCATCGGCTTTTTTTATAGTGCCGTGGAATTTTTTGCAGACAATGGCCTTGTGCTGATTAATGTCAATATCTGTGAGGTTGGTGAGTTTGTGAATGGCTTGGCGTATATCTTCGGCATATTCGATTTTCTGTGCCGCGAGAGCTTGTTCTAGCCAAAGGTTTTTATAGTCTTCAAGGCTTGGAAATGCCATTTTCCAATCACTTGGATTTTGCTCATTTTTACCATCAATGCCCATAAATTTATCGGCAATAAAATCATTTTCGACCAGTGACCAATCGGCCGCTAAATAGGCATCAATATCGCGCAATACCAACATATTCCATATTGCGGCTTTGTCTTCATTAGGCATATCATTTGCCGCGCCAAATGGGTTTTCGTCATAATTCATCATATATTCCTATGCTCATTCATTTGCATAAATCATAAGCTTATTTGGCTGTTTCTAAATAGCTAATGTCCATCTGTGGTACTATTGCCAATATTGGGCTTATCAGCCTAAACAGCCCGAGAAGCCCTGTAATGGGTATGTTCCGCTTGCATTTTTAGCTGCTTTTAGCGAATTTAAGGATAATACCAATATTATATTGGTATTGATGTTAATCTTCATCCACCTATATGCTTGAACCATATAGTCTCAATGAGACAAATTTAACTTCTGGTGCCCATGAGTAATCAATCGCAATTTTTAACTGATGATTTCTACCTTGCTGTAGATGGGGGTGGCACGTCTTGTAAGACACGTCTTTATAATGCTGCGGGGGATGTTTTGGGGCAGGGGCTTGCAGGTGCATCCAATGCGCGTTTGGGCGCTGAGCGGGTGATGAAAGAAATTATGACATCGGCCAAGCAAGCCTTTGATGATGCGGGTGTTGATTTTGCTCATTTAAACCGCACTCATGCGTGTTTTGGTCTGGCTGGCCTTGAGTTGAAACGCGATCAAGATAATTTTTATGCGCTGGAGCATTCGTTTAAATCTGTAACCCTTGAAACTGACGCTGTGACAGCTTGTATTGGGGCTTTTGCGGGTGCTGAAGGGGCGATCGTGATTACGGGTACAGGCTCATCTGCAGTCGCTATACATCAGCAAACCATTCATAATATTGGCGGTTGGGGCTTTGAGATTTCGGACAGTGGCAGCGGTGCTGCGGTTGGCCGACATGCTGTAAGATACGCTTTGCGTGCTGCGGAGGGTTTAGAACCATCAAGCCCATTGACCCAATATATCATGGACTTTTTTAACAATGATATGGGCGATATTGTGCTGTGGGCGGAGCGCGCAGAGCCTAAAGACTTTGCAATATTTTGCGCGAAGGCTTTTGATTTATATGAAGTGGGTGATGCTGCAGCTATTATGCTTGTCGAGCGCCATATGCGCGAGTTAACTCAGTTGATTGATGGCATTATGGCCTTTGGCTCTGAGCAGTTCACCTTATTGGGTGGTTTGGCCGATCGTTCGGCGGCTTTGCTGCCAGCCCATTTAAAGGCGCAATATGTTGAATGCCAAAATGACGCTTTATATGGTTGTTTTTTACGCATCACCAAACATTTAAATGGCAGCCGTGTGCAAGTGCCGCAAAAATTACAGAATAATACCAGTGTTTTAGTGCAGAAAGCGAGTAGTCATGTCTAAAGTCGTAAGCTCAATTTTTTCAGGTTTTTCATTAAGTGGTGACAGCCAAACCCCGCTTTATTCGCAATTGCAAACATTGATTAAAAAAGCCATGGCTTTGGGTGATTTTAGGGTTGATGAGGCCATACCAGCCGAGCGCGAAATGGCCGCAGATTTGGGTGTATCACGGGTCACCGTGCGCAAAGCAGTGAGGGGTCTTGTCGAAGAAGGTCTGCTGGTGCAGCGCCACGGTGTCGGCACATTTGTCAAAGGTCGTATGGAGCAGCCTTCGGCCAGACTAACTGGCTTTACTGAAGAAATGACCAAACGCGGCATGCAGCCTGGGGTAAAATGGTTAGATCGCTCGATCGGCATTGCCACGCCCGAAGAGGCTATGGCTTTGAACCTTTCGCCAAACACCGAAGTTTCGCGCCTAGCACGCATTCGCTATGGCTCTGATGAAGCCGTGGCCATGGAATATACCACCGTGCCGCGTGAGTTTTTGCCATTTCCAAACATTGTTGACCTGTCTTTATACGCAGTGCTTGAACGCGCAAATTACAGCCCTTACCGTGCCTTGCAACGTTTGCGTGCTGAATTATTTGACGCTGATATGGCTGAATTATTGAATTTAAAATATAACAGTGTCGCGCTTTATGTTGAGCGTCGTTCATTTTTAAAAGATGGCCGTGCGGTTGAATATACCCGCTCTTATTACCGTGGTGATAGTTATGATTATGTCGCCGAATTGCACTTGGATTTGCAATTGAATAATTATTTAAATGGCACGGAACAGTGACATTAACTTGGCATTTGCGCCAAACAAATTCATCTAAATATAAAATGACCCAAAGCGGACAATCGCGAAATAAGTGAAAATTATGATTAAAAATAAAAATAAACGCCAAATCATTAGCGGTGCAACAATATTCAATGGTAATGAGTTTCTAGACGATCATTTATTGGTGGTCTGTGATGAAAAAATTACCGAAATTATCCATAAAAATAACTATAATAAAATTGCGGAAGATGCTGAACATATAGAATTTAATGGTGGAATTCTAACCGCGGGTTTTATTGACATTCAGGTCAATGGCGGCGGCGGTATATTGCTAAATGATGAGCCAAGCGTTGCGGGCATGAAAGCCATTATAGCCGCGCATCGAAAATTTGGCACAACCGCAATGTTGCCAACTCTGATCAGTGACAGTTCTGAAAAAATGCAGGTTGCGGTTAATGCTGCCAACCAGGCGTTGGAGCAAGGCATATCGGGCATGGTTGGCTTGCATCTCGAAGGGCCGTATTTTAACATCGCACGCAAGGGTGTGCATTTACCCGCCATGATCAGAGATGTTGATAACGGCGTGGCAGAGCTATATAAAACTTTGAAAAACGGTGTTTTGATGGTGACTTTGGCACCCGAAAAAGTGCCTGCTGGCTTCATCAAGGACTTAACTGATGCGGGCATATTGGTTTATTGTGGCCATAGTGATGGCACTTATGAGCAGATACAAGCGGCTTTGGGCGAGGGGCTTTGCGGCTTCACTCATTTGTTTAACGCCATGAGCCCAATGCTGAACCGTGAACCTGGTGTGGTGGGTGCTGCGCTTGAAGACGAGGAGACATTTGTCGGCATTATTTTGGACAATCAACATGTTGCCAAAGCCACCGCCAAAGTGGCTATAAATGCCAAAAAACGCGGTAAAATGTGCATCATTACCGATGCCATGCCACCTGTTGGGGCGGTATCGCCGCATTTCGAATTATACGGCGAAGCCATTCAGGTGAAAGACAGCTATTGCATCACTGATGCGGGAACTTTGGCGGGCAGTGCCTTGGACATGGCAACAGCCGTGCGCAATTGCCATAAAATTTTGGGTTTTGAACTTGGCGAAACGTTACGAATGGCATCTCTATACCCTGCAAATGCATTGCGTTTGGGGCATAAAATCGGCCAGTTGAAAACTGGTTTGCAAGCTGACATTGTGCATTTGGATGACGATTTATTCGTCACCCGCACGGCGGTAAAGGGTGACTGGAATTAAACTTTTGTGGCGATTCTTTGCACTGGTTTTGGTAAGCTTTCATCCCAATACCAGTAGCGGATGGTTTCATCGCATCTGAAATTTACCACTAGATGGTTTTGATGTTTATCAATAGCATGAATGACCACGCCGCCTAAAAAACCGCATTTTAAATTGGCAAGTTCTGCAACCGCTAAATCGACCGATTGCTCAAGATTATGCCCCAATTGCATTGCCAAAACAATGGCGCGAGACGTGCCTGCGCGCATGGTCATCTCGCCTGTATGGGTGCAAGCGGCGGCACCAAAACGGCTATCGGCATAAAAACCTGCGCCTGGAATGGGGCTATCGCCCAACCGCCCAGGATATTTCCACGCCCAGCCAGAGGTTGAGGTGCAGGCGGCAATGTGATTGTCATGCCCCATGCCCATAAATACCGTTGTATCGCGTACCCGTTCGGGATCGGTGATGATATTGCTTAGCGGCGCGAGTGGAATGTTGGGGAAATCATTTAGCTGATCGGCGGCGACAACTTTGTCTATTTTGTTGCGCCAGACACGTTTTGAATCAGGCATTAGCAGCTCATCATCTTGATAGCCGCATTCTTTGGCAAAACGTGTCGCGCCTGCACCTGTTAGCATTACATGTGGCAGGCGTTTCATCACTTGATATGCCGTTTTGGTTGCTGATAAAGTGCCTTGCAATGCCCCAACTGCGCCAATTTCTAGCGTTGTGCCGTCCATAACTGCTGCGTCAAATTCCATTTCGCCAATCATATTTGGCCAGCCGCCATAGCCGGCGCTGCGCACATTAGGATCACGCTCAACAATGCTGATGCCTTCGACCAACGCATCCAAAACATTGTGTTTTTGCTGTAGCAGTTCGGCGCTGACGCCAATGCCATTAGTAGCTTCTGAATTAGCTAAAATAATCATGTTTTATTCCTCTAAATTATCCAGCAATGGCAACATGGCGGCGCCGCGCACGCCCGAACTATCGCCAAATTTTGCTAGTAATAATTGTGGTGGGTGGGTATTGTCTAACGCCACTTTTTTCATACCAGCCAGTAATTTTTGTTCGATGTTTTTAATCAACGAAATGCCACCACCCAGAATAATGCAATCAGGGTCGACTAATAGTTGGATCATATCCAGCATATGGCTGCATAATTCGACCCAAACATCTAACACGTGGATCATTTTTTTGTCGCCTGCTTCAACGCGTGCGGCGATTTCGATAGCCGTCAGGTTTACCCCAGCCAAATGTTGTGCCAAGCGGCTTAAGCCTGGGCCAGCGACAAAAGTTTCGTAGCAAGCGGTACGGCCACAGCCGCATTGAAGCAATGGCAAATTATATTTTGCCACCATGGTTGAGGGCAGGGGAATGTGCGAAACTTCGGCGGCTAAATTGTTGAAGCCATAACTTAATTTGCCATCAATGCAAATGCCGCCGCCTATGCCCGTACCAATGATAAGCCCGAATATTTTTTTATAACCCGCGCCAGCACCACCATTGGCTTCGGACAAAGCGAAGCAGCGGCAGTCATTCTCTAGTGGGATGTCTTGCCCCGCGAGATTTGATACATCTTGCCTGAGTTTGCGGCCTTTGGTTGGCAGATTAGAGGTTAAGGTCAGGCCGTTCTTTTTATCGACAACGCCCGGCACACCAACGCCAATGCTTAACTGCTCATCATTTGCTGTGGTGCGCAACCAGTTTATTTGTGATTGTATGGCGTTTAGCAATTGCTCATAATCGTCTTTTGGCGTGTCTATCCGTTGGCGTTTGATCGGAATTAAATCTGCATTTAGTAAAGCTGCTTCTATTTTTGTGCCGCCTAAATCAATCGCACCGTGCATAATTTACCCTCATTCATTTATGATAATTTTTATTCACCATAGGGGGTTTAAAACACCAGATCCAATGGTGAAATATTTTCGCAAACATTAAACCTAATTACGCTATTTTTTCGTTTAACTGGTATTGCTGATGTTTTTTTAGAGTCAGAATAATGTTAAAATTTTATTCCAACAAATTTAAATTGATTTGAGGCATTATTAGTGCCGTCTTTAAATTTATCATTAAGCAATGATGACTTTACGGACTATTACCTTTACAATCCTGCTTTTAATAGACTTTCACTCTATTTAATGCTTCATTTTATTGGCAAAAAACTCCTCAATTCTCAATTGATTTAAATTCGGCAAAAACACGGCATGAATTGCGCACTATATGGCCATATATGAGGCTCAATATAGTTGTGCACATGGATGATACCAATTTGAGTTTTCGGCCTCTAGCGTTTGACATAAACCCGACGATATCTAGTCTTTTAATCAAGGGTACCAACATTTGGACTTTGAATACGGGTTGCGAATGGTTGAAATATTGAGGGACGAGCTGCATTATTTTTTATAATGATGCAGAGAATGCTTATGAGTGAAGTGAAAAAAATTAAAATTGGGATTGTTGGTTTAGGCTACCGCATTGGCTATTTGACGCAAGTGATTGGCTCTATAATGCCCAATGTTGAATTTGTTGGCTATGTTGATCCTGACCCATGCGGGTTACCGCTTATGACAGGTGAGGGCGTGCAGGGACTGAATGTTGACCCCGCTACACTTAAAAAATTATCACCGGGTATTCATTACGATACGCTTGATGATTTGCTGCAGAATGAACAGCTTGACCTGTTGATGATTGGCTCGCCGAACCATTTGCATTTAGAACATATTCGCACCGCTTTGGAATTTGGCGTAAAAACCTTTACCGAAAAACCTGTGGTGATTGATGAGAAGCAAACTTTTGAATTGCTTGATATATTGGCTAAAAATGGCGGGGCAGACCGACTGATGATTGGTTTGGTGTTGCGTTATGCGCCGCTATATCGTGATTTGATTAAAGCCCGTGACGATGGTTTATTGGGCGACATAACCTCAGTTGAGGCATCTGAACATATTATGCCTTACCATGGGGCATTCTTTATGCGCGATTGGCGGCGGCATAGCAAATATTCTGGCGGCTTTATGTTGGAAAAATGTTGTCACGATTTAGACTTATATCAAGGCCTGATGGGCAAGCGCCCGATCCGTGTGGCAAGTTTTGGTGGCAACCGTTCTTTCACCCCTAAAAACGCCTCTATCAATGACAATGAGGTTTATCACAGCAAGCCAACGGGTTGGAACGGCTCTGACCGCGTGTTTGATGGTGACGGTGATATTATTGATTATCAGACCGCGATCATTGAGTATGAAGATGGCGAAAATCTATGCTTCCACACCAATTTAAACGTGCCTGATGAATTTAGGCGGTTTTGTGTGATGGGTTCAAAAGGCATGGCCGAAGGCGATTTTGTGCGCAATTATTTTAAAGTCACCAATGCCAGAGACAATGAACGATTGATTGATAAATCTTACAAAACCGACTCGGCGATATCTGTGCATTACGGCGCTGATGAGAAGATGATTGAAGATATCTTTGCTCATATGAATGATGGTGCAGAATTGCCTGTGTCAATACTAGATGGCTTGGAAGCTGGCTTAACCGCCATAAAGCTTGATGAAGCCCGTATCACGCACCAAGTGATTGACTTGACGGAAATGTGGCAACGCTTTGATAGTTATAATTTACGCAGTGAAAAATCTGTAAACGGGGAGGCTGCCCAATGAATGCCCTCGACGGAAAAGCCAATTATTTTCCATATCTTTTATTACTGCCAGCCTTGGCACTGACACTATTTATTGTGGCATGGCCGTTAGCCGAAACATTCCGCCTGTCATTCACCAACAGCTCATTAAACCCTGTTGAAGAATATGTTGGGTTTAAAAATTACATAAAAATATTTGGTGGTAAATTCCCTGCTGTCATCGTGCGTACATTCTATTGGATGTTCATTTCGGTGTCTTTAAAAATGTTGGTTGGTGTCGCGGGGGCTATGTTGCTCAATTGCGCTGTACCCGGCCGTAACCTGTTTAGAGTGCTGATCATGCCGCCGTGGATTGTGCCGATTGCCATTGGCGTTTTCATCTGGAGTTGGATGTATAATGGCCAATTTGGAATGATTTCGGGCATTGGCCAATGGTTGGGCATTTTTGCGGGGCCGTTTGAATTCTTGGCATTTCGTAATTCATCATTTTACGCCACGATTGTGACCGACGTTTGGGTCGGCACACCGTTAGTGACCATCTATCTATTGGCTGCCATGCAAAGCGTACCAGGTGATTTGCATGAAGCTGCATGGACAGATGGCGCTAGCCGTTTCTATCGCTTTCGCCGCATCACGCTGCCGCTGATTATGCCAGCAGTGGCGACTATGGGGCTTTTATCGGCCATTTGGACATTTAACTCATTTGATATCATTTGGATTTTGACCGAAGGTGGCCCGCGTGGCTCAACCACCACAATGATTATCGACACCTATAAAACCGCCATTGCGCGCAATAGATATGGTGAGGGTTCAGCACGGGCGGTGATGATTGTGACCTTCTTATCATCCTTCGCGGCATTCTATTTTTATATGCTGACCCGCTTTGCCAAAAGGGCGATGAATCACGGGGAGCCAACATCATGATAAATAAATATAAATGGTACGAATATATTTTGATTTATGCGGGCATCGCATTATTTATAGCCTTTATGCTGGCGCCTTTTTTAGAAGCGTTTTTAGTATCAATGCGGCCAATAAGCGAGATTTTTACGATACCTTATGCATTTGTAACCGACAATATGAGCTTTGATGCTTATTTTGACATGTGGAGGAATGTGCCGCGTTTGCATGTCTATATAATGAATAGCTTTTTCATTGCCACCGCTGTGACCATCATTGCACTTGTATGTGTCATCCCAGCCGCTTGGGGGTTTGCTCGGTTTGAATTTAAAGGCCGAGATGCCATTTTGGGGGCGTTTTTAGCCATCAACATGGTGGGCGGTACAGTGTTGATCATCACTCTTTATAAATTAATGCAGAAGCTCGGCTTTCTCAATACTTATTGGGCGATGATTATACCCGGCGCGGCGTTTAGCATTCCAACGGGCATTTGGTTGATGCGTTCTTATTTGATGAAAATTCCCAAGTCATTAGAAGAAGCCGCTTGGGCTGATGGTGCCAGCCGCTTGTATATTCTGCGCCGCATTATTTTACCCATTGCCATGCCTGGCATCATTGTGGTGGCGATTGCAACTTTCATTGGCGCATATGCGCAGCAATTCTTATTCGCACTTACTTTTAATTCGCAAGATAGTTTAAACCCACTGCCTGTGGGCATCTATCAGTTTTTTGGTCGTCAAGAAATCATTTGGAATGAGTTGATGGCCGCAAGTTTGGTCGGCATTTTGCCAGTGTTGATCATATATATTTTCCTTCAACGCTATATTGTAGCGGGTTTAACCGCAGGCGCGGTGAAGGAATAATATGACTAATAGGCAGAAAAATAAACAAGGGAGAGTAAAATGAATATGTTAAAATTCGCAGCAGCTAGCATGCTGGTATTGGGTGCCGTATCTAGCGCCCAAGCTGCAGACAAAGAGCTTCACATGATTCAATGTGGTGGTCAAGATTGGGGTGGATCTTTTGCTGAAAAACACATCGGCGAATGGGAAGCTGCAAATCCTGGTTATAAAGTGAACTTAGAATATCTAGCATGGGGTCAGTGCCAAACTAAAGCGACCACGTTGGCTGCAGCGGGTAACGCACCTGCACTTGCTTATATGGGCTCGCGTACATTGAAGCAATTGTCAAAAAATGATTTGATCATTGAAATTACTATGTCTGATGCTGAAAAAGCCACTTATGCTGCACCTATTTTGGGCACAGTAACCGCTGGTGGTAAAATTTGGGGCGCACCTCGTGCTTTCTCAACCAAAGCTTTATATTGGAATAAAGGCTTGTTAAAAGCCGCTGGCTATGACGGCGAAAAAGGCCCAACCACTTGGGGTGAAATGTATGAAATGGCATCTGCCATTAAAGAAAAAACTGATGCTGATGGCATTGCACTTGTGGCGGCGTCATTTGACAACACGATGCATCAGTTTATGAATTATGTTTATTCTAACGGTGGTGAAGTGATCAATGCTGACGGTGAAATTGTATTTAATTCGCCACAAGTTGTTGAAGCTATGGAATTTTATGGCACAAAACTGGCTTCTGTTGCTCAACCTGGCCCAATTGCTTACGACAAAGCCAAAGCCCGCCCGTTATTTTTAGCTGGTAAATCTGGCTTCTTAGTTGGCCCATATGGTGACAGCGCACGTATGAAAGAAGTTGATGGTCTTGAATGGGCTGTTGGCCCTATGCCTCATGGCCCAAGCGGCGAGTCTGGTACATTGCTAATCACCGATTCATTGGCTGTGTTTAAAGGCACAGGCGTTGAAGAGCAAGCTGTGAGCTTGGCTAAATATCTTACAAACCCTAAAAACCAATTAGAGTTTGAAATTGCTACAGGCTTGACACCATTGCGTGCCAGTGCTGAAGTGGATGCAATGATTGCCACTGACCCGAACTGGGCACCATTCATTGACATTATTCCTGCTGGTGGCCCTGAGCCTTTTGCGACTGATTACCAAGGTTTGCAAGATGCCATTAATGACGCGATCCAAAGCGTTGTGCTTGGCGAAGCAACGGCTGCTGAAGCGGTTGAAGCTGCTGCTGATGCGCTTGAAGACGTTAAATAATATAGACGAGTGCGATCCATTGATTTGGGTCGCGCCCGCTTTTGTAAATAGAATTTAAGACTAAATTGTAAGAATGGAGACTGGCTGTGGGTCAACTCAAATTAGAAAACCTGAAAAAAAGTTTTGGTAATGTTGAAGTTATCAAAGGTGTTTCACTTGATGTTAAACATGGCGAATTTATTGTATTTGTAGGCCCCTCTGGCTGCGGTAAATCGACTTTATTGCGCATGATTGCTGGCCTTGAAGACATCACCGAGGGTGATGTGATTATTGATGACATTAGAGTGAATGCCTTGCCACCCGTGAAACGCGGCATCGCCATGGTGTTCCAATCATACGCTCTATACCCTCATATGAGCGTATATGAGAATATTGCATTTCCGCTACGGGTAGAAAAGCTCCCCCAAGCTGAAGTGGATGAAAAAGTACATAGAGCTGCTGATATTTTGAAATTGAACGAGAGATTGCAATATCGCCCTGGCGAGTTATCTGGTGGTCAAAGGCAGCGTGTAGCGATTGGCCGTGCCATTGTGCGTGAGCCGAGTATTTTTCTATTTGATGAGCCTTTATCTAACCTTGATGCTGCGTTGCGCGCTTCGATGCGCATAGAATTGTCTAAGCTACATCATGATTTAGATGCGACGATGATTTATGTGACCCATGACCAGATTGAAGCCATGACCATGGCTGACCGCATTGTGGTGCTAGATGGTGGTATGATATCGCAAGTGGGGTCTCCGCTTGAGCTATATCATAGCCCCGACAACCTGTTTGTGGCTGGATTTATTGGTAACCCGAAAATGAATTTTCTGGATGTGACCTGCACAGGCGTGGGTAAAAATAGTATTGATGTTGAGCTGGTGACGGGCGGAAAATTGACCATACCAGTCGCGCCCCGTGCGGGTATTGAAGGTCAAAAATTGACGCTTGGCGTTCGGCCTGAACATACGGCGACTGATGGTTGCGACATCACCATATCGTTGAATGCCAATGTGGTTGAGCGTTTGGGCGCCCACACGGTGATTTATGCTGACACTCCAGGTGTGGAGCTAGCTGATGATCCAGAAGCCGCCAATCGTTTTTCTTCTATCCAAGGCGGAATGGCCAACATTCGTGCCAATCAGTCGTTTGACATTGGTATAAAAGCCAGCGATTGCCATCTGTTTGATGACCAAGGCATGGCCTTTAAACGCAATATAGATCTATCTAGCTTAGACCTGCCTGAGATGCAGGACAGCGCTTAATCTGAATTCCAATTAAGATAAGACTGAATGCCCGCATTGCGCATGAGGTTGGTATCGGGCTCTTGAAGCTGGCTTTTTGCCGCTTTTTGCAGCACTTGTTTTAATGCGCTAGCGACAATCTCGGCATGACCATCGGCTAAATTGCATGGGTCGAGCTGAATATATCCTAGTTCAACCTCGTGATCGCGCACCAATATCTGTGGCTCAAATTGGCCGAGCGCATGGGCAATGGCGGCGGGGCTTGCGTTGGCTTTCGCTGAATCTACAGTTATTTTCAATCGATCTAATGGGTTATGGGTCACATCGGCTTGTATGTTGGTGTCTATGCCTTTAAACCCGTGGCAGGCTTTTGCCCAAAGGCTTAGCGCTGCTTGTTCTTGCTGGCGAATCGCCGCGTGATCGCGTGACGCCCATGCGGTTAAAGCTGCCATTGCCCCAAAAATGCTTTCCTTGCCGATTTTCATACCCCGTGCAATGCCCAGATTTTGAATATAAGCGGCTTTGATGAGATCACGCTTGCCAGCAACAATGCCTGATGTCGGCCCGCCTAAAAATTTATGCCCAGAATAGATGACAATATCGGCACCTTGGGCGAGGAATATTTGCAAATCATATTCTGAGGCTGCATCAACGATGACGGGCACATTGGAATTATGGCAGATTTCACAAAAACGTTTCAGTGGCATTTGACCATATTCAACCACATGATGTGAAACCACATAAATGGCGGCCACAACATGATCGTCAAGAGCGGCTTGCAATTGATGATCAAGCGTTTGGGTGGATTGGCCGACAATGCTGACCTCTGCACCTGTTAGCCTGACAGCTTGCTCAATCGACGCACCATAATTGCACAAATGCCCCATTTGCACCGCGACTTTGTTTTTCTCGCTTGTTTGTGGCAATTGTTCGACATGGCCGACATTCAAGCCCGTTATGCAGCCCGCCACCGCCATGCTAATGCCAGCTGAGGCGGATGCTGCTATGAAGCCCGCTTCTGCACCTGTTGCAGCTGCAATCACCTTGGAGGCTTTGGCTTGCAATTCGTGCATATTGACAAAATGCGGCATAATTTCGGCCGTGGCAGCAACCGCTTGCGGCACGGCGCGCGAGGCACCAATGCCTGTCATCGTGCCATTGACATTGATAAGCGGCTCAAAGCCATTTTTTGTATAAAAATTCCAATTTACTTTGCTCATTTAGCTATCCTTCACTGCGATGATGGCTTCAATTTCGACCGTGATATTATTGGGCAATGACCCAACACCAAATGCCGAGCGGGCATGTGGCCCTGCATCGCCCAATATTTCACATAAAAAATCAGAGCATCCATTGATCACCTGCGGATGTCGTTCAAATTCGGGCACGGCATTGACCATGCCGAGCAATTTTACCACATCAGTGATTTCAGACAATTCACCCAATTCGGCTTTGAGTACGCTTAAAATATTGATGGCAACAATTTTGGCGTGTTTTTGTGCCGTCTCTGTGGTGACATCACGCCCAACTTTGCCTGTGAGATAAGTCCCATCTTCGGTGACGGGGCCTTGGCCTGATACATAGAGTAAATTACCAACGCGTTTTACATTGCGAAAATTGCCAATCGGGTTGATGACTTGTGGCAAGCTGATGCCCAAGGCATCCAATCTTTGTTCTGGGGTTTTGTGCTTCATAGATTTGCTCAATTGTTAGGTTTATTTTGAGTCGCGTGCCATGGATTGTCAATAATTGGCCACAGGTTTTTAGGCGCTTTTTGATAGACGGTTGTTTTGGGGTCGTTGGGGTAGGGGTTGCCCGCCTCGCAATAAATAATATGCTCGGCAATTTTTTCAAAACCTGCATAAAAATGATTTGTCGATTTGATTGCCAAAATATCGCATTGGCTCGGGTCAATGCCCATCACATTAAACAAGTCAGGTTCAAACGCTTGGGCGCGCGTGCTGTTTAAAATCACCTCTATGCTCTCAAATTCAATAACCACCGAAGCACCCATAGGCACTTGGTAACTGCCAAAGCTTTGGGTGGCGGCTTTGTGCAGTTTTTTAACCAGCACAATTTTATCCATTGGATCGCCTGTATTGGGTGCAGATTTAGCGCCGAACCGCAAGGGAATGACCGCGCCTTCACCCGCAGTGAAACAATGTTTGACCGCCATTGGATCCCATATGGTGCCGACGGCAATGCGCATGACTTTGTTTTGAGGCTTTTGTTCGAGTAAGGCTTGTAAAATAAGCGTACCGTCACCCGCCACGCCGCCGCCCGGGTTGTCCCACACATCAGTAATGACCACAGGTTTTTGGCTTGTGGTGGCCTTGACGAATGCCTGCTTGACCGCGGGGTCTGTTTGCAAAATTTGTGGCATTGACTGGCCGCGTATGTTGATGATTTTTTGACCAAATTGCTGCGCAAACTCTTGTGCCTTGTCGCGATTGCCATCACAAATGGCAATCATTTTTGTGCCCAGCCATGGTGAATCGCCCGCCATAAAACCGTGAATGAGCGACAGGCTTAAGATCTCTTCTTCTTGCGCCTCGGTTGCCAGCATATCATCGACAAATTGGCGCATGGGTTGGCGTGAGGAGGGGAAAACATCAATCATTTTGCAATCAAACATTGCCATTTGAGGTTTTATCTCGCCTCTTATGGTGCGGATCACCAAATCCACCACCTTTTCGCCCGTTTTGACAAAGTCAGTATGGGGGAATTCTTTGAATGCACATAATATATCGGCTTGTTCAAACCGCAAATCGGTTAAATGACTATGTGGGTCGAGGCTGGCGCCGATAATGACGTCATCGCCAACAATTTCACGGATATTTTGCAGTAAATTGCCTTCAGGGTCATCATAGCCTTGCGCCATCATCGCGCCATGTAGGCAGAGGATAACACCATCTAATGGTGCGGTTTTATGGGCTTGGGTAACTTGCAATAAAATCTCATCACGCAATTGCTCAAAACAATCTTTGGCAATCAACCCTCCTGGGTCTGCCCAGCAGGTTGTACCTTCAATTAAGGTAAAATTTTCGGACTTTGCACGTTTGCGTAAATCCACCAGAGCTGCTGTGCATAAAGTGGGCGTGTCCGGATGTTGATTGGGCTTGGCATATAATGATGCCTTAAAATCATCCACGCCAATGAATATGGGGCTGAAACTATTGGTTTCGGTGGCGATGCCAGCAACAAATATGCGCATTTAGAGTCTTTTGATTTGAATTGATTATTTATGTAAATAATAGAACATAATATTGATATTTTGCCGTATTCATGCGATTTGTAATAAAATTATGATTATTCATGTGAATTATTCACCAAAACGAGGATTATTCACCAAAATAGAAATCGGGATTTACAGGTGACATATGAGTTTTGACATCATCAGCCATATTTCGGATGTGCAAGATCGGCTTTCTAAGTCAGAGCAACGGGTTGCCGCGCTTATTTTGCATGACAGCCAATTTGTGATTGCTCATAATATTGGTGATATTTCGAAGCGTGCCAATGTCAGTATGCCGACAGTGACGCGATTTTGCCACTCTATTGGTGTGGATGGATTGCGCGCGCTCAAGCTTAAATTATCGCAAAATATGCGGCTGGATGAGCGCTTTTTGAGCAATGACATGCCGATAAATAACATTGAAGACATTGCGCAGAATATTTTGGCCAAAGCCCAACAAGCCTTGTTTGAAGTGAGCCAACAATTGGATTTGGCGCAAATGACCAATGTGATTGATCTGACCACGCGAACGCGGCAGATATTTGCTTTTGGCAGTGGTGGCATTTCATCCATGCTGTCCCAAGAAATGGTCAATCGATTCTTTAGATTACAGATAAATATTGCCGAGAGCCATGATGCTGAAATGCAAAAAATGATGTCTGCAACCGTTAGAAAAGGTGACACGGTGTTTTTATTCAGCGTGTCTGGATATAACCAGAACATGATTGAATGCGCTCGCATCGCGGGGCAATACGGCGCTAAGCTTGTGGCGATAACCCGCCATGATACACCTTTGGCTAAACTAGCTGACCATCAATTGCTTATAAACATCACCGAGGGTGATTATATATTACGCCCAACATCCAGCCGTTATGCATATTTGGCATTGTTGGATATTTTAGCTAATGGTGTGGCGGCAAAAATGGATGTGCAAGCGTTGGAAGTTCTGCGGCGTTTGCGCCAAAACCAAACTGACGAGCAAACCGATAATAACAGCCCGCTTGGCGATTAATTTGTATTTAAATATTTTAATTTTATTTGTCGAATATGGCTTATATTTTGGAAAAAGGCGTGGTAAAAACGCATGTAAGCAAAAAAAGACTTACTTGCCAATAAGCAATTGCCGCACGAATCATTAGGGGGCTAAATATGAACAATACGACACCAAAAAAGCCGCTTCTAAGAGGCCACTCTCACCAATCGATGTTTTTCATCAGCCTTGGTGCATTGATTATGTTGATGGTTCTCACAACGACTAGGTTGGAATTCGTCGCCATACTTGTTTACGCGTTTGGCGCGTTGAGCATGTTTGGCATCAGCGCGCTTTATCACCGTGTGAATTGGTCGGTTGAAAAAAAAGCACTGTTTAGAAGGTTTGACCATAGCGCTATTTATTTAATGATTGCAGGCACATTTACGCCAGTTGCCATTTTGGGCTTATCAAACCCATCAATGCATGTGCTATTATGGACAATATGGATGGTTGCCATTCTTGGCATTATCAAGTCATTTTGGTTTGCAAATTCACCAAACTTCCTAAATGTAATCATATATTTAGGGGCGGGGGTGGTGATTTTTCCCTATGTCGGTGAGTTGTTTGATGGCATTGGGCTGGTGCCAATTATTTTGATGGCGTCAGGTGGCATTGTTTATGCAATTGGCGCTATTATTTATGGTATTAAACGTCCGAATCCATCACCAATTTATTTCGGTTATCACGAAATTTTTCATATATTGGTGATTGTTGCCGCCATTTTACATTTTATCATGGTCTATTTGATTTTAGAAAAATAGATTTAATAATAACTTGCTTAAGAAGCTAGGAATAACCCATTGATGCTATTCTATTTTTGAATAGCATCAATGGGAATTGAATTATTTTTCGAATTAATTTTGTGTTAGTGATTCGAAATGTAATTTTCAGCATATGGGCCCAAATGATTATGACGGATGTACAAGTTAATAAAATTTCTTCAAAAGTAGCTTCATTTTTAGCTGTTGTCATGACTATAGCTTGCATATTGTGGAATATTGATGCGCCAACGCGCGTTGGTTATGCGATATTAACCGAGCAATATATGGCATTTCAACTTGGTTTGGCCATCGCCATTGTGTTTTTACTTTCGGGTTTTACCGAAAAACAAACGAAAACCGCTAATATTTTAGGCATGTGCTTGGCCGCTTTTGGTTTGGTTGTATTGCTTTATGCGGCGGTATTTTACCCCGTTTTGTTAAGAGAACAGGCATATAGGCCACCTATTTTAACGCTTATTGGCGGTGTTGTTGTGGTTTTTGTTTTGGAAGGTGTGCGCCGCAAAGCGGGCTTGGCATTATTTTTCATCGTTTCGGTGTTTTTCATCTATGCTTTATTTGCCGACAAAATACCGGGTCCGTTGATTGGGCGTGAAATGAGCCCCATTAAATTGGTGCAATATGTTGGGTTTGACCCGAGCGCGGTATTTTCAACACCATTGGCAGTTGGCACGATCATTGTGCTGTTGTTTGTGTTTTTCGGCCAATTGCTATTTGCCGCGGGTGGTGGTGCATTTTTTACCGATTTGGCCATGGCGGCAACTGGCAAAAGCCGTGGTGGCAGCGCCAAAATATCGGTCGTGGCATCGGCGTTATTTGGCTCCATTTCAGGAAGTGCCGTCTCTAATGTTGTAACCACGGGGGTTATCACCATTCCTTTGATGCGACGTGGTGGATATTCTAAACAAGATGCGGGTGCGATTGAAGCCATTGCTTCGACAGGTGGACAATTAACGCCGCCCATTATGGGCGCAGCGGCTTTCCTGATGGCCGAATTTTTGGATATATCTTATATGACGGTGGCCGCGGCTGCAGTCATTCCTGCCGCATTATATTATGTGAGTATTTTCTTGCAGGTTGATTTGATTGCCGGAAGGGACGAAGTTCAGATTGTTGATGATGACATCCCCAATATGAAGCAAGTGTTGAAGGAGGGCTGGCATTTTATTCTGCCGTTTGTGGTGTTGCTTACCAGTTTATTCTGGTGGCGGTTAGACCCTGCGGACAGTGCGCTTATGGCGAGTATTGCCATCATTATTGTCGGGTTTTGGCGCCGTTATGGGCAAGATTATTTAACCTTACAAAAATTGCTCAACGTGTTCATTTCGACTGGTAAATCGATGGTTGATCTGATTCTAATCGTCGCGGCGGCGGGGTTTGTGATTGGCATTTTAAATGTCACTGGCCTTGGTTTTGCGTTGACTTTATTATTGGTTGATTCGATTGGTAATAATCTGTTTCTAATTTTGCTGGTTTCGGCTTTTATTTGTATTTTGCTCGGCATGGGCATGCCAACATCTGGCGTGTATGTTTTACTCGCGGCGTTGGTCGCGCCGTCTATTGTTGAGGCTGGGGTGTCGCCCATTGCAGCGCATATGTTTATTTTATATTTTGGCATGATGTCTATGATCACGCCGCCCATCGCCTTGGCTGCGTTTGCAGCGGCGGCCATCACCAAATCCAACCCTTTGCACACGGGGTTGGCCGCTATGCGGATTGGCTGGGCCGCTTACATCATTCCATTTGTATTTGTATGCACGCCCGCCTTATTGATGGATGGCACTTGGTGGCAGATTATTTTGGCACTTGTCACCGCGATTGGCGGCATATTTGCTGTATCTACGGCGATTGTTGGTTTTATGAGTAAAAAACTCATCCTGCCGATAAGAGGTTTGTTTTTACTATTGGGCATTTGTAGCTTGCCCATCGCTCTGGCGCCAATTGCATGGGTATATGTCAACATTGGGTGCTGCATAATAACCGCATTGCTTACGCTTTATCTGAGTAAGTTTTACAAAGAAGGCCTCACCAAAGAGGTGGTATAATATAGGGAGAATTTAGATGAAAAATATTGGTAAGAGAATGGCCATGGCGTTAACCGCCAGTGTATTTTTGACCAGCAGCGTGATGGCCGCTGGGGTTGTTGGCATTGCTTCGGGGCAACCCGGCAGTCTTGGGCACAATACGGGCCAAGCTGTAGCAAAAATTGCCAACCAAGAGGCCGGTATTATTGCCAGAACTCAGCCTTTGTCGGGCACTGCAGCTTATTTGCCGTTAATCAATAATGGTGAAATTGAATTTGGCTTTGCCAATTCGGTTGAGGCAGAATTTGCATTTAGCGGCACGGGTAACTTTGAAGGCAGAGGCAACCCCAACCTACGTGTCGTGGGTGTTATGTTCCCACTCAGAACTGGCCTTATGGTCGCTGCGGATAGTGGCATTAAAACAATTTCTGATTTAAAAGCCAATGCCAAGGGGATTAGAATTGCATCTGAATACACGTCATCTACCATCATTCCTTATTACATTATGGGTGCGTTAGCCAATGGCGATATGACTTATGATGATTTTGACAAAATACCCGTTTCGAATTTTGTAAAAGGTATTTTTGCCTTGGGCGATGGGCTTGTTGATTTGACGCTGATCAGCTTAAACTCTGGCGCGGGCAAAAAAGTCAATGCTCAGTTGCAAAATCATGGTGGTATAAAATATGTTTCGTTAGATCTATCTGATGAAGCTGTGGCGCGGTTTAAAAAGTTAATGCCATCAGGTAACATCATCACCATTAAAGCTAACGAGAATATACCGGGTATGTCTGAAGATGCAAACTTAGTCGAAATTCCATGGTTATTGCTAACCAATAAAGACGTTTCGGATGAGTTGGTTTACAATATGACCAAAGTTATTGCTGAAAACAAAGAAAAACTTGGCGCAAGCTTTGGTGCTTTTAAACGTGCAGCTTTGGCCAAAATGGCACCTTCAACAATTGTTGAATATCACCCCGGTGCATTAAAATATTATGCTGAGGCTGGAATTGAAGTCGGCAAATAAGCAGTGTTATTTTTACAAAAGTGAGCAAAGCCTTGGGATTTTTTCTGGGGCTTTGTTTTTTGGCGGGCTTAAGATGATTCGCGGATGACTAAATTTGGTTCAATCAAGGTGATGGTTGTGTCGTCACTCATATTGTCAGATTCTATGCGTGATATAATGCGCTCGACAGCATGTTTGCTCACATCTTCTGAATCGTAATTTATAGTTGTTAGTGGTGTCGAGCAAAATTCGGCGGCTTCGGTATTGTCAAAGCCAACAATGGCCACATCTTGCGGGATGCGTAAATCATGTTCGCGGCACCAGCGTGCGGCGCCGATGGCCAGCGAATCGGTCGAGGCGAATATGGCGGTCGGGCGCGGGGTCAATGCCCAGGCTTTTTGCATGGCGGCAAAGCCGTTTATGGCGCCATGACCTTCGGGGTCGACAATTTGAAGGGCGCTGCTTGGTAAGCCTGCATCTTCAGCCGCCGCAAAAGAACCGTCATATTTATCGCTATTGCCTAAATTTTTTGCGCCATCAAGTATGGCGATCTGCTTGTGGCCTTGTTCAATCAAATGGCTGACCGCTATGTGCGCGCCTTTTATATCGTCAATCGCCACCACATCTAAGCCAGCATCAGGAATATCAGATAGCATTAAAATAGGATAGCCCGATTTTGCGATGTTCTGAATGTGTGAAATTTCATTGCGGTTGGTCGGATAAATGAGAATGCCATCAACTTGAGAGGACTGTAAGTGATTGAGCGCGCGTTTTTCGTTGGCCAATTCATTATCACTTGACGCAAACATCACGCCATAGCCGGCCTTAGCTAAGTCTAACTCTATAGATCTGGCGGTTTTGGTGATGGTCGGGTTCATAATATCGGTTAACACCAGGCCGACCATTTTTGTAGATTGCAAGATGAGCGACCGTGCCAATTGATTGGGCACATAATTTTGTCGCTCAGCTTCTTTTAATATGAGATCTCGGGTTTTTAGGGGCAATCTTGAGCTGCCACGCAGCACAAGTGAAACGGTGTTGACAGAATAACCTGTCGCTTCAGCTACGTCTTTCAGTCTGACGCGTATTCTGCCCATATGGATGTCTCCTTACCCTAGTCTCAGCATATATATGATTCGGTATCACTCACCAATCGGCAATTCGATCGCCACCCACAAATTGTGCGCTTTTGTCTGTATATTCAAACAGCTCAATCTTTACACCATTTGGATCTTTAATCCAAGCTTGATATGTATCGTCGCAAGCTTTCTTAATGGCGGTGACATCTATACTTTGGGCTTTGATATGCGCAACTGCATCTTCTAAATTCTCAACTTCAAGGCAAAGATGATTGATGATATTTTTGTCATCATAAGCCGCGCTACCATTTTGAAACACTTCAACATGGGTGCGGCCGCCTGCATCTAAATAGAAGCCAAAAATTTTGCCATCACGCAAAAAATTAAATACTGGCTCCATGCCAAGTACATTTTTGTAGAAGGCTTTGGTTTCATCAATATCATGCGCGAAAATACATACATGGGCGACTTGTTTAACTTTAATTTGGGTCATTTTATATCCTTATTTATTGGTTGTAACTGTTTTTAACTGCGGTTAATCCCATGTTGGGCCCCATTCGGGGTCGACAATCCTCTGACCACGATCAAGTGCGTCTATCGCGCTCATATTATCCGCCGTTAAGTTGACGTCGGTGCTGGCCAGATTGGTTTTTTGACGCTCTGCATTGGCCGATTTGGGAATGACAATATAGCCTTGTTGTAGCAGATATGCCAAGGCGACTTGCGACGGATCGCAATTATGTTGCTGGGCAATTTTTATGATGACAGGGTCTTTAAGCACGGCACCGACTGCCATTGGCATGTAGCAAGTGACAGCCACATCAGCATCTATACAATATTGGGCTAAAATTCGATTCTGTAAGTAGGCATGACACTCAAATTGATTTGTTGATAACCTTTTAATGCCAATTTCTTTATCTACCTCATCCAAATGCCTGCGGGTGAAATTGGACACACCGATAAGATCGGTTAGCCCTTCGTCCTGAACCTGCGCTAACTCACCGATATAGTCGCTTATCGGCACTTTATCATAGTGAGACGGCCAATGAATAAGCGTCAGGTTAACCCTGTCTGTGCCTAGTTTAGCCAAACTATCGCTTAGGCTTTGTTTTAGATTTGAAAAATTTTCAGGAGTGATCTTTGTGGTGATGAAT
Organism: Alphaproteobacteria bacterium; assembly: GCA_002400495.2. Taxonomy (GTDB): domain Bacteria; phylum Pseudomonadota; class Alphaproteobacteria; order Rhizobiales; family OSC116; genus OCS116. The sequence goes on along the minus strand of NVQL02000044.1, from coordinate 4,207 downwards.
AATTGATCACGTGCCAACCCGCAATCGCGAACAGCAAAACCTACTTGTTTTTCAGTGTCATAGGTCTGGGCAGTGTCGATATGTCGATAGCCATTTTTAATGGCCGTAATGATCGCTTGTGTGCCGTTATCACCAGTTAATCCATAGGTACCTAAACCAACTTTTGGTATATTATTATTTTTCATTTTCAATATGTTAGCGCTATGTTTGCGCCCTCCTTGGCCTCAGATTTAATGGTTTAAAATGCTAGGTTTAAACCAAAAACCTCATGTGAATAAAAATATGTGTATTGACACACCTACAAAACTGAATATATATTAACGATAACACTGTGTGCAAGCAAAATATTTTTCTTGACTTTTAAATAGTCAGTTCGAAGAGATATTTTTGTTTGATATAGAGTTTTGAGCATTGTTATTGAGGGAAAATATATGGCGATTCGATATAGTTGGATGTCACCACGTTTGGCACTTATACCTGCTATGGTGATCACAGCAGTGGCTTTTGTTGGCGCTATTGGCTGGACAATTTATATATCATTTACCAAATCTCGGCGTTTTCCGAATTATGATATTTATTGGGAAAATTTCTGGCGGCAATATAAACGCTTGTTTAATGACCCGAACTGGGAAACCTCAATTAACAATTTGATATTTATGACGATTGGCAGTGCGTTGGCCATTCTGTTTGGTTTTATTCTGGCTGTATTGGTCAATAAAGAAAAAACGGGCGAGGGTGTTTTTAGAACCATTTATTTATACCCGTTGGCAGTATCTTTCATCGTGGCCGGTATTGTATGGCGTTGGATGTTTAACCCCGTGCTGGGCATTGAGAATTTTTTAATTGAGCTTGGCTTTGAAAACGCCTCATTCAACTGGTTGGCACATAAAGACACCGCCATGTGGGGCGTGATCATCGCCATTGTATGGCATGGGATGGGCTTTTATTTGGCGCTGATGCTGGCTGGCTTAAAATCTATCAATGACGAGATATGGAATGCGGCCAAGTTGGACGGAATTAGCCCGTGGAAATTTTATACTGAAATTGTCATCCCGATGTTGAAATTTACCTTCTTAACCTGTGCGATTTTACTGTCGTTAGGCGTGGTGAAAACTTATGACATTGTGCTTGCGATGACCGGTGGTGGCCCAGGTACATCATCTTGGACACCTGCTTATTTTGTGGTCAATGCGTATGCCACTCGTGGCAATATGGGTTATGCGTCATCAGCCGCATTTATGATGTTGTTGATTACATTTGCAATCTTCTTGCCGCTGGTCTTGTTAACCCGTTGGCAGACCAAGCGTAAAGAAAGGGAGGCCGTGTGATGGCGAATATCGATATTTCTGAACGCGAATTTAAACAATATCCTAAAAAGAAGAAAAAGATAAAAGGTTCATCAATCATCACCTTTATATTTTTGGCTATGATTGCCCTTGCAGTGTTGGTGCCATTATATGTGATCATTGTAACTTCGTTTAAAACCTTGGACCAAATTACTTTGGGCAGAATTTTTGACCTGCCCACGACTTGGACTTTTGAGGGTTGGAATAAGGCATGGTCTGAAGTTTGTTCGGGCATGACTTGTAATGGGGTGAAAGCTGGCTTTTTCACTTCGATTAAAATTCTAATTCCGAGCATTGCTATCTCAGTCGGTTTGGCCTCAATCACAGGTTATGCTTTGGCATTGTGGAAGATTAAATGGGCGGGTAGTTTTTTATTCGTATTGTTTATCTGTGCCTTTGTGCCGTTCCAAGTGATTATGATTCCATTGGTGTTGATAACCGCTAAACTTGGTATTTACGGAACTTTTTGGGCCGTGGCGATTGTGCATGGTGTGCTTTCGATGCCATTTCTAACGCTTATTTTCCGTAATTTTTACAAGGACATTCCGCCTGAGTTAATCAACGCAGCGTTGATGGATTCGGGGAGTTTCTGGCGCATATTTGGTGAGATTGTTTTGCCTATGTCGGGCAACATCATCATTGTTGTGTTGATTTTAGTGATTACCGGTGTTTGGAATGACTTCTTAATAGGCTTAACATTTGGCGGCTTTGGTGCCCAACCAATGACGGTTATTTTGGCCAATACGGTGATTACAGGTACAGGTGCTGTGCGCTATAATGTGGATATGGCCGCGGCATTGTTGACCGCCTTGCCACCATTAATAGTGTATTTTGCACTCGGTAAGTTTTTTGTACAGGGCATTAGTGCCGGCGCGATTAAAGGATAATTCATGCCAGAGATTAGATTTAAAGACATTGTCAAACAATATGGGTATGTAACCGTACTCGAAGATTTGAACCTAAAAGTTTCGGACGGTGAGTTTTTGGTTTTGCTTGGCCCTTCTGGCTGTGGCAAGACAACCTTGCTGAACATGTTGGCTGGTTTGGTTGAAGTGACAGCGGGTGAAATTACCATTGGTGGCAAAGATGTAACCGATCTTGACCCCAAAGACCGCGGTTTGGCCATGGTGTTCCAATCATATGCCCTATACCCAACTAAAACTGTTGAAGGCAATTTGAAATTTGGTTTGGCAGCACAAAAACTACCCAAAGCCGAGGTGATGGAACGGGTGAATTGGGCGGCTGATTTGCTGCAAATCCAACCTTTGATGAAACGCAAACCTGCCGAGCTTTCTGGTGGTCAACGCCAACGGGTGGCCATTGGCCGAGCTTTGGTTAAAAATGTTGAAGTGTTTTTGTTTGATGAGCCATTGTCTAACTTGGATGCCAAGTTGCGTACAGAAATGCGGCTTGAAATTAAAAAATTACATAATGAATTGCAAAAAACCATTGTTTATGTGACCCATGACCAAGTGGAAGCCATGACCATGGCGACCAGCATTGCGATTATGAACCAAGGTGTTATTCAACAATTTGGCAGCCCTGATGATGTTTATGAAAACCCTGCAAACTTATTTGTGGCTAAATTTATTGGCGCACCGCCGATGAACATCATCGCTGCAACCATCGCCATAAAAGGTAAAAAAATATTAGCCACCCATGCCGCCAGTGGGGTGAGTATGGATATATCGAAGTATGATTTTACCCATAAACCTGCCGATGGTGCCAAGGTTTATGTGGGCATGCGGCCTGAGCATTTTGCCATTGGCAGTGACATTACAGGCAAAGAAGCCGCGAGCTTTGATTTGCCAGTTCTTTATGCCGAAAAACCCGGCAGCGATGGCAACGCCTATTTAAACAGTGGCGATGAGCAGATTGCTGTACGCATAGAATCGGCAATGGTCAAAGATTTACAAGGTGCAGATGCAAGGTTAAAAATTGCGTTTCCGCATGACAAATTCAGTGTTTTCGACGCTCAAACAGAGAGTCGGATTTAAAGAGGAAGTAGAAGAGTTTTTCAACTAAAAGGGAGTATAATGATGAAAAGCAATATTAAATCACTAGCCGCAAAATTGGCACTAGGCGTTGCGATGATCGTAACACCAGCCGCCATTGCGCAGGCTGAAGAAGTGCAACTATATCACTCGTGGTCAAACGAAAGTGAACTTGCGGCGTTGAACGTTTTTGTTTCAGCACTGGAAGCCAAAGGCCATACAGTTGTAGAAATGTCAGTGCCGCATGAAGCTGCTGGCTCTAGCCCGCTTGCCGCTTTGGTAGCTGCTGGTACACCGCCAAATATTTTCCTAACAGGACAATCTGGTTTCTACCGTGATCTACGCGATCAAGGCATTGGCCAAGAAGTGGGTTCACATTTCAAAGCCACTGGCGCTTGGGAAAACTTCCCACCAAAAGTGCAAGAAGCGATCCAAGTAGACGGTGAAATTGTTAAGATTCCATCAGGTATCCATATTGATGGCATGCTTTATTATAACATGAAAGTGGCTGAAGCTGCAGGTGTTGACCCAACATCTTGGACATCTACTGCTGACATGTTTGCTGACATGGCAAAAGTTAAAGACGCTGGTTATAACTTCCTAGGTTTGGGTGGTAACTCATTCCAAGCTGGTTATTTGTTCCATGCGCTTTTGGCTGCTGTTGCTGGCGAAGACATTTACACACGTTTCTATGCAGGCACACCTGACGTAACTGTTTTGGATGAGCAAGGCTTTAAAGACGCTGTTGCTTTATTCCGCGAAATTGCTGATCAAAACGACAAAGGCTGGGTAAACCGGGCTTGGAACGAAACCACAAACGATGTGATTGCTGGCAAAACGCTTATGCAAATTCATGGTGACTGGATG
>NVQL02000043.1 GCA_002400495.2 Alphaproteobacteria bacterium | reverse complement strand
AGGCTGCAATGCTGGCTTTAACGCGGGTTGGCATCGCCGCCCAAGCCATGCAGCGCGGCTCGACCTTATCGGGCGGGCAGCAACAACGCGCGGCCATTGCCCGCACTTTGGTGCAGGGCGCTAAAATATTGGTGGCTGATGAGCCGATTGCCTCGCTCGACCCATCGGCCGCGCGCAAGGTGATGGACATCATGACCGAGCTCAACCAAAAAGACAATATGACCATATTGGTATCGCTGCACCAAGTGGAATATGCATTAAATTACTGCCGCCGCACCATCGCGTTGCGGGCTGGCAAGGTCGTCTACGATGGCCCATCCGAGGCACTGACGCCAGAGTTTTTAAACGAACTTTATGGCGCCGAAAGTGAAGAGCTTTTTTTGCCGTCTTTACAGACCAAGCAAAAAAATATCGACAATGTTTGGGCTGGCATGCCGCCAGACCAAGCGACTGAACCCACAATGAATAGCAATATGCAATAATTTATTTATAGGATAAAGACATGTTTAAAAAAGCAATTATGACCGCAGCCGCTGCCGCAGCAATGGCCGTTGGCATATTATCAGCAACCGCTGTAAATGCCGCTGATAAAGAGGTTAACTTCGGCATCATTTCGACCGAATCAACAAGCAGTTTAAAAGCCCAATGGCAGCCATTTTTGGGCGCGATGGAAAAAGGCACTGGCCTTAAGATCAATGCCTTTTTTGCCCCTGATTATGCAGGCGTGATTGAAGCCATGCGCTTTGATAAGGTGCAAGTGGCATGGTTTGGCAACAAATCTGCCATGGAAGCGGTGAAACGCTCGAACGGTGAGATTTTTGCTCAATCTGTAGATGCCAATGGCAACCCGGGTTATTGGTCTTTGTTAATTGCGCATAAAGACAGCAAAATCAACACATTGGATGATTTGTTGAAATGTGATGGCACATTGGATTTTGGCATTGGTGACCCCAATTCTACCTCTGGCTTTTTGGTGCCAACCACTTATGTATTTGCCAAAAACAACGTAACACCTGCTAAATGTTTTAAAACTGTGCGTTCGGCCAACCACCAAGCCAATGCATTGGCAGCTGCTAATAAATTAGTTGATGTGGCGACTAATAATACTGAGAATATGCGCCGTTTGGAAGAATCTAACCCAACAGAATTTGCCAAGTTGAAAATCATTTGGAAATCACCTTTGATTCCATCTGACCCGTTGGTATGGCGTAAAGATCTTGATCAAGACATTAAGAACCGTCTTTACACTTTTATTATGACTTATGGCCGTACAGGCTCAGTTGAAGAAGTGAAGACTGCGCGTGATATTTTGGCTGCATTACAATGGGCGCCATTCCGCCCTTCATCTGATGCTCAGCTTTTCCCAATTCGTATTTTGGCCATCAATAAAGACATTTTGAAAATTAAAAATGATACCAAATGGAGTGATGCTGAAAAAGCCACAAAAGTTGCTGAACTTGAAGCCCAAGCGGCTGAAATTACCATGCTAACGGAATCTGTTCCGAACATGTAATTTGTAAAATGACTGTTATCCGCTTCCTCCTATAAGTGAGGAGGCGGGTTATTTTAAATGAGGAAAACCATGAACCAATATAAACCGCAGACACTGAATGACACGCAAAAATTGGATGAAATGACCATACCCAAAATTCCAATGCGTGAGACGCTGACCAAATGGGTGAGCGGAATTGTGATTGTGCTGTTATTATTGTGGAGTTGGTCACCAGTTGAAATGCGGCTTTGGGTGTCTCTATTCACTGATGCCAGCAATATGGCAGAATATGCCAGTGGGTTTTTAAGCCCGAATTTTAGAGATTTTGATATTTTTGTTGAACAGATGGTGGTGACCGTTCAGATTGCCATTTGGGGTACATTTTTGGCCATTATATTAGGCGTTCCGTTTGCCATCTTGTCATCATCCAACATATTCCCTGCTTGGATTGTGCAGCCTGTGCGCCGCGTGATGGACGCCTGCCGCGCGATTAATGAAATTGTATTTGCCTTGTTATTTGTGGTGGCGGTTGGCCTAGGGCCATTTGCTGGCGTGATGGCTATATTTGTGCATAATGTGGGGGTGATTGCCAAGTTGTTTTCTGAAGCGGTCGAAGCCATTGACCCGCGGCCAGTGGAGGGCATTCGCGCCACGGGCGCTAAGAAATTACAAGAAGTTATCTTTGGCGTGATACCGCAAGTGATGGCTTTATGGATATCGTTAGCGCTCTATCGGTTTGAGACCAATGTGCGCTCGGCGACTGTGCTGGGCATGGTCGGGGCAGGCGGTATTGGGCAATTATTGTGGGAGAATATCCGCAGTTTTGCTTATGCTGAAACCGCCGCCATTATGATCATTGTGGTTGTGTCGATAACCTTGATTGACATGTTATCGCAACGTTTGCGCAAATGGGCGCTTTGATATGCTTGATTCAACACCCGAATATAAACGTTATGCCATTTATTTTGCCCCACGTGAGGACACCAGTTTGGCGGGTTTTGGCGTGCAATGGTTAGACATGAAACCCCATGTTAGTAAGCCACGGCGCTACGGTTTTCACGCGACATTAAAAGCCCCGATGCGATTGGCTGAAGGCGTCGGTTTTGAAAAATTATGTCAGCAGGTTGATATATTGGCGGGCAAACGCCCGCCTGTGAGTTTAGGGTTTTTGAAAATATCGCAGTTAAGTGATTTTCTGGCTTTGGTGCCAGAGCGCAACAATGTAAAGGGGTTGAACAAATTGGCATGGAAATGCGTGCGGTTTTTCGACCCGTTGCGCGCGCCGATGACTCATAAGCAGATTATCAAACGCAAAAATTTAAAGCATTTGGAGCGGGAGAATTTTGACCAATGGGGTTATCCTTATGTTGGCAATCAGTTTCGGTTTCATATGACTTTGACCAATGGATTATCTAAACCAGAATTAGTAGAAGCCCGTAGCCAGTTAGACGATTGCATTGGCAACAGCTTGATTGAGCCTGTGACCATTGACAGCCTGTGTATTTTTGGTGACCCTGGCAAAGATGGGCAATTTGAGTTGTTGGAACGTTTTACGCTGCGCGGCGTGTCAGGCAAGGCTGAGTAAGGTGTTAACAAATTGATCGATTGCAATTTGTGGTTCGTCATCATTCAACACTGAAATGACCTTTTGTGAGCTTGCCCAATCATTGACTTTTCGCGCTTGGCGTTTGGTTATCTCGGCCTGAGTTTCGCGGCCGCGAGCGCGCAGTCGTTGGCTGATCACATCGGGGCTGGCGGTGATTTCGATGACCAGTAATTTGTTAAATATATGTGCGGCATCAGCAACTGATTTGCGAGAAATATTGGCGATGACATTTTGGCCTTGGTTGAGCTTGGGCAAGATGTTTTTTGGCAGGCCGTAAAATAAGTTATGCGCTGTCCACCAGAGGGCGAAATTGCCTTGCTGTTGTTGGCTTTTGAATTCATCAACCGATAAAGGGATATGATCTTCCCCGCCTGCATTTTGTGGGCGTGTGATGAAACGTTTGGTGAAATGGAAATCATCTCTATGATTTATTTTGGTTTTGACGCCATCTAAAATAGTGTCTTTGCCAACGCCGCTAGCGCCGACCACGGCGATGAAATATCCAGTATTGGCCATTTATATATCCTTGCTGAGGCTATTTTCGACATAGAACATAAAGTGGGCAATGTCAGGCGTGATGAGGTCTGGGTCTTTGGCCAAATCGTCCCACACGCGCAGGCGCAATGCATCTTGATAATAGGGGTGTAATCTGAATTTTTTGACTTCTTCATCTGACATAATACCGCCTTGTAATTTGAGCGATTGCGCAGAAGCTGCGGATAATTTGCCAAGATATTTATCATTGGTGGCACAGAAATAACGTTTGGCGGCAACATGTAATTTAACCGGTTGGCACACTTCGTCATCAAACCATTCACTCAAGAAGGCTTCGCCTAAATCTTCGTGATAAAGGTCTTTTTCTGCCGCCAAACGCTCAAAATCATCATCTAGTAAATGCCCAATATCGTGCAGTAGGCAAGCGGTTATGAGCTTATCGCTGGATTTGGCGGCTTCGGCCAAGGTGGCGCATTGCAATGCGTGTTGCGCTTGGGTGACCAGCTCGCCGCCATATAACTCTTTGCCTTTGCCGTGTAACATATCCGCTATTTTTGTGATGATTGAGGACATGGGGAGTTCCTTTTTTGAAAGTTACGCAATGCGTTGACCTTGTTGCCACACTTCGACAATGCACGGAATGCCTTCATCCGAATGATAGCGTACCAGATCGGCACGTTTGCCCATAGCGATTTCGCCGCGATCCTTAAACCCGACTTGTTTGGCAGGGTTGCGGGTGACGGTGGCGATGGCATCGGGCAGGCTAATATTGTGGCAGGTTTTTGCCAGTAAAACTGCGCCATAGAGTAATGAAAATGGCACATAATCTGAGGAGAGGATATCTAGCAAGCCGTGTGATGCCAAATCGCGGGCTGAAACATTGCCTGAATGTGACATGCCGCGCACCACGTTGGGAGCGCCCATTAATACGCCGAGACCATTTTCGTGACTGGCGCGGGCGGCTTCTATTGTGGTGGGGAATTCGGCGACCACGATGCCGTCATTTACGGCGTCGTTTACATGGTCTTTGGTGGCATCGTCATGGCTGGCGAGGGGGAGGTTGCGTTGATGGGCTTTCTCGACCACAATTTTGCGGTTGGCTTGCGAATATAGCTCATGGTCGCGTTGGCGCTCGTTGATGAAAATTTTGAGTTGCTCGTCAGTCATGCCGTATTTGCCTTGATAATAGGTGGCGAAGGCATCGAGTGAGACAAATTGCCGTTGGCCTGGTGTGTGATCCATAATCGATACCAAACCTGTCAGGCTATTTTCGAGCAAGGGGGTGAGTTCTTCGATCACATCTGGCGAGGAAATTTCGCAGCGCCAATGTAGGAAATGATCGACCTTGAGTATGTCTCGGTTGGATAATTCTTCGATCGCTTCGGACATTTCGAGCAGCATATCCTTGCCACGTGCGCCAGAATCGGCATGGCCGACTGACATGGCGTCATAGACTGTGGTGATGCCTGCAGCGGCGATTTCGCGATCGTGATTAAGCACAGCGGGTTCGATTGGCCAATAGGATTTGGGGCGGGGCATGATGTGGCGTTCTAAATTATCAGTATGCAATTCGATTAAGCCCGGGATGAGGGTGTCGGCCTCGAAATCATAAGCGGCGGGGAGGGAAGAATATGAGTCGCTAATGTCGGTGATTATATCGTCTTTGATGCAAAGTGAGCCTTTGATCACCTCATCGGCCAGTATGATTTGGGCATTGGTGATGATGATTTCAGACATGTTCGGCTTCCTTGACTGCAGATAAATGAATGTCGCGGGCGTGTAAAAATTTTCGGTCGGCGGGATCGTGGAAAATGCCCAATATAGCCGTGCCTTGATCGCGTAATTGAGCAATTAATTCGAGTACGGTTTGGCGGTTTTGAGGGTCTAGCGAGGCGGTCGGTTCATCAAACAACATGAGTGGGCGGGGGGCGGCCATGGCGCGGGCAATGTTAACCCGTTGTTGTTCGCCGCCTGAAAAGGTGAGCGGGGAGAGATTGTGTAATTTTTGTGGAATGCGCAATTGATCCAGCAGATCGAGCGCAATGCTGTGAGCTTGATCGGGAGACATGCCTTGCATGATGGCAGGTTCGGCGACAATATCTAACGCGCCAATGCGCGGAATGACCCGTAGGAATTGTGATACATAGCCGATGACATCACGTCGTAGGTTCATGATTTGACGCGGTTCGGCTTTGGCTATGTTGATAGTTTGTTTGGTGGTTTTGACTTTTATGTCGCCACCATCAATTCGGTAAGTGCCATAAATGGCTTTGAGTAGGGAGCTTTTGCCTGCGCCAGAGGGCCCGCATAATGCGGCGATCTCGCCAGCTTTAACTTGTAAGTTTATGCCGTTTAGCACGTTGAGCACCGCGCCGTTTTGGGCATGCAAGGTGAATTTTTTATGCAGGTTTTTGATTTGAAGGATGGGCATGGGTGGCTCCTTTACACTTGCAATATTGATGAGACCAATAGCTGGCTATAGGCGGCTTGGGGGTCTTCTAGCACTTGGTCGGTCAGGCCGTGTTCGATCACTTGGCCGTCTTTCATCACCATTAAGCGGTTTGACAATAACCGTGCCACTGCTAAATCGTGGGTGACGATGATGGCGGATAGGCCTAAATCTCGCACCAAGCCGCGTAATAGGTCTAGCAGGCGGGCTTGTACGGAAACATCAAGGCCACCTGTTGGTTCATCCATGAAGATCAATCGCGGATTGGTGACTAGATTGCGGGCGATTTGTAGGCGTTGTTGCATGCCGCCTGAGAAAGTGCGGGGCAGGTCGTCTATGCGTTTGGCATCGATTTCGACGGCTTCTAGCCATTTTATGGCTTCGGCGCGGATGTCGTCATAATGTCGCCAGCCATTGGCCATGAGGCGCTCGCCGATGTTGGCGCCTGCGGAGACGTTCATGCGCAGGCCATCACGTGGGTGTTGATGAACGAATGCCCATTCGGTGCGTTGTAAATGGCGCAATTCTGGTTCGTCCATTTGGTCTATATTCAGCGTTTTGTTTTTGTGCTGATAGTTGATGGTGGCTTGATCGGGTTTGATGAGGCCAGCGATTGAGCGCAATAGGGTGGTTTTGCCTGAGCCGCTTTCGCCGACTATGCCGAGGATTTCACCCGGCCAAAGATCGAACGAGATGTCATTGCAGGCAATGGTTTTGCCGAATTTTTTGGATAGATTGGTGACTGAGAATAAAGGTTGGTTCATGATTGAACCTCGCTGCGACTTTGGCAATAATCGGAATCGGAGCAGACAAACATGCGGGTGCCTTGATCGTCCATGATCACTTCATCAAGGAAGCTGTCTCCTGCGCCGCATATTTCGCACGGTTGATCCCATGCCTGAATTTCGAACGGATGGTCTTCGAAATCTAAGCTGACCACTTTGGTATAGGGGGGTATGGCGTAAATGCGTTTTTCGCGACCTGCGCCGAAAAGTTGTAAAGCGGGGTTATTGTTCATTTTTGGGTTGTCGAATTTGGGGATGGGTGAGGGATCCATGACATAGCGGTCTTCGACCATGACGGGGTAGGCGTAGGTGGTGGCGATGTGGCCGTGCTGGGAAATGTCCTCGTATAATTTGACATGCATCAGGCCGTAATCTTCGAACGCGTGCATTTTGCGGGTTTCGGTTTCGCGTGGTTCTAGAAAGCGTAGAGGCTCGGGGATGGGGACTTGATAGACTAGGATTTGGCCTTGTTGCAGTTTTTGCTCGGGGATGCGGTGGCGGGTTTGGATGACGGTTGCGGTTGACGTGTTTAATGTGGTGGCAATGCCTGCGGTGCGTTGGAAGAATTTGCGGATTGAGACGGCATTGGTGGTGTCATCGGCGCCTTGGTCGATGACTTTTAGCACATCATCTGGAGTGAGGATGGACGCGGTGATTTGTACGCCGCCTGTGCCCCAACCATAGGGCATAGGCATTTCGCGGCCTGCGAATGGCACTTGATAGCCTGGGATGGCGATGGCTTTGAGCAGGGCGCGGCGGATCATTTTTTTGGTTTGCTCGTTGAGATAGGCGAAATTGTAATTTGGGTCGATTTGGGTGGCTGGGCTTATGATGGCTGGGCTTATAATGGATTGGCTCATTCTGCGGCCTCGCGGGTTTGGTTTTGGTTGACATTTTGTTCGGCGCGCATTTTGCGCACCAGTTCAAGTTCGGCTTGGAAATCGACATAATGGGGTAATTTTAAATGTTCGACAAAGCCTGTGGCTTGGACATTGTCGCAATGTGAGAGGACAAATTCTTCGTCTTGGGCGGGGGCGACTAGGTCTTCGCTTAGTTCTTCAGCGCGTAATGCGCGATCTACCAAGGCCATTGACATGGCTTTGCGCTCGCCTTGGCCGAAGGTGATGCCATAGCCGCGGGTGAATTGTGGGGGTGTGTTTTTGGAGCCTGTAAATTGATTGACCATTTCGCATTCGGTGATTTGGATTTCGCCTAGCTCAAGGGAAAAACCTAATTCTTCGGGGGTGAATTCTACCGCGACTTTGCCGAAGCGGATTTCGCCTGCGAATGGATGGGTGCGGGCGTAGCCGCGTTGGGTTGAATAGGCTAGGGCGAGTAAAAAACCTTCGTCGCCGCGGGCTAAGGATTGCAGGCGTGTATCGCGATCGGCGGGGAAACTGAGTGGCTCGCGGGTGAGGTCGTTTGGTTCTGCATCTGTGTCAGTTGGGGGTTGTTCCATCAGGCCTTCATCGCTGAGTAAGCCGAGCACATGGGGGGTGGCCTCATTTGATGCGGGGGCTTTGATGGCTGTTGGGAAATTGTTGGTTTGCTCTAAATTTTTGTCGATTAATCTGTGGGTATAATCGAAGGTGGGGCCGAGGACTTGGCCGCCTGGTAGATCTTTATAGGTGGCGGAAATGCGGCGTAGGATTTGCATTTCGCTAGTATTTAGCGGTTGCGAATAGCCGAAGCTGGTGAGGGTGGTGCGGCTGGCGCGGACTAGGAAAATGGCCTCGATGAGATCGCCGCGGGCTTGTTTGATGGCGGTGGCGGCTAGCAGGCGGTCGTAGAGGGCGCCTTCGCTCATGACACGGTCGACTGACAGGCTGAGTTGTTGCTCGATTTGTTCGATGCTGATTTCGGGGATAGAAGTGTCGCCGCGTCTGGTTTCGGCCAGTAATTTATGGGCATTGTTGATGGCTTTTTCGCCACCTTTTACGGCTACAAACATCAGTTGGCCTCCGCGATTTTTGTGGTGCGGGGCAGGGCTGTTAGGCAATCGGGTGCGGCTAGGATGACATCATTGCCGAGCGGGAAGATTGTTTGGTTGGTTTTGAACCATGGCCAGAAATTTTTATTTAAGCCATCTACTTTTAGGGCTTGCTCGGTTTGGATGCCGGGGCCTGTCAGTGTGACGGCATTGCCGTGGTTGAGGCTTTTGACTTGAATGATGAGTGTGGTGGATGCATCGGGATAGGTGGCATTGCCTTTGTTGAAGCCTGATAAATCTTGCGGGCTTGGGCAGTGGGAGAAAAAGGCTAGCATGGCTTGGTTTGGTTGTTTGGTGAGGGGTGCGCTGCAATTAAATTTGAAAAATTGTTTGACGGTTTCATCATCTAAATCATCGTCCAGCCAGACGGTGCTTTCGTGATCTACCAAGGTGAGGGCGATGAGGCTTGCTGCGGGGTTTAGTTTGGCGACTGATGGTAGATTGGTGGTGAGTGGTTGAATGCTGGCGGGGTGTGACATGGCGGTGAGCAGGCTGCGGAAGCTGTGCGCGGCGTCTTCGGAGGGGTTTGGAAACCCTGTGGCTGGTAGTGAGTTCATCAGTCTTCTCCTCGTACCAAGGTGAAAAAATCTACCTTTGTGGCGGCAGTTTTTTGTTGGGCTTGGTGTTTTTTGTTTGATGCGGCGGTTTTTAGTGGGTTGATGATGCGTGCCATCACCACTTGGTGGAGATTGTTGTCTTGCAAAGCGGCATCGACTTCTGCGGCGACTTCGGCATGCAAGCCGTTGCGGCCTAGAATATAGGCGTGGCCTTGAATTTGGCTGTCGCTGACCACTGAGGAGCGGGTGACTGTGGTTTCGCCCATGTTAAATGGCGCGCCGACAGCGCCTGTGCGGGCGCGTAGCATGATGAGGCCTGTTTCGGCGGGGCGCAAAATTTTGTAATTTGGTTTGTTGCCAAAATCATCCCACAGCAGGGCTAGATCTGCCCAATTGGCTTTAGCCAAAACGACCATCCAATTTTGGCGATTTGTTTTTTCTGGTTTTATGTGAGTCATTCATCCACCTTCTGGCCTCTTTTAAGCGGGCTAGATGACAGATTGATGACAACAGATTTAGTTTATTTAGGGGCGAGCCTGACGCCGCCATCGATGCGGATGGTTTCGGCATTGAGATAGGTGTTTGTGATGCAAGTTTCGACCAGAGCGGCGAATTCGCTGGGTTTGCCGAGGCGTTTGGGGAAGGGGATGTTGGCGGCGAGTGCTTCTTGTGCTTCGATGGGTAGCTCATCGAGCAAGGGGGTGAGGAATATGCCCGGGGCGACTGTGTTGAGGCGGATGCCAAACCGTGCGACTTCGCGGGCGATGGGTAAAGTCATTGAGACGATGCCGCCTTTTGATGCTGCATAAGCGGCTTGGCCGATTTGACCATCTTGCACCGCGACTGAGGCGGTGTTGATGATGGTGCCGCGTTCGTTGTCCTCTAGCGGTTCCAGCGTGGCCATAAGTGTGGCGGTGAGGCGGATCATGTTGAAGGTGCCGATGAGATTGACATTGATGATTTTGGCGAAATTTTCTAACGGCATTGCGGCTTCGCGGCCAACTACCCGTTCGCCGCCGCCAATGCCTGCGCAATTGACCAAGATGCGGGGGGCACCGAGTTGGTTGACAATTTGGGTGAGGGCATCGGATACGTTTTTTTCATCGCCGATATTGGTGGTGATGAAAATGCCGCCTAATTCGTCTGCTAGTTTTTGACCTGCTTCTATGTTGAGGTCTAAGATTGCGACTTTGGCGCCTAAATTAGCGAGATGTTTGGCGGTTTCGGCGCCTAGGCCTGATGCACCGCCTGTGACAATGGCGACGTTATTTTGAATTTGCATGGCTTTGCCTTATTTTGTAATCGCGATGAGGTTATCTGCGTTTGAATAGATGGCTTTAATCAGATGTGGGCGGTTGTTCAGCACTGCGCGTTGATTGATTGAGCCTTTGTCGGTTAGCTCATTGCTCTCTAATGACGGCGGGACATCTACCAAGATGAGTTTGCGAATGAGGGTTGATGAGCCTGTCGCATTGGCGGCAAGAGCTTGTAATTTTTGTTGGAAGAAATCGCGCACATCTGCATGGGCTAATACGTCTTGGATGTCGGCATCTGGCATATTGGCCATTTTGCGCACCGCTTCGTGATTGGGGAATACCAATGCGCCTAGGAATGATTCATCTGCGCCTGTGATTGTGACATCGTTGACAACATCGCCAAAATAATTGATGAATTGATTGCGCAACGCACCTGTTGCCACCCATGTGCCTGTATTGAGTTTGAAATTCTCTGCCGTGCGGCCATCGAAGATAAAACCTTGATTGTAATCTTCTGGATCGGCAACGCGTAGGGCATCGCCGAACATGTAAAAGCCTTCATCATCAAACGCGTCTTTGGTCAACTGTTCTTGCCGCCAATAGCCTGGGGTGACGGTGGGGGCTTTGACCCGTGCATCATATTTGCCATCCATTGGCACAAGTTTGAGCGTGAGGCCTTTGACGGGCAGGCCGATATTGCCTGTGATATTTTGTGGCCATGTGCAATAGATGGCACCCGGTGCGGTTTCGGTGGCGCCAAGGCCTGTGCCGATGACCACGCGTTTACCGATGGTTTGAACCGACAAGCGTTCTAAATCATCCCATGTATGTTGTGCCATGGAAGCGCCTGCATACCACATTAATTTTAGGTTCTTATAAAAGCCTTGGCGTAATTCTTCGTCATCTTCCATCATGGCGACTAAGGCTTCGTAGCCTTTGGGCACGTTGAAATACCAAGAGGGTGAAACCTCTTTTAGGTTGCGTACGGTTTTGTGGATGTCGGCAGGTCTTGGGCTGCCGTCATCAACATACAGAGTGCCGCCGTTAAATAAGGCCATGTAGAAAACTTTATTGCCGCCTGCTGTGTGGTTCCAAGGTGCCCAATCTAGTAGGATTGGTGATTCATCTTTGAAATAGGTAAAGGCATCACGGGTCATCATGGCGTTAGAGCAAATCATTTCATGCGTATTGATGACCGCTTTGGGTGAGCCTGTGGAGCCTGAGGTGAATAGGAATTTTGCGATGGTAGAACCATCGACTTTGGAAAAAGCCCGATCGACGGCTTGTGACGGTGGAGTTTTGAGCGCGTCATCAAACGCAAAATAACGGCCGCTTGTGGCTTTGCTGGTGGTGAGGATGGGGATGTCATCGGCCACTGCGCCTGCTATGGCGGGGGTAAAAGAATCAACATCATTGGTGAAGATAATTGCGGGGGTGACGGCATCGATGCAATCTTTGAGCCGTGCGTAATCTTTGGCGACCAGGGAATATGCGGGGGAAATGGGGGCTGAGGGCACACCAATATGGGTGGCGGCTAGGCTCACAAGCGCATGTTCTAAATCATTGCCAGAGAGAATGACGATGGGGCGTTCGACGCTGACATTTTGATCGATGAAGAATTGGCTTAGGCTGCGAACCTTTTGATAGGCTTCGGCATAGGTCATTTTGCGCCATTCGCCGTCTTCGCCTCTATCGGCTAGATAAACCTGATCTGGTTTGGTTTTGGCAAAATATTCTAAGCGTTCGGTAATGCGTGAACCATATTCGGGTAGTTCGGCGGCTTGGGAGACATATATTATGCCGTTTTCGGCGTGGGTGACCTCGACCTGCGGACGTAGAAGTTCGACAGAACGAAAATCGGCATTTTGCCATGATTTATCTGATTGTTGGTTTGATGACATAAGCTTTGCTCCCCATTCGCCCATTTAAATAATTGTGTAATGATTTGATGATAGCCTAGAAAAAAACTATTGACAGTATCAATTTCATTATTCATAGTTAAATTGTTTAAAAGGAAACAGTTTGTCTGTCAACAGATTTTAAGTCAACAAAATTTTGAGGAATCGAATGAGCGACATAAGTTATGAGTTAAAACAAGGCATTGCCTGTATTAAACTAACACGGCCTAAAAAACGCAATGCAATGTCTGACAGCATGCTCATTGAGCTAGGCGAAGCGGTTGATCGTGCAGCCAAAGAAGCCAAGGCAGCAATATTATTTGGCGAGGGTGATCATTTTTGTGCTGGGCTGGATTTGGCTGAGCATTTGGACAAAACGGCTTTGCAGGGCATTGATGGCTCGCGGGCTTGGCATGCTGTATTCAGCCGCATTCAACGTGGTGCGATACCTTATTTTGCGGCTTTGCATGGTGCGGTTGTTGGCGGTGGATTAGAGCTGGCTTCAATTTGCCATGTGCGTGTGGCTGACGAGACTGCGTTTTTTGCATTGCCTGAAGGGCGGCGCGGTATTTTTGTTGGTGGCGGTGGATCTGTGAACATCACCCGCATTATGGGCGTGGCGCGGATGACCGACATGATGCTAACAGGCCGTGTGTTGAGCGTGCAAGAAGCTGAAGATTATGGTGTGGTGACTTATATTACCGAGGAGGGCGACGCTTTTGACAAGGCGTTTACATTGGCGCAGAAGGCTGCAAAAAATGCGCCATTATCTAACTATGCCATCATCAATGCGTTGCAGCGCATTCATGATTCTGGTTATGACGAAGGCCTGTTTTTTGAATCGATGATTGCTTCATTGACCCAAACCACGCCAGAAGCCAAGGCAGGGCTGAAAGAGTTTTTGGACAAAAAGGCTGAACGTTTGGCAATACCTGATGACAAACAGGGCAAAAGTTAAACAAGGAATGGTGATCATGGCGACGAAAAATGTTCAGACTGACAATGCACTTGATGACGAGGTAAGAGCGCCTGTGACCAAGCAGCAGATTATTGACAGCTTGTGCGGGCTTGAGAAAACCGCTGGCTTTTCGATTCGGATTGCTGAATTGGCGATATTTGAGCAATTATATCAACATTTAAAAGGCAGTGAAATATCAATTGGTGAATTTACTATTTTGCGCTGCATTGGCTTAAACCCCGGTTTGCGCCAAGGCGTATTGGCCGACACATTACATGTAAAATGGCCTAGCATGACCAAGTTGATCAACGCGCTTGAACTGCGCCGTTTGCTTAAACGTGTGGTGCCGCTGAATAACCGCCGCTCGGTTGAGCTTGAATTGACTGATGAAGGCCAAGCCATGGTGACTAAATATGCGCCGAAATTTAGGGCGGCTGAATCGGATATATTCTCGATGTTAGATGATGATGAATATAGACAGTTAGAAAAATTATTACGCAAAGCGGCTGGTTGGTTGCAGGAATAGACATAGCTTTTGAGGCTTGGGAGATAGATATGATGGACGTAGACAGTTTAGTGGCAATTGATTTTCATACTCACGCTGAAGAATCGTGTGGGATGCATGCTGATGATGGTTATGATGATTTTCAGGCGGCGATGACCACCTATTTTAAAGCGCCTTATAAGCACCCGCCGACCATTCCTGAAACCGCCGCTTATTACCGTGAGCGCAAAATTGCAGCAGTGATATTTGCGGTTGATGCTGAGCGTGAAACTGGTTTTAGACGTTATAAGAATGAAGAAATGGCTGAACTTTGTGCTGAGCATAAAGATATATTGATTCCGTTTGCCTCTATTGACCCTGCCAAAGGCAAATTGGGCGCACGCGAAGCGCTGAATATGGTTGAAAATTATGGCATTCAAGGCTTTAAATTTCACCCGACATTGCAAGGGTTTTACCCGAATGACCGTATGGCTTATCCGCTATATGAAGCTATGGCTGAAACGGGAAAACCTGTTTTGTTTCATACGGGGCAAACGGGTGTTGGGGCTGGTATGCCTGGGGGGATGGGCATGAAATTGGCTTATTCTAACCCGATGTATATTGATGATGTAGCAGCGGATTTTCCTGATATGCCGATTATTTTGGCGCATCCATCATTTCCTTGGCAGGATGAAGCTTTATCTATCGCCACGCATAAGCCCAATGTGTTTATTGATTTATCTGGTTGGTCGCCGAAATATTTTCCTGACATTTTAATTCGTTATACCAATTCGATTTTAAAACATAAAATATTATTTGGCTCTGACTGGCCTGTTATCAAGCCTGACAGATGGATTGAAGAGTTTAACAAATTGGACATTAAGCCAGAGGTGATGCCACTGGTGATGAAAGAGAATGCCCGTAGATTGCTAAAAATTTAAGAATTAAAAACAATAAGAGTGCGTAAAGCAACACAGAGAGACATAGAAATAAATGATCAAGGCAATGGGAGTTGCCTGAAGAGATAAAGCCATAACGGCTTTATATTACTGGGAGAATAAAATGAAAAAAACACTATTTGCAATGAGTATGGTGGCCGCATTGGCAACCACCTCAATTGTTGGCGCGAAAGACCTACGCTTAGGCCCTGGCGCACCGAATGTGCATCCAGCTCATACGCCTATGTATACCAATTTCGTCAAATATCTGCCTGAAGAAACTGATGGCGCTATTACGGGTACGATTATGGGCACTGAAGTTGCCAACGTGCCGAATATGAAAGCTGCATTGGCATCTAACATTGTGCAAGTTGGTAATGTATTGCCGCTTTATTATGCTGCTGACCTGCCAAACACTGCGTTGATGGGTGAATTGGCATTTTTGGGCACAAATTCACATGTTATGGCCGCTGCCTTAACTGAATATGTGGTCAATTGTGGTGATTGCTTGGCTGAATTTAAAGCTATGGGCAATGTTTATGCGGGTTCTGGTTCATCTGACCCATATATCTTGCTGACCACGAAGCCAATTCGTTCTGCTGCTGATATGAAGGGCATGCGTTTGCGCTCTGGTGGTTCACCTTTCGCACGTTGGGCTGATTATACTGGTGCTGCTGGTGTTGGTATGCCTGTGAGCTCTACATTTGAAGCCATTTCGCAAGGCACAATTGATGGCACAATGGCATCTGTTGCTGATTTAACTTCATACCGTTTGGTTGATTTGGTTAAATATGCCACTGAGCTAACATTGGGCACATATCATGCCACATCTAACTTTAGTATCAGCAATGATTCTTGGGCAGATATGAGCGTTGAAGAACGTAAAGGTGTGATCAGGGCGGCCAACCGTGCCAACCCAACATTTACTCAAAACTGGGCTTATGAACGCCCTGCAGTTGCGCACCAAGCTGGTGTCGATGCGGGTATTGAGTTTATCACGCCTGACCAAGATTTGATTGATTTAACAGCGAAATTTGTTGAAGATGACATTAAAGCCCTTGGTGCCTTAGCTGACAGCCAATATGGCATTAAAGATGGTGATGCGAAAATCGCTACATTTGTTGCCTTGGTTGATAAATGGACTGCGATTGTAGCCAAAACTGGTAATGACCCAGTTGCCATTGCCAAAGCCATGCAAGAAGAAGTTTGGGACAAAGTTGACTATGCAACTTACGGCCTGTAACTTTTATAAATAACAAAGTTATCTGTGGGGTGGTTTTGCCACCCCGCGGTTTATTTTCGGAATATATTATGCATGATTTTTTGAAGAAATTTGTCGAGCGCGCGACGAGCATTTTTAGCTTGATAGGTGGGTTGGGCATTTTTTTAATGTTATTGCACGTCACCGCTGATGTTGTTTTGCGCCAAGTGTTTGGCTTTCCACCACCTGCAACTGTGTTGGTTGTGTCGCATTATTACATGGTGATGATTGCGTTTTTTCCGCTTGGATGGTCGGAATTACGCGGTGATATGATTAGTGTTGAGGTTTTGTCTGGCCTGTTTAAAGGCAAAATATTAAAAATAAAAACCATTCTCATAGATTTATTGATTGCGGCGGTTTATGGCTTTTTGGCCATTCACACTTGGATTATAGCCATGTCTGAATTTAAAGTTGGCAGCTATCAAGTCTCCCTTGGTGTGGTGATACCGATTTGGCCGAGTTATTTTATTTTACCGATAGCTTTTGGCGTGGCCTGTTTTGTGGTTTTACTGCGCATTTATTTTTACATTTCGCCAAATGATGAATCAGATAGTGAACAAGGAATGGCTTTATGAGTGTTGCCACTGGATTTTTGGGTATAGCAGTGCTGTTGATATTGCTGGCTTTGCAAGTGCCTGTCGCCATTTCGCTGATATTGGTTTCGTTTGGTGGGGTTTATTTGATGATTGGCATTGAGCCAGCCATTGGTATTTTAACTTCCACTCCTTATGAGTTTATTGCCAGTTGGACTTTGTCGGCAGTGCCGATGTTTTTATTAATGGGCTACGTTGCGTTTCATTCTGGACTGACGGGCAGTTTATTTGATGCGGCTAAACTTGTGTTTAGGCGCATACCTGGTGGGCTGGGTATATCGAGCATTTTTGCTTGTACGGGGTTTGCTTCGGTTTCTGGCTCTAGCCTTGCGACTGCGGCGGCTATGGGGCGCATTGCGATACCTGAAATGATTAAAGCTGGGTATAAGCCCAGTTTTGCTTCGGGCATTTTGGCCGCGGGTGGCACCATCGGGGCGTTGATACCGCCATCGATTTTGATGATTATTTTTGGGGTGTTTACGGAAACATCGGTACTGAAAGTATTTATGGGCGGGATATCGATTGGGATATTGACTGCTGTTGCCTATAGCCTGTTGGTTTTGGGTGTGGCGCGGTTTCGGCCTGATATCATTCCGCCAGTTACGCAGGGCATTGATGATTTAAATGGTCGTGATGTGCTTATTCAGATTTGGCCTTTACTGGCGCTGATTACCATTATATTTGGTGGTATGTTCAGTGGAATTTTTACGGCCACTGAGGCTGGCGCGGTTGGCGCGATGGGGGCGATTGTGATTTCGGCTTTGTCTGGAAGGTTAAATTGGCAGCAATTGTATCAATCTGTGCTTGAGACATTAAGCACCACGGCGTCTTTGTTTATCATTGGTGTTGGTGCGGTGATGTTTACCAAATTTGTGGGTTTGAGTGGTGTTGGCGGAGCGATTAACAATCTGATGATTGGCATGGAATTGAACTATTATCAGCTGTTATTTGTGATTGTGATCCTATATTTGATATTGGGTATGTTTTTGGAGCCGTTTGGCGCCATGTTGATTACGTTGCCGATATTGTTGCCATTGTTACAAGCAGAAGGCATTAGCATTGTTTGGTTTGGGGTGTTTTTGGTGAAATTGCTTGAGGTCGGGATGATCACGCCGCCGCTTGGGATGAATGTATTTATCATTAAAAATGTGGCCTCTAAATATGTATCGCTTGGCGACGTGTTTAAAGGGGTGATGCCGTTTATCATTGTTGACATGTTTCTTGTGGCTTTGATCATTGTGTTTCCTGACATTGTGTTGTATTTGCCGAATAAATTATAAGAGATAAAAATATGAGTGAGTTTAGAGCGCCTGTTGAGGATATTATCTTCAGCTTAGAATTTGTTGCGGATGCTGGGCGGATTGACGGCTGGGACGCCGATTTGGTGCGGGAGATTGTGCAGCATTTTGCAGGGTTTGCGCAAGGCGAGATTGCGCCTGTGGATGAGG
This sequence comes from Alphaproteobacteria bacterium, assembly GCA_002400495.2. Taxonomy (GTDB): domain Bacteria; phylum Pseudomonadota; class Alphaproteobacteria; order Rhizobiales; family OSC116; genus OCS116. Next base: position 18,838 of record NVQL02000043.1, on the reverse strand, counting down.
CGGCAGACCTTGAGGGGTGCCGTGTTGTGGACGGGCAAGTGATTGTGCCTGCGGGGTTTAAGACTGCCTATCGAGGGTATGTTGAGCAGGGGTGGAATGGGTTATCGATACCAGAGAAATATGACGGGCAGGATTTGCCTGCGCCTGTTTTGGGTGCGGTGAGTGAGATTTTTACCGGGGCTTGCCATAGTTTGCAGATGATTGTTGGGTTGATACCTGGCGCGGTGCGGGTGCTGAAGAATTTTGGTAGTGAGGCGCAGAGGGAAAAATATATTCCGTTGTTGGCATCTGGTGATTGGTTGGCGACTATGTGCATGACTGAGGCGGGGGCGGGGTCTGATTTATCGGGCATTCGAACCAAGGCGGTTGAGGCTGCTGGTGTTTGGCGGATTAGTGGTGACAAAATATTTATATCGGGTGGGGGGCAGGATTTATCGGCGCATATATTGCATTTGGTTCTGGCGCGTACGGGTGGCTTGGATGAAGGCGTGCGTGGGCTGAGTTTGTTTTTGTGTCGGTCGCATTTAGATGGTGGTGCGGTGAATGCGGTTACTGTGGATCGGATTGAGGAGAAGATGGGGTTGCATGGATCGCCGACTTGTCAGTTGTCATTTGATGCGGCGGAGGCTGAGTTGATTGGAGAGTTGGGGCAGGGCTTGAAAGCCATGTTTACGCTTATGAACCATGCGCGGTTGGATGTTGGGTTACAGGGTGTGGCGCATGCGGCGCGGGCGGGCGATATTGCGCAGGCCTATGCGGCCGAACGGGTGCAGGGGCGGCTTGTTGGTGGTGGCGAGCAGGTCGTGATTGAGCAGCATTATGATGTGAAAAATATGTTGAATGAGCAGCAGGCTTTGGCGATTGGTGGGCGGGCTATGTGCCAAATGACGCTTGTATTGTTGGAGACTGGTGAGAATGATGATTTGGTGGATTTTTTGACGCCTATTTGTAAAGTGTTTTGTAGTGAGGCGGGGATAAAATCGGCTGATATGGGCATTCAGATATTAGGTGGTTATGGCTATCTGCATGAATATCGGATTGAGCAGACTTTGCGAGATGCGCGGATCACTAGCATTTATGAGGGGACGAATAGCGTCCATGCCATTGGGTTGGCGACGCGGCTTTTGCGGCATAAAAATGGTGCGGCGGCTGATGCGTTTGAGCAGATGATTTTGGATGTTGGTTCGGATGAACTGCTTGTGACATTGAAGTTGTGGCAGGACATGCGAGATAGAGTATTGGCTGCGCCAGAATTGGCGACTGCTTTTATGAAGCTGACAGGTTTGTTGACCTATCAGGCTGTTTGGGTGAAGATTTTGGCTGTGGCGGATAAATCGGCTGAGCCAGAGCGGTTGAAAAAATTGGCTGACCATGTATTTAGCACTGTGCCAAGAGATGCTAAATACTGGTCAACCTTTTAAATTACCAGCCTGAGACGGATTTGACTTCTAGGAAATCGTCAATACCCCAGATGCCTGCTTCGCGGCCATTGCCTGATTGTTTATAGCCGCCGAAGGGTGCGCCTGCGCCGCGTGAATGGCCGTTAATTTCGACCATGCCTGCACGTAGGGCTTTGGCCATACGGTGGGCTTTTTGTTTGTCTTGGGTTTGCACGTAATGGGTGAGGCCGTAGGGAGAATCGTTGGCGATTTGGATGGCGTCTTCTTCGTCATCGAACGGGATGATGGAGAGAACGGGGCCGAAAATTTCTTCTTGGGCGATGCGCATGTCATTGCTGACATCGGCAAAGATGGTGGGGCGGATGTAGTAGCCGCGGTTGAGGCCTTGAGGACGACCGAGGCCGCCTGCGACGAGTTTGGCGCCTTCGTTGATGCCTGCTTCGATCATGCCTTGGATTTTGTCATATTGCACTTCTGATACGACGGGGCCTATATGGGTGCCATTTTCTGATGATAGTTTGACGGGCGTATTTTGCGCGTATTCTGTGGCTTGCTTGACGGCTTCGTCATATCTGCCGCGTTGGACTAGCATGCGGGTTGGGGCGTTGCAGGATTGGCCGCTATTGTTGAAGCAATGGGCGACACCGCGTTGCACGGCTTGGTCGTCGGCATCATCGAAGATGACGTTTGCGCCTTTGCCGCCTAGCTCTAGTGATACGCGTTTAATGGTCGGGGCGGCGGCTTGTGAGATGAGGACGCCTGCGCGGGATGAACCCGTGAAGCTGATCATTTCTATGTCTTTATGTGATGAGAGTTGCGAGCCGACACCGACGCCATCGCCATTGACTAGGTTGAATACGCCTTTAGGGAAACCTGCTTCGTCCATCATTTCTGCGAATAGTAGAGAAGATAGCGGGGCGATTTCTGAGGGTTTTAGGACGACTGTGCAGCCGACTGCGATGGCGGGGATGACTTTGAGGGTGACTTGGTTCATTGGCCAGTTCCATGGGGTGATGAGGCCGCAGACGCCGATGGCTTCCATGAAAATTCTATCGTTGGGGGCGTGGTCGCCTAGCATGCGTTCGAATTTTATTTTTTTGAGATCGACTAGGAAATCGGCAATGTGGCCTGTGCCGCAGCCTGATTGCGCGCCCATGGCAAGATCGATAGGCGCACCCATTTCTATGCTGATCATTTCGCCCATTTCGGCGCGTCTAGCTTCGTAAATGTCGGATAGTTTTTCGATGAGTTTAATGCGTTCTTCATGTGGGGTGGTTGACCATGATGGGAAAGCTTTGTTGGCGGCGGCAACGGCTGCATCTGTATCGGCTTGATCGCCCAAGGATATAGTGGCGCAGACCTCTTCGTTTGCGGGGTTGATGACCTCGAAATCGTTTTTCACTTGTGGTGAAACCCATTGGCCGTCTATATAGAATTTTAGTTTTTCAAGCATGATTTGATTCCCATTTAGTTAAGTAAGTTTCTACAAGTTTTGCGATTGTCTCGCGGTTGTCTGGTGTGACCATATTGGCGAGGCCGTAATCGGCTTCTTGTTCTGTGAGGCCATTGCCGCGGCGGGCTTTTAATAAGGCGCTGGCATAGGCGTTTGAAAATTCTGGGTGACCTTGAACTGTTAAACCAAAATCAGGGTACCACACGGCGGCATATTTGCAAAAGTCTGAACTGGCGACTGTGATTGCGCCTTCGGGTAGGGTGGTAATTTGGTCTTGGTGGTAGGCTTGTAGTGCGATTTCTGTGGGTGGGTCGCCTAGTTCTTGTGGCCAGTTGTTGATTTGATATTGGTTGATGCCTAATGCCCAGCCCTTGTTGTATTTTTTGACCTTGCCGCCTAGAGCTTGGGCGATGAGTTGATGACCGAAGCAGATGCCGAACATTAGTTTGTTTGCGGCTTTTATGTTGCGGATGAATTCTTCTAAAGGTTTGATCCACTTATGATCTTCATAGGCACCGAATTTTGAGCCTGTAATGACCCATAGGTCGCAAATGTCGGCTGAGGTAGGGAATTGATTATCTAACACCGCATAGGTAGAAAATTCGGCGTCTATACGCGATAGCAGGTTTTCTACCATGTGGGGATAGCTGATATGTTCTTTTTCAAGCTCTTCTGGGGGGCGGCCTGTTTCTAATATGCCGATTTTAAATTTAGCCATTTTTGAATGCCTGTTCTTCTTCTAATCTTTTGCGTTTGATTGCGCGTTTTGAAATGATGGAAGTGGTTAGTACGCCGAAAGTGACGATGGCAATCATAATAGTTGAGAGCGCATTGATTTCGGGGCTAACGCCGAGGCGCACGCTGGAATAGATTTTTATGGGTAGAGTTGTTGATGAGGGGCCTGAGGCGAAGGAAGCTATGACTAGGTCATCTAGTGATAGGGTGAAAGCTAGCAGCCAGCCTGAGATAACCGCAGGGGCGATGATGGGCAGGGTGACGCTTTTGAAGGCATCGAATGGGGTGCAACCTAAATCTAGTGCGGCTTCTTCTATGGAGACATCGAAGCTGGCTAGGCGGGAGGAGACGACGACTGAGACATAGCACATGGAGAATGTTGTGTGGGCAAGGATGATGGTGAACACGCCGCGATCTAGGCCGATGGAGATGAACAGGAGGAGGAGCGAAAGGCCGGTGATGACTTCGGGCATGACGAGGGGGGCGTATATCATGCTGGAGAATAAGCCACGGCCAAAGAAGCGGCCGCCGCGCACCATGATGTAGGCAATCATTGTACCCAAGACCGTTGCTGCGCAGGAGGAAATAAAGCCAACCTTGAGCGTGACCCATGCGGCATCGATGAACGCATCATTGCTGAATAAGTAAACATACCATTTGGTGGAAAAGCCTGCCCAGACTGTGACTAGTTTTGATGAGTTAAAACTGAAGATGATGAGGATCAGCATGGGGATGTAGAGGAAGGCGAAGCCTAAGGTGAGTGAGACGGCGTTGAACCAGGTAAAACGTTTCATTGTTCGGCCTCGCGCTGTTTTTGCTCACTGCGTTGGAACAGGATGATGGGTATCATCAGCAGGAGCAGAAGAACTACGGCTACGGCTGAGGCAACAGGCCAATCGCGGTTGGCGAAAAACTCTTGCCACAATATTGTGCCAATCATGAGGGTGTCTGCGCCGCCTAATAAGTCAGGGATGACGAATTCACCTAGGACGGGGATGAAGACGAGGAAACAACCTGCGATGACGCCTGCTTTTGATAGGGGCATGGTGATTAACCAGAAACTTTGGCTGCGGTTGCAGCCTAAATCTATAGCGGCTTCTAGTAATGAAATATCGAGCTTTTCTAGTGAGGCGTAGATAGGTAAGATCATGAACGGTAGGTAGGTGTAGACGATGCCGATATAGACGGCGACATTGGTGTTTAGGATGGTGAGAGGTTGATCTATGATGCCTATCCAAAGGAGGAATTGGTTTAAAAAACCTTCTTGGCTTAGGATGCCCATCCATGAGTAGATACGGATGAGGAAGCTTGTCCAGAAGGGGAGGATGATGATCATCATTAATGTCGGGCGCCATTCGGGCTGTGCGTTAGCCATGCCATAGGCGATGGGATAGCCTATCAGCAGAGTGAAGAAGGTGGAAATGAGGGCGATTTTTAGGCTGGAGAGATAGGCTTTCCAATAGAGGTTGTCTTCGGCTAGGAAAATATAATTCTCAAAATCTAGCTCGGAGAAAAAATTGACAATGCCTTGCCAGCCTTCGCTTAGGGTAAAATACGGGTAATAGGGGGGGATGGCCATTTCTGTATCGGATAATGACATTTTGACCACGATGATGAACGGCACTAAAAACAGCAGTAGCAGCCATGAATAGGGAATTAAGATAAGCAGATATTTGCGAAAATTCATAATCTCCCTTTCATCATTTGGTTAAAACAATGCCTGCTGTTTCTGTCCATGATAGCCAGACTTTATCTTCCCACGTATAATTGCGGCGCGACAGGCGGCGTGTATTGGCGGCTTGGGCTTTGATCATATGACCAGATGCGAGGCGGATTTTGTAGATGGAGATGTTGCCGAGATAGGCGATGTCATGGATGTGGCCTTCTATGGCGTTTAACGCATCATCTGGGCGTTTGGCACTCATGGCGATTTTCTCGGGGCGGATGGCGAAGGTGATTTTTGTGCCGTCTTTGATATTTGCGGTGGTTTGGGCGGTGAGGGCGGGTTGGCCTTCTGCCCAGTCGATTGTTATTTTGTCATTGGCGGTGGTGGTTGCGTTGCCTTCGATTAGGTTTACATCACCGATGAAATCTGCGACCCGCACGCTGGTTGGGGCTTCGTATATGCGGTCTGGGGTGTCGATTTGGATTAATTTGCCTTGATCCATGATGCCGATGCGGCTTGAGACGGTCATGGCCTCTTCTTGGTCATGGGTGACGATCACAAAAGTTGTGCCGAGTTTTTCTTGAATGTCGACCAGTTCGAACTGGGTTTCTTGGCGGAGTTTTTTATCTAATGCGCCTAGGGGTTCATCTAGTAGTAATAATTTGGGGGCTTTGGCGAGGGAGCGGGCTAGGGCTACGCGTTGGCGTTGGCCGCCTGAGATTTGATGGGGTTTTCTTCCGCCTAGATTGCCTAATTGTACGAGTTTGATCATTTCATCGACACGGCCTGCGATTTCTGACTTTGGCATATCGGAGCGCTTGAGGCCGAAGGCGATGTTATCAGCGACTGTTAGGTGTGGGAATAGGGCGTAGGATTGGAACATCATGTTGACGCTGCGCTGGTTGGCGGGGATGGTGCTGATGTCTTTGCCATCGATGAAGATTTGGCCTTGGCTTGGGGTTTCGAACCCGCCAAGCATACGCATTAATGTGGTTTTGCCGCAGCCTGAAGGCCCGAGCAAGGCAAAAAACTCGCGCTCGTAAATGCTGAAGCTAACATTATCTATGGCCGTGAGTGCGCCGAATTTTTTGCTGACGCCGCGAAACTCGATGAGTGGTTTTTTACCCACCTCATTCCACGGCTCAAAGCAAGTTGTTTTGTCTGTCTCGCTCATATGATCATGTGCCAGATTTAATTTTTGTCCATAGACGCGTTACGGTTCTTTGCTCTTTTGAGCCGTATGCGGTGGTGGTGAACAGGTTTTTAAGTGTTTCTGGCGTTGGGTAGATGGCTGTATCACCAGTGATGTCCTCTTCGAGGAATTCTTGTGACGCTAGGTTGCCGTTGGCGTAATAGACATAGTTTGACGCGGCGGCCATATTATTGGCATCCATCATGAAGTTCAGGAATTTATGTGCGCCTTCTGGGTTGGGGGCATCGGCTGGGATGGCCATTTGATCAAACCACATAACGGCGCCTTCTTTGGCTGCGTTATAGGCGATTTCGACGCCGTTATCGGCCTCGGCTGCGCGATCGCGGGCTTGTAGGATGTCGCCAGAATAGCCGAATGCTACGCAGATGTCGCCATTGGCTAAGGCGTTTACATATTCGCTTGAATGGAATTTTGTGACATAAGGGCGGATAGCTTCGAAAACGGCTTCGGTTTTTTTAATGACTTCTGGATCCTTGCTATCTGCAAATTCTCCTATATATTGCAGCGCGGCTGGGATCATCTCGCCAGGGGCATCTAGTAGATGCACACCACAAGCGGATAGTTTTTCCATGTTTTTAGGGTCAAAGATGAGGGCTAGGGAATCTATCGGCGCATCATCGCCTAAAACTTCTTTAACTTTGGCGATGTTGACGCCGATGCCTGTAGTGCCCCACATATAATTGATTGAATAGGCATTGTCTGGGTCATATTTTGCGGTGCGTTGTTTGATTAAATCCCACAGGTTTTTGCCATTTGGCAATTGGGAATAATCTAGTTTCTGGAATACACCGATTTTGATTTGACGCTCCATAAATGAGGCTGAAGGCACAACCACATCATAGCCTGAACTGCCAGCTAATAATTTGGTTTCGAGCAATTCATTGGTATCGAATACGTCGTAAATTAATTTATCGCCTGTTTCGGCTTCGAATTTTTCGATTAGGTCTTCATCGATATAATCTGACCAATTGTAAACCCGCACTTCGGCAGCAGACGCGATGCTGGTGCTGACCATTAAACTCGCCATTAGCGATAGCATAATTTTTTTCATTACATTCCCTCTTTTTACTAAATTTATTAACATTCTGCAGTTATTTGATCAAATTAACTGGGCAATTGCAAGAAAAATATATAGAATTGGCTAGAAAACTCATTTTGGACAAATAGTTCAAACAATAATTCGTGAAGAATGTGACACAGACCAGACAGGTTTACAATGACTCAAATGGACACAAAGCAGCCTGAACATGAGACGATTTATTATAAAATTCGCAATATGATATTGTTTGGTGATGTATATCCAGGCCAACCTATAACTATATTGGGGTTAAAGAGCCAGTTGCAGGCAGGCATGACGCCTGTGCGTGAAGCCATAAGGCGTTTGGTGGCCGAAGGTGCGCTTGAGGCGCTGGGCAATCGGCGCATTTGTGTGCCTGTTATGAACCTATCGAAATTAGAGCAAATACGCTTAGCTCGCGCGGCCATAGAGCCAAAGCTGGCATTTATGGCAGTACAGCATATTGACGATCATTTAATTGATGAGCTTAAACGAATTGATCAAAAGTTGGATGAGGCGATTGATCAAGGTGATATTCATGGTTATTTGCAATATAATTATGAATTTCATTTCTGCCTTTATGAAGCTGCGAATGCATCTATTCTGTATAAGTTAGCGCTATCTTTATGGTTGCAGATTGGCCCATCTTTGCGCATTGTGTGTGGTAAAAATGGCACCAGCAATTTACCCGATATGCACAAGCAATTAATACGGGCATTGGCATCAAAGGATGCGCCGAACGCGCAAGAAGCCATTGAACAAGATATATTGCAAGGCATGTTACATGTGAATCAAATGTTGGCTTCTGAGTAATTTGATCAAATTACTTGACCGTTTGAAAGTTTGGGCATATCATTTTTAAAATATCAATTGGTGGATGATTTTATGGCGCGAGAAAAGACACAATCTAAATGGCAAGACAGCCTTCCTGAGGCTTTTAAGCAGTATCGTGGTGGCAGGCCCATACAAGAAGTTGAATGCGTTATACCCGATTTGGTCGGCATTTCGCGCGGTAAGGCCATGCCTTCGTATAAGTTTAACCCAGATTCTGAATTTTACCTGCCAATCTCTATTTTTTATCAGACTGTATCGGGCATTTATGTTGATATGGAAATTGCCAATCAATGGATGGAGCCTGACGTGGTGTTGCGGCCTGATATGGCGACAGTTGCGGCTGTGCCGTGGGCTGAAGATGTAACCTTGCAAGTGATTTGTGACATTGAAACCCGTGATGGCGAGCCGCTTGTTTTGGCGCCGCGTAATGTATTGCGCCGCGTTATAGACTTATACGCGCAAAAAGGCTGGCGGCCAGTGGTCGCGCCTGAGCTTGAATTTTATCTGACCAAGCCGAATATTGACCCCAATCAGCCGATTGAACCACCGATTGGGCGCACGGGGCGCACAGGCGCTAGTCGGCAAGTTTATTCGATGGCGGCGGTTGATGAATATAGCGCGGTGATTGATACCATTTATGATTATGCTGAAGCGCAAGGGCTTAAAATTGAAACCATCATCCAAGAAGGCGGGGCGGGGCAGATTGAGATTAATTTAAGCCATGGCGACCCGCTCGATTTGGCTGACCAAGTGTTTTATTTTAAACGTGCGATACGTGAAGCGGCGCATAAACATGGTATATATGCCACGTTTATGGCCAAGCCGATACGTGATGAACCTGGCAGTGCGATGCATTTGCATCAGAGCATTATTGATATTGAGACGGGGGAGAATATATTCTCTAATCCTGATGGCAGTGAAACTGATGATTTTACGCATTTTATTGGCGGCTCACAAAAACATTTAATGCAGGTGATTCCGTTGTTAGCGCCTTATGTGAATTCTTATCGCCGCATTACCGTCGAAGGCCAAAGTGCGCCTGCTAATTTGGAATGGGCGGCTGATAATCGGACTACAGGGTTGCGTATACCTTATTCGCCGCCATCTGCAAGACGGGTTGAAAACCGGGTGAGTGGGATGGATTGTAACCCATATTTAGCCATTGCGGCCAGTTTGGCTTGTGGTTATTTGGGCATGGTCAATAACATTAAACCGCGACCAGCGGCACAAAAAGAGGTTTGGGAGTGTGAACACCCACTGCCGACAAGTTTGAGCTTAGCGCTTAATCTACTTGATGAAGCTGATGAGATTAAGCAGCTATTGGGTGAAGAGTTTTGCCAATTATTCTGCGACATTAAGCGCGCCGAAAATGATGAATATCAAAAAGAAATATCGCCATGGGAACGTGAGCATTTGCTTTTAAACGTTTGATAAGAAAGAAAATATGAATAAAATAACCAATCACTTGCCAACTGCTGAGTTGCAAGCTTTAGATGCTGCGCATCATATGCACCCATTTACTGCCAATGATGAGCTTGCGGCCAAAGGCGTGCGAATTATCACACGGGCTGAAGGGGTGACGCTGACTGATTCAGAGGGAAAAAAATATTTGGATGGCATGGCGGGATTGTGGTGTGTGAATATTGGTTATGGCCGTAAGGAGCTTGCTGATGTGGCTTCGCGGCAAATGCAGGAATTGCCATATTATAATACGTTTTTTCAAACATCGCATGTGCCGGTGATTGCTTTATCGGCCAAATTGGCTGAGTTGGCGCCTGAGCATTTAAACCATGTGTTTTATGCTAGCTCTGGGTCTGAGGCTAATGATACGAATATACGTATGGTGCGGCATTATTGGGCGTCTAAGGGCAAACCTAGTAAGCAGGTGATTATTAGTCGGCATAATGCTTATCACGGTTCTACCCTTGGTGGAGCGAGTTTGGGCGGTATGGCGGGTATGCACGCGCAAGGTGGGTTGCCGATACCGAATATTGCTTATATTGACCAGCCGCATTGGTATGATGAAGGCGGTGATAGTGACCCTGCTGAGTTTGGACTTGAGCGGGCGCGGCAGTTGGAGGCTAAAATTGCTGAGTTGGGTGAGGATAATGTGGCGGCTTTTATTGCAGAACCTATACAGGGCGCTGGGGGGATTATCATTCCGCCTGAGACTTATTGGCCTGAAATTCAGCGCATATGTGATGCACATGAGATTTTGCTGATTGCTGATGAGGTGATATGTGGCTTTGGGCGCACTGGGAATTGGTTTGGTAGCGAGACTTTGGGGATTCGGCCTGATATTATGACCATCGCTAAGGGGTTGTCATCGGGGTATATTCCTATTGGGGGATCGATAGTGAGTGATGAGATTGCGGCGGTGATTGGTGCTGCGGGTGATTTTAATCATGGGTATACTTATTCTGGCCATCCTGTGGCGGCGGCTGTGGCGTTGGAGAATCTACGGATACTTGAAGAAGAAAACATCATCGAGCATGTTCGTGATGTGGCTGCGCCTTATTTGGCTGAGAAATGGGCGACATTGGCAGATCATCCGTTGGTGGGTGAGGCGAACAGCATCGGCCTGATGGCGGCGATTGTTTTGACGCCTGATAAAGCCACGCGGGCTAAGTTTAAGGGTGATGAAGGTGCGGTTGGGTTGATGTGCCGTGAATTTTGCTTTGCCAATGGTTTGGTGATGCGGCATGTTGGTGATCGGATGATCATTGCGCCGCCTTTGATAATTACGCCATCTGACATTGATATATTGATTGCGCGGGCGACGACGGCTCTTGACCTGACTTATGAAAAATTGAAAGCTGACGGCTTGTTATGAACTTGCTGACCGCCAATGACGTTGCGGGGAAATATCCTCCTTCTTATTATGCTGATGTATCGCATCAGCTTGAGGCGTTTGCGCCTGCTGTAGGTGCGTTGAAATGTGATGTTTGTGTGGTTGGGGGTGGTTATACTGGCCTGTCTAGTGCCTTGCATTTGGCGCAAAAAGGTTATGATGTGATCTTGCTCGATGCGCAGCGTATTGGGTTTGGGGCATCTGGGCGTAATGGCGGGCAAGTGGGACAGGGGCAGCGGCTTGACCAAGATGAGCTTGAGCCTTTGATGGGCAAAGAGCGTGCGCGCGGCTTGTGGGATATTGCCACTCAGTCGGTGGATTTGGTGCGGGAATTGGCTAAATCTGACTTGGTGGAATGTGAATTTCATGACGGGATTATTCATGCTGATCATCGGAAGCGTTATGTGAGGCATAGTTTGGATTATGCCAAAAAGCTGCAAGATGAATATGGTTATGACAAGATACGTGGGTTGGAGCGGGACGAGGTGCGTGAGCTGATTGGAAGTGATGCTTATTATGGTGGCACGCTGGATTTAGGGGCGGGGCATATAAACCCGCTGGCTTTTGCATTTGGTTTGGCGCGGATGGCTGTGGCGGCTGGGGTGCGGATATTTGAGCAGAGTGAAGTGACGGGTTTGCAGCAGACATTGCCCGCTGTGGTGACTACCGATAAAGCGCAGATTGATGCTGAATATGTGGTGTTGGCTTGCAATGGTTATTTGGGTGATTTGAATAAAAAAGTTGCCTCGATTGTGATGCCGATTAACAATTATATCGTGGCGACTGAGCCTTTGCCTGTTGAGCAGAGGGAAGCCTTGATACGTCATAATTATGCTGTGGCGGATAGTAAATTTGTGGTCAATTATTTTAGGTTTTCTGATGAGGGGCGGATGTTGTTTGGCGGGACTGAGTCTTATGGCTATCGGTTTCCGCAGAATATTGCCGATAAGGTTCGTAAACCTATGGGTGTGATTTTTCCGCAATTGAAACATGTGAAAATCGATTATGCTTGGGGTGGGACATTGGGCATCACTATGAACAGGATGCCGCATTTTGAGCGGTTGGCGGGGAATGTTTTGAGTCTGTCGGGTTATTCTGGGCATGGGGTGGCGATGGCGACTTTGGCAGGAAAGATTGCGGCAGAGGTCATTGCGGGGCAGGCGGAGCGGTTTGATTTGATGGCAGAAGTGCCAAACCAGCGTTTTCCTGGGGGGGCGGCATTGCGCACGCCTTTATTGGCTTTGGCTATGTTATATTATTCGTTGAGGGATAAGCTGTGAAAACAATTTCTATTGATGGGTTGGTTGGTGAATTAAAAGATAGTCAAGGCCGGTTGATTGTGGCTGTGGCGGGTGCGCCTGCTAGTGGAAAATCGACTGTTGCTGAGCGGCTTGTTGAGCAATTGAATGAGTATAAAGCTGGCTTGGCAGCGGCAGCACCGATGGATGGGTTTCATCTGGATGATGGATTGCTCAAAGCCAAGGGAATATTTGATGTGAAGGGTGCGCCTGATACATTTGATATCGGTGGTTTTAAAAGTCTGGTTGAGCGCCTGTCGCGAAATGAAGAAGCTGAAATTAATGTGCCTTTGTTTGATCGTGATTTGGAAATATCGCGGGCAGGGGCGCGTAGCATTGGCAAGGACGTTAAAATCGTGGTGATTGAGGGTAATTACCTATTGCTTGATAAATTACCTTGGACAGACATTCGGCCATTTTATGATATGACGGTATTTATTGATGTGCCGCGCGATGTTTTGAAGCAGCGCTTGATTCAAAGGTGGCAATCTTATGATTATACGCCTGATATGATTGAGAAAAAACTCAATGTGACCGATATGCCCAATGTGGAGCTGGTGGTGACACAGAGTTTACATGCTGATTTCATGATTGAAAATAATCAGAAGCCCCGTCAAATAAATTGACGGGACTTCGTCTCGAAACAGTTAAGTAACTGTTTCTGGGGGGGCTTCTTTGGCGCCTGTCATAAACGCCACTGCATCTGACATTGTGTAATCCTTTGGATTGATTACACATAATCTCTTACCAAGCCTATGCACATGAATGCGGTCTGCGACCTCGAACACGTGCGGCATATTATGGCTGATCAAGATGATTGGAATGCCACGTGATTTGATATCTAAAATGAGCTCTAGCACGCGGCGGGATTCTTTAACGCCTAACGCTGCTGTGGGCTCATCTAGAATGATGACTTTTGAGCCAAAAGTGGCGGCGCGGGCTACGGCCACGCCTTGTCTCTGGCCACCCGATAAGGTTTCGACCGCTTGGTTGATATTTTGAATGGTCAATAGACCCAGCTCGGTTAATTTTTCGCGGGCGATTTTTTCCATCGCGGGGCGGTCTAGCTGGCGTAACCATTTGCCACGAAAACCTGATTTACGAATCTCGCGGCCCATGAACATATTGTCGGCAATTGATAGTGCTGGCGACATGGCCAAGGTTTGATAGACGGTTTCAATACCCTCGTTACGGGCATCTATTGGTGAGTTGAAGTTGACTTTTTTGCCTTCGAGGAAAATCTCGCCCTCTTCAGTTTTGATCGCTCCTGAAATGGCTTTGATGAGCGAAGATTTGCCCGCGCCATTATCGCCAATGATGGCTAATATCTCGCTTGGATAAAGTTCGAAATCACAATGATCTAACGCTGTGACACGCCCATAGCGTTTGACCAGATTTGTACCTTTTAGAATAGGTTCCATTAGCCAGACACCTTTCTAATCCATTGATCAAGCGCGACCGCGCCAATGATCAGCGCGCCAATCAGCAAAAATGTCCATTGCGCATCGACCCCGATGAGTCGCAAGCCTAGGGTGAACACGCCAACAATAAGTGCGCCAAATATCATGCCCATAATCGAGCCGCGCCCGCCAAATAAGGATATGCCGCCAATCACCACCGCGGTGATGCTTTCAATGTTAATCAACTGGCCTGATGTGGGAGACACCGAACCAATACGGCCAATCATCGCCCAGCCTGCAAAGGCGCATATAAGCCCCGATAACATATAGACTGAAATGAGCACGCCTTTGACGTTGACGCCTGACAATTCTGCCGCTTCGGGATCATCGCCGACCGCATAAACATGCCGACCCCATGCGGTTTGTCGCAAAACATAGGTGAGCAAAATCACCAGCAGCACCATGAAAATCACCCCATAGGTGAACACCGCGCCACCAACTTTGATTTTTTCGCCAAAGAAATGCAATAGAGGGGCATGTTTGTCGATGTCTTGCGCGCGGATGGTGGCATTGGCCGAATAAAGAAAATTAGTTGCCAAGGCAATTTGCCACATGCCGAGGGTGACGATGAATGGCGGTAGTTTTACTCGTGCCACCAGCCAACCATTGAGAAAGCCGACCATCGTGCCAGCAATCAGACCACAGAAAATTGAAACGCCAACGGGCAAGCCATAGCGGAAGGTAAACTGACCCATAACCACCGAGCTAAGCACCGTGATGGCGCCAACCGAAAGGTCGATGCCAGCCGTCAGAATCACCACGGACTGCGCCGCGCCAACAATGCCGACAATGGCAACTTGTTGTAGAATGAGCGTTAATGTGAAGGGGGAGAAAAATTTAGAACCGAGCAATAGACCAAATATAATGATGGCCAAAGTCAATACAATCAGCGGCACCAAAGATGGCGTTCCATGTAACGCATGTTGTATGCGCTGAACAATCGATGAGTTGGCTTGGCTAAAATCGGCGATCGCATCTGGATCATCGACCGCCTTGCCCACGTGATTTGGGCTTTGGTGGTTTGAACTATCTGACATAATGCCTCCTCGATTTATGTCGTGATCTATATTTAAGTGGGACGGAAATTGATTCCGTCCCACTTAATGTAATATTATTGACCGCAATAGATCAACCCCAGCAGAGATTTGTACCTTCTGTGGTGTCAATTGATGGCACGCCATCAACCGCTTTGGCAGTGACCAAAGCAACCCCTGTATCATAGAAAGCCTTGCCTGGTGTAACCTCTGGCTTGGTGCCATTATCCGCCCAATCACGAATGGCTTGAATGCCGAGCGAAGCCATTAGCAATGGATATTGTTGCGAAGTTGCGCCGATAACGCCGTCTTTGACATTTTCAACACCCGGGCAACCGCCATCGACCGAAACAATAAGCACATCATCTTCGCGGCCAAAGGCTTTAAGCGCTTCATAAGCACCTGCGGCTGAAGGCTCGTTAATGGTGTAAACCACGTTGATGCCTGAATCTTTAGCTAACAGATTTTCCATCGCGCGGCGGCCACCTTCTTCATTACCTTGTGTCACATCATGGCCAACAATGCGTGGGTCAGTTTCATCGCCCCATTTGTTTGGATCGGCCAGATCAATGCCAAAACCTTGTAGGAAACCTTGATCGCGTAGCACGCCAACAGTTGGTTGGCTGACATCTAGATCGAGCAACGCGATTTTGGCATTGGCGGCATCTGCGCCCAATGAGGCGGCTGCCCATTTGCCGATTAATTCGCCAGCTAAGAAGTTATCGGTAGCAAATGTGGCATCGGCGGCATCAATTGGGTCTAACGGAGTATCAAGCGCGATGACTAAAATGCCAGCTTCGCGGGCTTGTGTGACCGCTGATACAATGGAGGATGTATCGGATGCTGTAAGCAAAATACCTTTCGCGCCATCGGCAATACAAGTTTCGATCGCCGCCACTTGAGTTTCATGATCGCCATCGATTTTACCCGCATAGCTTTTGAGTGTCATGCCTAGTTCTTCGGCCTTGGCAGCTGCGCCTTCTCTCATTTTAACAAAAAATGGGTTGGTATCAGTTTTGGTGATTAAGCAGGCTGTGATATCTGCTGCAAAAGCACCACTAACTGTGGTGCTAAGCGCAAGTGTGAGCGCAGCACATGCAATAATTTTTTTCATTTTATCTTCCCTCAAAGTTAATGATACTGGCCAAGACCAGCTAACATTGTGAGTCTCCCTTTCACAACGTTAACCTTATTCAACACGCTTTGTGAATAGCTGTCAATTAATAAATAAAGTTTATTTATTAATTAAAAGCATGATTTTTTCAGCGAACCGTGATAATAATAAAGTATACATTAATTTAATTAGGGTAGCCGTATGGCGAATGGTAAAATAGGGGTATTGAGTAGCGGCATGAACCAAAGTGGTGTGCGCAACTATAATGAACGCCTGCTATTATCCATGTTGCAACGCCGCCATCAGCCTATGTCTGGCATTGATTTGGCGCGTCGGGCAGGGCTTTCTGCCCAGACTGTATCCATTATATTACGCAAGTTAGAAAGTGATGGTTTATTGCTGCGCGGCACGCCGATAAAAGGCAAAGTTGGCAAGCCATCGATACCAATGGACTTGGCAGCTGATGGTGTATTTTCTTTTGGATTAAAAGTTGGCCACCGAAGTGCTGAATTATTATTGATGGATTTTAAAGGTGAGGTTCGCGAGCAAATTAGCACCACATATGCGTTTCCTTTACCGGGTGATATCTTTGAATTTTTACACCAAGGTCTGCTTTCTATCTCATCGAATTTTCGCAGTGGTGTATTAAAGCGCATTTGTGGCATTGGCATCGCCATTCCGTTCGAATTGTGGAAATGGGATAATGTGGTCGGCGAGCAATCGGCGATTTTTCAATCTTGGAAACAAGTTGATTTTAAGCTTGAAGTTGAGAAATTTAGTGATTTATCGGTATTTGTTGTTAATGATTCAACCGCCGCATGCCGCGCTGAGCATCTTTATGGTCGGGGCAAAGAATTTAGGGATTATGCCTATTTTTTTATTGGTGCATTTGTCGGGGGTGGCGTGGTGATTAACCACACGGTGTTTGAAGGAAATCATGGCAATGCAGGCGCATTAGGCTCGTTGCGCAGCACCAGCCCACTTGGCGAAAGCCGCCAATTAATTGATGTGGCCTCCATCCATGTGCTTGAAACCCGTTTGATAGAATTGGGAGTTTGCCCTGAATTAATATGGGAACAGCCGCAAGATTGGGGTGAGGTGGGTAAATATATTGAACCTTGGATCAGCGAAACCGCGCAAGAATTGGCCAAAGCGGCGCTCTCTGTTTGTTCGGTGATTGATTTTGAGGCCATACTTATTGATGGTGCGTTCCCCACCAATATACGCACTGAATTGGTGGAGCGGGTGCGGCGTTATATGGCCACTCAGGACACTCGCGGCCTGATTGCCCCGCGTATTGAAGTGGGCAATGTGGGCATTAACGCCCGTGCCATTGGTGCGGCCAGTGGCCCAATATTTTCGCAATATCTGCTCAATACCAATGCAGGGCTATCGGCTATTTGAGCTCGCTATATCTTGGTTGACTTTTACCTGTGGCTTGGACTAATTTATTTTGACCATCTGGGGAAGTTGCACATGCTAATCATTAAAAATCTGACTATATTGCCGATAAATGTTGAACGGCTAGAACTTAAGGCGGGACTTACCGCTTTGGCAGCGCCTTCTGGTGCGGGCAAGAGCCGATTATTTGCCGCCATTGCTGACTTAATTGTCAATGAAGGTGAGGTGAGTTTGGATGATGTGAACCGTAATGACATCGCCGCGACGCATTGGCGCAAAATGGTTAGATATGTGAGTGCTGAGCCTTCATGGTGGGGCAATACGGTGGCAGAACATCTATCTGATGATGAGAAAACCCGCCAAATGGCCACCAAATTTGGTTTGACGTCAGAATTATATGAACGGCCGATTGAGCAATTGTCGACAGGTGAGCGCCAACGTTTTGGTTTGTTACGCGCGTTGGTTGATGAACCACAGGTTTTGTTGCTAGATGAGCCAACGGCTGCATTGGATCAAGACACCAGCTTGAAAATTGAGGCTGAATTGGTGCGGCTGGCAGGTGAGGGGCGGATTATATTCATCATCTCGCACAGTGAGGCGCAGATTGAGCGCATTGCCACGCGTGTGGTGAGGATTGTTGATGGCAAGGTTTGTGAAGGGAGAAAATAATGGCATCTATATATATTGACAACTGGCACATTGTTTTAGCGGCTTTGGCTATTTTTATCACGGGGGCTTTGAGCTTGCTGATGCAACTGGGGCTGGCTAAATCTATCTTTATTTCAGCCACGCGGATGATTGTGCAATTGGCTCTGGTGACTTTGGTTTTGGCTTGGGTGTTTGAGCAGGATTCAGTTTGGGTTGTGCTGATGCTTCTATTGTTGATGGGTGGATTTGCCACTTATGAAATTAGGGCGCGGCAGAAGTTAGCGTTTAAAGGTCTGTGGAGTTTAGGCTTAGGCGGCATACCTATGGTGGGGGTGGGCATTATGGTTCTGACCTTCACTTTAACCACGGTGATTGGCCCTGAACCTTGGTATGCGCCGCGTTATGCCATTCCGTTATTTGGCATGTTGTTGGGCAATAGTTTAACCGCTGTGGCTTTGGCGCTTGACCAAATCACCCGCGGGGCAAAGCAGCGCCAAGGTGAGGTGAATGACCGTTTGGCTTTGGGCATGAGCCGCACTGAGGCCATGTTGCCGATTGTGCGTGATGCCATGGCAACGGGCCTGTTGCCGATTATTAATTCTATGGCTGCGGCGGGTGTGGTGTCTATTCCTGGTATGATGACGGGGCAAATATTGGCGGGTGCTGACCCTGCA
>NVQL02000080.1 GCA_002400495.2 Alphaproteobacteria bacterium | reverse complement strand
GCGTGTCTACCAATTCCACCACATCCGCATGAGATAGTGGTGGTTAAATAACATACCCAAACATTCAGTCAATCAAATAATGACGTTTCATTGAAATTGTTCACACTATCCCCAAATTGTTCACACAGTTGGGGAATTTTGGATTGGGGTTGAATGGATGGGGGGATTGGATAAACTTTTGAGTGAAATGAGAAATTAGCCTGAAATGTAGAAGGCGCCGACTTCATCGGCGATTTGTTTGAAGGCTTCTTTTAGGGCATCGCCGCTTGAGGCGTCTATATACATGGTGGATGTAGACGCGCATTTTTTTAGTAGTTTTTTGGCTTTTTTGCCTGCTTTAAAGGCGATTGAGTAGATTTTGATGCCTTTGGCTTTCATCTTTTTACATAAAACTCTGGATCGGCTATCGGCTTGGGTGGTGTTATTGTCGCCATCAGTCATTAATACCACGAATTTTTTGACTTTTTCATAGGGTTTTGCTTTGGCAGTTGTGCTCCATAGGCCATTCCAAGCGGGGGAGAGAGTGCCCCAGCCCCACGTGAGGCCTGTGTCACTATAAGTGCCGCCATATGCCACCCAGCCATTGACTGCGTTTAGTAATTTAGTTTTATTGTCGGTTAGCGGTACGATTGATGTTTGGGGGCAATCTTCTTCGTCGCCCCACCGATCCACACTCACAGGTATAGGTTGTTTGGCGGCCGATTTTTCGGTTGCCTCACGGCGTGAGCCGCCACAATTATATCTACCCCAATTATTGTTTTTCAAAACCAGTTTGTTCATCGGATGATTGATCAGCACGCCGCGTGTCCACGGGATGTATGAGATTTTTACGGAAGCTAGGCCAGTTGTGTCTTGTATCAGTGTATTGACCAAATCTTTGGTTGCGGTTTTTAGGTCGCTCATTTTTGAGCCACGCATTGAGCCTGACATATCTAAAATCATTGCCAGCTCAACATCGCTGCGCTTGATGTTTACCTTTGTTGCGATTTCGATATTTAGTTTTGACACGCCGACTAATGACATGAAACTGGTTTTTAAGATGGCGGTTTGGGAAACTGTTAGGGTTTCTTTATCGCGCAGGATTACATAAGGGCTGGCGGTTATGTTATCGGGCAATAGGTGATTGGTTTTGAAGATGATGTCGCCAATTTTTTTTAAATCAGCATCTTTTGCTTTGTTGTCGCGGGCGATTTCTTTTGCCACGGCTATGGACACACTATCTAAGGTTGCCTGTAATTTGTTTTCGTAGGAAATTTTTTGAGAAAAATCTAACGCGCCGCCGATAAACCCGATAAGCGGAATGAGGAGTAATGCAAACATTATAGATATTTGGCCGCGAGAGTCCCTTAGAAACAGGATGAATTTATTAAAAATTTGTTGTTTTAAATTGTGAGTTTTCTTCATAACATTTGCCTAGCTAAAATACTTGGTCTGAGTCATAAATAAAAGGGCTTAACATAGTTTGAAATTTCCCCTAAGTATATAGACTTACTACTTTATGATTAGATGAAAATTTTTACTTAAATTGATTAAAATATGGGCGAGTTGATTAAAATATAGGCTGAATTGTGGGTGATTTGCATAGGGCTGCGACAAAATGCCTGAATTTAAGCCGTTTTATGTTGGCATGCTAATTGCTATTATTGTATAGACTAGAAAACTAACTTTTGTTCGAGGAGCCGTTATGAAAAAAATTGAAGCTATCATTAAGCCATTTAAACTTGATGAAGTTAAGGAGTCTCTTCAGGAAATTGGACTGCAAGGTATCACTGTGATTGAAGCCAAAGGCTTTGGCCGTCAAAAAGGCCACACTGAGCTATATAGAGGCGCAGAATATGTTGTTGATTTTTTGCCTAAAATTAAAATTGAGATTGTGCTAGAAGAGAGTTTATTGGATAAAGCTGTGGAGGCGATTATTAATGCCGCACGCACTGGACGCATTGGCGATGGTAAAATATTCATCTCGAAGGTAGACCAAGTGATCCGTATCAGAACGGGTGAAACTGGCCCTGAAGCCATTTAAGCACTATATTATTTGAGTGCTATATAGTAGAATATAATTTGAGTAAAAGAAGGAAAGAAATATGTCGAAACAAACAATTGCGGGCATTTTGGCCGAAATTAAAGAGAAAGACGTTAAATTTGTAGATTTACGTTTTACTGACCCTAACGGCAAATGGCACCATGTGACTATGGATGTAACGGCTGTTGATGAAGATATGTTTGAAGATGGCGTTATGTTTGACGGCTCATCTATCGAAGGCTGGCGCGCGATTAACGAATCTGACATGAATATGGCACCCGATTTGGACACAGCGTTTATCGACCCATTTTATGGCCAAACAACAATGGTTATCACTTGTGATATTCTTGACCCTAACACGGGTGAAGGTTACAACCGTGACCCACGCTCTACAGCCAAACGCGCTGAAGCTTATTTGAAGCAAACTGGCGTTGGTGACACGGTATATGTTGGCCCAGAAGCTGAATTCTTTATTTTTGATGATGTTAAATTTAAAACGAGTGATTACAAAACTGGTTTTGAAATTGACGGCGAAGAATTGCCAAGCAATTCAGATGCTGAATATGCCAATGGCAACCTTGGCCATCGCCCACGCCTTAAAGGTGGTTACTTCCCCGTAAACCCTGTTGATAGTGCGCAAGATATGCGTTCTGAAATGTTGACAGTGATGAAAGACATGAATGTTGTTGTTGAAAAGCATCATCATGAAGTTGGTGCTGCACAGCATGAGCTGGGTGTTAAATTTGGTACTTTGACTACAATGGGCGATAGCATGCAAGCGTTTAAATATGCTGTATTTAATGTGACGGCTGCTTATGGCAAAACCGCTACATTTATGCCGAAGCCTATTTATTCTGACAATGGTTCTGGTATGCATGTGCATCAATCTATCTGGAAAGACGGAAAACCTGTATTTGCTGGCAACCAATATGCTGACCTTTCTGAAACTGCTTTATTCTATATTGGTGGTATCATTAAGCATGCTAAAGCGTTGAATGCTTTTACAAACCCAACGACAAACAGCTATAAGCGCCTTGTACCTGGTTTTGAAGCTCCTGTTCTTTTGGCTTATTCTGCGGCTAACCGTTCTGCATCTTGTCGTATTCCTGCTGCTGACAGCCCGAATGCTAAGCGTGTTGAAGTTCGCTTCCCTGATGCGATGGCTAACTCATACCTTGCTTTCTCTGCCATGCTTATGGCTGGTCTTGACGGCATTGCTAACAAAATTCACCCGGGTGAAGCGATGGACAAAGATCTTTATGATCTTCCTCCTGCTGAATTGGCTGAAATTCCTACAGTGGCAGGTAGCCTACGTGAAGCGCTAGAATGTCTAGATGCTGACCGCGACTTCCTAAAAGCTGGTGGTGTATTTAGTGATGACCAAATTGATGGTTTTATTAAGCTTAAAATGGAAGATGTGATCCGTTATGATCAAACGCCTCATCCTGTTGAGTTTGATATGTATTACTCTCTATAATCTGTTTTAAAACATGTTATAAATTAAACCGAGATGTTTTGGCATCTCGGTTTTTTTGTGGGTTGAGTTATGAAAAATATTCTGATTTTAATTTTTATGCTTTGGGCGACGCCGAGTTTTGCCGCCTGCCCTGATGAGTTTTTGCTGACCCCGCCAAAACAGCATGAAGTGATTGGGTGCAACGTTAAAGATGATGGTGCGCAGCATTTTAATGTTTTTGACGCGGCGCATCAGACGGTTAGTTTGCGCAAGCAAGGCGCTGTGCTTAACATACAGTATAAATATACGGGTGATTGGATGATCACCCCTACTCGCATTCAGCTGGTGCCGTATTATTTAGATCAGGTGCGGAAATTTGATGGCAAGTTGGTGTTTGAGGATGAAAGCCGTGCGACTTATAAATATTATGCTGATGGTGATAGCCATTGGTTGGAGCTGACATTTGTTGGTGATGGCATACATGTTTTGAGGCAAATAAGCCAAGATGGTATTATTTTGGATGCGCAATATAATGTGGGGCAGATGAAGAGCCGTGTGAAGCGTTATGGCAAGGTGGTTTTTTATGAGCTTATGGCAAACCAAGCTAGTTTTGATAATTTGGTTGAGTTTTTAAAGGTTGATGAGCGGAGATTTTACATTGTTAGCCATGTTTATGGGCAGGATGATAATGAGCAGGACTCTATGCAGCAGGCTTTGTTATTAAATGAAAAACTGTTTAAACGCGGTATAGATGCCGATAAGATTATTGCCAAGGGCATTGGCGATGTAAGCCCGATTAAGAGCCCTAGCGGTGTGAACAGTGTTGAGAAAAACACACGTATTGAATTGGTATTGCACAATTAGCTTGCGGTGATGACGAAGCCTTGGATTTGTGCTGAAATTTCGCCTTTGCCGAGATAATCCTCGATTAAATTAACGGCGGCGAGTGCCACTTTTTGCAGACCATCCGGGTCGCGGGCTTCGATTTCATTGCGCAAAGGAGTGCCGTGGGTGAATGCCATTGCGACATGCAAAGCTGAACCTGCGGTGCTGACTGCCAATTTATCTTGTATGATGATATGCTTGAAACCGCCATCTTGCAGGGTTTTGCGCATGGCATCATTATCATAATAACCAAAGGGGATGCGCTCCAAAAACAACGGAGGGTCATCGGGGAATATTTTGGCGGCGGCTTGACTGACCAGATCGGCAAAGACGTTATTCTCGAGGCGATCCCAGACATTGAATATAAATTCGCCACCTGGTTTTAATACTCGTTTGGCCTCGGCTGCGGCTTTTATTTTATCGGGAAAAAACATGAAACCAAGCTGACAGATGACTGCATCGAAGCTCGCATCGTCAAATGGCAAATCCTGCGCATCGGCCAGCTGCCATATTACATTGGCTTGTTCTGGTTGTTTATTTTGGGCAAAATCTAACATTTCTTGCTCCAAATCAGTCACTACATATTTTACATCGGGGCTTATTTGGGGCGCCAAAACACGTGTTACCACACCAGTGCCTGCTGCGGTTTCTAAAATGGTTTTTGGGGATTCTACCATGACTCGTTTGGCCAAGTCTTCGGCAAACTCACCAAAAATAAGCGGTGCAAGATAGGTATCATAAAATTCAGGGATGGAGTCTGTAAAATCAATATCTGAATTTTCCATTATATTACCTATACTTATATGAATTCTCTTCTATCATACATAATTTTGAATATTTTTCAACTTATTAGCTTGACTTTAATTAGGGGAATGCCTAATTATTAATTAGTCATTTTCCTAATTAGGAAAAATGCTAAATAGAAAGTGAACTATGCAAGAAGTATTAAAAGCGCTCGCCCACCCGATGCGACGTGACATATTGGCTATGTTACGCACAGCACCACGTACAGCGGGAGCGATTGCTGAAAAATTTGATGTCACCAAGCCGACAGTTTCGGGGCATTTAAACATATTAAAAGACGCTGAATTAATTGAACAAGTGCGTAGTGGCACCACCCTCACCTATCACATTAGGTTGAGTGTTTTGGAAGAAGCTTTAGGTGGGCTAATGGGCATGTTTGATATCGGCAATGAAACCACTGAGGTAGGGGATGATTGATGGAATATGTAGAATATTATAAAGGCAAAAGAAAAATTCGGTTGTTTCATAGCATTGGTTTGGTTGTGATGTTGGTGATTAGCTTTATCGCTTATCCCTATGTTGATGCGACTTTTATTGACGCGGTGAAAAGAGGCACATTCGATGCTGACACTGTATGGTATGCAAAATATTTTATGTTATTTGCCATGCCAATCATGCCAGCAACCCTTATTTTTTTATCACTAATCATACCCGTGAGTGATGCAGAAAAAGCTGCTCAGGGGCTCAATCTACCGCGATTTATACCGATTAATATGATGCTGGTTTTCATATTGGTGGTTGGACATATAGGCATGCAATTATTTGTCACTCTGCCGAAAGACATGTTCCATCAATATGCCGAAAGCATTTCCTCAGTGCTATATGCCTTAATGGCTCTGCTGATGCTTTGGGTGGCGAATATTACGGCTAAAAATACCAAATCACTATGGTCGGGATTTCCCACCCCGTGGAACCAAAAAAGTGAATTGGCTTGGGAAAAATCACAACGCTTTATGGGGTTTGGCTTGGCCATTAACTCGCTAATATGCTTGGTGATGGCGTTTATTTGGCCGATGAGTGTGCTGTATATTTTCTGCACGGGGATGGCAATTGCCTATGGCGGGTGTTTCATCGTCTCTTATTACGCCTACAAGCAAGAACAACATTATTTAAACAAACCACTCCAACAAGGAGATAAAAATGACCGAAATTAAATTTAAAATTAGCCAAAGCCAGCCGATGAAAGTGCATGCGGTGGCGGTGGCATTCATGCTGATTGTTAGTTATTTCGCCTATCCCTATGCAGCTGCAAAACTTGAATGTGATGTTGCGCTTGGGTTGATAAGTTGTTTTGGCCATGACCCAAGTATTTTTGTATATGTGGCGGCGCTGCCTACGGTGTATGTGGCGGTTATATTGCTTGGCTTGCTTGTTGCCAAAAAAGAGCCACATAAAGAGGCAATGGTAAAAAATTTGAAAAAAACCAATACCCGATATTATATGTTGGCGGCTTTTTATTGCGGCATGTCAATCTTCATGTTTTTTTCGGTTTATCTGCCCGAAGATTTTATGGATGAGCATCAGGGTAAATTTCAACTGTTTGTATCGATTGCGACGATATTATTTATATTCTTTGTTGCCAATGTTGCGCCTAAAATGAATAGATCATTATTTTCTGGCTGGGCCTGCCGCTGGAATTTAAAAAGCGAGTTGGCGTGGGAAAAATCTCAACGATTTGCAGGCTTTGCTTTAACCATTGTGTGCGTGATTTGCTTGATAATTTCCTTCACGGCGGTGAATTGGGCAATACCGGCCCTCGCGCTTGGCATTGGGCTGAATTATATTGGTGTGCTGATTGTTTCACGCCATGTTTACAAAAAAGAACTTTCGCAAAAGCTGAATAATTAGAAATAGATATAGCAATTTATTGGTTAAAAGAATCAAAACTATATGGTGTGTGCGCTAGACTTTGTGGCGTCCAAACCATTCAAAAATGCATATATCATCGACAAATTTGGTCAATTGAGTGGTTTGAAATAACGACTATATTGTACCCAAACATAATCATAGGAATAAAATTATGACATATAAACCTAGATCTCGACATTTTACCCGCACTCTATTAACGGGATTGATGTTTTTTTATGGCGCCGTATTCGCCCATGCTGGCGAAGCGGAAGTTAAAGTGATAGTTGAGATATTTAACGGCCAACCCGCACAGGTTGAGCAGTTTGAGCCGACATTTTTGGCGATTGCGCCATTGGCTAAAATTCGCGCTATGATGGGTGAGGTTTATGAATTGGTAGGCGATCCCGTTGAAATTACTGGCGATGAGCTAGACTATGTTGTGACCACCGCGACACATAAAATTGCATTAAAAATTAGGCTTGGTGAGACTGGCGAAATTGCGGGCTTGTTGGTAAACCCACCGCAAAAATTGAGTGTCGACACCAGTGGCACAAATGAAGGCAGTATAACCAAGGCTGCCATTGAGACTGATAAAATTATTGGTAAATATGCCATTTCTGCGGCGACATTATCGCAAACCACTATTGAATTTTTGATGAAAGATAGTGAGCTTTATTTTAAGAACCCCAATGGCAACCAAGTGCAATTGGTGCGCAAAAATGATAGTGAATTTTATATCTTGAATATGGAAGATATTATTTTTAGCTTTAAGCCTGATGGCGATGCTGTCAATGCGCTGACTTTAGACCAAAAAGGTCAATTGATTGATTTTACGCGGCTTGATTTGATTTTAGATGAACAGAAAAAGCTTGGTGATTTAAGTGATGTTAGTGTTGAATCGTCGGGTTATGCCGTACCTGATGCGCTGAATGATGGCTTGAAGGTTGCGGCTCTTAGTGATGTGATTGGTTCTGAAAAACTCATTTATAAATTAATTGAGAATATTGAGGCTGGTGCCTATGGTGAGATTGATAGTTTGCTAATTGTTAAAGATGGCAGATTAGTGGTTGAGCAATATTATAACTATTTTGGCCGCACACAAGCGCATCAAATGCAATCGGTTAGCAAGAGCATTACGTCTTTATTGATTGGCAGTGCCATTAAGCAAGGCTTTATTGGCAGTGTTGACGAGCCGATTGGCAAATATCTGCCGCGATATAGGCATTTGCTTAAGGATGGCAAACAGGCAATTACAATTAAGCACTTGCTGAGCATGAGTGCTGGCTTTGATTGGAATGAGCAGAACCCGCCTTATAGCGACCCGAAGAATATCCGCATGCAAGAAGCCATGAGTGAGGATAGTGTTGAGTTTACTTTATCGCTTGAGTTAATTAACCAGCCTGGTGAAGTGTTCACCTATAGTGGTGGTTATGTGACGGTGATTGGCGCAATATTGAAGAACGCCACGGGTGCAGACAGCGTTTTGGACTATTTGCAGAAAACCAGCAGCTTAAAAGCCTTGGGATTTGAAAATTTGCTGTGGCAAGAACAAATGGATGGGCGTATCAATACCGCTGGTGGTGTGATGCTAAGGCCGCGCGATTTGGCCAAAATTGGCGAGTTGATGCTGAATGATGGAGTTTGGGACGGCCAGGCCTTATTGCCTGAAAATTGGGTTAAAGACTCGTTTGCCAATCACACGCCAACCAAAATGAGCGTCCTTACCGATTATGGGTATTTTTGGTGGGGTAAGGATTATGTGGTTGATGGCAAAACTTATAGCCAAGATTCGGCCGAAGGCTGGGGTGGGCAAGAATTATTATTGTTTGCAGAGCTCGACCTTGCGGTGATTATGACCGCTAATAATTTTAGCCCTGATGTACCGACAACGAGTATGATTGAAGATTTTATCATTCCTGCATTTAAATAGATGATTTATTGGGAGCAGAATAATGACTGACGGCAAAAGCAAAAAATCCAAAAAAGACAAAGCAGGCTACGGTATTGGCATTGGTATTGCGCTTGGTGTTGCTTTTGGCGCGGCGATTAACAATGTCGGGCTGGGCATTGCGCTGGGCATTTGCTTCGGCGCTGCCTATGACGCTACGCAAGCTAAAAAGGCCAAGGAAAAGAGCAAAGATGATGAAAATTCTGACCCATAAATCTGTTTATTAGGTTGATTGGAATTTTAATGCTTTTTAGATTTTTTGTAAAGCTTACTTGACAATTGTAATTTCGGCATTATGTTAAGCTTACTTTACATATGTGAGTTTAAAAATGATCAGTGAAACGAAAACAAAAAACAAAAGCATGCCCCGCGAGATTTGGGAATTGGTAAAAATTGTGGTGCAAGCTTTGTTGATTGCTTTGGTTATTCGCAGCTTTATATTCACTTTGGTGTTTATTCCCACTGCATCAATGGTGCCGTCATTATTGATTGGCGATTATCTCTATATCAGCAAATATGCTTATGGGTATTCCAAGCACAGCGCTCCGTTTTCTGCTTTGCCCATTGCGGGGCGTATATTTGGTGTTGAGCCTAAATTGGGTGACATTGTGGTGTTTCGGGGCGTTGACCAAACAACCGATTATATAAAACGTTTGGTTGGCTTGCCTGGTGATGAAATACAAATGGTAGATGGCATATTGCAGATTAATGGCAAAGCGGTTGGGTTAGTCAAAACTAGTGATTTTGATGAGACTGACATATATGGCAAAATAGAAACTGTTGGCCGTTATATCGAAACCCTGCCCAATGGAGTGGCGCACCAGGTTTTAAATTATGGTGATGTGCGTGCTGACCATACGGGTGTTTACCATATACCCGAAGGCCATTATTTTATGATGGGTGACAGCCGCGATAATTCTAATGATAGCCGCTTTCAAGACGTTGTGCGCATGGTGGCATTTGAAGACATTGTGGGGCGTGCGGATTTTATATTATTATCTTTTGCTCATAGCAGCGACTCTTGGGGCGGGGTGTTTTGGGAATTTTGGAATTGGCCACAGAATTTAAGAACCGAGCGTATGTTCCGATCGCTCACTAGCTTTGATAAATAAAGAGGAGACTATTATGGAAATGAAGTTGGCAAAAAAACGTTATTATAAATCATTCGCCATATCTATGGGGTTGTATTTGATTGGCATGATTGGCGTGTCGTTAATGCGTAAATATATGGATTTTTCGATTTTTATTCTCTATGGGCTGACACTTGTGCCGATTTTAGCTTTGTTATATGGAATTGCGGAACATTGGCACTATGTGAATAGTATGGATGAATATTTACGTTCACGGCAAATCAAGGCTATGATGGTTGGTTTGGCGCTGATGCTTTCTATCTCGGCTAGTTGGGGCATATTGGAAGAGGTTGCTGATGTGGCGCGCCTGCCAAGCTTGTGGTTTTTGGTTATATTCTGTGTGGGGTATGGCGTCACTGAAGCGTTTTTAAACCATAGGGATAAAAAACATGACTGAAAAACAAGCCATTCATCGTTATTATAAAATGGCCTTACCTGCAATGGGGCTATATATAATCAGCATTGCCACCGCCGTATGGGCTCGGGACGGTATGATAACCTCGCAATCAGTATTTAATTTTTGGTCGCAAGGCAATATGGGGTTAGCCAAGGCTGTATATTATGCCTTAGCCGTTATACCCATTATAGCGATTGGGGGCATGGCATGGGCGCACTGGCGGTTCATTACCGAACTAGATGAATATATGCGTATGATACAGATTAAGGCTTTGTTGATTGGCCTGTTATGCATGTTGGCAATGGCGACTGGATGGGGCATGGTTGAAATGCTTTTAAGGCTGCCTGCATTGCCAATATTTTGGCTTGTGCCTATATTTTGGTTAGGCTTTTCGATTTCTCTGGGTTTTATAAGAGCCAAAGAAAAAGGGTTTGGCCATGAAGAATAAGCTGAAAATGTTGCGGGCTGAGCGGGGCTGGTCGCAGGCTGTTCTGGGTGAAAAGCTAGAGGTGTCGCGACAATCGATTAACGCCATTGAGAGCGGCAGGTATGACCCATCCTTGCCCTTGGCGTTTAAGATAGCGCGGTTGTTTGAGCAGGCGATTGAAGATATTTTTAAGGATGAGAGCTGATGCCGTGGGTTTAAACCGCATTATTTCCATTTAATTGAACAGCCTGCCGAGGCGATTTGATCGACGGGGCCGTGGCTTGTTTCGGCAATCATTTGCATGGCATCTAGCAGATCGCGCTTGATATCTAATGTGGCGGCATGAATGCCTGAGGCATCGAGCCTGCCGCGATATTGCAATTTATTGTCGGCATTATAGCCAAAAAAATCGGGCGTACAGATGGCGCCATAGGCCTTGGCGCTGGCTTGGCTTTCGTCATACATGTAGGGAAAGCTAAAATCGTTAAGCCGCGCTTCGATTTTCATATGTTCGAAATCATCTTCGGGGTGATCGGCAACATCATTGACGCTAATGGCGGCGACACCAATGCCTAAACGTTGCAATTTTTTGGCATCGCTGGCAATGCGGTCAGCAATGGCTTTTACATAGGGGCAATGGTTGCAGATGAACATGATTAGTGTGCCGCGTTCGCCTTTAATATCAGCAAAGCTATAATTTTTGCCATCGGTGGCGGGCAGGAGAAAATCTGGCGCTGATTTGCCAAAGTCACAAATGGGGGTGTGTATAAGAGCCATTGTTTTTCCCTTCTAAAAATGGGCAATTAACCAAACAACTTGCCAATGAAGCTAATGTTACTATAAATTAATAAACGAGACATGTAAACTTTAGACGCGGCGAAAAGACAAGTATGACAGATGATTTATTTGGTGGCCTATTGCAGACATCAAACGGCGCAAAGCCGATTAAAAAACCAAATGAAAACAAAGTAGAAACCGCTGACCCGTTGGTTCAAGCTGCGGCTCAAAAACCTGTGCCTACGGCTAGTTTACCAGACACAAAGCCTGCGACAAATAGCGAATCAGTTGTGGCCGAAGCCGTGCCTGAAATCGACATGTCGAGCCAGCCTGTTGGTAAAACCAAGGGCGAAGAAGATTATGGTGCGGCTGACATTGAAATTTTAGAAGGGCTTGAGCCTGTGCGCCATCGCCCTGGTATGTATATTGGTGGCACAGACGAAAAAGCTCTGCATCATTTATTTGCCGAAATTATCGATAACAGCATGGATGAAGTGGTGGCTGGCCATGCCAGTTGGATTGACGTTTCACTCGATGTAGACGGCTATGTAACTGTGACTGACAATGGCCGCGGCATGCCGATTGATCCGCATCCTAAATTTGAGAATAAATCAGCACTTGAGGTGATTTTTACCGTGTTGCATGCAGGCGGTAAATTTAACTCGGATGTTTATGAAACATCTGGCGGTTTACATGGTGTGGGTGCATCCGTGGTGAATGCGTTATCTGAAGATTTAATTGTGGAAGTGGCGCGGGGGCAGCAGCTTTATCGCCAAACATTTAGCCGTGGTTCGCCGCAAGGCGGGCTTGAGCATTTGGGCCCGATTAAAAACCGCCGTGGTACCAAGGTGCGGTTTAAGCCTGATCATCAGATTTTTGGTGCTAAAGCTAAGTTTCGTGCCAGCCGTGTCTATAAAATGACTCGCGCCAAAGCTTACCTTTATGGTGGGGTGCAAATTAGATGGAGCTGTGCGCCTGAACTAATTGGCGAGAATGACACAACACCGCTTAAAGAGACATTCCATTTTCCAAATGGGTTGTCAGATTATTTAGAGACACGAATTAAGGGCAAAACCCGCATCACTGAAGAGATATTCAGAGGCAAGACCACCAAAGATGGTGGCCATGGCTCGGTTGAATGGGCAATTGCGTGGTATTTGGGCGATGGCTTTGTAAACAGTTATTGTAACACTGTGCCGACCATTGATGGTGGTACGCATGAAGCGGGTATGCGCGGGGCATTGCTTAAGGGTTTAAAAGCCTACGGCGATTTAAAAAATGTAAAAAAGACTTCGCAAATTATTGGCGATGATGTTTTGACTGGCGTGGGCATTTTGCTTTCGGTATTCATTCGCGAACCTGAATTTCAGGGTCAAACCAAAGAAAAACTTTCATCCAGCGAAGCCACTCGTATTGTAGAAAGCACTTTGCGTGACCCGTTTGACCATTGGCTAACATCAAACCCCAGACAAGCCGACAGATTGCTTGAATGGGCTGTTGACCGTTCTGATGAGCGGTTAAAACGCAAAAAAGACAAAGAGGTGAGCCGCAAAGCTGCCACGCGTAGATTGCGCTTGCCTGGCAAGCTTGCCGATTGTTCTATCAACAGCGCTGAGGGCACTGAATTATTTATTGTCGAAGGTGACAGTGCGGGCGGCAGTGCCAAGCAAGCCCGTAACCGTAAAAACCAAGCCATTTTGCCATTGCGTGGTAAAATTTTGAATGTAGCGAATGCGACAGCGGCCAAATTGGCGGCGAACCAACAAATTAATGACCTTTTGTTGGCTTTAGGCGTGGGCACTGGTAGCAAATATTCTAACTCCGATTTACGTTATGAAAAAATCATCATCATGACTGATGCCGATGTTGATGGCGCGCATATTGCCTCTTTATTGATTACATTCTTCTACCGTGAAATTCCTGATTTGATTAAAAACAAGCATTTATATTTGGCAGTGCCGCCGCTTTACCGCATCACCCAAGGCGCCAAAACATTATACGCTCGGGATGATGATCATAAAGATGAATTGATGAAAACTGAGTTTAATGGCCGCGGTAAGATTGACATTGGGCGTTTTAAAGGCCTTGGTGAAATGATGCCCGCGCAATTAAAAGAAACCACCATGCTGGCTGAAAAACGAACTTTATTGCAAGTGGGGATTGATGAAGACGAAATTGAATTGACAGCCACAGTGGTTGAGCAATTGATGGGTTCTAAACCTGAAGCGCGCTTTCAATTCATTCAACAGAATGCCGAATTCGCCGATGGAGCTGAATTGGACATTTAAAATCCAACTCTAGATGGTTGAGATTAACCATAATTTGCTCAAATCTGAGCCAAACTCAATTAATCATGTTCCAAAAGCTTTGTTGACGATCCTTCTAATCCCCTTTATATATGCGGTATACACGTTGCGGAGCGTTAAGAATTAAATATGATTTAGGATCAAATGTACATGTTATTTTCCGACCTCGGATTAAGTAAAAAAGTTACCGACACCATTGATGAAATTGGCTATACCGTGCCAACACCGATTCAAACCGCTGCCATTCCCGAAATTTTGAAAGGCCGCGATGTGTTGGGCATTGCCCAAACTGGTACTGGTAAGACCGCCTCCTTCACATTGCCGTTGCTGACCAAATTGGAAACAGGCCGCGCCCGCGCCCGTATGCCGCGCTCACTTATATTATGCCCGACACGTGAATTGGCAGCACAAGTATTTGAAAACTTTGAAAAATATGGCAAACGCCATAAATTATCCGTCGCGTTGCTAATTGGCGGTGTGGCATTTAAAGACCAAGAACGTATTTTAGACCGTGGTGCAGATGTATTGATTGCTACACCTGGCCGTATGATGGACCATTTTGAACGCGGTAAGCTAATGCTCACGCGGGTTGAATATTTTGTCATTGATGAAGCTGACCGTATGTTAGATATGGGCTTTATTCCTGATATTGAGCGCATATCTAAACTCATACCTTTTACCCGCCAAACTTTACTTTTCTCGGCTACGATGCCGAAGGAAATTCAAGTGTTGGCTGATAAATTTTTGCAAAACCCTGTGCGGGTTGAAGTGGCACGTGCCGCAACGACTGCCAATACAATTGAACAAAAGGTGGTTTATGCACCATCTGGGCATAAAGAAAAGCGCCAATGTTTAAGAGATATACTGAACGGAATAGAAATTAAAAATGCCATTATTTTTGCCAATCGGAAAAAAGATGTAGAGATTATTCTTAAATCTTTATTGGTTCATAAATTTGATGTTGGCGCCCTGCATGGTGATATGGCACAATCGGCACGTATGGAAGTTTTGGCAAAATTTAAAAATAATGAATTGCAAATTTTGGTGGCCTCTGACGTGGCAGCACGTGGACTTGACATTCCCAATGTAAGCCATGTGATTAATTTTGATATACCCATGCAACCAGAAGATTATGTGCATCGCATTGGCCGTACTGGCCGCGCGGGACGCAGCGGCGTCGCCATCTCTATGGTGACTTTTGATGACATAAGACAAATAAAAGCTATTGAGAAGTTAACTGAAGAACCCATAAAATGGGAAGGTGAAGCGCCAAGCGAAGATGATTATGAAGTGTCATCTAAACTGCGTGGCCGCCCAGGGCGTGCTAGCCGTAATAATGGTCATCGTGGCCCCGAAAAATATAAATTAGGTGCTGGTTCTCGTAAACCTTCCACTCGAAATAATGATCGCACTGCAAAACCAGAGCGCTCGACTAGCCGTGCAGTTGAAGAACCAGTGGTAGACAAGAAACCTGAGGTCAAAAGCCCTAAAAGCGAGACCCCAAAACCAAAGGTAAATGCCAAAAAATATGATAAAGACATTGTGGCATTTGGTTCAAATGACCATATTCCAGATTTTCTTTTGCGGTCATCTGTTTTGTCTAAATAATTTACTTGTTAATTGTACTGCGCGAATTACGAACAATTTACTTTTTGATAGGAAAATTGTATTATATATGTATATTGTGATTTAAAATACCCTTAAGGGTGTGTTTAGAGAAGAATATAGGGCAGTCGTATGGAAAATATCGGGCATTCACATGAAATTGCGCAGACGACTTTAGAGTTTCTAAGCAAACATGAGCTCGTGTCTACACCGATTAACTTTGAAATCATCTATACTTACACTCAAGGC
This sequence comes from Alphaproteobacteria bacterium, assembly GCA_002400495.2. Classification (GTDB taxonomy): domain Bacteria; phylum Pseudomonadota; class Alphaproteobacteria; order Rhizobiales; family OSC116; genus OCS116. Next base: position 24,672 of record NVQL02000080.1, on the reverse strand, counting down.
TATAATAAATCGCTTATACTAGCGGTGAACCAAGTTATTAGGTCGGAAGTCGCTGACAAATCGAGCGCGTTAGAAGACATTCATACGAAATTGATTTCTAGCAATGCATCAGCCAATAAGGTTGATGAAATTACCAACCAAATGGCAGATGAAGTTGATCAAGTTACAGCGATGATCTCGGCTGCTTTGGGTGAAACTAACTCATATAGTGAAAAACTTGGCGAAGTGACCGACGAACTATCGTCAAACGTTGATTCTGCTGCAGTTAAATCTATTGTTGAAAGCTTGATGCTGGCGACAGAAGATATGAAAAAGAATAGTAGCTTGCTTGAAGGCAAGTTAGCCGAGTCAAACCGCCAAATATCCGAACTAAGCGGCAGCCTATCTGAAGTGCGTGCTGAAGCCCGCACTGACCAACTTACTGGCATCGCCAATAGAAAATATTTTGACGAAACCATAGAAACCGAAATTGCCACTGCCAAAGAGAAAAAATCTGACCTTTGTGTATTGATTGGTGATATCGATCACTTTAAACGCTTTAATGATACATTTGGCCATCAAACTGGTGATCAAGTGCTTCGTTTGGTGGCCTCTACATTAAGTGATGGGGTCAAAGGGCGCGATATGGTGGCGCGTTATGGCGGCGAAGAATTTGCAATTGTTTTGACAAAAACTGGCTTAGCCGCAGCGAAAAAAATTGCCAATAAAATCCGCAGAGCGGTTGAAGGCAAAGAATTGGTTAAACGCTCAACTGGTGAAAATTTAGGTTCTATCACCATTTGCTTTGGCATAGCGTCTTACCGTAATGGCGAGCCAATTGATGATTTAATTGGGCGCGCTGATAACGCTTTATATTTTGCCAAACATTCGGGCCGCAATCAAGTTAGAAGCGAGAAAGAAGTGCCTAAACCTAAAAAAGCCCTAGCTTAATCTGCTAACATTCATTTTTTTTTGAGGTTTTTTGGCACGCAAAGCGGCGTCATATGCATCATGTGCCCATAAAGCGAATTCATCTCTATCTTCTATAACGGTTTCGGGCACAGTCCAAAAACTCACATAGATGGTTTTATTGCCCTTTTGATAGGTGAATTGTTCACTATCTGCACTTTCAAAACGCTGTAAATTTTGTTCATCGGCTTTGAGATAAAGTTCGTCATCGAATATCAAGCCGAAATTAAGATTGTCTTTGAGAACCGCGCGCCCGCCAAACAGGCGTTTGGTTGTGACATCGGCAAAGTCGGAGAGTTGATCGACGATCCACTCTACATATTCTGGATTGGTTGGCATTAGGCACGGGCTTTAACGAGCGTCAGGTCTGAAACAGGGGTTAACTCGACAGATTCACCACAGCCACAAGAGCTGGTTTGATTGGGGTTGGTGAAGGTGAATTTAGATGACATTTTTTCGGTCACAAAATCCATTTCTGTACCCAATAGGAATAAAAGTGCTTTTGAATCAATGAGTACCGTGACACCATTGGTTTTAATCACCTCATCCAGAGGCTCGATTGATTCGGCATATTCCATGACATATTCAAAACCAGCACAGCCGCCTTTTTTAATGCCAACACGCAGGCCAATCACGGCATCATCCATGTCTTGCATGATTTCTTTGACGCGATCTGCCGCGCGGTCGGTTAATGTCAAACTTGTAAATTTAGTCATAATCATTCCATAATACGCTTAAAACATGTTTAGAGCAACTTTTGCTTCATCACTCATTCTTTCTGGCCCCCAAGGTGGGTCAAACACCAGCTCGACACTGGCATCGGATATGCCTGGCACGTTGCGCGCGGCATCTTCTATCCAACCCGGCATTTCGCCTGCTACGGGGCAACCTGGAGCGGTGAGTGTCATCACAATGTCGACCTTGCGGTTATCATCAATATCTACCTTATAGATAAGGCCTAATTCGTAAATATCAACGGGGATTTCGGGGTCGTAGACGGTTTTAAAGGCGGCAATTAAATCATCGGTGAAGCGCACAAGCTCTTCTTCGCTTAAGGCTGATGATTCAATGTCGGGCTTATTGGCTTCATCGCCTGCGTAGAACTCGCCTTTAATGGCGGCTTCTAGGGCTGGGTTTTTTGGTTTTTCTTCTTCGGGCAAGAAATCGAACTCATCTTTTTGCTCATGCGGATGGCTTTGACCGTGCATCACGGCTGCTAGTTGTTCTTCGGTAAATTTTTTGACCATAATATCACTCACTTTCTCACATAAAGAGGGTTTGGCTTACATAAAGAAGGTTTGGGCTTTTTTAACTGCCGCCACCAATCTATCAATGTCATTTTCATCATTATATAGGCCAAAAGACGCCCGACATGTGGCGGTTTTGCCAAAAAAATCTAACACAGGTTGGGCACAATGGCTGCCTGCGCGCACCGCCACGCCTTCGCGGTCAATAATGGTGCTGATGTCATGCGGATGCACATCGCCGACGCTGAAGGATATGATTGCGCCTTTATGATCGGCTTCACCCGTGATGCTGAGGCTGTTTATTTTTTTCAGCTCTTCGGTAGCGATTTTTAGCAGGTTATTTTCGTGTGCCATGATGTTTTGGCGGCCAATGCCCATTATATATTCGAGCGCGGTGCCAAGTGCAATGGCTTCGACGATGGCGGGGGTGCCTGCTTCGAAGCGATGCGGGGCATCTAAATAGGTGATTTTATCTTGGGTGACCATGTCGATCATCTCGCCGCCGCCTAAAAATGGGGGTAAGGCGTTGAGTAGATCTTGCTTGCCATATAAAATGCCGATGCCTGAGGGGCCGTAGGTTTTATGGCCGGTGAAGACGAAGAAATCAGCGTCTAAATCTTGCACATCAATATCCATATGCACGGCAGATTGTGAGCCATCGACTAACACTTTGACGCCATGCTCGTGGGCGATTTCGATGATTTTTTTCATTGGCGTTATGGTGCCGATGGCGTTGGACATATGGGTGATGGCGACTAATTTGGTTTTGCTGGTGAAGAGTTTTTTAAACTCATCGAGCAAGAAATTGCCGCGTTGGTCTATGGGTGACCATTTTAGCACCGCACCGTTACGTTCGCGTAAGAAATGCCACGGCACAATGTTGGAATGATGCTCCATGACTGAGATGATGATCTCATCGCCCTCGCCTATTTGCGCGGGCCCGCTGAGTGTAGCTTGGCCCAAAGATGCTGCGACTAAGTTGATCGCTTCGGTGGCGTTTTTGGTGAAAACCACTTCGTTTTCGGATTTGGCATTGATGAATTTTTGTACTATGCGGCGCGAATCTTCGAACTTTTGGGTTGCTGTGTTGGATAGATAATGTAAGCCGCGATGGACATTGGCATATTCGAATCCAAAGCCTGTTTGAATGGCATCTAGCACTATTTGGGGTTTTTGGGCGGAGGCGCCGTTGTCCAAATAAGTTAGTGGTTTGCCATAGACTTCGCGGCTTAAGATTGGGAAATCGGCTCTGATTTTTGCAACATCATACATGTTATCAGGCCTCCAGATGGGCGTTGAGCCACACGGTGATTAGTTTATCGGCGGCGATGTTGAGTGCTTCGGGTAATTCGTCGGAAATTTCGGCAACGAAGGCGTGGATCAGCAAGCGTTGGGCGATTTTTTTGGGGATGCCGCGGGCGCGTAGATAGAATAAAGTGTCTTCATCTAATGCGCCAACGGTTGCGCCATGGGCGCATTCGACATCATCGGCATAAATTTCTAGCTCTGGTTTGGTGCTGATGCTGGCATCATCGGAGAGTAAAATGCTTTGTGACATTTGCTGGCCGTCGGTTTTTTGGGCGTCTATTGCCACGATCACTTTGCCTTGGAAAATGGCATGGGCTTTATCGTCAATCACGTTTTTAAAGCGTTGGAAGCTGATGTTTTCGGGCAATTTATGATGCACGATATAGCTGTTGTCGATATGCTGTTCACCGCCTGCTAATACTGCGCCAGAGATTTTCAAGTCCATGTTCGAGCCATTGCAATATAGGTCGCCTTCGCGGCGTGTCCATGCGCCGCCAATGGCTAAAGCGGTTGAATTTAGCTCGACTTTATCGGCATAATCGCCTTGCGTACGGCAGATATTGACGGCCTGATTATTTTCGCCATTGACCACGAAATGGGTGAGATTGGCGGCAGTGCCGAGTTTGAAATTGAAATGATGCAGGTTAAAGCTTGGCTCGTCATCAAGGTTGATGTGGCTTTCAATTAGTGTGGCTTTCACGTTGTCGGCAAGCTTGATATAATGACGATTGAAATGTGCTACATCTGATTGGCCTGAGTTGACGAAGATCAGATGGATCGGTTTGTCGCTCGATTTTTCGATGTCTAGGCAAATGCCATCACGCCACATGGTGCGGGTGAGGTTATCGACGTGGTTTTTATTGTCGGCTTGAGTTAGATTTTCAACCGCCCAATCTGTTGGGTTGTTGGCCAAAGATGCGCCTGTATCGGAAAGATCAGAGCGCAGTTTGCCATCGACAAAAATGATGCTTTGATAATCGGCTTCATCAAACGCTGCAATGGTTGGATGAGCTTTTATTGCAGCTAAAGTCACATTGGTTTCTGCCGCGCCGTAATTCTGGCTTTTGCTGAATTTGCGTCTTAGATCGGAATAATGGTAGAATTCCACGCGTTTGGTGGCGATGCCATTGGCCTTTAGCCATGCATTTGCAGCCTCGCGGCCAGCGGCTTTGGGTAGGCTGTTTTTTTGCGAGTCAAAAGCTGCAAAAAAGGCCAATTCACCTGTCGAATATTTTATAGTTTTCACAGTCATATTTTTGTCTTTAAATTTATGCAGATGCAATTATGTCTTTATAACCATCACGTTCTAGCTCGTGCGCCAATTCGGCACCGCCAGATTTAACGATTTTACCGTCTACCAAAATATGTACAAAATCTGGTTTGATATAATCGAGCAGGCGTTGATAATGGGTGATGATGAGCATCGCGCGGTCGGGTGAGCGTAGGCTATTTACGCCATCGGCGACGACGCGCAGGGCATCAATATCTAGGCCTGAATCGGTTTCATCTAAAATACATAGGCTTGGTTCTAGCAGTAGCATTTGCAGAATTTCATTGCGTTTTTTCTCGCCACCTGAAAAACCAACATTTAACGGGCGACGCAGCATTTCGGGCGTGACGTTGAGTTGTTGGGCTTTTTCTTTGACTATTTTCATGAAATTTGGGGTGCTTAGCTCGTTTTCGCCGCGTTGTTTGCGTTGGGCGTTGATGGACTCTTTTAGGAAGGTCATGGTGGCAACACCTGGGATTTCTAGCGGGTATTGGAATGACAGAAACAGGCCTTTGGCGGCGCGTTCTTCAATCTCTAGTTCAAACAGGTCTTCGCCATGAAATGACACACTGCCGCCATCGACTTCGTAATCGGCTTGGCCAGCTAAAACATTGGCAAGGGTGGATTTACCCGCGCCATTGGGGCCCATAATGGCATGCACTTCACCCGCATTTATGGTGAGGTCTAAGCCTTTTAAGATCGGCTTTTCTTCGACAGAAGCCTGTAAATTTTTAATTTCTAACATATATTTTTATCCTTGCGCGTCTTATCCGACGCTTCCTTCTAGGCTGATTGCCACTAATTTTTGCGCCTCAACGGCGAATTCCATCGGCAGATTTTGCAACACTTCTTTGCAGAAACCATTGACGATGACCGCCACGGCTTCTTCTTCATTTAGGCCACGTTGGCGGCAATAGAACATCACATCATCGTTGATTTTTGAGGTGGTGGCCTCGTGCTCAAACGTGCTGCTTGAATTACGTGCCTCTATATAAGGTATGGTGTGGGCTGAGCATTTATCGCCAATCAGCAAACTGTCACACTGGGTGAAATTACGCACATTGGTGGCGCTACGCTGAGTCGAGACAATGCCGCGATAGCAATTGGAGCTATGGCCTGCTGAAATGCCTTTTGAGATGATGCGGCTTTTGGTGTTTTTGCCGAGGTGAATCATCTTGGTGCCTGAATCAATTTGCTGATAGCCGTTTGAAATGGCGATCGAATAAAATTCGCCTTGGCTGCCATCGCCGCGCAGGATGCAGCTTGGATATTTCCATGTGATGGCTGAGCCTGTTTCGACTTGAGTCCAGCTGACTTTAGAGTTTTTACCAATGCAATCGGCACGTTTGGTGACGAAATTATAAACCCCGCCAACGCCTTCGCTATTGCCCGGATACCAATTTTGAACGGTTGAATATTTTACTTCGGCATCATCCATAACGACGATTTCGACCACTGCGGCATGCAGTTGGTTTTCGTCACGCATTGGCGCTGTGCAGCCTTCTAGATAGCTGACATGTGAGCCTGCTTCGGCAATGATGAGCGTGCGCTCGAACTGGCCTGTATTTGGCTCGTTGATGCGGAAATAGGTGGAAAGCTCCATCGGGCAACGGACGCCTTTGGGAATGTAGACAAAGCTGCCATCGGTGAACACTGCGGAGTTTAAGGCTGCGTAGAAATTATCGCCAACAGGCACAACAGAGGCTAGATATTTTTTGACCAATTCGGGATGCTCACGAATGGCTTCGGAGATGGGGCAGAAGATGACGCCTGATTCGGCGAGTTTTGCTTTGAATGTGGTGACCACGGACACGCTGTCAAACACCGCATCGACCGCAATGTTGGATGCGCCTTTGACGCCTGCTAAGATTTCTTGCTCTTTAAGTGGGATGCCTAGTTTTTTGTAGGTTTCTAGAATGTCGGGGTCGAGATCATCTAAGCTATCAAGCTCGATTTTTTTCTTGGGCGCGGCATAATAATATAGGTCTTCGAAATCAATTTTCGGATAATGAACCGATGACCAATCTGGCTCTTCGAGTTTTTTCCAACGGCGGAAGGCTGATAAGCGCCATTCGAGCATCCATTCTGGCTCGTCTTTTTTGGCGGAAATAAAGCGCACAATGTCTTCGTTCAAGCCTTTGGGGGCTTTGTCCACTTCAATATCGGTGGTGAACCCATATTTATAATTGTCGAGATCAATCTCGGCAACGGTGTTCACTGTCTCTTTAATGGCAGCCATTTTTGCTCCTTAACTCGCTTGACGTTGCTCGCGCACCATCATTCTTTGGTATATTTTTGTATATTCTTCGATAAACATATCTAAATCTTGCGGCTGGCTATTCCAGCCGAAACTTAGGCGTAAGGCACATAATGCCAACTCATCATCTATGCCCATGGCGGTTAGCACATGCGATTGCGACACTTTGCCTGATGAGCAGGCGCTGCCTGAACTAATCGCGATGCCTGCAAGGTCTAAACTCATCAACGCGCGCTCGGCGGTGAGGCCTGCAATGGCGAAACATGATGTGGTTGATACGCGGTCTACATTTTGGGCAAAAATAACGGCATCGGGTGAAATTTGGTTTATTTTTGCTTCTAGTGCGTCTCGCATCTCATTATATTTATTATTATTTTTAAACTCATTAGCACATTCTTGTGCCGCGGCGCCAAAGCCTGAAATGGCGGGGATGTTCTCTGTCCCTGCCCGCAAGCCTAATTCTTGCCCGCCGCCTTTGACATAGCTATCAACCAGCATGCCTAAGCGAATGACCAAAGCGCCCGCGCCTTGTGGCCCGCCAATTTTATGGCTAGATAATGACAGCATATCGACACTCATGCTTTCGAAATCTATTTTGACTTTACCGAGGGCTTGAATGGCATCGGCGTGGATAAAACCACCATATTGATGCACCAATGCCGCAATTTTTTTCATCGGTTGAATGACGCCTGTTTCATTATTGACCAGCATAACTGATACCAAAACAGGTAAATCTGATTTTTTTTGCCAAGTTTGCAGCAATTGTTCTAAATGTGTGAGGTTTAAAATACCGTTCTCATCAACATTGATCAGCTCGACAGGCCGCGGGCTTAGTTCTTGGGCTTTGATTAATGACGGATGCTCGGTGGCGCTGAGCAATGTGGCGGCAAGTGGTTGTTTTTTGCCCAACGCGCCTAAATCTGATGCCAAAACCAAATTATTGCTTTCTGTACCACCAGAAGTAAAAGTGATCTCTTTGCTTTGGGCGTTGATCAGCTTGGCGACTTGCTCACGCGCGGCTTCCATAAGGCCGCGGGCTTTGCGGCCTTCTTGATGAATAGATGATGCGTTACCGACATGATCGAGCGCGGCCAAAACCGCCGCTTTGGCCGCGGGACGGACAGGCGCAGTGGCATTATAATCAAGATAGATACGCGGTTTACTCATTGATCTAGGCCTTTGCAGCTGAAATAAAATCAGCACCATTTTGCGGCACAAACATTTCGGCTATGGGTTTGCCCTCACGTAAATCTTCCAGCGTTATATTTTGCAAAAATAAGTCAATATGATTAGCCAGTGCTTGCCATAATGACGCCGTGTGGCAATGGCTGGCTTTGGAGCAATTGATGCCATCAGCGCCAGCACATGCGGCGATGCTGATTTCCTCATCAGCGGCATCGATGATTTCTGAGACTTTAATGCCATCGGCTGATTTGGCCAAAAAATACCCGCCTTGCGGCCCTCTGACGCTTTTTACCAATTCGCCACGGCGTAATTTTGAAAATAATTGCTCTAAATATGGCAATGAAATATCTTGCCGCACGGCAATGGCCGACAGGCTGGTCGGATGATTTTCATCATTATGTTTGGCCAAATCGACCATGGCCATAACGGCATATTGCCCGCGTGTACTCAATTTCATATGCTTAAACTTTATCTACGCCTGACAGATTGCTGCTAAAACATACAATATTTACATAAATATAGGTAAATATGCGGCTTTTCCTTGCAATTGATGTGTTGAATTTGGTACACATGCTTTGCAATTAACAGATTTAATCTAGAAGGCTTCTAAACTATATCCTAGAATTTAGTATACCCTAGTAAAAAGGTCAAGTATAAAACTTTGCCTTTTATGTGATTTTTTGGGGATATTTAGTTGAAACATAGTGAAGCTCTTGGTTGAATCATAATAACAGAGTGAGTGAATATGCCTGAAGTTGTTTTTAATGGACCAACTGGACGTTTAGAAGGACGTTATCATCATAACCCTTCGGCCAATTCGCCAGTGGCAATTATTTTGCATCCGCATCCACAATTTGGCGGCACGATGAATAATCAGATTGTTTATCAGCTTTTCTATAGCTTTAAAGAGCGCGGTTTTTCGGTTTTGCGGTTTAATTTTAGAGGTGTGGGACGCAGCCATGGCACATTTGATGATGGCTTTGGTGAATTGTCTGACGCTGCTGCGGCGCTTGATTGGCTACAAACTCAAAACCCCGATTGCTCAGGAAGCTGGATTGCGGGCTTTTCATTCGGCTCGTGGATTGGCATGCAATTGCTAATGCGTCGGCCTGAAGTTGAGGGTTTTGTATCGATCGCACCACAAGCCAACCTTTATGACTTTAGCTTTTTAGCGCCCTGCCCGTCATCTGGCATTATGATAAATGGCGAAGTTGACCGTGTGGCACCTGCTGACAGCGTGGTGAAATTGGTCGAAAAATTAAAAACCCAAAAAGGCATATCGATTGCCCATAAAACCATTGATGGCGCGAATCACTTTTTTGACGGCCATGTTGAAGAGCTTATCGACAATGTCGGTGCTTATATCGACCATCGTATGACCAGTGGTGCCAACGAAGATAATTAGATTAGAGAATAAAATGTCAGAATTTAAATCCTTATTGTTAAAAACGCTGGAAGAACGCGGTTTTATCAAGCAAATATCCAAGCCTGAAGAGCTGGACAAGCTTGCTTTAGAAGGCCCGATTACTGGTTATATTGGTTTTGATGGCACAGCCGACAGCTTGCATGTGGGCAGCTTGACCATGATTATGGTGCTGCGTATTATGCAGAAAACTGGACATCGGCCGATTGCTTTAATGGGCGGCGGCACGTCTATGGTGGGTGATCCATCGTTTAAATCGACAGATCGGCCAATGCTGACCATTGATGACATCAATAAAAACTTAGAAGGCATAAAATCCATCTTTGCGCAATATCTTGAATTTGGTGATGGCAGCAAAGATGATGGTCGGGCGATTATGGCTAATAATGCCGATTGGTTGTGCGAACTGAACTATATGGACTTTTTACGCGATTATGGCGTGCATTTTTCGGTCAACCGTATGCTTTCGTTTGAAGGTGTGAAGCAGCGTATGGACCGAGACCAGCATTTAAGTTTTTTAGAGTTTAACTATATGATATTGCAAGGCTATGACTTTTTGGAACTGCACCGTCGTTATGGTTGCGAGCTGCAAGTTGGCGGCTCTGACCAATGGGGCAATATTTTAAATGGTGTAGAACTTACCCGCCGTGTTGATGGCAATGAAGTGTTTGCTTTAACCACACCTTTATTGACCACAGCTTCTGGCCAAAAAATGGGCAAATCTGAAGGCAATGCCATATGGCTGAACGAGGAAAACCTACCAGCTTATGATTATTGGCAATATTGGCGCAACACCGAAGATGCAGATGTTGGGCGATTCTTGCGAATGTTTACTGAATTGCCGATTCTCGAGATTGAAAAGCTAGAAAAAGCCGAAGGTGCAGAGCTAAACGAAGTGAAAAAGCTGCTTGCCACCGAAGTTACTAAATTAGCGCGTGGTACAAAAGCTGCTGAAAAAGCCGCTGAAACTGCCCGTATTACATTTGAAACGGGTGGGCTAAGTGCTGATTTGCCAACTGTAGAATTGGCCAAGACCGAGCTTGAAGCTGGCTATGGTGTGTTATCGGCTTTGGTGCTTGCAGGGCTTGCAACATCTAATGGTGAAGCCAGACGACATATTAAGGGCGGCGCTGCAAAAATAAATGATCAACAAATTACAGATGAACGCTTGACACTCGCTCAAAATGACTTAAATGATCAGGGTGTAATAAAACTATCTATTGGTAAGAAAAAGCACGTGCTGATTAAACTTGTTTAGCTAGCAATAACTAGAATTAAATTATTATTTTTAAGCTTTGGGGGAAGTTATGAATGAGTTGCAAATTGGTGCCTCCGCACCAGGATTTACCTTAGCAACCGACACAATTGGCGATATTAAGCTTGCTGATTATAAGGGACAGAAAGTTATTTTGTTCTTTTATCCAAAGGATGACACACCTGGTTGCACGATCGAATCAAATGAATTTAGCGCTTTGAATGATGAATTTAAAGCCCAGAATTGTGTCGTGATTGGCGTTTCACCTGATGGCGTACAAAGCCATGCCAAATTTAGAAATAAATATGGACTTGAAGTTATTCTTGCTTCTGACGAAAGTCATGAAATGCTTGCTACTTATGGCGTATGGCAAGCAAAAAAGAATTTTGGTAAAGAATATATGGGTGTTGTGCGCACAACTTATCTTATTGATGAAAATGCGGTGATAACGCAGATTTGGCATAAGGTGAAAGTTGAAGGTCATGTGCAAACTGTATTGGATGCCACTCGCGCTTAAGCTTCTAATATGTCGTTTCTTAACCATACGAATTAAGGTTAAGAATGTTTTAATAACACATTACACTAATAATATTGTATAAAGATTACACGTTCGATGTTCGGACAAGTATCTCATTAAAGAAATGTTAGGTGTATCTTGAATAAATTGAGCAAAATGGAATTTGAATTTCCCAAAACAATTGGCCATGAAGATGCCCAATTGAAAACCTCTGTTATTGGCGAAGACATGCAGATTGATGGTAACATACACTCGAGCGCACGGGTTATTATTCGTGGCACGGTAAAAGGAGACATTAGCGCCAAAAATGTCTTAATTGAAAAAAGTGCTATACATGTTGGTAACATCTTTGCCGACGGTGTTGAGATTGCAGGCAAAATGACGGGCGATATTGTAGCTCATAATTTAGCTGTTGCGTCTACGGGCATAATTACTGGTAGCATTCAGAAAACCGTAATTTCGATCGCTTTTGGCGCTCAAATTGATGCGGACATTAAGGCTAATTAATGATTGGTTGTAGAGCCATCATTTAATCGCATTTTAATTATATATAATCGTAGAGTTGAGATTTTATATATAATTTTTTGCAATTACATTGACTCTATTTCTGATAAAAATTATATTCGAAGACACTAAATTTAAACAATTCCATATTAATTGGAGTTATTTGGAGCGAACCATGTTTAACAAAAAAAACCAAAACGGCAGCAACTCAAGCGCCCAAGCAAGCAGTAACGGTTCTGCGCCTATGGCGCCTCCGCAAATGCGTAAACCATCAACAATCGCGCCTTTGCCTCCAAAACGTAAAGAAGCTAATATACCGGCTGCTGCACCGCAAGTTGCAAATACTGCACCGCAAGCTATGGCTGCACCAGTGCCCCAAAATGAGAGCGTTACCTTTATTGGCAACGACATTATAGTGACGGGTAGCTTGCAATCTAGCGGCGAAATTATCATTGAAGGCACCATTGAAGGCGACGTGCGGGCACAAAAAATTGTTATTAAAAACAATGCCAACGTCACTGGTGAATTGGCCTCAGAAGAATTGGTTATTCACGGCCGGGTTAACGGTGTGGTGCGTGGCCTTAAGATATTGTTGGCATCTGATTGTATTTTGAATGGTGACATTCTGCATGAAACATTATCTATTGAATCTGGCGCACAATTTGAAGGTAGCTGTAAACGCTCTGATGACCCATTAGGCGTGAAAGCCAAGCCAAGCAAAAAAGCCAAGGCTATTAAGCCATTGGCAGCAGTTGAAGAAGTTATGGCTGCTGAAGAATAGATTTAATTATAAGTTATATATAATTATAAGGCCGCTCGGAATTAACTCCGCAGCGGCCTTTTTCTTTACTCTCACACTATTAGAAAATTGTTTAATTTTCTTCGTCAGAAGCTATTTTGCTGGCCAGTGAAGCTTCTAAAAACAGATCTATATCACCATCTAGCACTGCGCTAGGGTTGCTCGACTCGGCGCCTGTGCGCGCGTCTTTGACCATTTGATATGGCTGAAGCACGTAGGAGCGGATTTGATGCCCCCAGCCAATTTCAGTTTTGCCCGCTTCAGTTTCGGCTGCATCGGCTTCGCGCAACTTTAGCTCATGCTCATAAAGCCTTGCGCGTAACATTTTCCACGCGGTGGCCCGGTTTTTATGTTGGCTTCGGTCATTTTGGCATTGCACCACAATATTGGTCTCTAAATGCGTAATGCGCACAGCTGAGTCGGTCTTATTCACATGCTGACCACCTGCCCCACTGGCTCGATAGGTATCAATGCGCACATCTTTATCCGATACATCTATATCAATGTCATCGTCAATTTCAGGATAAACCCAGACTGAAGTGAAACTGGTATGGCGTTTGGCATTTGAATCGAACGGTGAAATTCGCACCAAACGATGCACTCCAGACTCGGTTTTAAGCCAACCATGAGCGTTATGGCCTTGAATGTGAATGGTGACAGATTTTATACCCGCCTCATCACCCGCTTGGTATTCTATGGTATCAACTTTATAGCCGCGTTTTTCAGCCCAGCGCACATACATGCGAAATAACATAGATGCCCAGTCGCAACTTTCGGTGCCGCCTGCGCCTGCGTGAATTTCCAAATAAGTGCTGTTGGTATCGACCTCGCCCGAAAGCAAAGTGTTTAATTGAGCTTTTTCGGCTTTGAGTTTGGTTTTGGCAAGCCCTGATTCAATTTCACTGATCATTTCCTGATCATCTTCCATCTCGGCCAGTTCAATCATCTCAGCACCATCACTGATGGCGGTTTCGAATTCATTTACCTGTTTAAAGCTGTCTTCTAATGTTTGGCGCTCACGCATAATTGTTTGCGCGTTTTGCGGGTCATCCCATAGGGTTGGATCCTCGGACATTGCGTTTAATTCGTCTAATCTTCTTGTGGCAACATCCCAGTTAAAGATGCCTCCTCAGCAGTGCGATTGACTGCTCGATTACATCTATATTTGCTTGTGTTTCTGCGCGCATTATGGCTCTTTATCTGTTGCGGTTGGGTGTTTATGGTTAATGAGTTTGTTAAGAATGATTAGAAAATTACACCTTCATCACTATCTAGCGACAGGTCTAATTCTAACAATTGAGTGCCTTGGTCCGCACTATCGTTAAAGCCAAAATTGACATCATTATTGCCCAAATTGGCATTATTTCCTTCAAGGTTGAAATCATCTATCGATACGACGTTTTCGAAATCTCCAAAACTATCGAGTGCGCCTTCAAAGAATAAAACCTCTTCAGGTGGTTCGGCGCCAATTTTAAAAGCTTCACTGATGATATTTGAATCGCCAGACCGAGCGGCAACGCCCGTTTTGCCGTTAATGCGGTAAAAGTTTAAGCCATTGGGTACGCGAAATGGTATAGACGGTGTGTCTTTGAGCGCTGTCTGCATAAATTCAAGAAATACGGGGGCGGCTAATTGGCCACCCGTTTGGGTACGGCCTAGGCTTTTGGGCTGATCAAAACCCAAATAAACGCCAACCACTAAATCGGGCGTGAAACCAACAAACCATGCGTCTTTATAATCATTGGTGGTGCCAGTTTTGCCTGCCACAGGTTTACCTAATTTGTTGACGATCTTAGCTGTGCCACGTTTAACCACGCCTTCCATAAAGCTGGTGATTTGGTAAGCCGTGGTGGCTTGAATGACCCGTTGACTATTGTCGACTAATTGTGGCTCATCTTGGCCTGTCCATTGTTCGGCTATGCAGGTGGTGCATTCACGCTCATCATGGCGGTAAATTGTGCGGCCGTAGCGATCTTGAATGCGATCAATTAGTGTGGGGGTTACTCTTTTGCCGCCATTGGCAAACACACTATAGCCCGCCACCATTTTCAACACTGTGGTTTCGCCTGCGCCGAGCGCCATTGAAATATAGGGTTTTAAATCTTTATAAATGCCAAAATTATTAGCATATCTTGATATGGTGGGCATGCCGATCTCGTCGGCCAAACGCACTGTCATCACATTACGTGAGCGCTCAATGCCCAGACGCAAGGTTGAAGGGCCATAAAATTCTTTGCTGTAATTTTGCGGACGGTAAATTTCCTTCTGGCCTGGAATCTCTTTTTCGTAGGGGGCATCTAATATAAGTGAAGATGGGGTGTAGCCACTTTCAAGAGCCGTCGCGTAAACAATTGGTTTGAAAGATGAGCCTGGTTGCCGATTGGCTTGTGACGCGCGGTTAAACTGGCTCATTTCATAAGAAAAACCGCCAACGAGGGCTTGCACGCGGCCTGTATGCGGGTCCATAGCCACAATGCCACCAGAAATAAGCGGAATTTGCATCAGCCGATAATGCTCGCCACCTGTGGCTGGCTCAACATAAACAACATCACCAACATTCAATACGGCGGCAATGTTTTTAGGCGTGCTGCCGACACCACCTTTTTCGCGTGCGGGCTTGGCCCATTTCACTTCGGAATACGGAATTTCGCCTGTTTCACGGATGGCCTCAACATCACCATTGCGGTTTACGTTAGGACGCAAGCCGATGCGGGCGGTGTTTTTACCGACTTCGAGCACCGCAGCTAAACGCCATGGTTTAATGTCGCTTGGGCGTTTGATTTTGGTTAAATCTTCACCCCAATTGTCGAGCGATGCCAATTGGCTAACCGCGCCGCGCCAACCGCCCATTTTACGGTCATAACCGACCATACCGTTGACCAAAGCATCGCGCGCTTGCGCCTGCATGCTTGGGTTTAAGGTGGTGCGGATGGACAGGCCACCGCGTAATAATTTTTTCTCGCCATAAAGGTCTATCACTTTACGGCGTGCATCCTCGGCAAAATATTCGGCGGCAAAAATAGTTGCGCCAAATGGCCGTGGGGTTACATTTAATGGCTCGCCTTGGGCTTCAATCATTTCTTCACGGGTGATGTAGCCATTTTGAAACATGCGATCAATGACATAATTGCGGCGGGTGATGGCGCGATCGGTTTTTCTGAATGGGTGATAATTGTTAGGCGCTTTGGGCAAAGCAGCTAAATAGGCAGTTTGCGCGATGGATAATTTATCTAGGGTCTTGCCATAATAATTAAGTGAAGCGGCAGCGATGCCATAGGAGCGGAGGCCGAAATTGATTTCGTTTAGGTAAAGCTCAATAATTTTGCCTTTATCATAGGCAGATTCAATGCGCAGGGTCAGTAAAGCTTCTTTGACTTTACGCATGACATTACGGTCATTGGTTAGCAAAAAGTTTTTTGCCACCTGCTGAGTGATGGTAGATGCGCCAATGAAACGGCGATTGGCACCAGAGGCAAGAATTTTCACATTGGTGGCCATCGCACGCGCAAAGGCCAAGAAATCAATGCCCGAGTGGGTGAAGAAGTTTTTATCTTCGGCCGAGATAACGGCTTCAATGGTGCGTTGCGGTATGGATGTATAGGGGATGTATAAGCGACGCTCCTCGGCATATTCGCCCAAAAGTTGGCCATTGGCCGCATGCATGCGGCTGGTCACTTTAGGCTCGTAAGCCGCCAAAGCTTTGTGATCGGGTAAATCTTGACTGGCCTCCCAGATGACATAGGACGCGACGCCAATGCCGACAATGAGAAACATAAACATGATTGCAAAGAATGAACTAAATATGCGCCAGAGCATGATAACCTTATTCCACCAATATTTACTGATTTAAAAGCCAAAGTAGAACGGCAATTCGAATCGTAAAATAATTATTCAATTAATTGACCTGAAACTAATTCTAGATTGTGGCAATGGCTAGACAAAAATGTGTTTTTTTGAGTTTTCATCAGAATAATGCACGATTTTTAAAATATTCCACCACAGAATGCTGAATGCTGGTGGCCATTTTATTTTGCCACGTGCTAGACTTTAAATTTGCTTCGTCGTTTTTATTGGATAAATAACCCAATTCAATGAGTACTGACGGTACATCTGGGGCTTTTAGCACTCGAAAGCCGGCAAATTTAACTGGCCGTTTGCGCATCATCACATTGCCGCGCATTTGCCTCACAGCAAGATTGGCAAAATTGACCGATTTTGTTTTGGAATCGCGTTGTGCCAAATCAATTAAAATAGACGCCACAACTTTGGATTCATTTTTAAATTGCACACCTGCCAAAATATCTGATCTGTTTTCTTTGCGCGCCAAAGCCGCCGCCTCTTTATCGGATGATTTATCGGACAATGTATAGATGGAGGCGCCGCGCACTGATGCGCCGCCGCTGGCAACCGAATCGGCATGTAGAGAAATGAACAGATCGGCTTTATAGTCTCGCGATATTTTTACGCGGTCACGCAGTTTAATGAAATAATCGCCTTTGCGGGTGAGATATACGGTAAACCTGCCAGTGTCATTAAGTTTTTTTTGCAAGCGTTGGGCAAAGGCTAGAACCACATGTTTTTCGCGCGTGCCCGCGCGGCTTATGGCACCACCGTCAATGCCACCATGGCCCGCATCCAATACAATGATGGGTTTGCGCTGCTGGCGCCCAGCTTGACCTTTGATAGCCAATTGCCGTGAAGCCAATATTAAATTATTCATATTGCTGGGGCGTTTAATTGGTTTTGGCATCAGGCTAGTGATGCGAATGTCACTAGCTATACTGCCTTTAGTAACGATGGAACTGTTTATTTTATCTAACTCAAGATTAAGCGCCGCGAGGTCAATTTTGGATTGCGCAATTTGTGAGCCTGTTTGGTTGGTATTTTGATTGTCAATGGCGCTATCACCAGTGGCGATCTGCATTAATTCTTCTATGCTGGGTATGTTGGGCTGAAAATCAATTTTGGTAGTTTGTTGGGATTCTGTAAATTTTTCATCATTTGGTGTCGCTTGACCTGCAGTTAAATCTTGTTTGTCTTGGCGGTTTAGATTGACCGATATTTTGGGCGATGAGATGGTGGTTTTTTTAATGATGTCGACCACCAATAAGGCACCTTTTGCGGCCTTGGCGGGTATAACAAAAGCCGCAGCCACCTCGGTTTCTTGCAGAGTGTCAATGACGATGCGCGATTTTTCGGGCGAAAAACGCCCATAGCGAAATTCTTTAACCAAGCCATATAATTGGGTGCCCATACTGGTGGGCAGTTTGAAATCAACAGCATCAAAATCGATGATAAGACGATCGGGATCTGGAATGCTATAAACTTGAAACGCCACCTGATTGGTGAGTTCGATAACCATGCGGGTTTTCTCTAGCCCGCCTGACAAACGAATGTCATAAACCTCATTGGCCATGGACATACTGGTTACAGACAGAAAGGCCACAAACAGCATAAATGCAAATTTTCTTGCTTTTATTGGTCTATAATTTATCATTTATGGGTGGTCTTAAGTTTAGTTTCTGAACGTCGCGTCATTATAGAAAAAAATCATTAATGATTCACTCGATATTAAATATAACCAGTAATTATGTTTTTTACATGCTTATTTATTTTTAATATTGTGCTCGACTTAGGTTCAAAAACCTTTTTTCGTTGATTAATTCTTAAAAGCCTTATATTAAAGTAATATTAAGTGCCTGTAAGTAGTTACGAATGGCGCTGATAAATAATATCTGATATTTATATAAAGCTATATAAATCAGATAGATACCGAAATTTTTAGATGAATTTTAACGAAAAATAACGTTAAATGAATCAAAATAAGTGGTTTGATGTTTTTGCATGCGGCAAGGATTACTCAGTCAGACCACTATGTTAACAGCCAGATAACTGGCAGCGAATGGAAAAAAAATGGCTCAAAACCATTTGATATTGTGCGGGGGTCGTATTTTAGCTCTATTGGCTACGATACGTAT
Organism: Alphaproteobacteria bacterium; assembly: GCA_002400495.2. Lineage (GTDB taxonomy): Bacteria > Pseudomonadota > Alphaproteobacteria > Rhizobiales > OSC116 > OCS116. Next base: position 5,981 of record NVQL02000080.1, on the reverse strand, counting down.
TGCTGCGCTTTACGCCATTCAAACTGAACCTCATAAATATTCAAGAATATTTAGCGCCATAAAGGATAGCATCTTTACGGCCATAGCTGAAGGCAGCAGGTTCATCCCAAGACTTTCCCTATCATTGATAGGCAAACTTTATCAATTAGATGTAAAACTTATATCTAATTCCCCCTTTTATGCGAAAACAAATTCGCATCAACAATTATACTCAAATGATGAAACGCAAAAAAAACTTAAAGCAGCCCGACAAGCTGCCGATGAGGCGGTTGCACGCTTTGCTAATTCACATCATTCGAGCGCGAGAGACATATGGCAAATAATAAAATGCTTATTGACGCAACGCACGAGGAAGAAACACGTGTTGTTATCGTCAAAGGAAACAAGATTGAGGAATTTGACTTTGAGGCGGCCAATAGACGGCAGCTTAAGGGCAATATCTATTTAGCTAAAGTTACCAGAGTTGAACCATCACTACAGGCGGCATTTGTCGACTTTGGTGGCAATAGACATGGCTTTTTGGCGTTTAGTGAAATTCACCCCGATTATTATCAAATACCCGCGGCTGACCGCGCGCTTTTGTTAAAAGAAGAGGCCGAAGCTGCTGCTGAAGCCAATCGAGAAGAAGAGCGTTACGAGAATAAGCTCGCTACAAATACTGACGATGTCGAAACTGCCGACGAAGAAGATGGCAATAATAGACGTGGTGGCCGCAACAATAACCGCAGGCGCGGCAGACGTAACAATACGCGCTTTAACCGCCTGCCTGCTCGCGGTATTTTTACCTCATTACCTGCTGATGAAGCCAAGGCTGAAGAAGCTAATCAGGCTGATTCTAACCCAAATGCTTCTAACCAAAATGTTGAAACTGAGGCTAATGAAGAGCGTAACCCGCGCGGCAGAGGCCGTGGGCGTGGGCGCGGCGGACGTGGATATCGCGGTCGTGGGCGCAACAGTAGCCGTATGGGCAACCGCCCATTGCGCGGTGTTTACACATCTTTACCGCCATATGTAGCGGTATTGAATGAAGACACGCCGTTTGAAAAGTATGACCAACGCAACAACCAAAAATCTGCCGCCGAATCAGCTGGCCTTACGGACAGTGTGAAATCTGAGCAGGTTGAAAATACATCTGGTGTGGTGTCTATTTTTGACCAAGACACTGAAGACAATACAGATGATATTGAAGTGTTGGACAACAGCAATGAAGCACAAGTTGAAGAAGCTCAAGCGCCAGTTAAACGTAAAGCACGCTCGCGCAAACGCTATGAAATTCAACAAGTTATTAAGCGCCGTCAGATTATCTTGGTGCAAGTTGTAAAAGAAGAGCGCGGCAATAAAGGCGCGGCTTTGACCACTTATCTATCACTTGCTGGTCGTTATTGTGTGTTGATGCCCAATACACCAAAAGGTGGCGGCATTAGCCGTAAAATTACCAATGCACCAGACCGTAAACGCCTTAAAGAAGTGGCCGAAAGTCTAATTCTTGATGAAGGCATGGGACTGATTGTGCGTACCGCAGGTGCCAACCGCACCAAAATGGACATTAAGCGCGATTATGAATATTTAATTAGATTGTGGGAAAATGTACGTAATTTAACTTTACGCTCGGTTGCCCCACATTTGGTTTATGAAGAAGGCAATTTGATCAAGCGCTCTATCCGCGATTTGTATGACCGCGATATTGACGCGGTGATTGTATCTGGCGACCAGGCTTATAAAGAAGCTAAAGCGTTTATGACAATGCTGATGCCAAGCCACGCGAAAAAAGTGCTGCATTATAAAGAGGCGCAGCCTATTTTCATCCGCCATCACATTGAGCAACAATTAGACACTATATATAGCCCGAATGTGACGCTGAAATCTGGCGGTTATTTGGTCATCAACCAAACAGAAGCTTTGGTTTCTATCGACATTAACTCGGGTAAATCGACCAAAGAAAATAGCATTGAAAACACTGCGGTCAATACCAATTTAGAAGCTGCTGAAGAAATTGCCCGGCAATTGCGCCTGCGTGATTTGGCGGGTCTGGTGGTGATTGACTTTATCGACATGGAAGAGAATAGAAACAATCGCGCGGTTGAAAAACGCATGAAAGATTGTTTGGCTTCTGACCGTGCGCGGATACAAGTGGGGCGCATTAGCCATTTTGGTTTGCTCGAAATGTCGCGCCAACGCTTGCGCGCTAGCTTGCTTGAAGGCAGCACCGATATGTGCCCTCATTGCCATGGCACGGGGCTTATCCGCTCTAACAGCTCGATGGCGCTGCATATATTGAATGCGCTTGAACATCAGCTGATTCAAGGCCGTGGGCCATCACTTAACATTCTTGCGCCGCTTAACATCACTATGTTCTTGCTCAATAATAAACGCCAGCAATTGTTTGAAATTGAGGGCAGATATAATGCACGGGTGAATATTGAGGTTGACCCACATTTAGAGGGTGTGAGCTATCGCATTGAAACATCCACACTAGAAGTGACGAAACGCAGCACAGATAGCGCCATACGCTTAGAGAGCGAATATGGTAGCGATGACGAGCTTGAAACCGAAACAGCCACCACAACAACTGAAGAAAAAACTAACGAGACCGAGACTGTTGAAAGCACTGGTGATGACGATGGCAGAAAGCCGCGCCGCAATGGTCGGCGTAATTCACGTGGCAGAAACAATGGACGTGGCCGCAGAAACTCTGGTGATGATAGCCAAAAAACTGCGGAGACAGTTGCTGAGGTAAAAGTTGATGCCGAGAAAATTAGCTCCTCGCCCTCCAATGAGAATTCTGTTGATGGGAAAGCGGCTGAAGCGGAGGTGAAACCTGCGCAGAAAGCTGAAAGTAATGAGGCTGCAGACACTAAAGAGAGCGAAAAACCTAAGCGCCGAACCCGTGCAAAAGCCAAGACTACGGAAGCCAAATCTGGTGCGGTAAAAGCGAGTGCTGCTAAAACTGAAACACTCCGTCAAGCGACAGATGAAAAACCCGATGCAGATGCCAAACAAGGCTGGTGGTCACGCCGTTTTAGCCGCAATTAAATTAAAGGCTGCAGACTGATGTCTTTTGGGCACAGTCTGCATTTAATTGATCTGCATAATGAATTTATTGTCAAATAAGCTTGCACTAATTTTATCGGCATTTAATATTACTAGTGATTAGGTTCTGGACAATTTTTAAGAACCGTATGACTCGGAGGGGTTTATGATCAAATTGATCGTTAAAAAAGCACTTAAATTATCGACCGCTATGTTGGTTGGTGGTATGATGACGCTGACAAATGCGGGGCATGCTGGTGCTGACGAATTTACTGCTGCCCAAAAAAATGAAATTGTGCAAATTTTCCAAGAATTCTTCCTCGACAACCCCGAAATTATCCGAGAAGCGCTGATCGCGTTAGAGCAAAAAAATGAAGAAAAACGCGCCGCAGAAATTAGAGACATCATCGTTAGCCAAAAGAAAATCATTGAAAACCCCAAGGGGCTATTTGTTGCGGGTAACCCAGATGGCGATGTCACATTAATTGAGTTTTTTGATTATAACGACCCCAATTCAAAACAATCTTTGCCTGACATTCTATATCTATTGGAGAATGACCCAAATTTAAGAGTTGTGCTTTACGAAACACCTATGCATGCGCAATCATCATTAACTGCTGCGCACGCCACTTTGGCAGCTGGAAAACAAGAAAAATACCTAACCCTACATTCGGCCTTACTCAGTTATAATGGCGGTCTGTTGGATGAAAATATTATCATGGACATTGCCAAACAAGCTGGGCTTGATATTGATCAACTGAAAAAAGACATGGGTAGCGTTGAAATCGAACAAATCATTGAAAATTCATCAAATATTGCCGAAATATTAGGTGTACAAGGTACGCCAGCCTTTATCATTGGCGATAATTTATACCGTGGGGCAATGGGACTTGAAAACATCCGTGCCAAGATAAATGAAATCAGAATTAACCGTTAATATTGGCCAGTCCATAATTAAATAATAGGGATCGTGAATTTGAAAATTTCAATCATTAATGGCCCAAATTTAAACATGCTTGGTGTGAGAGAGCCTGAAATTTATGGCACGCTGAGTTTGGCTGATATTGAAGCACAATGCCTTGATCAGGCGAAAAAACTTGGCATTGAAATGAGCTTTTCCCAATCTAACCATGAAGGCGAAATTGTTGAGCTTATTCATGCTGCTCATGAAGCCAGCCATGACGCCATTGTCATTAATGCTGCCGCCTTCACCCACACTAGCGTGGCCATATTGGATGCACTAAAAGCGGTGAATTTACCAATTTATGAAGTGCATTTGTCTAACGTTCATGCGCGTGAGAGTTTTCGCCATCAATCCTATATCTCGGCGATTGCCACAGGAGTTATTTGCGGCTTAGGTGTTGAAGGCTATTTGGCGGCGATGCGGGCTATTGTTTTAAAATAATATTCTACGACTGGGTTTTCTATGTTCAAAATATTCAAAATTATCTTCATCAGTTTTATCCTGCTCACCACATCAATTGGTGCGGCTGTTGCTCACCCCATCGATAAAGCCGAATTGGCCAAAATGTTTGAAGAATATTTGCTTGGCAATCCAGAAGTTGTAGAATTGGCGTTGATTAAAAATCAACAAAATAAAGAAGATAGAAAATCTCAAAAAATTAATGATTTTATCGAAGCCAATAAAGCGCTTATTGAAAATCCCGAAGGGCTATTTATTGGCGGAAACCCAGATGGCGACGTTACATTGGTGGAATTTTTTGACTATAATTGCACCTATTGCAAACAATCATTTGACGGCATAAACCTATTGCTTGAAACAGATAAAAATTTAAAGCTGGTTATGTATGAATTGCCAATATTGGCGCAATCGTCGCTGACTGCAGCGCGCGCCTCTTTGGCGGCCAAAGTGCAGGGTAAATATTGGCAATTTCATAGTGAAGTGATTGGCCATCAAGGCACATTAACTGAAGAAATGATATTTGCTTATGCGGTGCAAATCGGTTTGGATATTGACCAGTTGAAAATTGATATGGTGAGTGAAACCACCGAAAGAGCGTTAATTGCATCGTCACAATTGGCTGAAAGCTTAGAAGTAAATGGCACCCCTGCCTTTATCATTGACGGGCAATTATTCCCTGGTGCAATTGGCTATGAAAACATGCTGGCGGTGATTGCTGATTCTCGGGCTCAGAGAAGCATTCAAACCAGCACGAACTAAATCGCGGTTTTCAACCAAATGCTAAAATTATCCTTATTATTTAGGGTTAGATGCGCCTAATTTAATGCCCAAAACCTTATTTTCCGTAGGTTAGACCTATGCAAAAGCGGCTAAATTTGTTATTGGTTAATGATAGAAAATATATTTGACGCGCAGAATATGGGCCAAAATTAAGATAGGGAATGACTGATGGACAAGAAGCAAAAATTGGATGCAGATTTTATTGAAAGATTGACGGTTATCTTAAATGACGGTGAATTGAATGAAATTGAAGTGAATTGCGATGATTTCAAAATTCGTCTGGTGAAAACTCCTGAAAGTCCTTCTTCTGTCACTTATAATGGTGCGCCCGCTGGTGCGGTGATGGCAGCGCCAGTTGCTGCTGCACCTGTTGCGGCAGCTGCTCCTGCAGATGCTGCTCCTACCTCTGCGAGTGATGATTTAGCCGAACATCCTGGTGCAGTGACATCGCCAATGGTTGGCACTGCCTATTTGGCGGCAGACCCGAAGACACCTAATTTTGTGCAAGTCGGCGACAGCGTGCAAAAAGGGCAAACATTGCTGATTGTTGAAGCGATGAAGACCATGAATAATATTTCAGCACCACAAGCTGGCAAAGTGATTGCCATTTTAATTGAGAATGGCAGCCCTATAGAATTTGGCCAATCACTCATAGTTATTGAATAGTGGACGGGGTAAAAATATGATTGAGAAATTACTCATTGCCAACCGCGGCGAAATTGCATTGCGTATCTTACGCGCTTGTCGC
>NVQL02000079.1 GCA_002400495.2 Alphaproteobacteria bacterium | reverse complement strand
AACTGAGCTATTCGGGCATCTACGCAGGGCGTGATAGAGCGGTTTATAGGCAATCTGCTTATGCTTGTCTAGCAAACAATTGCAAAAACCCACATATTTTTCAACAAAGTTAATGAATTGCTTAGCGGTCGAGTTGGTCAATCTCGATCACTTGATCGGATGAGAAATCATTTTCATCACCTTGAGCTGTGCCACCGACCACATAGCTTTCATTTAGCCATTTGCCAAGATCCAAATCAGCGCAGCGTTTAGAGCAAAATGGCCGATATTTAACAATCGCTGGATGTTTGCACATCACGCATTTGCGCCCGGTTAATTGGGCACCTTCGAGGCTGATCACTTTTTTTTCGGTCATAATATATCCAATAATTTTTCGCTAAGGCATTTACCACTGCGCTTAATTTTAAACTCAGCCAAGCCTAACGCAGTATATGAGCCCATTTCTATTTTATAGCTTTTGCACAGATCACGTAAATAGGCAGCGAAAGCCAAACGTTCGGGTTTGGTTTTAGGTTTTAAAAAATCGACAATCACCAAGCCGCCAATATGCCGCAATGCCAATTGCGCGAACAGTTTTTGCGCGGCTTGTGAATTGATGTTTTTAATCATGTCATTGCCATTATAGTTGCCGCTATTGACGTCGACCACCGTCATTGCAGCTGTGTGTTCGATGATGATGTTGCCGCCATTTTCAAGTTGAAGCTGGCTTTGATCAAGTTCGTCAATTTGTTCCATTAATCCATGTTTTTCGAACAGGTTTTCATCATGCTTTTTGCCGAATTGGGCTTGGTTCAGGTCAATTTTAACATCATCAATTGCCGCTTGTTGGGTGAGCGTGGCACAGAAGGCGAAATCATCACAAGTAATTTGGCAAGCCTGTTGTTTGGCAAGTTTTAGGCAATATTGTGCTAGGTTTTCGGCAGGTTTAAACAGGCTTGGTTTGTTTTTGCCATCGGCTTTAACCTCGCCCATATAGCGCATACGGGGGTTTTTGTCATCATGGGCTTCACTGATGATTTCGGCCAAAATATACTGGCCTTCGGTGAATGTCTGTTTGGGTTTGAGTTGCAATACCGCGTCAAGCTTGCCTAAACTTAGGAATGCCAGTTGGGTTTTGCTGTCAATTTTAGTAATCCGTGCCTTATAAAGGCTGCCAATTGCGGTTTTAGCGGCGCTAAATTGTATGTTTTCTGGGTTGAGATCGAGTGGCCAGATGTCGTAAAAACTTAAGCCATCACCATCATACTTGGCGATTTGGGCGAAACTGTGTCTTTTGCCGCCAACGTTTAACATGATGTAAATTTGGGGCTGAACGGCCATTTTCAACCGCCTTTAATCTGTTTGATTTGGCCATTTATGCGCAGGGTCAATACCGACCGAACGTAACAAAGACGTGGTTTCATATAAGGGTAGGCCAACCACATTGCTATATTGGCCAATCATGTTGATAATGAATGTGCCTGCAAAGCCTTGTATAGCGTAAGAACCAGCTTTGTCGCGCCACTCGCCACTGGCTAGGTAATTGTCAATTTCTTGCGTCGATAAGCGTTTGAACCGCACCCGAGTTTCGACAGTTTTTTGGCGCAATTTATGGCTGATGCCGTCTATGATTACCACCGAAGTGAACACTCGATGCGCACGGCCTGACAGCAAGTTAAGATGATCGCGGGCTTGTTCAAGGCTCTCAGCTTTGCCTAAAATGCGCCGCCCGACACCAACAACTGTGTCACTGGCCAATATATTATAGGTAATTTCTTCACTGCTCATATCGATGTCAGCATTATTTGCTAACATTTGGGCGCATTTTTGAGCCTTTTGACGTGCCAGCCTTTGAGCCAGTTTGCGCGGTATTTCGCGCGGCTTAGGCGTTTCGTCTAAATCGACAGGTTTGATATAGTCTGGTGTGATGCCAATTTGGTCGAGCAATTGCACCCGCCGCGGCGAGCCGCTTGCCAATATTAATTTGGGTTTAATTTGCCCGTCATTTGCAGCACTCATTGAAACGCCTCAAATACTGTTCTCAAAACACCATCCCAAAAACACCATCCCAAAAACACTATCTATGACGATAGGTAATGCGACCTTTGGTCAAATCATATGGGGTCATTTCGACCATAACTTTATCACCAGCCAAAACTCGGATGCGGTTTTTGCGCAATTTGCCTGCTGTGTGACCAATAATCATATGCCCATTTTCAAGCTCGATTTTAAAAGTTGCATTGGGTAGCAACTCAATGATAGTGCCATCAAATTCTAATAATTCTTCTTTAGCCATTTTTATCCTTTTCGAACTTTCGGTTCGATATTAAATATAGTCTGCTTTCTGTATCGCGAAATGCAGTAAATGTATAGTGAAAACGTATAATTCAAGCATTTATTACAAATTGGTTTTTGAGTAAATCCTGTAACTCATCACGCAATTTGCGATAATGTACCAGCTGATCGGTGCGGGTTTCGGCTTGGTTAACTGGGTCATAAACTGGCCAAAATTCAAACTCTGTTGCCACGCTGCGGCATATATCTTCGGCATAGCCACGTGCAGCTTTAGAAAAGCAAATCACCAGATCAAATGACGCCATATAATTGGCTTCGATCGCTACAGACACATGCTGCGAAATATCAACATCAACCTCATTCATCACACTCACCGCATAGCCATCAATATCTTTGGTTTCTATACCCGCGCTGTCTATAGCGATTTTGCTGCCATAAAGCTGTTTCATAATGCCTGCTGCCATCGGCGAACGTACCGCATTCTGCGAGCATAAAAATAAGATTGATGTGGGTAATTTGTGCTTGGTTTCGGCCATATTACCCTTTCCAATGCAGGGCGCAAATCAGCGTGTAAAGCCGTCTTGCGGTTTCAAAATCGACCTTTATTTTGCCTTTCAGGCGGTCGCTGAGTAATTCGCTGCCTTCATTATGTAAGCCGCGCCGCCCCATATCTATGGCTTCGATCTGTTGCGGGTTGGCACTTTTGACCGCTTCATGATGGCGCTCGCAAATCAGAAAATAATCTTTCATAATCAACCGAAATGGTGATAACGACAATATATGCAGCATAATCGGCGCGTCATCTTGGTTGCGAATGTCAAAAATTAATTTGCCGCGTTTGATATCCAACACCAGCTTAAACGGGCCAATGGCTTCGACGTTATCTATGGTGCGCAATGGCAAAAAGCTATTTTCGGCCAGCAGGTCATTGGTTGCCGCTTTGCGTTCATAGGTGGTTTCGGGCGAAATTTGGGTGATATTGTCTTCGTTCAAAACAATCTCACATATTTTGTGATTATTTTGTTGGGCTGCCGTCTTGGTCTTGGTCATGGTCTGTTTCAATTATTATTTATATTATTCTTTATTGGTTTCAAGGCGATTGGTTTCAATACGAAGTTCGATCGATCTGGCATGGCCAAACAGGCCTTCTGCATGGCCGAGAATGGCACCTGCGCGGCCGATTTTGTCAAGCCCTTCGGCGCTACATTTGAGTATAGAGCTGCGTTTCATAAAGTCTAGAATATTCAATCCTGAGCTAAAACGCGCGCTTTTGGCGGTCGGCAATACATGGTTGGGCCCGCCGACATAATCGCCGACTGCCTCAGGCGTATAACGGCCTAAAAATACCGCACCGCAATGATCGACCATATCAAATATCGCCTCTGGCTCTTCGAGTGCCAGCTCTAAATGTTCGGGCGCAATGATGTTGGCCAAGCTTGCTGCATGTTCCCAATCTTTGGCGGTGATGATCGCGCCGTTAGTTTCCCAACTTTCACGGGCAATTTTACGCCGTGGGTTTAGAGCGAGTTCTTCCTCAATTGCGGCCAAAACTTGCTTGCCAAATTTCTCGTTGGTGACAATGAGGATGGATTGTGCCGAGACATCATGTTCGGCTTGGGCGAGTAGGTCAGCGGCAATCCAATTGGGATGGTTTTCATCATCTGCCAACACCAAAATCTCTGACGGGCCTGCAATCATATCAATGCCAACAATGCCAAAAACTTGGCGCTTGGCCGCTGCCACATAGGCATTACCAGGCCCAACAATTTTGACCACGGGGGTAATTGTATCGGTGCCATAGGCAAAGGCTGCAATGGCTTGTGCGCCGCCCAATGTGTAAATTTCATCGACCCCTGCAATTTTAGCGGCTGCCAAAACCAGTGGGTTCAATACGCCATCTGGGCTGGGTACAGTCATCACGATGCGTTTGACGCCTGCCACTTTGGCGGGGGCGGCATTCATCAACACGCTGCTTGGATAACTGGCCAAACCGCCAGGTACGTATAGGCAGACGCTATCCACCGCATTCCATCTATGGCCAAGGGTTATGCCTTGGTCATCTTCATATAAATCATCTTTAGGGGTTTGGCGGGCGTGGTAATCTTCAATGCGCTTATGAGCGAGTTTTAGCGCTTCGATCACTTCGGGGTCGCATTCATCTGCCGCGGCATCAATGCGCTTTTGACTGACTCTAAATTCTTGTGCGGTGATATTTAACCGATCGAATTTGGCGCAATATTCGACCAAAGCTTCATCGCCACGGGTTTTTACCTGCTGCAAAATATCGGCAACCACGGCGTTGACATCATGGCTATTTTCTTTTTTTTCGGCGATTAGTTCTTCGAATTTTTGATTAAATTCTGCATCATTCCAATTTAACAATAAAGCCATATTCATCTCCATCAAGTCATATGGCTCACTTTTAGCGCGACTGGAGATAAAATTAAAGCCTTGATTGGCAAATTCACAATTTATGTGATGGCTTTACTTGGCTCGTCCATGTTTCGCCCATATCGGCCAAATGCACTTCGAGGCAATTGACTTTGAGTTTTATGCTCGCATTGTCGGCAAAAATAAGCTCGACATTGCCTGCAGGGGCTTCATCTGCTTTAAATTCGATGCTGAGCAGGCTTAATATCTGCTCAGGTTGCGCACGGTTAATATTTTGCACTTGCATGCTTTCGACATGTGAGAAAACCAAGCCAGCATGACCACGTTGCGCACGGTTACCAGCCGCATTGGCTTCGTTATGGCAGCGGTTAATTGCCAAATTTAGCTGTTTGCTGCTCACCACAAAATCAATGTCGCGTACATAAAGCAAAGCATCTTGCACATGTGTGGCGATCACTTCTAAATCTTCTTGATCCATGCCTATTAATTTTAAATCGCTCATTTGGCTCTCCAAAAAATATTTACCTATTCATCAGATAGGCGCTCGACATCCGCTCCGCAACCCCTAAACTTATTTTCTAGATGCTCAAACCCGCGATCCAGATGATAAACGCGGTTGACAATGGTGTCGCCTTTGGCCACCAAAGCCGCAATAATCAACGAGGCGGAGGCTCGTAAATCAGTTGCCATAACGGGTGCGCCACGCAACTCTTTAACGCCAGTTATTTTTGCGGTATCGCCATTTAAAATGATGTTACAGCCCAAACGCGCCAATTCCTGCACATGCATGAAGCGGTTTTCAAATATGGTTTCGCGCACAAAACACGAGCCATCAGCCATGGTCATCAACGCCATAAATTGCGCTTGCAAATCGGTCGGGAAGCCGGGGTAAACTTGTGTGGTGATGTCGACAGGCTTGATCGGTATTTTGGGATCTCGCTGGACGCGAATGCCGTTTTCAACTTCGGTAATCGTCGCGCCAGCTTCACTTAATTTATCCAAAAACACGGGTAAATATTCGGCTGATGTATGGGTCAGCGTGACATCGCCGCCAGCCATGGCCACAGCGATGGCATAAGTGCCAGTTTCTATGCGGTCAGGCAAAACACTATGGGTGGTGCCATGCAATTTTTCGACACCCTGAATGGTCAGAGTCGATGAGCCGATGCCGGTGATTTTAGCGCCCATTTTATTGAGGCAGCTTGCCAAATCGCCAATTTCTGGCTCACGTGCTGCATTTTCGATGATGGTTTCGCCAGAGGCCAAAACGGCGGCCATCATGACATTGTGCGTCGCACCTACCGAGGCAAAGCTAAAGCTAACCTTGCCGCCCTTAAGCCTGCCGCCAGGGGCTTTGGCAATCACATAGCCATCTATTAAATCAATAGACGCGCCCAGTGCCCTAAAACCTTCTAGATGCAGATCGACAGGTCGCGTGCCAATGGCACAGCCGCCTGGCAAAGACACTTTGGCATAGCCGCAACGGCCTAAAATTGGCCCCAAAACCCAAAAGCTGGCGCGCATTTTAGACACCAACTCATAAGGCGCGGTGGTATCGACAATTTCGCGTGCGGTGATGTGCACGGTTTGCCCGCCAATGGCTGAATTGCCTGTGCGTTTGCCATCAAAGCTTTGGTCAACACCATGGTTGGCAATGATGCGAAACAGCATGCTGACATCGGCCAAGCGCGGCACATTGCGTAAAGTTAAGGTTTCATCGGTGAGTAAAGAGGCAATGATTAACGGCAGGGCAGCGTTTTTAGCGCCACTGATTGGAATTTCCCCGTGCAGCTGTTTGCCGCCAGTAATTTTTATACGATCCATCTATATTCCTAATATTATCATCATTTCGCTCCAACATTAGAGCTGACAAAATGATAAAGCGTTAATTTGCTCAAAATATGCCCAAAATGGGGCCATTTTATTGCTTTTCTGTGTTCAATTTGGCCATGCCAATTTTGCCATCTCGTGGCAAAGGCGTGTCGGCATCATTCGAATTTGACCGACCTTTCACTTGGCTTTTACGGCGTCGTAAATTATCACGCAATTGCTGTTGCAACCGCGCTTCGCGCTCAGCTCTTTCCTGATCTTTATTGTGTTTTTTGCTCATAATTATGTTTAAAATATCTGGGGGGCGATTGCAAGGCTAACAATCAGGCAGAGCAACAAAAAAAGCCTAGCAAAAGCTAGGCTTAAATCGGGCTCTAAAGCCAAATAGGCTTACATAGATGTACACGCCAAAAGTAACGGTGTGCAAACCAGAGCCAATGTGAATAGTTTTAATTTCATATTGTTTCCTCCTTTTATTGTTGCCTAGTTATTTTACGAACTATCAAATGACTGTCAAATGACGACTTTGTGACATTTACCGCCGCCCCAAACGCCCCAAACAGCTTTAACCTGTGCAGACAAACCAAAAATCACTTGCGCTTTTACGGGGCTTATGGCAAATATCGCCAATCAAACCTTGCCGCTTGGCCTAAGCAGCAGTTTGGCCGCAGTGGCTCAGTGGTAGAGCACACCCTTGGTAAGGGTGAGGTCGAGAGTTCGATTCTCTCCTGCGGCACCAGTATTGCCTAAATAGTATCTAGCTTGATGAAACTCAACAGATGTTCTTATTTTGAGAGTTTCTTGTTCTATTATTCGGCATATTTATCTCAATTAATATAAGTTAACATGTTCTGATATGACTATTTTAAGAATATCGACGATTATAGGCATTTTGTAGGATCTATTGAATTGGTGCGATTCAATAATATTGTTGTCTCAATCAGTGCAACCGCTCTCAAAGTTAGTTCAGAAATTTTGAACGATGTGAGTGGTTGCACTGAAGGGTGCGTGGTATTCTATGCGGATGCAGAAATACGGTTGACAAATCCTTCGACCTCATCTCGTAGGTTTTGAGTGTTTCTACTTAAATCTTCACTCACGGTGGAAATATTGGATGCAGAGGAATTCGCATTTTCGGCAGAGCTGGAGACAGCCTTCATATTTTTTGAAATATGATCAGATTCGCCGGCTACATTTTGTATGTTTTCCGAAATTAATCGAGTGGCCTTTCCTTGTTCTTCGACAGAAAGAGAAATGCTATTAGATAGATTTTCGACTTTGTTCATTGTCTCAAATATGTCTTTAATCGAAATAACTGTGTCGTTTGTGGTTTCTTGGATTGTGTCAATATGTTGCTTAATTTCATCCGTTGCTTTTGCGGTTTGACTGGCGAGGTCTTTAACCTCAGCCGCGACAACAGTGAACCCTCTGCCCGCTTCACCAGCACGCGCCGCTTCAATAGTGGCATTTAATGCAAGCAAGTTGGTTTGCTCGGCAATGCTTTGGATTAAATTAATAACATCACCAATATTTGCGGCCGCCTTAGCTAACTCATTAACTTTTTGGTTGGTATTGTCAGCGGTTTTTACAGCGCCAATAACAATGTTTTTACTTTCAGTCACTCTGCTGCCAATTTCGTCGATCGAGGATGACAGTTCCTCAGCTGCAGCTGCCACGGCTTGGATGTTTTCCGATGCTCTTTCAGACGCTGTTTGGGCTTGTGATGATTGGTCGGTGCTTTGCTCAGAATAAGTGATTAAAGTGTCTGCTGCACTTCCCATATCGGTGCAACCATTAGCAACATTGTCAATGAATCCCATTATATTAGAGTTAAAGCTTTCCGCAAACTCAATTCTATCCGCATTTATTTTTTGTTCAGCTAACTTATCTTTATTTTTATTATCAACGAGCAATTGTTCAGTTTTAATTGCGTTTTCTTTAAATACCAAAACCGCTCGCGCCATGTCACCTATTTCATCAGTTTTAGTGGTGGCGGGGATTTTCACGCTATTGTCGCCAGAAGCAAGCTGTTTCATAGCCTTGGTCATCGCAACGATGGGGTTTGCAATACCATTGCCGATTAGTAATGCCAAAGCTAAGCCGAATATAATTGAAATTGCCAAACAAACCCAAATGATATTTTGAGTGTTAGTCATTAAATTGTCACTGGCGAGTTTGCGTTCTTCCATCAATTTAACTTCAATATTTCTGAATTCAGTCATAAGACCACGGAATTCATCAAAAAACACTTTGCCTCTGGCTTCAGAAACCAAATCCGCCATGTCATCCATATTTTTAGCATCGCCAATTTCACTGCGCAATTGAATTGCAGGTTGAGTGACATCTTTTTTCCAAGCGGTAATGTTGCTGCTAATTTGGGTTAGTAATGTCACCTGTTTGGGGTTGTCACTGACCGAATTTTTAAGCTCACTTATATAAGCATAAAACGAATCTGACCCATTGGAATAAGGCGCCAAGAAATCTTTTTTACCCGCTAACAAATATCCACGCATTCCTGTTTCAATATCTACAGCTGCTTGCAGAGTCTTATTTGCGAGGGTGATAACTCCATGAGTATGCTCGACCCATTTTTGGTTGTCACTCATGACGGCTAAATTCTGTTTAACTGCCTCACTTGCTTGCATGGCGGCACTTTGACGTTCAACCAATAAACTAGTCTCAATATTTTTAAATTCGCCAATTAAATTGCGGAATTCGTCAAAATATTTTTTACCTTCCTGTCTATTGACCATCGCAATGATCGAATTCATTGATAATAATCCAGACGCGACTTCACCTCTTTTTTGAATGGCGACATCTGCAACCAGCGTTGACCAATCTGAGATTAATTTATCTATTTTTTCAAGACGTTCCACCTGCGCGGGGTTGTCATTTACCAGTTGTTTTAAGTCGGCGATTTCTGAGTTAAAACTTATTTTCCCATTTTTATAGGGTGCAAGAAAGTCGTTTTGACCCGAAAGCAAATAACCGCGCATTCCAGTTTCCATATCCACGGCTGAAGCCAAAATACTCGACGCTATGGTTAAGACATTATTTGTATGGTTTACCCAATTTAGAGTTTTTAACACCAATTCTTCATTGGCTTTAACGGCGGATTCTGCTTGTTTAAATTCTTGATTTAGAATGGATAAAAGGTCGCTTTCTGTGCCAATGAAGGCTCCTATTTGATCTCTAAATGTATCAAAATATAGCTTGCCTTTGGCTTGTCCAACGAGGTCAGCCATGTCATTCATAGTCTTTGAATCACCAATTTCGCGCCTTAGTGCAATTGTTGGTGTTGTGACAATGGATTGCCAGTTTTTTAACACGGTTTCAACTTTTCCCAAGCGTTTAACCTGTGCAGGGTTATCACTAACAACAGCCTTTAGCTCTTTGATGGTTTTATATGTTGCTTTTTCGCCTTCGGTATAGGGTGCTAGAAAATTTTCTTTACCTGCCAAGAGATAGCCACGCATACCAGTTTCCATATTTACCGCGGACGCAATTATTTCATCCGCAGTGCTTAAAACATTGTGTGTATGCTCCACGATTTCTTCAGCATTTTTAATTTTTTTAAAACTATATATGCTGATTCCTCCTAGTGAAATTACAAATATTACCGGTATTGCAATGCCGATTAGAATTTTTGATTTGGTTTTAAGTTGTCGAATTTTCATTTTATTACACCTATTTTTTACAGTGGGGGACGTAGAATCTTGCCAGTAGCAAGACATCAAATTTAAGTTAAAAAAATGGCATATCTATCAGAACTAACATGTAAAATTTTATTTTAAATTGGTAAACAAAACATTACCAGGCGAGATTTTGATGAATTTTTTAATATTATACTACTTAACCCCTTGACTGTAAGTTGACGTGGGGTCACCCTCAGTCTAAAATTGTATAAAGCTAATTTTACTTATAAATTATTGTAGATGTTCCGAAGATAAATGTAGAAGTGTTTATATGATTTTAATTTAAACAACCTCTCGGAACAGTTAGACATGTTCAAAATGAGCATTATTATCGAGCATTCAAATATCAGTGCAGGCGGATTGAGTTTTATTGGTAAATGCACTCTCCATAAATATAAAACGAAAATATTCCTCCAATCCTATTTTTGTAATTTGTAGACTTGATTTGTTTCTGACTTAAACATTTTTTTGCTTGTGACATTATATGTCTGTCAGTAAATCAGAGGCAATTCACTGTAGAGTCGCAGACAAGTCACAATGCAATTACGTAAAGTCGACATCGCGGAAGCTGCGCTCTATTAGATTTGCAAATAACTTTGTGGGTGTGTCGGGGTGTTTTTGAGCGGAAATGAAGGCACCGATTTTGTAATTTTTTAATTCGCTATCTGCCAAGGGAACAAAAACTAGTTTTTTCTCGCGAACGTCTTTCATGAAACCAATTTTAGTGTAGAGGCCAATGCCAAGGCCCTCATCAATGGCGCGTTTGGCCATAAGCAAGCTATTTGTATAAAATATCGTAGAAATGGCTGAAATATTGGTCGAGAGTTCTAGGTCGATTATTGAGGTGTGACCACGTGCATCCATGGTGCGCACCAGTGGAAACGCTTTGCAATCTAACAAGCGGATATAGGGGCGGCTGGCTAACGGGTGGTTTGTCGGCACGATGACGCCAAATGGCGACGGTTTCTCCGCGATAATTCTTACATCTGGGTGTGGATTGCGCGAAAAGCCGATGCCAATATCGGCTTCGCCCGTTGCCACTTCTTCCATAGCCTCCTCCAAACTTACAATTTTGACTGTGTAGGAAATGCTTGGGTATTCTTTGGCAAATTGACCCAATACACGTGGTAAAAAATCAAAAGTAAGCGAGTCTAATGTCGAGATTACGATGTGGCCAGACCTTAGATTTCGGATGTCATCAATGGCGGCGCGGACATGCTTATAATCGTAAATTGTATTGCGGCAATGTTCGACAAGCAAGCGGCCTGCCTCGGTTAATTCCACCCCATGCGGTGTGCGGTTGAATATTTTGGTGCCAAACTCAATTTCGAGTTTTAATATTTGCCTGTTCACCGCCGAAGAAGAAATGTTTAATATTTTTGCCGCTTTGCGGATGGATCCCTGATTTGCAACTTCGTCTAGATATTGTAGTAAAGGGTGATGCATGAATGTCTTTCTAATTGGTTTTAGGGTGATGCCCAAAAGTCATCACCATTGCCGAAATATAGTTCTTATTATACACACTTGTCTTTGTATAACATCCAAATAGTTATTTTAAATAGCAGCCTGATATAAAAAATAAGGCATTATTCAAAGAGGGAGAATAAAATGAAGAAATCACTAGATATATCGACAAATCGCCGCCAAGTGCTCAAAGGTATGGGCGTTGCAGGTGTGGCCATTGGCGGCACCATGATCGGCATCACTCAAGCCGCCGCTGCAGGCGAATTTGAAATTAATATGCAACTTGGTTGGTTGGCATCAAATGGTCAATTGGGCGAAGTTGCTGCTGATTCATTGGGTTATTATGCAGCAGAAGGTTTGACTTTAAACATCACTCCCGGTGGACCAAATGTTGATGGTGTGGCATCTGTGGCTTCGGGCCGTGCAAATGTTGGCCAACTTTCATCCAGCCCTTCACTTATGTTGGCACGGGCAGCAGGCATTCCGATTAAATGTTTTGCCACGGGTTACCAGCAGCATCCATTCACTTATTTTTCACTAAAAAGCAACCCAATCAACACACCAGAAGATATGATTGGCAAAAAAATTGGCACCCAAGGCACCGCCAAAATTCTATTGCGTGCTTTGTTAGCTAAACATCAAATCAGCGAATCTGATGTGGAAATTATTGTTATGGGTGGTGATATGGCGCCCCTAATGACCGGCCAAGTGGATGCGGTTACGGGTTGGCAATCCAACATTAACGCCTTAAAAATATTGGGCGACCAACGTAATGACATGCGTTTATGGGATGCAGGCGTACAGCTTTATGCCAACCCATATTACACAACGGATGATAATTTGAAAAATAATGCCAGCCAGTTTGAAGCCTTTGTGCGGGCAACCGCTAAAGGTTGGGCATGGGTTTATGCCAACCCAGATAAAGCCGCTGGGCTTTTGGTTGAACGTTATCCAAACCTAAATATCGAAGCTGAAAAAGAAGCTGTACCGCTTATTTTAAGTTATGTATTTAACAATCAAACCAGACAAAGTGGTTGGGGCACAATGTCCAAAGAAAATTGGGCAACGCAGCTTAAGACTTATTCTGATTTGGGACAATTTAAAAAGAGCACCCCTACAGTTGATGATGTGATGACCTTGTCAATTTTAGATGCCACAGCAAATGACCGTCCAAAAATTGGGTAAAAATATGACAAATGTCACAAATAACATGAATAAAACTGCAGGGGTTAATACCCCCCCTGCAGTTAGCCTAAATAACGCTCACGTGCGTTTTGGTGATATGACAGCATT
This sequence comes from Alphaproteobacteria bacterium, assembly GCA_002400495.2. Classification (GTDB taxonomy): domain Bacteria; phylum Pseudomonadota; class Alphaproteobacteria; order Rhizobiales; family OSC116; genus OCS116. The sequence goes on along the minus strand of NVQL02000079.1, from coordinate 28,635 downwards.
GGAAAACATTGATCTTGATGTAGAAGATGGCGCATTCCTCACCATCTTAGGCCCATCTGGCTGTGGTAAATCGACTTTATTGCGCTTGGTTTCGGATTTAGTGCCGATTGCGGATGGCGAAGTGACGGTGTTTGGTAACCAAGTTGATAAAGCGCGTTTGGCGCGAGAATTTGCCTTTGTATTCCAAGACTCGACATTATTACCATGGCGCACTGCCATCGAAAATGTGCGTTTGCCATTAGAAATTGGGACAAAACACGCCCATAAAAGACCCAAAGCCGTGAGTGAAAAATCGGCCGAAGAATTATTGGCTTTGGTCGGCTTAGAGGGGCGAGAAGATGCTTTGCCACACGAGCTTTCGGGCGGTATGAAGCAACGGGTTGCCATCGCCCGTGCGCTCATTTGCAAGCCGCGCTTATTGCTCATGGATGAGCCATTTGGTGCGTTAGATGAAATCACCCGTGATAGATTGAATGAACAAATTCTCAAAATTTGGAAAGAAACAAAAACCACTATTTTATTTGTCACCCATTCCATTCCTGAAGCGATTTTCTTAGGCCAAAAAGTTTTGATGCTGGAGGCCAACCCTGGCCGCGTGCGAGAGGTGGTTGACATTGATTTGCCATATCCGCGCGAGCTACCTATTCGTGAAACACCTGAATTTAATAAGATATCTCGGTATTTGCGAGAAGTATTGGAGACCTGCTGATGATAACACGTTTTTTCAAGAAAAACTGGTTGCCAATGTTCACCACCATGATGATTTTTGTTGTGTGGGAATTGGGCATTAGAATATTTGGCGTGCCAGAATATATTGCCCCCGCACCGAGCTCGGTTTTTGCCACCTTGGTTGAAGAACGCGATGTTTTGGTTCGAAATTTTTTACCCACTTTGTATGAAAGCCTCGCTGGTTTTGTGCTCGGGAATTTTATCGCCATCACTTTGGCCATCGCCTTTGTGCATAATAAAATGTTTGAAAAAGCTTTTTTTCCGATTGCGGTATTTGTCAACACCATTCCGATTTTGGCGGTTGCGCCAGTATTGGTGCTGATATTTGGCAATGGCATTGCCACCAAGGTTATTATCGCGGCGCTCATTTGTTTCTTCCCAACATTGGTCAATATGGTGCGCGGTTTAGAATCTGTAAGTGGGCAAATGATTGAACTGGGGCGTATATTATCGGCGACAAAAAGCGAGTTCTTTTGGAAAATTCGTTTGCAATCATCACTGCCATTCTTGTTTTCGGCCTTGAAAATTGCGTCTACCACTTGTGTTATTGGTGCAATCGTCGGCGAATGGGTAGGGGCAGATATTGGTTTAGGATCGTTGATTATTGAAGCAACGTTTAATTTTAGGTCACCATTGCTTTATGCCACGGTCATTGTGTCATCGGGTTTAGCGGTTATTTTGTTCATTACCGTAAGTGTGGCTGAACGAATGATTATAAAATGGAAGCCTGAGCATTCAGCTTAATTAAATAAAAAAATACCAAGTCAAAAAAATTGAAATGCCGCGCTTATGTTTCGGCAGGAACGGAGAGAATTATGTCTAATTTTAAAAATATGTCATTGACTTTAGAAAAGCAAAATGTGCCAGTTGTTGCCAAAAGCGATGTGGTTGTGGTTGGCGGTGGTGCAGCAGGTGTAACCGCTGCGGTATCGGCCGCGCGTAACGGTTGCTCGGTCACTCTTATTGAACGTTACCATCATCTTGGCGGCATGGCATCTGGCGGCATGGTTTTGGTGTTGGATGACATGACCAATGGCAGTGAAATAACCGTCACCGGCATTGTAGATGAATTTGTCGAGACGATGAAAATGGAAAATGGCGCGGTTTACCCGCCAAGCGAAGACCGCATTCAGAGCCATGAAATGTGGCGCAAATGGTCGCGTTGGGGGTGTCATGATTTTCATTCAAAGCTCGACCCGATGCCGATTACTTACGCCGTGGCGTTCGACCCAGATGCATGGAAACGGGTTTCGTTGAAACTAGTAAAAGAAGCCAAAGTTAACCTACGTCTGCATAGCTGGTTTTCGGACACAATTGTCGAAGATGGCAAAGTCAAAGGCATCATCGTTCAAACCAAAACGGGTCGAGAAGCCATTTTGGGCGATGCATTTATTGACGCATCTGGCGATTTAGACCTCGCGGTTGCCGCTGGTTCCGAATATACCGATGGGCAATATATTGTGACCACCGTGTTTAGATTAAGCAATGTCGACACCGTAGCTGCAGAAAAATTTCAATATGAACATCCAGTAGAATATAAAAAAATAGACCGTCAAGCGCGGCGCATCATTGGTGGTGCGTGGGAATTATGGTGGTTGAAAACCCCAATTCCAGGTGTTGTTTGGTGCAATTGCCCGCATATGACGGGTTATGATGGCATTTCGGTTGAGGACAATACAGCCGCTGAATATGACGGCCGCGCCAGAATGTGGGCATTATATGAATTTGTAAAAGCCCATATGCCAGGGTTTGAAAAATGCAACATGCTGGGTGCTGCAGAGCAAGTGGGTGTGCGCCAAACACGCCAATTAATTGGTGAATATGTGGTGACCAAAGACGATGTGACCAGCCGCCGTCATTTTGAAGATACAGTGTGTCGTGGGCGCGATTATTATACCCCTTATCGTGCTTTATTGCCCAAAGGCGTGGATAATTTAATTGTGGCTGGTCGTCATTATTCAGCTGAATCAGAAGCCCAAAAAATGTCGCGTGAAATACCACCTTGCATGGTGCAGGGCGAGGCTTCGGGCGTGGCAGCTGCATTGGCATTAAACCAAAATGTTGCGTTTAGAGACGTGGCAGCAAAAGACATTCAAAAACAAATGCGCGCGCAAAATGCCGATCCCGGTGACAAGCCATCAGAAAACGCATCAGAATTTAAATAAGTAAAATTAAGAAAGAAAAAATATGTCTAACACCAACCTGCCTTTAGATGGCATTAAAATAATTGATTTTTCACAAGTCATGTTAGGCCCTTGTGCAACTCAAATGTTGGCAGATTTTGGCGCGGATGTGATTAAGATTGAACGGCCAAAAGTTGGGGAATTGTCGCGTAATGTATTTGGCGGGAATAGTGATTTATCACGCAACAACCCAGTGTTTTTTAGCCTGAATAGAAACAAACGATCCATGACATTGGACACCAGAACTGAAGCTGCCAAAAAAGTCATTTATGAATTGGTCAAAACTGCTGATGTGGTGGTGAGTAATTTTAGGCCTGGTGTTATGAGCCGTATGGGGTTTTCTTATGAGACTTTGAAAGAAATAAACCCACGTATAATATTTGCTTCTGGCACTGGTTTTGGCCCCAAAGGCCCTAACGCGCATAAAGGCGGGCAAGATGTTTTGGCGCAAGCCATGAGCGGTGTTATGGAACAACGAGCTGATGCCAGCATTCCGCGCTCTATTTACCCAACGGCTCTATGTGATTACGCGGCGGGTATGCACTTAGTGCAAGGTGTTATGGCCGCGATCATTGCTCGTTTCAAATCTGGTGTTGGGCAAAAAATTGAAGTGTCGCTTTATAATTCTATGTTAGCCATGCAAATGCAGGAAGCTGCAAATCTAATGGCAACAGATGCGACTTTAAATTGGGCGGCGTTGCCTTTGAGTGGTGTGTTTGACACGTTAGATGGCGCGATTGTCATCGTTGGTGCATTTAAGCAAAACCCATTGCAAGATATTTGCATCGCTATGGAACATGAAGAAGACCTATCGATCAAATACCCATTGCTAGAAGACCAAACCAAGGTGAAAGAATATTTGCACGGTGAATTCCGCAGCCATTTTGGTGAAATGACCACAGAACATGCCATTGCAAACTTAGAGAAACAAGACTTGCTTTGTGCGCCTGTGCGCTCTTTAGGTGAAGCGCTGGAAAATGAACAAACAGCTGTTAACGAGATGATTGCGACGATTAACCACCCGATGCATGGCGACATTCAAGTCATCGCATCACCAGTTCATATGTCTGATGCGCCCTTCACATTGCGTTATGCACCGCCGACATTGGGCCAACATACCGATGAGATTTTGAGTGAATTGGGCATGACATTGGATGAAACCGAAAGTGAGACATTATAATGAGTGTTAAATTTGAAGTTAAAGATGAGGTGGCTTATGTCACCATTGCCCGACCAGAACGCATGAATGCAGTTGATGCAGCAACTGAAGATGCGCTTGAAAAAGTTTGGCAAAAAATTGAAGCCAATGACAGCTTGCGTTGTGTTGTGTTAACGGGTGAGGGCGAACGGGCGTTTTGCGCGGGTGCCGATATGAAGGCGGCAGGCAATAAAACCGGTTTAGAATATTGGGCACATTCCCGCCCAAACGGTTTTGGTGGCATTGCATTACGCGATAGCTTAAAAATTCCCCTGATTGCGCGAGTGAATGGCTTTGCCCTTGGTGGTGGGTTTGAAATTGTGCTGGGCTGCGACATTGTGATTGCCACCAAAACCGCATTTTTTGGTTTACCTGAATCTCGATTGGGCAGGCTGCCGCTCGATGGTGGTATGGTGTTGCTGCAACGCCAGATACCTCCAAAAATCGCAGCGGGTTATCTGCTGACGGGGCGTAGAATGTCTGCTGACGAGGCATATCAATATGGCATGGTGAACGAGCTTGTTGCGCCTGAAGATTTAGATGCCTGTGTGCAAAAATGGGTGGATGACATTAAACTCTGTGCGCCTCTATCTGTTCGCGCCATGAAACACACCATTCGCAACACCGCTCATTTAACCGCAAAAGAGGCTCAGGCCTTAAGAACGCCAGAGCTTATCAAAGCTTTAGAATCCAAAGATTCAGAAGAAGGTGTGAGAGCATTCATTGAAAAACGCGCGCCGAAATGGCGTGGTGAATGATCAATTAAGGGAAAAAAATGTCATATGTCATAATTTCAGATTGTATCGATATTAAGGATGGTGGTTGCACATTAGTTTGCCCCGTAAACTGTATTTATGAAGGGGGACGGATGTTTTACATCAACCCTGATGAATGCATAAATTGCGGCCTTTGTGAATCTATTTGCCCCGTAGACGCCATCCGCAAAATTTCAGAAGTTACCGAAGAAGAAGCGCCATATGTTGCTGTGAACAAAGAGTTTTTTGAAGAAAAGGTAACGGGGTGGGGCATGCCAGATGGGTGGACAAAGGAATATACCACCGATCAAGATCATCCCCAAATTGCTAACTTTAAAACAAAAAAATAATCGGAAATTGAAGGAGTATGTTTTGACGAATATTGATGAAAATTTGGGCGGCATAATCGCGGCTGTACCGACACCTTTTGACGGAAAAAATCAACCATTATTGGATGAGTTTATCTCTCATTGCCACTGGGCACTAAACAATGGATGCGATGGTTTAAACATATTGGGCACAACGGGTGAAGCCAATTCACAAAGCGTTGCCAATCGTCAAGCCATCATGAAAGTAGCGGCTGAGAAACTTGATGTTTCTAAATTAATGGTTGGCACGGGCTTGTCGGATTTAGCAACCACTGCTGACCTGACTTTATTTGCCAATGATTTGGGCTACCCTGTTGCACTAATATTGCCACCTTTTTATTACAACCCAATCTCGGAACAAGGCATTATTGACTATTTTTCGGCATTGGATAAGCAGCTCGGTTATGCCGAAATCAAAATATATTTGTATAATTTCCCCGCTTTATCGGGCGTTAAATTTTCGGTTGAGGTTATAAAACAATTTGCGCAAAAAATGCCACATCGCATTGCTGGCATAAAAGATTCATCTGGCGACATTGCTTATTGCCAAGAAATTGTGAAGGCTGTGCCGAATTTTAAGGTTTTTCCAAGCAATGAAATTTCAGTGGCAGAGGCCAAACAGAATGGTTTTGCTGGTTGTATTTCGGGCTCGGTCAATGTCACAGCTCCATTGGCAACAAAATTGTGGAATGGGGTCGGAAACAAAGTAGAATTGAGTGAAAAAATAGCCGAATTAAGAACTGAAATTGCGTCATTGCCGCTCATTCAGGCGGTGAAATACCTTGTCGGGTTGAGAGAAAATAATAGCAACTGGAATTCAGTCATTCCTCCCTTAGTTGGATTGTCAGAAGTGCAAATTCAACAAGTCGAAACGATATCTAAGAAACTAAAACAGTTATAAATATAAAGTGAGAGAATAAAATGTCAGAAGTGAAACGCAACCTGATCGCAGGTAAGTGGAGTGATTACACTCAAAGCAAAAGCAATAAAAACCCTGCAAATGTAACCGATATTATTGGTGAATATGCGCTTGGTTCGGAAAAAGATGTGAATTTAGCAGTAGAAGCGGCTCAACAAGCGTTTCAAAATTGGGCAAATGCATCACCGCAAGTGCGGCATGATTTGTTGGATTCTGTCGGCAATTTAATGGCGGCCAGAAGCCAAGAAATTGGCACTATATTGGCACGTGAAGAAGGGAAATCATTGGCCGAAGCCACTGGCGAGACAATGCGCGCCTCACAAGTGTTTAAATTCTTTGCGGGTGAAGCGCTTAGAATGACTGGTGATAACATTGCCTCTATTCGCCCTAATATAAATATTGATGTAACCCGCGAGCCGCTTGGTGTTGTGGGCATCATCACGCCATGGAATTTCCCCATTGCCATTCCAGCTTGGAAGATTGCCCCTGCGTTGGCATTTGGCAATTGTGTTGTCATGAAACCTGCTGATTTAACCCCAGCTTGTGCACATATTATTGCAGAATTGTTTGTAGAATGTGGCGCACCAGACGGGGTATTTAATTTAGTTATGGGGCGTGGATCAGTGGTTGGCGAGGCGATGTTGAATCATCCTGATATTGCTGCCATTACTTTTACTGGTTCGGTGGAAACAGGCAAACATATCGCATTAAAATGTGTCGAAACGGGTAAAAAATTCCAACTTGAAATGGGCGGTAAAAACCCAATGGTGATTTTGGATGATGCAGACTTGGATGTAGCGGTGGCGGCATGTGTAAGTGGTGCGTTTTATTCAACTGGTCAAAGATGTACGGCGCCTTCTCGTTTCATTGTTCAAAAAGGCATTCATGATGCGTTTGTAAGTAGAATGAAACAAGAAATGTCAAAACTAACCGTTGGCGATCCGTTGGATTCCAATGTGAATATTGGCCCTGTGGTCGATGAGCGGCAATTAAAGTCTAACTTGGCTTATGTTGAGCTTGCCAAGCAAGAAGCTGACGAAGTGTTTGGTGGCGAACAGTTGGAATTGGAAGCCCAAGGTTTTTACCAAAAACCTGCTTTATTCATTGGCACGACAAATGACATGCGCATTAACCGCGAAGAAATTTTCGGGCCTTGCGCTTCGGTTATTAAAGTCAAAGATTATGAGGAAGCCTTAAAAGTTGCTAATGACACAGATTTTGGCCTAGCAGCAGGCATATGCACCCAGAGCTTAAAATACGCCACAAAGTTCAAAAGACAATCCGAAGCTGGAATGGTGATGGTTAACTTGCCAACGGCTGGTGTGGATTATCATGTGCCTTTTGGCGGACGTAAGGGTTCTTCTTATGGAGCAAGGGAGCAAGGTCAATATGCGATTGAATTTTACACGATTGTAAAAACCGCCTACACTTTTGCAGGATAATGAAATCAGGATAACGAAATCATGACCGACAAAACACTTAAAATGGATAAATGGGATCGTCGATTTTTTGACGTTTGCAAATTAATTGCGACGTGGAGTGAAGACCCACATCGTAAAGTTGGTGCGGTTATTGTCGGTCGCGGAAATCAAATTATTACCACTGGTTATAATGGGTTTCCGCGCGGGGTAAAATTTGATGAAGCGCGTTTTGATAGAACAGACCGAGAAAAATTCCATTGGGTCGAACATGCCGAAAGAAATGCACTTTATAATGCCGTGAGAACCGGTGTTCGCGTTGAAGATATGACGTTTTATTGCAGTGTATTCCCGTGCTCGGACTGCGCGCGCGGGATCATTCAAGCAGGTGTGAAAACTCTTAAAACGATTCAAGCACCCAAAAAAGACGTTAGTTTTGAACGTGGATTTGAAGTCGCTGAAATAATGCTCGCAGAAGCGAATATTCGAGTTGAGTTGTTTCGTGACCTGTGACGCTTTAAATCAAATGATAAAGCAGGTGAGTTGAGTTTCAAATCAAATAGATATGAAGCTCTGAATGCGATTGAGTTAGAATTTAGCGGTATCTTGGCTAATTTCTGGCTTGGGGTTTGTAGAAATTTGTGAGTTGGATGATTGCGGCCGGTTAAATTTGCTGGTTGGGATTGGTGTAGGATTTGCCTGCGCGGTTGACTGCCGTATGATGAATTCGGGGACTAATTGTATTCTGCGGGGCGCGCGTCGTTCAGGATTGTTATCTTGCATCCGTTTGAATAGGCATTGCATAATGGCGATGCCCATTTGGCGCACTGGTACGTGCACTGTGGTGAGTGCAGGGGCGATTTGGATGGCGGCGGCGGTATCGAGATAGCCGATGACCGAGACATCTTCTGGCACCCGAATGCCACGACGTAATAGTTCGGAAATTGCGTTGACGCCAATGCCATCACTGGCGCAGAAAATTGCGGTTGGCGGGTTTGGTTGGCTGAAAATACGGTCAATTTGGGGGCCGATGCCGATCTGTTCGTCAAAGGTTATTGCCTCAACATGATTTGGAAAGGCATGGTCAAAGCCGTGATAGCGGTCAGCACGGCCAATTAGGTGCGGTGTGCCTTCGGCAAAAATGGCTCTGGTGTGGCCAAGTTCGATAAGATGGTTTGCGACCATTTGCCCCGCTTCAAAATCTGCCACCATCACCCGATCAATACGATCTAGAATGGGGCCTGGGCTGGTGCGAACCAGCGGAATGTGTAGCTGGGCAGCAACCTCGAACACTTCGCTATCTAGTGGGCCGCTGAGCACAATGCCAGCGATGCCATCATGTAAATCTGCAATGTCACTGGCATTTTGCACCATGCGCAACCCTGTGCGAATGCCCATGCGTTGGGCTTCTTCTTGTGCACCGCGTAAAATCTTGACCCAAAACTCGCCATGAACTGTATCGTTGCTTTGAAACACAAACAATACCTCTGGTGACAATGCCGAGTCTTTTTGTTTGTTGGGTTTATAGCCGAGATTGTCCGCGGCCTTGAGCACCACTTCGCGCGTGGCTTCGCTGACACCAGACTTATCGGCCAGTGCGCGTGATACTGCATATTTTGAAATCTTCAAAACATCAGCAATGTCTTGTTGGGTGATTTTCGCCAAAATAGGTATTCCTTAGATAAACAATAAACAAACAAACAATAAACAAACAAACAAACAATAAACAAACAACAGGCAAACAAACAAGCGGCAAACAAATTTTCTGCATACTTAAGTGGGAATTGATGATTTGTCAAAGACAGGCAAGCGATAATCCACATAAAACCTAAAAAATTGTTGCGTTATCATAAAATTAGGCTAACATTAGCCTAACAATCAAAAATAATACAATGAAATATCAGGGAGGATATTGAAATGTTTGCAAAGAGAGTTTCGTTTTTACGCGGCGCAGTGGGTGCGCTGATTCTAATGTCGGGCACTGCGCTCGCTGCGGATTACCAACAAGCGCCTTCGCTTGACGGTATGGCTGGATTGCCTGCCGTTGCTGAACGCTTGCCAGATGAACCTATGGTGGTCACCCCACTACAGTCTGTCGGTAAATATGGCGGCGATTTTCGCACCGGGCTTATTGGCTCGGGTGGATCGGCGCAAATGATCCGTTTTCATGCTTATGAGCCTATGGTTCGGTTTAGCGCGGATTGGTCTACGACTGTGCCGAATGTGGCTGAGGCTGTTGACGTTAATGATGCGGCGACTGAATTTACCTTTCATTTACGCAAAGGCATGAAATGGTCTGACGGCGTGTCGTTTACGGCTGATGACGTTATGTTCTGGTATAATGACATATTCAATGATCCTGAAATTAACATGGATCCCCAGCGCTATCTAGTGGTTGGTGGCGAAAAAGCGGTGTTTGAAAAAATTGATGATTACACCTATAAAGTGAGCTTTGCCACTGCCAATGGTCTTTTTCTGCAGCAGATTGCTTGGGGCAATAATGACCAAACGACACGGTTCCCCAAACATTATTTTGAGCAGTTCCATGGCAAATATAATTCTGATGCCAATAAGTTGGCTGATGAAGCTGGATTTGCTGGTTGGCCGCAACTGTTTGAAGAAAAAGGTGGCATTCAGCTGATTGACAATTATTTCCGCAATGATGACGTGCCTGTGCTCACCGCTTGGAAAATGGACGTTCCGATGGGCGAAAGCACCTCTCAGGTTGTGACTGAGCGTAATGCTTATTATTGGAAAGTTGACACTGGTGGCAATCAATTGCCTTACTTTAATCGGGTTCTCTATGATCTTGTGACTGATGAGCAAGTGTTGTTGCTTAAAGTGATGCAGGGCGAAATTGACATGATTGATCAATATGTTGCCACGCCGAACAATAAGTCAGTATTGTTTGATAATCAGGAAGCGGGTGGTTATAAATTTTATGATTTATTGCCAACTCAGCCGAATGAATTGGTGATTCAGCTTAACTTTACGCATCCTGATATGACCAAGCGTGCCTTGTTCCAAAATAAAGATTTCCGCATTGGTATGTCTCAAGCGATTGACCGTCAAGCATTGATTGATGCGGTGTTTGTTGGCCAAGGCAGCCCAGCGCAACCTTCTATTCTTGAAGGTGATTCATTGTATAATGAACGGCTTGCTCGTCAATATACTGAATATGATGTGGATGCCGCGAACGCTGCGTTGGACAAAGTGATACCTAACAAGAATGCTGATGGCATGCGTTTGGATGCTGAAGGTCGGCTTGTGACCATCGTGTTTGAAATTGATCAGGCGCGTCAGAAATTCCTAGATATGTTCCAACTTGCTTTGCCAATGTGGCAGGCTGTGGGTCTTGATACGCAGATCCGCACTATGGATCGCTCACTTTGGGAAGTGCGTGTGCGTCGTGGATTTGAATTTGATGCAACCGCTCATCGGTTTGGTGGCGGTGCAGGGCAGGCGGCTATGATTGACGCTCGTTACTTTGCGCCAGATAGCACCAACACTATGTATGCCCGTGGGTGGCAAGCATGGTTTGTTGATCCAACCAACGAAAATGCGGTTGAACCACCAGCAAACGCCAAAAAGATTGTTGCGCTTTACCAACAGGTGAAATCAACAGCCGATGGTGCAATGCAGACCAAGCTGTTTAAGGAGATTCTGGAATTGAATGCGGATGAGTTTTATCTGATCGGCATCACCCATCCAGCGGTCACTTATGGGATTGTGCGCACTGACCTTGGTAATGTGCCAGATGTGATGCCAAATTCTTATGGCTATCCAAACCCAGCGCCAGCTAACCCTGAAACCTTCTTCAGGAAATAGGTTGCTTTCGGTTCGACACATCAGGATTGGTGTGTCGAACCCTCCCCTTTTTTTATTTTAAATCCAAATTTGTTTGGGAAATGTAATGCTGAACCGAAATAGTTCCACGCTAAGTGGTCAAACGCGCTCTGAAAACTGGTACAAAACGGCCACCCGATGGGCACAATTGACGCTTGTTGAAGATGATCCTTTACACTTTGACATCGACTTCTGGCTTGACCTGTTTAAACGCAGTAAATCGAACGCAGCTTGTCTGTCTGCTGGTGGTTATATTGCTTATTATCCGAGTGACATTCCTCTGCATTATGTGAGCAAGCATTTGGATGGACGCGATATTTTTGGTGAACTTGTAGAGGGCGCGCGCCAACTTGATATGCATGTTATGGCGCGGGTTGACCCGCATGCCATCCATCAGGATGCAGCGGACGCCCACCCTGAATGGATTCAACGTGATGCTGATGGCAAAGCGCGCGAGCATTGGTCATTTCCGGGTGTTTGGATCACTTGTGCATTGGGTGATTATAATCGTGAATTTATGCCTGATGTGGTGCGTGAAATTTGTGAGCGTTATGACATTGATGCAGTGTTTGGTAACCGTTGGGCGGGGCATGGCATTTGTTATTGTGACAGCTGTCGGAAAAATTTTAATGCCGATACCGGGCGCAGCCTACCGCTTAAAGCCGATCGGTTTGATGCGGATTGGCTGAGTTGGCAAGACTGGCGGCGCAAGCGGTTAACGGCCCAAATTGGCCATTGGAATGACGTGGTGAAATCTGTGCGGCCGCATGCGCGTTACATCCCCAATATGGGTGCCAATTCTATTTTAGAATATGATTTGAACTTTATTAAACAAACCACACCCATTCTGTTTTGCGACCATCAGGGGCGCGACGGAGTGACTGTGCCTTGGGCCAATGGCCGTAATGCCAAACGGTTGCGTGGCGGGCTTGGCAACATTCCGCTTGGTGGGGTGACGGGGATTTGCCCCGGAGATCGCCATCGTTGGAAAGATGGCGTGCATGAAGCGGCTGAATTACAAACATGGTTTATGGCGGGTGCCGTGCAAGGTTTGCGGCCATGGTTTACAAAATTTAACGCCACCGTGCCTGATAAACGCTGGGTCGAGCCGTTGATTGAAACTTATGTGCAGCATCATAAAATAGAACCTGATATTGCCGATACAAAACCTTGGGCGGAAATAGCGGTGCTTGACCCAAGCACGACATTGCGCTGCTACGAACACAAGGCGCGTGAGGCGGTTGAAGAGCATGAATTGGGTGTTTATCATGCCTTGGTTGAAGCAAAATTGCCGTTTGAATTTCTCTCTGATCTTTGCTTGGGCGAAGCGCGGCTTAATGATTATAAGGTGTTGGTTGCGGCCAATGCAGCTCATCTATCCGATGAACAATGCGCCATTCTTAAGCAATATGTGGCTGATGGTGGCTGTTTGATCGCTGGCTATGAAACCTCGCTCTATGACGAGAATGGCAAACAGCGCGAAGATTTTGGTCTCGCTGATCTGTTTGGTGCTTCGCTTAACGGTAAGACCCGTGGGCCGTTGCAAAATACCTACATGTCCGTCGAAGATGGTCATCCAATGACCAGCTTCTATGGGGGAGCACGGCGCATCCTTGGTGGCACATATCATCTGAATGTGACCGCTGCCAAGGATGCAAGCGTGCCGTTTAAATTCTTTCCTGATTTTCCTGATTTGCCGATGGAAGAAGTTTATCCACGTGGTGAAGCGCATGACCCTGCGGTTATCACGCGGCAAGTGGCTGGCGGTGGACGGATGGTTTATTTCCCGTTTAATATTGGCGAAATATTTTGGGATATGTTGCAGCCTGACCATGGCGCGTTGATTGAAGGGGCTGTGCGCTGGGCGTTGGAAGAGGCTCCAGAAATTGAAATTCGCGGCAAAGGCATGATTGATATGGCGGTGCGCAAAGGCGAGGGCGTTACGATTGTGCATATGATGAACCTGACCAATCCGATGATGATGAAAGGCCCGCAGCGCGAGTTTTTACCGAGCCCACCACAGAGCGTGCGCCTTAGATTGTCCGCAGGGCAAACGGTTGCACGCGTGAAATTGCTAGTGGCTGAAGCTGAGGCTGAATTCGGTGTCGATGGTGACATGCTGACAGTCAGCGTGCCGCCATTTAGCGGTGAAGAAGTTGTCCGAATCGATTTTGTTTGATTATGCTGGAGAAATTCTTAATGGCAAAACTCTTGCAAGGGGAGCCGAATGCTTAGATATATAATTCGCAGAATCCTGTACATGATCCCCACTATGATCGGTATTTCGTTTCTGACTTTCATGATCATTCAACTGCCACCTGGTGATTTTTTGACCACTATGTTGGCCTATATTGCCGACAGCACGCAGGGCGGGATTACCGAAGCACTTGAACAGAAGATGCGGGTTCAATATGGCTTGGATAAACCCCTGATTGTTCAATATTGGAAATGGATTAGTGGGATTGTTTTTCGGGGTGATTTTGGCCCTTCGTTTGGTTGGGGTGTGCCTGTCTCGCAACTGATTGGTGATACCATGGGGCTGACTTTAATGGTCTCATTATGTTCGTTAATTTTTGTTTGGGGCGTGTCGTTGCCGATCGGTATTTATTCTGCGGTTAATCGCTATTCTGCCACGGATCACTTGTTTACATTGATTGGTTTTTTGGGGCTGGCCATTCCTAACTTTCTGTTGGCGTTGGCGCTGATGGTGTTTGGTTATTCGGTGCTTGGGGTGCGGGTTGGTGGGTTATTCTCGCCTGAATTTATGCATGTTGATTGGAGCTGGGATAAGTTTGTTGACTTACTTGGGCATATCTGGATTCCAGTGATTGTTATTGGCACCTCGGGTACGGCGGCGCTCATTCGGATTATGCGGGCCAATTTGGCTGACGAGTTGGAAAAACCATATGTGGTGACCGCGCGGGCTAAAGGTCTGCCTGAATGGAAAATTCTGTTTAAATATCCAGTGCGGATTGCGATGAATCCGTTTGTTTCGACCATTGGCTGGATTTTGCCTTCGTTGATATCGGGCGTGACCATCACGGCGATTGTGCTTAATTTGCCGACCAGTGGGCCGATTCTCATTCAGGCGTTAATCGCGCAGGATATGTATTTAGCGGGGAGTTTTATTTTCTTGCTGAGCATCCTGACGCTGTTTGGCATGTTGATTTCAGATATATTATTGGCGCTGCTCGATCCGCGCATTAGGTTTAATTAGAGGTGCATAATGAGTGAGCAAATACAAAATCAAGAAGGTGAAGTTTCGGCGCTGGTTTCGACCTATGGTCATGACGTAGAAACACTGGGTCATTGGCGGTTAATGTGGATGAAATTTTTGCGGCAAAAGCTAGCTGTGGCGTCTGGCATTGTTATTATTTTATTGTATATGGTGGCTTTGTTTGCTGATTTTCTAGCGCCGTTCGACCCGCAAAAGGCTGTACCAAAGCTTACTTATGCGCCGCCGCAAAGCATTCACTTTTTTGTCGAGGACGAGAATGGCGAGAGCCATTTTCAGCTACATGTAAATGCCTATAAAGTGACGATTGATAAAGCAGCGTTGCGCCGTGTGTTTACCATTGATGAAGATAAAATCATACCGCTGAAACTGTTTGTTGAGGGTGCTGATTATAAGCTTTTTGGGTTTATTCCTTCGAATATACATCTCATTGGCCCTGCCAACCCGAATGACCCGTTTTTTCTGCTCGGTGCTGACCGCATTGGTCGTGATGGGTTTTCGCGGGTGCTGCATGGCACGCGGGTGTCGATGTCGATCGGCCTGATTGGGGTTGCGGTGGCGTTGTTTTTGGGCATGCTGCTTGGCGGTCTGTCGGGTTATTATGGCGGGGTGACCGATATGGTCATTCAGCGGGCGATTGAGGTGTTGAGTTCTATTCCGACAATTCCCTTATGGATGGGTCTGGCGGCGGCGATCCCGCTGACATGGAGCCCATTGCATGTTTATTTCATCATCACGCTTATTGTTTCGTTGCTGGGTTGGACGTCACTGGCTCGCGAAGTGCGGGGGCGATTTATGGCGCTAAAAACCGATGCTTTTGTCACCTCGGCGATTCTTGATGGGTCTTCGGAATTACGGGTGATTTTTCGCCACATGATGCCGTCATTGACCAGCCATATCATTGCCACGCTGACGTTGGCCATTCCGGCGATGATCATTGCTGAAACCTCGCTTTCGTTTCTAGGTATTGGCTTAAAGCCGCCCGTGGTGAGCTGGGGTGTGCTATTGCAGGATTCGCAAAATGTTCGGGCTGTGGCGCAAGCGCCGTGGCTGTTGGCTTGGCCTGGTGGCGCGATTGTATTGGCAGTGCTGGCGTTTAATTTTCTTGGTGACGGTTTGCGCGATGCAGCCGATCCCTATTCGCATTAGGGAGAGGAAAAAATATGAGTGATCAACAAACAAATCCTGTCATTTCAATTAAGAATCTGAGCGTAGATTTTGCTTTGCGTCGTGGACCGTTTCGCGCGGTTTCTGATGTTAGTTTTGACCTGTACCCTGGTAAAACTCTATGTCTGGTTGGTGAAAGTGGCTCTGGTAAAACCGTTACGGGTCGGGCATTGATGCAGATTATTAGTAAGCCTGGGGTGATTGTTGAGGGTTCGATTTCGCTGGTTAAGCCTGATGGGGCGACGGTTGATATTGCGCAGCTTGACCCGCGCGGCAAAGAAATTCGTGAATTTCGTGGTGGGGACATTGCGATGATTTTTCAAGAGCCGATGAGCTCGATGTCGCCAGTGCATACCATTGGATCGCAAATTATTGAAGCCATTTTGCAACATAGCAAAATGAGTAAGGCTGAAGCGCGGACGCGGACGATTGAGCTTTTGGCTAGTGTTGATATTTCTGAGCCAGAACTAGCTATCGACCGTTACCCGTTTGAATATTCTGGTGGTATGTTGCAGCGGGCGATGATCGCCATGGCGCTATCGGCTGAGCCACGTATTTTGATTGCTGACGAACCCACAACCGCGTTGGATGTGACCACGCAGGCTGAAATTCTTGATCTGGTAAAACGGTTGCAGGTTGAGCATGGCATGGCGGTGTTGTTGATCACTCATGACATGGGCATTGTGGCTGAGGTTGCTGACGAAGTGGTAGTGATGCGGCACGGCAAAATTGTTGAGCATCGCAGTGTTGACGATATGTTTCATGACCCACAACATGCTTATACGAAACAGCTCTTGGCCTCGACAATGAAATTGGAGGCGGGGGCGGCCAATGCTGCCAAAGCCGTTGATGACAAAGCCAAGCCGATTCTTTCTGTGCGCAATTTAAGCAAGTTTTACGGCACCGAAAAAAATGGTGTTCAGGCCGTTGATGATGTGAGCTTTGATTTGCTGCCCGGCAAGACGCTCGGCATTGTTGGCGAAAGCGGCTCGGGCAAAACCACTCTTGGGCGGTTGATCTTGCGCATTGTCGAACCTACAACTGGCGCTGTTTCCTATCGTGATCGTGATGGTCAGGATGTTGACGTTATTGGGTTAAACAAAAAGCGCTTGCGTGATTTTCATGCTGATGTGCGGCTGATATTTCAGGACCCTTATGCATCCCTAAACCCGCGTATGACTGTCCGTGAGATTATTGGTGACCCGCTACTGGTCAATGGCCGCTTGCGGGGCGAGGCGCTGAAAGACAAAGTGACAGAATTGCTTGATCTTGTGGGGCTCGAACCTGAAGTGATGGAGCGTTACCCGCATGCATTTTCAGGTGGCCAACGCCAGCGCATTGGCATTGCGCGGGCTCTGTCATTGGAGCCTCGGGTGATTATTGCTGATGAGGCGACCTCGGCGCTGGATGTGTCAATTCGCAGTCAGATTCTTGACTTGTTACTGGATTTACAAAAACGGCTGAATCTGAGTTTTGTATTTATCAGTCACGACATTAGTGTTGTGCGTTATTTTTGCGATGATGTGCTGGTTATGCATTATGGCAAGCTGGTCGAGAGCGGCACTGCCGAGCAAATATGCACCGACCCGCAGCAGGCTTATACCAAATCGCTCATTTCGGCTGTTCCCAATCCTGACCCGCGCAACAAACGCATGATGCATCGCACGCGGTTTGATGTGACAGCAAACTAATTTTTTTTAACAAAGGTAAAACTCATGGCAAAAATTGACATTCAAATTCCGTTCGGCGCGGTTTATTTTCGCAAATCAAACCCACCGCGAGAAGATTGGGAACGTGACTATAAAGTGGCTGGTGAAGATGGGCTAAATATTTTTCGGCATTGGTTTATGTGGGGCTCAATTGAGCGCGCACCTGGTGAATATGATTGGGAAGAATATGACCGTCAGCTTGATTATGCGGCGGATAATGGCATTAAAACCATCATTGCCGAACTGATTCACACGGTGCCTGATTGGGCGATCCGTAAGTTTGCTCATGCGCGCCAGATTAAAGCCGATGGCACGCCGCTTTATTCGACCATGGGCGTGAGTGCGGCATCGGGCGGTTTCGCTTTTAATGGTGGCGGGGCAGGAGCGTTGACGTTGAATTGCCCAGAGGTGAAAGAGGCTGCTGGGAATTTTTTAACCGCGTTAGCGACTCGTTACAAAGACCATCCTGCCACTCAAGGCTATGACGTTTGGAATGAGTGTAATTACTCGCCTGAGGTTGATTATTCCTCTTATACCAAGGCTTCGTTTCGGCGCTGGTTGGAGAAAAAATATGGTGATTTAGATGCGTTAGCCAAGGCTTGGTATCGGTTTTCTTATACAGAATGGGATGATGTTGAACCGCCAATTCATATGGCGCCGTATCCTGAATGTATCGACTGGATACAGTTTAAGCGGGATGATTTTTATGCGCAAATGCAATGGCGGATTGATACCATCCGCGCTGTAGACAAAGAAAATTTGATTGTGGCTCATGGTGTTGGTGGAGTGATTACCGATATGGCGGCGCGTGGTTGTGATGACTGGCTGGCTGCCTCGAAAGTTGAATCATGGGGCTTTACGTGGATTCCTGCGCGCAAAGGCAATCAGCCGTGGCGCAATTGGTATGCTGTTGACATCAACCGCTCAGCCGCACGAGACAAGCCGTTCTGGCACGCCGAGCGGCAAGGTGGCCCCCTATGGATGCAACCGCAAGTGGTTGGTCGTGACAAAGATGATGGCCGTGTGGCTGACCCAGAAGACATTCGTGTCTGGACCATGACCTCATTTGCGGGTGGCGCACGCGGTGTGATGAATTTGCGCTGGCGGCCTTTGCTTGATGGGCCGTTGTGGGGGGCGTTTGGCTCCTATGGCATGGATGGCTCGCGCACGCCGCGGTCGGAAATTGCCAGTGATATGGCCAAATGGGCAAATCATGCAGATCAAAAAGCTTTGTTTGATGCAAAACCTGTTCAGGGGGAGATCGGTATTTTGGTTGTGCCTGAAGTGCAGCAATTTGATTATTTGCTCAACCATGAAGGTGGTTTAAAAACTTACCAAGAGGCAATGTGGGGCGCTTATCGCGGCTTTTTTGACAATGGCATTCAGGCTGATTGGACACATATTGATGACATTAGCCAATATGACACTCTGTATTTTCCTTACCCAATTATGTTCACTAGTGCGCAGGCTAAATTGATTGCTGACTGGGTCGAAAATGGTGGCACGCTGGTTAGTGAAGCCTGCCCAGGCTATTTTGGCGATCGTGGCAAGGTGGGGACAGTTCAGCCTAACAATGGTTTGGATAAAGTTTTTGGGGTGTTGGAAGATCAGGTTGAGTTTATGCCTGATATCGGTGATCGGGTTAAGTTCAAATTTGACGGGTTGAATGTAAATGGCGGCGGCTTCTTGCAGTCCTACACATTGGCAGGTGGCAAAG
This sequence comes from Alphaproteobacteria bacterium, assembly GCA_002400495.2. Lineage (GTDB taxonomy): Bacteria > Pseudomonadota > Alphaproteobacteria > Rhizobiales > OSC116 > OCS116. Next base: position 9,391 of record NVQL02000079.1, on the reverse strand, counting down.
CCCGCGGTAATTTTGATGATGGTCGATTGGCCATTGTTGAGCACAATTTTGGTAAGGGCAAAACTTTATTGGTCGGCTCTCACCCTTCGGTCGCGTATTTCAATAGCAATGGCGCAACCAATGGCACTTATTTTGCCGACATTCTGAAATGGACGGGTAAAAATAAAAACGTCCTGACCGACAATGCCGATGTGCAAATTCGCCTGCACCAAACAGAAGGTCGCACCTATGTTTGGATTGTCAACCCAACCCGGCAAAGTCAACAAGGGACAATTGCGTTTGATATTAAATTTGGCGTTAGCAATGCGGGCAAAGTTCATTGGGGCAATGAAGGCGCAAATTTGTCTGATAATAGATTTTCCGTACCCAGCCGTGATGTGCTTATCGTCGAATTGGTAAAATAATCCAAACCCTACATAGAATCGCAGCAACCAAACGAGAAAAGAAAATTACATGAAACAATTTACTTTGAGGTTGCTGCCTCTTTCAAATTCATGAGCAATGCAGGGATTGCGCCGTCTAAAATGAATTGATCTGATTTTGTTCCAGTATTGAAGCCTTTAAACAACGTGAATAAACCGCTTATTCAAGGCTGATTTCAATTGAGCTTTTGTCATTTATATTCAAAGGTTCTAGCCGGATGTTTTTTAACCTGATGCGCCGTGCAGGCAAACAGCGGTGGCGTTTTTGGTAGAGGGTTTTGCCAGCATATTTTACGGTCACCAATCCCCAATACTGTTTGGTTACATGCAATAAAATATCAATGTTTTTTGCGCTTTGATGAGACATTCTCACCATGTTTGGGGTGGTCATTTTAATGTTGGAGCCATGCTTGATGGCTATGAAAGATTTTATACTGTCATTCTTGTGATTCATTTGATCTGCGATCACATTGCCTATTTTTAGACCTTCCAAATAACATTGATCACCCATGTCTGCTGGGTGAGCCGCGTTGCCAATAAGCGTAACATCTACATCAGAACTCAACCAATTTTCATCCATCAATGGAATGTTGGTTTGGGGGTTTATTTGTAAATGACTGGCCTGAGCCAAGCTGTTTTCACCAATAAATTCACCGCTAAATATAACGCCATCGCATTCAAATTTATGTTTTTCGCCAGATTTGGATTCTATTGAAATGGTTTTTAATTTGTCGTCACTTTCTATATCGGTGATTTTACTGTTGTAAAATATCGGCACGCCCAAAGCTTTGGCCATTAAAACCGCAGGCCGATAGGCGGTGATGCGATTGTTTGCCTCTATCATGGCCACAGGTCTAATTTTGGCGCGCCATAATGTCCAAATGGCCGAAAAGCTTACCAATTCGGTGCCAACAATGATGGCTTTGTGAAACGGGCATGTGCCAAAGCTATAAATATATTGTTGTAAGGCAGCGGTTGATAATATGCCCTGTGGACGCAAGCCAGAAACCAGTCGGGCGTGGCGGGTTGTCTCTCTGGCTCCCGTTGCAAGAATGATGTGCTGGGCACGGGCTTTTTGCACACCTGACACCGTTGCAATTTCAAATTCAGAATTTTGTTTAATGGCAATGACACTGATGTTGGTTTCAATTTTAACATTTTTGCAGCGCGCCATTATTTTTTTAATGAAATTTGGCCCCGTCATCGGGCGCCCAAATACCAATAAACCATAGGTTAAATGCTTGGTATGGCGCGGTATGCCGCCTATATCGGCCTCTCGCTCGAAGATGGTGATGTTTTTAACGCCGCGTTTTGTCAGAGCGGTTGCAGCGCCAATGCCCGCAGGGCCAGAGCCAATGATGGCAACATTACAATCATATTCAGTCATTTTTGCCTCCCATGGTCTCTAATGGTGGAGAAATTGCATTTTTTGTGAGTTGGGCGACCTTGGCGCTGCAATAAAAACCGTTGCAACGCCCCATCATCACCCGCGTTCTGCGCCTGATAGCACCAATGGATTTTGCCGGGATATCCGATGCCAATGCGGCTTGGATTTCGCCACGTGTTACCTGTTCGCAATGGCAAATTATCTCTGTACCATCGCCAGTTTCAAAGGCTCTGGGTCTATGTGTTGCTAAATTGGGCATTTGCGGCCAGAAAATATTTTCCAACGATTTGAACGGTAAGATATTGGTAAAATTTTCCAAACATAATTTTTCGACATATTTTGCAATGCCGAGGGCGGAGGTTAAACCTGTTGAGCGAATGCCATTGACCCCAACCCAGTTTTTGGTAGGTTTTGCTGCTATTTGATAATCACTAAATTGAGTTGCGGGGCGCAAACCTGCATATGTTGCGGTGATTTCATGGGTTTTTAAATTGGGTAGCATTTTTACACCGCAGGCAAATAATTCTTTCAAAACCGATTCATTCACAGGCGCATTATATCTATCACTTTGCTCTTCGGCAGTGGGGCCTAATAATAAATTACCAAAAACGGTTTTTGTGATCACCACACCTTTGGTTGTGGCCGTGGGGACGGGCAAAATAATCGAATTGACTAAATTATAGGCGCTTTTGTCGAAAACAATAAATTGCCCTTTACGGGGTTTAATTTTAAATTTGGGAGCTTCGCAGATGCTTTGGATGATGTCGCCGTTATTGCCGCTGCAATTGATGATAATTTTGGCTTTGTATGTGTCTTCATTGGTTTTTAAATGCCAAAAATTGCCATCAAATTCACCAGATTTAACTTCGTTATTAAAAAAATATTCCGCGCCAGACTTGGTGGCTTGGGTTAAATAAGCCAGCGGGGCGCTCCACGGGTCAATGATGAATTCTTGCGATATTTCAACCGCGCCTAGTGATTGGTTTGATAAACAGGGTTCGCGTTTATTGAGCGCCTTTAAATCTATTTGTTGCACATCATCAACACCATTTTGATGTGCCTTTTCGACAATGTTGGGCAATTGATTGAGTTGTTGCTCATTCCACGCGACCAGTAATGCACCAGTTTTTAACAGTGGCAAGTTCATTTTATTGTGGATTTTCAAATATTCTTTATAACCCACTTGCATACATTCGAGTTCAAGTGAATCTGGCGGGGCATCAAAACCAGTATGTAAAATTGCGGAATTTGCTTTGCTCGCGCCCGATAAAATATCGGCGCCGCGCTCGAGCAATAGCACTTTGAGGCCGTTAAGGGTTAATTGGCGCACAATGGCGCAGCCGACAACGCCCGCCCCAATGACAATTATATCCCATTGCTTGGTGGCTTGGATGTGGTTTTTTACTTTGTTGACGGTTGACTTAGTCAAATTCAAATCCAATTTAAAAGTTCATTTCATCAGGCTAGCTTTAACAAGTGAAATTTACAAGACTCTTGCCCGTTTTTCACTAATAATGTGGTTTTTATACACATTTAGTAATTTCATCCTTTACATTATTCAATATTACGCCCTATTGTCATAAAAATGTAATAATTAAATAATAATTATGTGACTGTTGAAATTGGTTCACTATGGCTGATGACAACATTCCTTTAAACATTCATGGCATTGAAGTTATGATTGAAATCTGGGAGGATGAAATGGGAAGACGAATGAATAAATATACAATGGCAGCCCTTTTGCTGCCTGTTGTATCAGTTGCGCACGCTGCTGGAATGGGCGCCACGATTGCAAACCCGATGGATTTAAAGCCAGCATTTGCCAATCAGCTAGAATTGCAAGATTTTGAAGCTCAAGCGGGTGAAAATCTTGATTTTATCAGCAATCCATTATTTGCGGATCAAGTGAGCGCAGGTGCTTTGCCAAAAGTTGGCGCGCGTTTGCCAAGTGAACCATTGGTGGTCATGCCTGTTGAGCAAACCGGTAAATATGGCGGTATATTAAAAGGTACGGCCTTGGCGCTTGAATCTGGAACGTCAGAAATATTATCTTGGCGGCAGGTTAATCTGGTGCGGTTAGACCCTGCTGACAATAGCATTGTGCCTAATGTTGCCAAATCTTGGCAATGGAATGATGATAAAACCGAGATTACTTTTAAATTGCGCGAAGGCCATAAATGGTCGGATGGCGATGCATTTGATGCCGATGATGTGGTGTTTTTTGTTGATGACATTATGCGCAACGAACAGCTTACACCTGCAGTGTGGGGCAATTGGGCGCATGGTGGCGAAACGGTAAAAATTAAAAAAATTGACGATCAAACTTTTACGTTTATTTTTGCCAAGCCAAACCCTGTATTTTTACATTATCTAGCCACATCGGGTTCTTATTTCACCCCGTGGGCAGCATCTCATGTGCTGAAACAATATCACATTGATTATAATGATAAAGCTGATGAAATTGCCAAAGCGGCTGGTTTTGAAAGTTGGAAAGAAAACTTCAAAACTTATTATCACAAGTGGAAAGATGCGGTTACCGCCACTGAAAAAGGCCTGACTGTACCGACACTTGAGAGCCATATTTTGGCCAAAGCCACAGATGGGCAAACGCGGGCCTTCATTGCCAATCCTTATTATTTTAAAGTCGATACATCGGGCAATCAATTGCCATATATTGACCGTCATAATGAGCGCTTTTTAGAAAAGCAAATTTGGACGCTTGAAGTGATCAACGGTAACATTGATCAAAAATCGCAAAATGTTGATTTGGCTGATTTTCCGTTGATTAAAGAGAATGAAGCCAGTGGTGATTATAGCGTGCGCTTAGATGATGGCCAAATTGGCCCCGTTTTGGTGTTTAACTATACCATCGCTGACCAAAGCAAAAGTTTTGCTTATGGCGATGCACGGTTCCGCAAAGCCATGTCGGTAGCCATTAACCGCCCAGAATTTATCGAGCAGCTATATTTGGGTCTGGCCAATACCGATCAAGCCATGCCGGCCAATGTGCCTTTCGCAACTGCCGAAGATCGGGCTTTCATGACCAATTTTGACCAAACTCTGGCCAATAAAATGCTTGATGATTTGGGCATGACAGAACGCAATGCTGATGGCTTTAGACTGGCGCCTGATGGCAGTGAATTTAAGATATTCTGGGAATATTCACTACAATTCACCCGCTCAGCAGAATTTCCGCTTTTGATTGCTGAATATTGGCGAGCTGTGGGCATTGATGTTTTGTTGAAAGAAATATCTACTGAGCTTGTGCGTCAGAAATCTGACTTGAATGAGCTTGAGATTGCCATGGAATGGGATTTGCCATTTGAATGGACATTGATTGCTGAACCTAAAGTTTATTCTGCTCCTTGGGCGATTGGTGGCCCCACCACGGGCGCAACTTGGGTCAAATATTGGCAAACCAATGGTGCTGAGGGTGAAAAACCACCAGCATGGGTTGAAGAGCTTCGCACCACTTCGTTGGCATTTTCTGATGCGCAACAAGGTAGTGATGAATATATGGCGCTTGGCGCGAAAATGATTAAGCTCAACCTTGACAATATGGTGATTATTGGCACCGCTGGTGCCGTGCCGCAAATTAACATTGTGTCGAATAAATTGGCCAATGTTCCGGCGTGGAATTTAAATGCCTATCGTGCTGGTTTTGCTTATTCGCAACAAACCGATCAGTGGAGCTTTAAATAAGCGGCTCTAAAACAAAGCGCAAGAAGCAGTTTTCACTGCTTCTTGCAACTCATATAATTTTAGTCTTTGTTAATTTTCCATTTTTGTAAATAATACCTCATAGAGTATATTTACACCTACATAACAAGGAATATTGTGCCCATTCTCCAAAAAATATTAGTCAGATTAGGCTCGTCAGCATTGATGCTCATTGCGGTCTCTATCGTGGCTTTTATCATTGTCAGCCTACCGCCTGGCGATTTTGCTGATAGTTATGCTGCGAGTAAAATATCCAGCGGGGAAACCGTTACCTTGGCCGAGATTGAGGCCATTCGTCGCCAATTCGGTTTAGACAAGCCGCTTTATTTGCAATATTTCAAATGGATTGGCGGCATGGTGCAAGGCGATTTTGGGTTTTCGTGGGGATATAGCCGCCCCGTAACCGAAGTGATCGGCGAACGCTTGCCGATGACCATTTTGATTGCTACGGGTACGTTATTATTCACCTATATCACCGCCATTCCGCTCGGCATATATTCGGCTTTGCGGCAATATTCGGTGGCCGATTATACGTTTACTATTTTGGGTTATATCGGCCTTGCCACGCCTAATTTTTTGTTGGCATTATTATTGATGTTTGGCGCGACCACTTGGTTTGGGGTGAGCGTTGGCGGGTTGTTTTCGCTCGAATATCAAGATGCTGCGTGGTCGATGGGTAGGTTCTGGGATTTATTAACCCATATTTGGGTGCCGATCATTGTTTTGGGCACGGCGGGCACGGCATTTCAACTGCGCATTATGCGAGCCACCTTGCTCGAAGAATTGAATAAAATGTATGTGACGGCGGCGCGGGCCACGGGGTTATCTGAATTTAAGATGATTTTAAAATATCCTGTGCGCTTGGCACTTAACCCGATTGTATCGACTTTAGGCTGGGAGTTGACCACGGTGATTTCGGGCGCGCCGATCATTGGCTTGGTATTGTCATTGCCTGACACGGGGCCGATGTTCATCAACGCTCTTAAAAGCCAAGACATGTTTTTGGCCGGGGCAATGATGCTTATCTATTGCATATTGGTGATGATTGGCTCGTTCATTTCGGATATTTTATTGATGATTGTTGACCCACGGGTGAGAATGGGGGCGTCGACATGAGCCAAATAAATCCTGCACAAAATCAGCCACCCCTACAGAATCAAGAAAATGTGGTTGCAGCTAAAAAAGCCAAATCCATTCGGCGCTTAGACCTTGCAACCTCGCGGCAATTGATGTGGTATAAATTTAAGCGGCATAAATTGGCGATGATTGGTACAGGGATTATTTTTCTATTTTTGCTGATGTCGATATTTCCTGAATTTATTTCATCGACCAAACCGCAATTACGCGATCCCTCTTATAGCAGTGGCCCGCCGACTGGTATTCATATTTTCGATGAGGATTGGCAACCGCATTGGCCGTTTATTTATGGTCATAAAATGCAGCGCCACCCAGTAACCTTACGTAAAATGGTGGTTTTAGACACCGAAAACCGTGTGCCGATTGAGTTTTTTGTGCGCGGTGAGGCTTATGAGTTTTTAGGGTTTATTCCCGCGAATTTACATATGTTTGGCACGACGGATACACAGATTCATATTTTTGGCACTGATAAATTGGGGCGAGATATTTTCACCCGCACAATTTATGCCACGCGGATTTCGATTTCGATTGGCATCATTGGTGTATTGGCGGCGTTTTTTATTGGCTTGGCGATTGGTGGGCTGGCGGGGCTGAAAGGCGGCTGGGTGGATAATGTCATCATGCGGCTGATTGAGTTTATTCGTTCGATACCCAGCCTGCCATTATGGTTGGGATTAGCTGCTTCTTTGCCACGTGAATGGTCGGCAACCACAGTATATGTGGTGGTGACGCTGATATTGGCGGCTTTGGGCTGGACGACATTGGCGCGTCGAGTGCGCAGCAAATTGCTGACGTTGCAAAATGAAGATTTTATTCAAGCCGCGCGGTTGGCGGGTTGCTCTAACTACCGCTTGGTGACCAAGCATATGTTGCCGTCATTCATGAGTTATTTGATTGTCGATCTGACCGTGGCGTTTCCTTATATCCTATTGGCCGAAACCAGTTTGAGCTTTTTGGGCCTTGGCATGCGGGAGCCGATGGTGAGTTGGGGGGTGCTGTTATTCTCGGCGCAAAATGTGACGGCTTTGGCGCATACGCCTTGGTTGCTCATTCCTGGCGGGTTTATATTGGTGATTGTGATTGCTTTTAATTTCTTTGGCGATGGCATGCGTGATGCCGCTGACCCTTATTCTAAATAGGCGTAAATATGAGTGATGATTATTTATTAAAAGTTGAAGACCTGACCATATCGCTGGATGTTGACAATGCCAGCTTTTCGATTGTTGAGGGGGTTAATTTAACCATTAAGGCGGGGCGGGTTTTTGCGTTGGTGGGTGAAAGCGGTAGTGGCAAAACCATTGTTTCTTTGTCTATTTTACGCCTGCTGGGCAAGGGCGTTAGCATCACTGGCGGTAAAATATTGTTTAAGGACGACCAAGCTCAAACCATTGACATTGTGAAGCTAAACTCAAAAGGCAAACCCATTCAAGCCATACGGGCGGCGCAAATTGGCATGATTTTTCAGGAGCCAATGAGTAGTTTTTCGCCCGTTCATACCATTGGCAACCAGATTGAAGAGGTTATCCATTTGCATTTGGATTTGGATAAAAAGCAAGCACGGCAAAAATGCATTGAAATGCTGGGTAAGGTGGGCATTGTGAACCCAGAACGTGCCATTGACCAATATCCGTTTGAATTTTCGGGCGGTATGCGGCAGCGGGCGATGATTGCACGGGCGATGATTTGCAACCCCAAATTACTGATTGCCGATGAGCCGACCACGGCGCTTGATGTAACCATTCAGGCGCAGATTTTGAAATTGATGAAAGATTTGCAGAATGAATTGAATATGGCTAATTTGTTTATCTCGCATAATATTGGGGTGATTGCGCAAATTGCTGATGATGTGGCGATTATGTATATGGGTAAAATTGTTGAGCAAGGCCCCGTGCGCGATATTTTGCGCAACCCTCGACACCCCTATACCAAAGGCTTGTTGCGGGCAATTCCGCATTTAGCCGATATTGGCCGCAGCCGCAGGTTGGAGCCGATTGCGGGTAGTGTGCCCAATCTTTATGAACGGCCAAATGGCTGCCCATTTGCCGCCAGATGTAGTGAATTTATAGAAAATATATGTGATCGTGATTTTCCAAAAAGCACTGAGATTGCGACTGATCATACGGTTTTCTGTCATCATGTTGAGCGCGACCAAAACCAACAAAATTTGGTGGTCAATATATGAAAAACCTGATCGAAGTTGACCATCTTTGTGTGGAATTCAAAGGCCCGAGCAAGGGGTTGTTTGGCAAAAAAGGTGCGTCAATTAAAGCCGTGGATGATGTGTCTTTATCCATTCGCAAAGGTGAAGCGCTGGGCTTGGTTGGCGAAAGTGGCAGTGGCAAAACCACATTTGGCCGCGCTTTATTGCGCTTGCAACAGCCGACATCTGGTCAGGTGAAAATGCAGGCCGAAGGTGGCCAGATTAACATAACCGAGTTGGATGAAAAATCATTGCGCCAAGCTTGGCAGCAGATGCAGATGGTGTTTCAAGATCCGCAATCTTCGCTTAACTCACGTATGACGGTTATGGACAGCATTGCCGAATCGCTGATTGTGAATGGTTTGGCTAAGAATATGGAAGCGGCAAAGCCGCGGGTGATGGAGGTGGCGCAAAGCTGCGGCCTTTCACTTGATCAATTGAGCCGATACCCGCATGCATTTAGTGGCGGGCAACGCCAGCGTATTGCTATTGCACGGGCCATTTTTAAAGATGCGCCGATATTGG
>NVQL02000078.1 GCA_002400495.2 Alphaproteobacteria bacterium | reverse complement strand
AAACTAATCTCTTTTGAATTTGAATTATATTCAAAATCTAAAATTTCATCATAATACGAAATAATGTTAATATTTTGTTCTCCAAAATTTGGATCAATAATACTGTATTCTGATGTTTGAGCAATTGAAATCCCTGCATTAAAGACTAGAGGTTTATCTAATTTTTTTGAATATCCATCTACAGTAAGCACACTAATATCAAATTTGTACAAACCACCCTCACTTAATTTTGGTCCAATTACATGAACCATCCTACTTTCAAGTCCTAATAATAAACCAAAAAAATCATCACTGTCATTATCATCATCAATTATTATTGGATCTGCATCTTCTGATACAAAATTAAAAACTATGAAACCATTATCTGCTTGAAATTCTTGCTCAAAAAGAAATGTTTCTCCACGTTCAGAAGTAATTAAAAAAGTGACATCTCTCAAAGTACTTTTTGAATTAAAATCAATTAAATTCAGTTTTGGAGCAGATCTTATCTTATCCTCTCTGGCTCGATGGTCTTTTTTCCCTGGTTCAACTTGTTGGAAATCTCTCGGATTCGCATTTGGAAAAAGCCCAACGTCTATCATATAAGCAGAGTAACGAGTTCCATCACTATTTGCTGAACTAACATTGGGGTTGACGAGGTGCAAGAATCGCAGGTCAACTAATTCTTTTATAGTTTGATTTATTTGAGGATATTTTTGCAATTCTGCATTTGAAACAAGAAACGAATTCCATTTTTTTTCGGTAATAATTGCATTCTGGATATAATTTAAATGCTTCTCCAATTCATGACGTTCTTCTGCTGCATCCGTTTTAAAAGAACTCATTTTATTTGGTAGATTCTCAATAGCCTTTTCAATGACGTTAGGTTTTGAAATTGCTTTATCATTTCCAAGCATTGAGCGTAAAGATATTAGTAAGCTCAAAAAATCTCTTGGTACCCCCCCCAGAAGCTATGCACAAAACAATAAATGCGTTGTCTGTAATTAAGTTGCTATAGTTTATTGATACACCAACTTTCTCATTTATATGATTAAGTAAATCTTTCATAAATGAAATTAAAGAAGGGAAATCTTCGAGGCCATAGTCTAAATTTACGTCTTGTGCATCGTGTGGAATTTCAATCCCGATGTAACTATCATTAGTCTGAGTATATAATACACTTCTATGTTTAATTGTCGCTACTTTAAGGAACAATGGTGTGTTTTTTGATAATCGATGAAAGAAGTCTAAAAAAGATGCTTGATCACTTTTCCTAATAAAATAAAAATCATCAAGTATCAAATATATATCTTTTTCAAGGTACTCAGAAATTTCTGTAAATAAACTTTTATACTCAGGCAATCGAATTTTGAGGGATTCTAATTTTACAACCTTCACATCTTTTGAAACTTCGACTTCTGAAAATTTATTTGCCCCGCCTTTTACACGACCTTCTCCAATATTAAATTCTGTAGAAACTTGACTTGAGCTACTGTTCTTGTTTTTTATTGATTGTTCAAACGTATCGGGGTTATGCTACTCTTGATTCAAATCCTCAATTTTCTTTTTGAGTTTTCGACTTGCTTTTCCAGATTCCCACTTTTTTATTAAGTTAAATTTGTTATATTTAGCATCTACAGTGAGTATCAGCTCAGAGATAATCATCTTTAGTACTTGAATAATAGAATCTGGAAAACTAACATCCTTGTAATCTTCAAGATTTACATTTATGCACTTAAAATTGCCTTTTAAAGATTTCAACAAAAGAGATTTACCAGACCCCCTCCTTCCAAAAATGATATGATTCTGTCGGAGAGCAAGCCTATCCAAATTTCCTTTTGAATCGAGATATTCAATTGAAGTCTGTTCGGTAACTCTTAAATTTTCTTCAATATAATTAAAAACTTTATCAACGTCGTCTTTATTCATTATAAAATGCCTCTTTTTTGTAAGCATAGGGTCCGATCATATATAATTCCACTAGTTAGTAAAATACAATAATATTACTAACTTATCTCACTCAATAAAACAGTAATTAATCATAATGAAAATCTTCCGCTCAGCCATAATTTCAAGAAAACACCTATCTTCAAGCTTACCTAACTTATTGTCGAAACGCGATATATTAAGCGCCCTCTCCCAATCAAATAATTCAGCTTTATATACAACGTCTTTAGGCGCTCCTTGGTTAGCTTTTAACATGGAGTCTTTTAGTGTTTCTACCTTGGTTAATCTCCCAACAAATAAACCAACGATTCCTCAAGCAATTCAGCACCATGAATAAAATTATGGCCTTCTTTGCCAAAATAGAATTTATTCTCATAGCCTTTAAAATCCAAAGCCGAAGCCATGGCTTTATTGCCCATCCCCCAATCGCCGAATTTCGTATTTAAATCTTGCGCGCCAGATTGAAAAAACATTTTAATCGGTTTGGCCGCTTGGGTGCGGATCATGCTCGGATAAGCCCCCCCGCCCCGAATGTCAGTAAAACTACCGCAATGGCTAAGTACTTTGCCAAACAAGTCAGAGCGATACCAAGCCACACTCCAAGCACATATGCCACCAGAGCTCAAACCAGCCATCACCCGCTTCGCAGGGTCGCTTGTTACATTCAAACCCTTCAATGCAACAGGCAGTAATTCGTTGATTAAAAACCGCGTATATTGGTCATTCATTGTGTCATATTCAATGCTACGCTGAGTTTTAGGCGCATGTTCGGGCAATGTAGGCTCTGTCACAATACCGGGGTTTATGAACACGCATACAGTTGGCGCAATATCGCCCCGCTCTATCAGCGTGTCTATGCAAGCAGGAATGTTCATTTCCCTTTCAGGATCTTTATAAGATTCGCCATCCTGAAACACAATGAGATTAGACACAACATCATCTGTCGATTGAACAGGTATATAAACCCAATAATCACGCTCAGTACCCGGATAAATCTCACTCAGCGACTTACCTGCAATCATCTTACCTTTAAACATTTTCGTCCCCTTTTATGCCTTGTTTAACGTTAATATAACCATGATTATGGATTCAACAAAGAATTTTCATAATTTTCATTGATTTGGTTGCAAACCATTCAATAACCTCGCGGAAATCCGCAAAGTTATGGATGCCATGCGTGATGAAAAGTGATTTTTAGGCGAATAGAGGTTTTACGCCCCTACTGAATATTCGGCAGTTGCACCTTTGAGCCAAAGCCACAAATGCGATGCGAAACTCACGTCGACAATCAGTTTGAAATCTTCATTCGTTTCCCGACATATAACCACATTCATGTGTGCCAACAATGTACGAGCGCATTGATTTGGCTTAAATATATCTACCGATAAATCAAGCTCACACCCTTTAGCCAACAAAGCCCGTGCATGTTTTCTGCCCACACGCAGCACAATATATTGATCACTCATATCAGTAACAACAATATTCGCCTCGCCAACTTGGCTAGAATAATCACTCACGGTTTTTGGGGCAATTTCCAAATCGCAAAATAACATCCAATGCTTCGGAATTGCCGATAAAATGGTCTCAGAACCAGAACTCACAACGGTTCCAAATTCAGGCAATTGAAGCGCTGTATCAGTCACAAGATCAGATTGCTGCAACACAACCACACCACAATGCATCGGCTTAATGAACAAGCCTGAATGGTCAATAACTTCGCCAATTAATGGCATTTCACGTAATAATTCAACCATTAAGTCTCTTCCCTTCTGGGTCATAAAAACATGGCGCAACCACTTCAGCTTCTCGCACACCGTCTAAATCATATATTTTGATAATTTCGCCCATTCGGCTCTGGCCGTTTTTCAACACGCCAAGTGCCACAGGGTGTCCCATTGTTGGGCTGCTATAAGATGATGTCACCCGCCCATCCATAGGCGCAGGTGCTTTCTTATGCCCCTTCGCCAATATAATGCTGCCCGCCCGAAGCGGCGCATCGCCAACCGCTTTAAGCCCCACTAAAACCTCGCGGTCAGAGCGCAAAGATGCAGGCCTAAACAGCGACCTTTTGCCAATATAATCGACCACTTTTTTACGCGCAGGCGCACCAAAACCAACATCATCAGGAATGGTTGATGAGTCTGTATCGACACCAATATGAATAAAACCTTTTTCAGTACGCATCACCATCAGCGCTTCTAGCCCAAATGGCGCAAGTTTAAACTCCTGCCCTGCATTTACAATCAATTCCCACATAGCGTTGGCATATGATCGCGGCATATAAATTTCAAAACCCAGCTCGCCCGTAAAACTAGTGCGCAAAATTTTAACGTCAACACCGGCCAACTTGCCCGAACGCATAGACATATGCGAGAATTCTTCACCCGACAAATCTATATCAATATCCAATTTCAATAAAACATCCCGCGCTTTGGGGCCTTGCAGGCTGATACACCCCCAACCCGTGGTGATATTGGTAATCACCACATCCATATGCGGCCATTCACATTGCCGCCATTCTTCCATCGAGGCGGCAAACCGCGCTGCACCACCACTAGTGGTGGTCGCCATAAATTCATCGTCAGCCAAACGAGTGAACACCCCATCATCAATCACATTGCCGTCTTCATTCAACATAAGGCCATAACGCGCACGGTTAAGCTTTAAATTACTCACATTATTGCAATAAAAATAATCTAAAAACGCTGCAGCATCAGGCCCTTGCACCATAACCTTACCTAAAGGCGAATAATCTAAAATACCCACATGATGTCGCACATTGTGAATTTCGCGTTCGATGGCCTGCTCTTCATTTTCACCACTTCGCGCATAATATGCAGGCCGATTCCAGCCACCATAATCCTCAAATTTCGCGCCATTTTCCACATGCCAAACATGCATCGGTAAATTACGCAACGGGCTAAACAATGCCCCCGTACTACGCGCAGCCATAGCCCCCATGCTCACAGGTGAATATGGCGGTCTAAATTTGGTTGTACCCACTTGCTGAATTTTTCGATCAGTCTCCTGCCCCAAAATAGCTAACGCGTTGACATTACTGGTTTTACCTTGATCCATCGCCATGCCAGTTGTGGTATAGCGCTTAAAATGTTCAACCGAAATATAGTTTTCACGCGCCGCCAATGCCACGTCAGATGCCGTCACATCATGCAGCAAATCCACCCATCTTTTTGAATTTTTGATTTTCTTTATATTTTTCGGCAAATCCCAAAACGCTTGAATCGGTTCAGTTTTAAGTTTCTGAAGTCTGGCAGCTTTTTCGCTCACTTCGCTATAAATATCCACCAATTCAAACACGCCGTTGGCAGCACCAATACACACATTTTGTTGCACATATTCACGTGGCACAAAAGCTTGCACCTCCTCGTTAAACCTAAGTTTACCGCCAGATTGCGAATGCAAATGCACCACAGGCGACCACCCACCAGACGTGCCTAAAACATCACAATTAAACGCCCTTTGCCGCTCATCAAGCACATTGTTTTCAATTTTAGATATGCTGATAGATTTAAGCCCACGTGCACCACTAGTATTGACCACAGCATGCCCATCATAAACCGTAATACCAAGCGCCCGCACCGCATTCACCAAGTCACCCTGTGGGTTTGGTCGCACATCTGCAATGCCGACAATATGCGCGCCAACGGCATGCATATCTAAAGCTGTACGATAAGCATCATCATTATTGGTAGCAATGAAAATACGCTTACCAGCAGTCACCCCAAAACGGTTTGCATATTGGCGCAACGCGCTAGCTAACATAATGCCAGGTCGGTCATTATTAGCAAATACCAATGGCCGCTCAATCGCCCCTGTCGCAACAATGACTTGCCCCGCCCGCAAATGCCAAAATCTTTCTCTCGGTATATGAGCATCAACATGCGGCGGCAAATGATTGCGCAAACGCTCCGAGATGGTGATGAAATTATCATCATAATAACCAGTGACAGTGGCACGTTTCACAATGGTCACATTGTCCATAGCTTCAAGTGCCGCTTCCATTTCGGCAACTTTATCCAATGCCGACATGCCGTCAATTTCGCATTTTTCAAATAATAAGGCGCCGCCTAAATCTTTATCCTGTTCAACCAACAATACTTTTCTGCCCGATTTGCCATGCTTTAAAGCAGCCAAAAGACCCGCTACCCCTGCCCCGGCAATCAATATCTCAGTATGCGCATGGTGATAATCATAGTCATCAGGGTCAGGCTGTTTAGGCACGGTACCAAGCCCAGCTAAACGCCGTACCATGGGACTCCAGAATTGCCAACTTGGCCATTTAAACACTTTATAATAAAAACCAGCCACAAAAAACGGCTTGGCAAAACCCAGTGGCGCAAACAAATCAAATGCCGCATTCGGCCAAGCATTCACCGACCGCGCCACCAATCCATCATATAGCTCAACTTTCGTTGCCAACATATTGGGCTGCCTATAAGGCTCTTCGCCAATCTGCACAATGGCGTTGGCTTCTTCGACACCTGCCGACATAATCCCGCGCGGGCGATGATATTTAAAGCTACGCCCCACAATACGCACACCATTGGCGATCAATGCCGATGCCAAACTGTCACCTTCATAACCACTATAAACCCTGCCATCAAAGCTGAACGAAATCGGTTTGTCCAAATTAACTTGGCTTGCAACATCTAACCGCAAATTATAAATATGCTCTATTTTACGCGCCATTTTCGCCACCCTTCGCGCTCTCTAAGCTCTCACCCATTTTATAGATTGTTAAAATCTCGTGCGTCACAGTATTGCGCAACATGTTAAACCACTGCCCGCAACCATGGCTATGACACCATCGCTCGGCCGAAACGCCTTTTACATTGTCCAACATAAACAGATAATCAACCCATTCTTCATCCGAAACTTCAGCCGCAGGAATTGGCCGCACCAAATGTGCAGGGCCACCAAAACTATATTCCGCTTCACTTCTATTGCCACAATAAGGGCATTTTATATTCATCATTTTTTTCTTCTCCTCACCCCTAATGCGCTATACCCGCCGCGCCCATTTCGTCAATAAACGCTCCCGTTTCAAAGCGCTTCAAACTTAAATCTTCATTCATTTTATGCGGCCTATCATTGGCCAATGTGTAGGCCAAAGTCCACCCACCCGCAGGCGTGGCTTTAAACCCGCCCGTGCCAAAGCCGCAATTAATATACATGCCTTTTACGGGCGTAAGGCCAATAATCGGCGTTGAATCATGCACAATATCAACAATACCCGCCCATTGGCGCATAAGTTTGATGCGGCTAAAATTCGGAAACAGCTCAACAATACCCGCAATTATATGCTCCAATGTGTTGATATTACCACGCTGCGCATAAGATGGATAAGCATCCAAAGCCCCACCCATAACCAACTCACCCTTGTCAGATTGGCTGATATACATACCTAACGAAGGTGACATAATGGCCGCATCAAAAATCGGCTTTAACGGCTCAGAAACACAGGCCTGCAGCGCCATGCTACTAACAGGCAACCGAAATCCCGCCATGTCGGCCAATACACCCGAATGCCCGGCCACAGCAATGGCAACTTTTTTAGTTTTAATATGGCCTTTTGCAGTCTGCACACCAACCACTTCACCATTTTCAATGTCAAACCCCGTGACCGCGCACATCTGAATAATATCAACACCCAAAGAATCGCCTGCCCGTGCAAAGCCCCACGCCACGCCATCATGCCGCGCCACACCGCCGCGCTTTTGCAATATACCGCCAACAATTGGATAACGCGCATCATCACTCATATTAATACCAGGAGCCATATCCGCAACTTCATTAGGTGTAACCCAATCCGAATCAATGCCATTCATATGCATGGCATTAATACTGCGGCGCATCACCTCTAAATCATGCCGCGAATGTAACAAAGTCAGCAGACCTGCTTGCCGCAGCATGACGTTAAAGTCCAACTCACGCGACATATTTTCAAATAATTTCAGCGAAAAATCATAAAACTCAGCACTTTGCGGGAATAAATAATTAGAACGAACAATGGTTGTATTTCGCCCCGTATTGCCACCACCGAGCCAACCCGCTTCAATCACCGCAATGTTTTTATAACCATGCTCTTTTGCCAAATAATACGCCGTCGCAAGGCCATGCCCGCCACCACCAACGACCACAGCATCGTATTCTGATTTTAAATCAGGGCTGCGCCAAGCTTTTTCCCACCCATTATGGTGAGTGAGTGCGTTGCGCACCAATGACAATGTAGAATATTTCTGCATAAAGAACCCTCATCCCATATGAAACTATACAGCAATGTATAGATATGATGTTTATAGGTCAAGTTGAAATATACAGCGCTGTATTTTTATGTTATAAAAACCCATGAAAACTGAAAACGAATTAAAAGAAAAGCCGCAAAAACAACGCGGCAACACAAAAACCTCACGCGCACAATGGCTAGCCGAGGCAAAAAAATTACTCGTCCAAGGCGGCGTTGAACAAGTAAAAATAGACCGAATCGCCAAAAACCTAAACGTATCGCGCGGCGGTTATTATTGGTTTTTCAACAATCGACAAGACATTCTCGACACATTATTAAGCGAATGGCAAAATGTCGAAAATGACCCACTCATTAAAGCCTTAAACGGCCAAAACCTCACCCCACTCGACCCGTTTTTTAGGTTTTTCACCCGCCTGTTGCGCGAGCGCTCATATTCGCCAAAGTTAGATTCTGCCATGCGCGATTGGGCAAGGCAACATCCTGCAGCAGCAAAAGCCGTCGAATTGGTCGACAACCGCCGCATTCTAGCCCTAAAACAGGCTTTTCTTGGTTTAGATTATGCCCCAGACGTGGCTTCCATTCGGGCGAGAATATTATATTACCATCAAATCGGCTATTACGCGATGAACGTTGTGGAAACCGAAACCCAACGCCAAGAATCCCTACCCCTATATTTCAAACAACTCACAGGGTTTGATTTACCCGACAAAGTCCTACAAAAACTCTATAAAAACTAATCATGATCGCCTCGCAATACAGCGTAGTTCAACAACCGCACCTTCACGAGTAAAGCCAACAACTTCTATGGCAGTCCATGCAGGGAATGGCTCGACAACATATTGCGCCCGAATGCGCCTAAAATCCTCAAGATGCGCGCGCAATCCAATATGATAGCTGGTCATTTCCACTACATGACTAAAATCCAGCCCTGCAGTATTCAAAACACTTTCAACTTTTTTAAAAACCGCTTCAATTTGAACAATTGTATCGGAAGACAGGTTTCCATCGGCATCAGCCCCAGTAACCCCGGTTAAAAAAACAAACCCATTATGTTCCAAACCGGGAGACATTTTCCATTCTTGAACAAATCCCTCAAGGCCTTCTGGTATGATAGCTTTTGGCATAATATATGTCCTTTATCCTGATGGGTAACTTCATGTTAAAGTTTAAATAAAGTCCCGTTTTTTATTCTGAATCAATATAGTAGCTGCAATCACCGACACAATAATTAAAACTTGAAACCCAACAATTGTAAGCGCCGTCGAATTCCAAACTATGCTGGGGCCATAAATATAATTACGAATAGGATCAAGATAAGCAATAATCCATAGAGAGGCAGATGTTGCCGCTTCGAAAAACATGATGGCGAAAATAGTTTTGCCCAAAGATTGGCTTATGAGGCTAACACAAAGAATACAGCTATAGCCAGCAAAAATCCCCACAAATATCATGGTTATGAAAGGCACAGCACCTATTGGAAGCAACCCAAGACCGAAAGTAAAGTAAAAAGCAACGCCCGCAGTCCCAACCCACAATGCGCCAAATATGGGCAGATTGACCAACAATTTCGCCAGAGTGAATTCCCTAACGGTTATCGGCAAGCTCATTATAAACACTTGGGTTGATTTTTCTTTTTCAAACACATTGGTTTGTATCAAGAGAGCCACACCGCATGCCGCCACAGGAATAATAAGTATAGTGAAACCAACATTCATAAACACAAAGTGAGGAATGTGACCGTAAACTAAGCTCAATCCCGCAATGGCAAGGAGGCTCATTAAACAAAAAACGGCTATCATTTTTCGCCAAATTAAGAAATCTTTTTTAACAAGTTGAGGAATAATGGAATGTGTCATGAATTTATCCTGCTATTTTTTAGCTCTTTGGCATATTGAACATTGCAGATAAATATTTCTTCAAGAGTCAGATGCTCTATATTTTCCACCGTCAACCCTGCTTTGGTGAATTGATCAGCCGTTGAATCGTCATAATCATTCACCGTTACGGCGCATAACCGCCCGCTTTGTTGTATTTGTTTTATATTCGGCAAATCAGGCAACGGCTTGTTATCAATGTTTACCAAACGCAACCGTCTCCAACTATCCAAAAAGGATTCTTTGTCTTTTGATTCGATAATACGGCCATCATAAATGAAGGTTATATAGTCAGAAATTTGCTCAATATCTAATGTGTTGTGAGATGAAAATAAAATGGATCGAGTTTCATCTTGTAAAGAATTCATCATTTCATCCAACACTTCTTTTCTCACCGCAGGGTCTAACCCTGTCGTTGGTTCATCAAACACCAGCAATTGAGGCCGACGAGCCAAGGCAAGCATTAAGGTGGCTTTAACCCGTTGCCCATGCGAAAGGCCTTTTATTTTTTGATCTTTAATCAAATCAAAGCGCCGCAAAAGAGTGGCAGCATAATCTTGATCCCATGTGTCAAAAATAGATTTTATGAAATCCATATGAAACCCAATGGTTTCACTTTCATATAAGCGCATATCCTCTGCAACAAACCCAATGCGGCGTTTAGCAGCAATCTGATCATCAGGCATAGAATGCCCCAAAACCTTTAAACTGCCAGAATCGGGTTTTTGAAGCCCCATAATAATGCGCAAGATTGTCGATTTCCCCGCTCCATTAGGGCCAACAAGCCCCATAACCGTGCCTTGCTCAATAGATAAATCTACATCTTGCAATTGAAAATGAGAATGCCGCTTGTTTATCGCCTTACACTCCACTGCCATTGGTATATTCATAATAACCATTCCTAATCAGGTATATTTTTTTAACATATTCAACAATTCATCCGCTGATATCGCCATGGATTTTGCCAACTTTCCAGCTTGTTCTAAATGTTGTTCTAATTCTTCGTGTCTTAATTCATTCATATCTATCGTGTCACTAACCCAACTGCCCTTGCCCTGTTGCGTAACAATCACGCCCTCACGTTCTAACTCAAGATAGGCCCGTTTAACGGTGATAACACTCACCTTTATCTCTGTAGCCAGTTGCCGAATAGACGGCAAACTCGTGTTCGGCGGCCAATCCCCAACCGCAATCCGTTGAATGATTTGCTCCATGATCTGCTGATACATAGGGCGCTTGTCTGCTTGTGAAAACGTAAAATTAAAGTTCATATACACAGTATATACAGTTATTTTTCCGCCGGTCAAATATTATTTGAACAAATCAGCATTTTCTCTGAAAAACCGTCGATTTCTATGGTGATTTAGCAAGATATTTCACCTACTATAGTATAATTTGAGCATGGTCGTTTGAACCAGAGGCACTAGACAAACCAAAAATTAATTGATAGCGTACTAACATGTTTCATCCAAATATTAAGAATAAATCATTTAAAAAATCTTGGCTTTATCTGGCTCTAGTGGCATTATTTATCACAACAGGCGGAATAATTACCGCACACGCACACGCTTCTGAACAAGGTTTTGTTCTCCTATTGCCAACCAATTTTTACATTCTTGCAGGTTGTTTGGCGGTGGTAGCATCAATATTAATAGTGGCTTTCATACCACTTCACTGGTTGGTTGGCCTGTTCCGCCCGTTGACCATTTCTAATTTCGGTCATTTGTCTCGCACCCAAAATTTCATCAGCCTAATTTCAACCATTTTGGTATTTTGGCTTATTTATGTTGGTTTTTCTGGGCCACATAACCCATTAACTAACCTATTGCCCTTAACCATTTGGACCGTTTGGTGGATGGCCATCGTAGCATTGCACGGAGTGGTTGGAGGGTTGTGGCTATGGCTTAACCCATGGTCTGGCCTGTATAATTTTGTATTTGATAGTGCCTCTCGTCAAACCCTGTTTAAATTACCCAAAGCTTTAAGCCAATGGCCTGCCACATTGATCTTCCTAATTTTCTTCGGGTTTCTAATCGCTGACCCTGCCCCCGATGACCCAAGCAGATTAGCAGCTATTGTCGCTTCATATTGGCTATTTACATTTTGTGGCATGGCATTATTTGGCGCAAAAGACTGGCTAAATCAATGTGAGAGTTTTCACGTATTTTTTAAATTAATTGGCTCTTTAGCGTCGATTCAACTGGGTAAAAAAATCAAAATAGGCTGGCCAGGTTGGGCAGCACTAAACAACGGATCAACATCAATTGCCGTATCAGTATTTGTGTTAATGATACTAGCCTCAGGCAGTTTTGACGGTTTAAGCGAGACATTTTGGTGGATGGCTAAATTGGGCGTTAACCCGTTAGAATACCCCGGCAGATCAGCACTTATAACCCCAACAATAGCTGGTTTAATAGCCGCAAATTTCATTTTTTGCCTGCTGTTTGCATTGTGCATTTGGCTAGGCGTCCAACTAGCCAACTATGGGTGCAAAACATCAGATAAAGTGAATTTTTCAAAAGCATTTGGCCAATTGGCTATATCTATATTGCCCATCGCATTTGGCTATCATGTTGCGCATTATTTCATTTCTTTTTTGGTAAGCAGTCAATATGTGGTTGTGGCTTTGTCAGACCCTTTGGCTGTAGGCGCAAATTATTTTGGACTAAGTCATTATCATGTTTCAACAGGATTTCTAAAAACATTCCAAACAGTTAAAACCATATGGCTTGCACAGGCAGGTATAATTGTTAGCTTGCATATATTATCGGTAATCATGGCGCATCATATAGCGACCAGCCTGTTTAAAACCCGCCTGCGTATTTTAAGCAGCCAGATTCCATTGGCTATTTTCATGATTTTTTACACTTTTTTCGGACTTTGGTTGCTCGCAACCCCCAGAAGTGTATAAATAATTTGTGACCTACACAAATATCGTTAGTACACGCATAAACTTGACTTGTTTTCAGAATGATTATAAGCTGGATAATTGTTAGTGTACATATAAAATTAACTGACCAAGGACTTGGTTCATTTGAGGGAGTGAATAATGAAAAATTTTGACTTAACTAAATCAACGCTTACCAGACGTAAGGTGTTAAAAACACTCGGCGCAGGCGTTGCAGCTGCAAGCATTCTACCACGATTGGGAGGCATTGCACATGCGGCAACTTCCGAACCCATTCGCATTGGTTTCCAAGCGCATAGAACTGGCATTGGCGCCGCATACGGCCGCTGGTATAGCCGCGCAACATCAGCTGCGGTAACACGTATTAACGACATGGGCGGCATTAACGGCCGCGAAGTCGAAATAATCACCGAAGACGATGGCACAGACCCAAAACGTGGCGCAGAAGTGATTGAAAAATTTGCCAAACAACACGAAGTTGATGTGGCTTTTGGCACATTATATAGCCATGTGGTTTATGGTTCAGCACCGCGTGCTGGCGAATTAAAATTGCCATATTTTGTGGTTTCTGAAGGTCATCATGTGGCCAGTGGCAAGCTAAATCGCTACACATTACAACCTGGCATTACTGATGTAAAAAGCCAAGTGCAAGCTATGGCACCATTTGTAGCCGATAATTTGGGCAAAAAAGTCACCATGATTTTCCCTGATTTTGCTTTCGGTCACGATCATCGTGATTTCTTCACCGCAGCGATTGAAGCCCAAGGTGGTGAAGTGGTGGAAAGCATTGCAATTCCGCCAACTGAAACCTCTTTCACTAAATATTTCCCGCGCATTCCGCGTGAAACTGAAGTTATCTATCATGTAATGGTCGGCCCAGCTGTTTTGACATTTGTAAAAGAGCTTGGTGAGTTTTTTGGCCCGAATCGCCCAGAGCTTTTCGGCTTTATTGACAGTCTTGAAGCCGTAGATTTTGCCAGCCCTGGATTAGAATTCTTGGAAGGCAGCTATTTCTGGGAAGGCATGGCGCGTTATGCACAAGCTGACCAAACCGATATTGATAAAACTTACCGTGCAGCGGTTGGCGTTGACAATAATGGCGCATCAATAAGTGATTCTCGTGATGTTGCAACCTTCTCTCATATGTTCGGCTGTTGGGAAACACTGAATATCATTAAACGTGGTATGGAAACTTGTGGCTATCAAGGCCCTGCGGACCGCCAGAGTTTAATTGAAGCCGTCGAAGCCATGAGCGACATGCCATATTCGCTTGATCACCCACAAGGTGCTAAACGCTTTAACGGCAAAACTCATCAAACTTTCGGACATCAATATATTTCGCAAGTTATTGACGGCAAGTTAGTGGTTAAACACAAAACATCGATTGAAGATGGGCTTTATGAAGATGAAGTCGATTATACGAAGCAATCATTCTAAACTAGTTTAGCAACAAGGAATTCTATATGGATTTTGGGCCACATTTGTTATTAGCCTCGCTGGAAGGTGCAGTTGCTGCTGCAATTCTAGCGTTAACGGCTATTGGTCTTAGTATTGTCTTTGGTGTCATGCGTGTGGTCAATGTTGCTCATGGTGAATTCTATATGATAGGGGCGGTAATCGCTTGGTGGGTGGCGTCTATTGTCGGCACCCACCCTGCCCTAGGTTTTGTGGCGGCTTTGGTTGTCGCACCACTCATTGTCGGTATGTTGGCAGCAACGGCTGATAAATTTATTTTGCAAAAAATTGATTATGATCCAGACCGTACAATTGTAGCGACAATTGGTTTGCTTTATATCATTCAGCAAATCACGTTAATGACATTTGGCCCAGAAGCCCGCCCTGTACAACCGCCATTTAATACGCGGCTTGCACTTCCTTGGTTTGAATTTGGTGAAAATGGCTTTGAAATGTATTGGCCATGGGGTTTAAGCATCACAAGTTATAAGTTATTCGTAATTTTTGCTGCCATCGCCATTATGTTGGCATTGTGGATGTTGATGACACGTACAAAAATTGGCTTGATCATGCGCGCTACGCAGCAAGATAGTGACATGGCCAAGGCGTTTGGTATACCCGTTAATCGCGTATATTCTTGGGTTTTTGGCCTTGGTGCTGGTTTGGCCGCAGCCGGTGCAGTTTTGGTTGTGCCCATGCAACAGGCTCATTACTTAATGGGGCATGACCCCTTATTATTATCTTTCATTGTGGTGATAATTGGTGGCTTAGGTAGCTTACCAGGCACAGTTATTGCCGCGATATTAATTGGGATGAGCGATGGCATTATTTCGGTCTTTTTCTCTCCCACTTTGGCTAAAATCATTGCAACATTAGTGGTGGCAATGGTGCTTGTGTTCCGCCCGAACGGCCTAATGGGGAGAAGTAATTAATGACTGACTCTAAACGATCGATTATTCTGCATTTGAGCTTCATTGCAGTCTTGGCTTTAGTATTCTTTATTTTACCCGATTATCACACCGGCAACTTAGCACGCATTATGGTGTTGGCAATTTTTGCCATGGGTTATAATTTCCTATTTGGTTACACAGGCTTGCTAAGCCTCGGCCATGCCTTATTCTTTGCCACTGGTATGTATGGTTTGGGCATGACAATGCAGTTTTTTGACCTATCTTCTGGTTCTGCATTCATAGCGGGGCTTATATGTGCATTGCTTGTTTCGGCAATAATCGGTGCCTTGGCTTTGCGCACAGTTGGCGTGGCATTTATGATTATAACGCTGATGTTTTCCCAAGCTGGATATTTAATCATATTGTATTTTGGAGAATATTCCCGCGGTGACGAAGGCTTTATCATTGCGCGCGAAGCCCGCGCTTTTATGGGCTTCGATTTAAGCGATGAAACCAACCGATATTATGCGGCGTTAATTCTATTCTCCATTTGCTTTTTAGTGATCGCCAAGCTGGTAAATTCTCCATTTGGCCGCACATTAATTGCCATACGTGAAAATGAAGAACGTGCAAAGATGTTAGGCTATGATGTCGCTAAATACAAATTAATTGCGGTGATTATTTCAGGTGTAGTCTCTGGCGCGGCTGGCGCTAGCTATGCTCTATTATTTGGTTATGTAGGTGCGACTTTCGCAACGGTACAATATTCTATATTCCCACTCTTATGGGTATTGTTAGGTGGAGCAGGCACAACAATTGGGCCATTTATCGGCGTATTATTCATGTTCTATCTGATTGATTTATCGAGCGTTGTAACGCCAGCTTATATGTTAATAGCGGGTGTCGTATTGGTATTGCTTACTTTATTTGCGCCGCAAGGTTTGGCAGGCGAGTTGCGTAAAAGGGTGTTCAAATGGCTGCCGTAAACATATTAACCACACAAAATTTGACCAAATCATATGGTGGCAATGTCGCCAATAATTCAATTGATTTTGAATTACCAACAGGCAAAGTGATGGCACTTATTGGGCCAAATGGTGCAGGTAAATCCACCTTTGTCGGCATGTTGTGTGGGCGCATAGAGGCCACTGAGGGCCAAGTGTTTTTTGATGGCCAGAATATCAGCAAACTACCTGCTCACGAACGCATCGCCCTCGGCATTGCCTATACATTCCAAATCACATCCGTGTTTTCAGGCCTGACTTTACATGAAAATGTAGCGCTCGCCGCACGGCGATATTTAGGCAAAGATACCGAAGCTGTTGAGGCAAAAGTGGCGGCCGTGTTGCAACGGGTCGGCTTAAGTGATCGCGCGCAACAAATTGCGGGCGATTTAAGCTATGGGCATCAACGCATACTAGAAATTGCTATGGGCTTGGCACAAGACCCTCGCCTTTTCATTTTAGATGAACCAACGCAAGGTTTAGCCGAAACCGAAGTGCAAGATTTCATCAAATTAATCCGCTCATTCACCGATAAAACCACCATTTTATTGATTGAACATAATATG
Organism: Alphaproteobacteria bacterium; assembly: GCA_002400495.2. Lineage (GTDB taxonomy): Bacteria > Pseudomonadota > Alphaproteobacteria > Rhizobiales > OSC116 > OCS116. The sequence continues at coordinate 24,972 of NVQL02000078.1, read as the reverse complement.
GATGTGGTAATGAATGCCGCAGATTACATTACTGTGCTAAATTTTGGCGAAATTTTAGCCGCAGGCACACCGCAAGAAATTAGTGCAAACGCCGCTGTGCAAGCCGCTTATTTGGGAACCGATCCAGATGCTTGAAATTAACAACATTCATGTCGCTTATGGGCGCGTAAAGACACTTTATGGCGTATCACTTCACGCCAAAGCTGGTGAAATTCTGTGCCTATTAGGGCGAAATGGCGCAGGTAAAACCACAATTATGAAATCGATAATGGGTTTATTGCCAATTTCAGAAGGTGATATAAGCCTTGACGGCCAGACCATCAGCAATTTCCCGACACACGAAATTCCACGCCGACGCATAGGTTATATACCGCAAGGCAGACGATTATTTCCCGAGCTAACCGTGGCCGAGAATATCGAAATTGGCCTCATGACCTGTAAGGAAGACCATCATACGCGAGATTGGGTATTGGATATATTCCCAATTTTAGGTGAACGCCTCGATCAATTGGCGATGACTTTATCAGGTGGTGAGCAACAAATGTTGGCGACCGCTCGGGCTTTATGTCTACGCCCACGTGTTTTGTTATTGGATGAACCCACCGAAGGGCTGCAACCATCAATGATAGAGCAAATCCGCCAAGTCATTATACGTATGAAAGAAGAAGGCGTGGCGATTATATTGGTAGAACAACGCGTAGATGCTATTTTATCAATTGCCGATCAAGTGGTGTTTATAGAAAATGGCCGCAATCTAGAAACCATGGATGCCGATACATTACGCGCCAACCCAGAAATATTGACCCATCATTTGGGTGTTTAATTCAGCATATCAGAAACAGAGATTAACGAGGCACCCGCCTCGGTTAACTGCGCCCGCATAGTCTGTTGCCCCTCGCCGCCAAATGTACCTGTAGCATCTTCAATGACATAAACTTCAAAGCCCTCATTACATCCATCTAAAGCCGTAAAGCCAACGCAAAACTCAAATACCAACCCCACCAAAAAAATGCGTTTTAAGCGGCGCTCTCGCAGATAGCCAGCAAGGCCAGTTGTCGTGGTTTTATCATTTTCAAAAAAGGCCGAATAAGAATCTATATCTGGCCGAAACCCTTTGCGCACCACCAATTGAGCTTTGGCAACGGCCAGTTCAGGATGAAATTCAGCACCTTCACTACCCGAAATGCAGTGATCTGGCCATAAAACCTGTTCGCCATAAGGCATTTCTATCGTCTGATGTGCCGCTTTATTATGTGATGAAGCGAAAGAAGAATGTCCAGCTGGATGCCAATCTTGGCTAATCACAACATTATCAAACAGATCAGATAATTGATTTACAGGCGCAATAATTTTATCGCCATCTGGTACTGGCAAAGAACCATCAGGGCAAAAATCATTTTGTATATCAATGATGATTAAAGCATCATTTTCATCAATCGAGATATTGTTAATCATTAGTGGGGCCCTTTTTCATTAGTAGTCTAACAAAAAAAATTAGCTTGTCAAATCAAACAAGATAGGCTCTTAATGAGTAAAATTGGCCGTTTCATGGTTTTACTATGCCAAATTATCAGCCGACAAAAGCCCGCTCTACCACGAAAGTCTGTGGGTTGTTGTTAGCACCTTCAATCAAGTTAAATGCCTCCAACGCCACCTTCGTATCATTTATCATATCCATTGAACCACAAATCATGCCACGGTCGGTTTCGGGGTCAATGGGCGGCAAGCCAAGATCGGTAAATATTTTGCCGTTAGCCAATAAATCAGTGATCCGACCTTTAAACTCAAAATCTTCACGTGTAACCGTAGAATAGAGGCGCAAACGATCGCCCGCAATTTCACCCAAAAGCGGGTCATCTTTAATGTTAGCCACCAATTCTTGGCCGTATTTAAGCTCTGCCACATCGCGGCAAGTGTGCGTGAGGATAACCTCATCGAATTTCTCATATGTTTCAGGATCTCGAATTAGAGAGGCGAAAGGCGCAATACCAGTACCAGTTGAAAACATATAAAGTCTTTTGCCTGGGAGCAGCGCGTCATTGACCAATGTCCCCGTCGATTTTTGACGCATTAAAATTGTGTCACCGACTTTAATTTTTTGCAAATGCTGAGTGAGCGGGCCATCTTCAACTTTGATGGAATAAAATTCAATTTCATCATCCCATGCAGGGCTGGCGATTGAGTACGCCCGAAAAACTGGTTTTTCGGCATTTGGCAAACCAATCATAACAAATTCACCAGAACGAAAACGAAAGCTTGCAGGCCGCGTGATGCGAAACTTAAATAAACGGTCAGTATAATGCTCAACCATGGTTACGGTTTCAGCAAAGCAATTTTTAGGCGTTGGAAAATCACTTTTAGCGTTTGAATTGATTGTGGTTTCAGACATTTTCAACTTCTCTATCGGTTGCGAATATTCATTTGTACACTAACGATATAGCAAGCATTCGCTCAAGTCAAAGCTATTTTAGGCCATCTTGACCTTTTACATCCTTATGCTCTAACCCACCAACCCGCGGCAACGGTCTGCCACTATCAGTCACCGCAACGGCGACTAAAATTTCATTAGGCCGAGGTGCATCATTTAACCGCACTTCAATGCCATCAAAATGCGAACGCACATAGGCGGCATCTTTATGGCCAAGTGGCACATCTAATATCTGCCCAACACTACCCATTTTTTTAGATGAAGCCACCAATGCCGCACCATGATGCACAGCCTTGCGTAAGGGCGCGCCAAGTTTAGGGTGCAAAATGGCGGCGGCATGTTCTAACTCACCATTTTCACCAACCATTGCAGCTTTGCCATAACTTTCAGCACGTTCAGGCACTATGCCCAGCGCTTCAACGCACTTATCGCCCAATAATTCGCCCAATTCAGCACCAATTTCCATCAACTCGCTTAAGTCTTCGACATATCGGCTTGCAAATGGGTTGGCAATCACCGCAACAGCAACAGCCTTGCGGGTCGCGGGGGATATTTCTTTGTCCATCTCCATATGAGTTTCTTCAACCCACACGGCTAGTTTTCTAATGTTAGCAATCATTTCAAGCCATCCTCGCCAATAACGTCTTCAACCAACAAACCACCACTACGTGAATGTACGCGCGCGCCAGTGGTCATAACCAAAGCCAGAAGCATTTCATCAGCCCGTGGCGAGTCGTTAAGACCAACCTCCATTGAATCAAAATGACTGCGCACATAAGCGGCGTTAATATGAGTCACAGGAACATCAAGCCGCGCACCCACTCCACCAACTTTTTTGGTCGAGGCAACAATGGCCTTTGAGCCGCCAATCAATTGTCGCATGGCATAGCCACCCGGCGCATGCCACAAAGCACCATGTTCAAGCTCGCCGCCAGCACCAATAATAGCACCTTTGCCATAACCTTCGACCTGATCTGCGCCGCCAATGGCCGCAACCAGCTTTTCAGCCATCATCAACCCAAGCGGCTTTAAATCTTCAATAAACCCCTGAATATCGGGCTCATAACGGTTAGCAAAAGGGTTCTTAATCACCGCGATGATGGCAGCACGACGCAACGGAATGTCGGCAACAGGGCCGCCTTCATGAAAAATTTCTTCAACCGAAGTCGCAATTTTCCGAATAATTGGTTCAGGCATGATTTATCTTTCTTGTTGGTATTATTGAATTTAATATGTTGAATTGTTGAGAGGTTTGCAATGGTGAAACGGCATCTAATTGCGGCGATAAATCACCAATAATGCGCATTTCACCACGTAAAAATAAAGCGGCACCATCTATCAAACCCTTTTTAAGCATGTCCTGAGCTGCTATTTCACCCTTATTCAAGGCATCGTCTATATCTTGACCAGATAGTGAGCCGCAATGGATAACCACCAACCGCGACCCCAAATCGCTATCAGGCTGAATTTCATTGGCAGCTTGGCGCTTAATATTGCAATGATTAGGCAGGTTAACTGCATTGGCAATTAATGTCGCCGCCGCATCGGCCATGGCCGCATTTCGCGCCAAAACAGTGACGCTTTCGGCAATTCCAAATGACAAGCTGCGCCCGCCTTGGCCACTAGTGGCAATGCCACGGCTCGGCATTTCATGCTCAATTTGAATGTCAGCATTTTGCTGACCATTTAGGCTCACAACGCCAATTTTATAGCTTTGTTTCGGCGCTAAATATACCGCAATGTCACCACCGTTATTGACAGACGCGCGCCTCAATTCTACATTTTTGACCATAACCGCCAAAATTTCATCGGCCACCGCACCAGCAACCGCAGCCATCGGCGTTATAAAATTTTCCTCGGCATGTGGCATAACCGCATTTGCCATACGCGTGGCAACAAAGCCGTCAAAATTAATTTCCAAATCTGCTTGGCTACGTAACATTGGTAACTCTTCAACCAAATTGGTTAAAATACTGTCGAAATGCTGTGTCGCAACCGCGAAGGCAGCACGGCGATCACCTTTATGTACAGGGTCAGCACTAATGATCAGATCAATAGGCCCATGCTGTAAATGCAGGTTTTTGCCATCATGCAATAACGATGCGGTTGGCTGGTGCATTATTTGCTCCCAGCATTTTTGTTATTATTTTGCCAACTAAAATTTTGATGAGCATTGGGGTTGCTATTGTTGGCAATCTGTTCGATTTTGCGCACATGATCTACCGATATAGTCTCTATCGGTCTAACTTCATCCATATGACCGCCCAGCGCCGCATAGTCCGACAAACGCATAGTAAACTCAATTGGCGCAACCAAAGCTGGTGTTGGCACATAGCCAAACGATTGGCTCGGCATATCCAATACATCAGCCATAACCGTAATGCCGCCACCCGGCCAAACATAAGTATCTGCACCGCCGCATGATACATATGTCATCGATGCTTTAACCGAATTGGTAAGCCGCACAGGGTTTTCAGTCACCCCAGCTCGTAAAGAGCCACCTGCCCCGCCCATAAACAGCACACTGCAAATAGATGGCTCACAATTTTCCGCAATCCGATCTACCGATTTTTCAAGAACTTTGGGAATAGCAGTTTCAACAGGAACTAAATCCTCATTCAATTCGTAATAGGCATATTGCTCACCTGTGGTTGACACCATGAATAACCGCAACCCAGGCCAAGCAATTTTAGCATTGGCAGGCTTTAATATTGCAATCGGATCTTCAATATCAGTACCGCCCCAGCCTGTGCCAGGTTTTGCCACCTGAAAATAACGCCCAGGCGTAGATTTGCGGCCAATAATTTTAATGCCAGTCGGTTGCATATTCAATGCTTTTCCCGCTTCATGCTCAGACAAAACACCCGTGATATGGTCATCAACCACAATAACTTCATCAACATGCTCAGCCCATTGCGCAGCAAACATGCCAATGGTGGCCGAGCCACAACCAACCCGCATTAATTTCTCTTCAACCCCATCAACAATAGGCGCTTTACCCGCTTGGATAACAACAGTTGGCCCTTCATCAATACTCACCTCAACAGCTTCGCGGTTGCACAAGCGTAATAGAGCATCACAAGTAACACGGCCTTCTTTTTTTGACCCACCAGTTAAATGTTCAACACCGCCTAATGACAGCATTTTAGAGCCGTATTCGCTGGTCATAACATGGCCTATAGCCTCACCATCCACGCGCACAATGGCACATTCATGGCCAAGATGACGGTCGGTGTCAATTTTAACTTTAACCCCGCAATAACTGAAAATCCCTTCAGTCACCACAGTCACCATATCAACCCCTTGTACATTCTGGCTAACAATAAACGGAGCAGGTTTATAATCTGGGTAAGTGGTGCCCGCACCAACTGCCGTAACAAAAGATTGCTTACTATGCAATAAATCTCCATCCCAATCATTAGCATCGCCATTATGCAAAAATGGCACGGTTTTCTGGCCACTTTCTTGGGCTTTTTCAATGATGGTGAGTGGGTCAAGCCGCACCAATGTACCGCCATGATTAGCATAACGGTCACAAGCACCAGCTTTACCATCAACAATATAACACATAACAGGGCATGCATCGCAACGGATTTTTTCGGGAGTATTGGGTTTATCTAAGGTCATTATAGGCAGTTCTTTTGCTTATTATTAATGGCGGCACGTAATTTAGCAGGAGTAACAGGTACTGAAGTAATGCGCACGCCAACGGCATTTTTGATGGCATTTAAAATGGCAGGAGCCGTGGGAATGAGCACATGCTCACCCAAGCCTTTTGCGCCATATGGCCCATGTGCATCGGTTTCTTCGATAATAATGGTTTCAATCGGCGGTATGTCACCAATGGTTGGGATGAGATAATCATGCAAGTTTTCGGTGCGGCCAGGTATATACTCTTCCATCAACGCCATACCCAAACCTTGCGCTATGCCGCCCTGCACTTGGCCTTCGACCAACATTGGGTTAATGGCACGGCCAACATCATGTGCCGCCACAAATTTCACCGCACGGCTCGTACCAAGGCGGCTGTCAACTTCCATAACCACCAAATGCGCAGCATAACCGAACTGGGCGTAAGGAACACCTTGCCCGTTTTTATCCAATGGTTTAGTCGGCGGGTCGTAAGTTTCTTCGACCTTTAATACATAGCCTTCATTATTAGCCGTTAAACCCCTAAGTTCAATGATGTGAGAAGCTTGACCATCAGTTACGACTATCTCGCCACCCTTAATTGTAATTTGCGCATTTATAGATACATTGTTGGATTTATTGGCAAGCAGCAAAATTTTATCACGCAAAGCCTGCCCAGCCAATTTCGCCGCCATACCACTTACATAAGTCTGGCGCGAGGCCGAAGTTTTACCCGCATCAGGTGTAACATCCGTATCGCCACCAACCAAAGAGACATGACTAAGCGAAATCCCCAAAGTGGTCGCAAATATTTGCGCAATGACAGTGTTTGAGCCCTGGCCAATGTCAACAGCACCTTGGTGCAATATAAGGCTTCCATCAGCTTTAATGCCAGATTTTATAGTCGATGGATTAGGCAATGATGTATTGCCACAACCATACCAAGCCCCCGCAACGCCAACGCCGCGGCGTAAAAACCCATGGCCTTCTTCGTTGAATTTATCAGCCGCAGAAACTTCGTCTTTCCATGATTTGCGCAAGGCTCTAAGGCAAGCCTTAATGCCAACACCCTGCTCAAATTTTTGGCCACAAACAGTCGGCATATTATTATCAAGCGCATTGATAATCCGAAATTCTAACGGATCAATATCCAGTTTTTCTGCCAACTCATCAAATAGAGATTCTTGCGCGATGGCGCTTTGTGGCACACCAAAGCCTCTAAATGCGCCCGATGGCGGGCAATTTGTATGAACCGCACGAGATTCGGCATTATAATCTGTAATCTGGTAAGGGCCAGAAGCATGAATAGGCACACGGTTGGCAACTGTCGGCCCCCAAGAGGCATAGGCGCCCGTGTTAAAATCACCATAAAAATCAAACCCATTTATTTTGCCTTGGCGGGTTGCACCAATTTTCAGGTTAATTTGCGCAGGATGGCGTTTGGTGGTCGATTGCATACTTTCTGTACGCGAATAAGTCAGGCGTACAGGGCGGTTGGTGGCCATAGCCGCCAATGCCAAATAAGGCTGAACCGAAATGTCCAATTTAGAACCAAATCCGCCACCAACTGCTGTCGGCATAATCCGGATTTGCTCACGTTTCAAGCCTAAAATAATCTCAAGCGCATCTAAATCCATCACAGGAGCTTGCGTACAAGCATGAACTTCCACCCGACCATTGACCATCTGCGCAAAACCTGCTTCTGGTTCAATATAGCCGTGTTCAACAAAGCCAGTGGTAAAATCGGCCTCGACCACTATATCAGCATTCTCAAGCGCAGCTTTTGCATCGCCACATTTCACAAACCCACCACACATCACATTCCCTGCCCGCGATGAATGCAGCTGAGGAGCGTCTGATTGCAAAGCCTGTTCAACCGTATCACTATGCGCAAGCGCCTGCCAGCTAATCGGAAAATCACTCAGCACGAATTGCTTAATCGCAGATGGCGTGCCGACAATAGCCGCAACAGCTTCACCCCTAAAACGTGTTTCACTTTCAGCAAATACAGGCTGGTCAGCAAAATCAGGAATCACCCCGAAACAATTTTCACCCTTAATATCATCAGCAGTCAACACCGCTTCGATGCCAATATTGTTATTTTTAAAATCAACCAAATTGCCAAATTCAAAAGCCGCACGTGGGTGTGGTGAACGAATGATTTTAATTTCAAGCGTGCCTACTGGGGCAACATCATCACCAAATAATTCACTACCTTCTATTTTAGCTTGGCCGTCTAACCGACGAATTGACTCGCCAACCTGACCCGATTTTTGCAACGGTAAAACTGAACTTTGACTGCCCGCTTCTATCACAGCATCAATAATTTTACGATAACCCGTACAGCGGCACAAAACTCCGCCCAAACCATCTTGAACCATGCTTTCATCAAGTTGATCATTTTTTCTAATCAGCGATACAGCGGCTGCCATCATGCCAGGAGTGCAAATCCCGCATTGCGCCGCGCCATGATTTTGAAAGCTTTCAGCAAGCTGCTTGCCAATTTTGTCCACTGTTGCCAAAGAACTCGCAGTTTCAATTTTGCGACCCGCAGCACGTTGGGCGGGCATTAAACAGGCACAAATCGGCTCACCATCTACCAATACGGTGCAAGCCCCGCAATCACCCGCGTTACAGCCAATTTTAACATCCCGCGCATCCAGCCGCTCGCGCAAAGCTTCGGATAACCGTTCAGAAGCTGTGGCCTCGATGGCAACAGGCTGCCCGTTCAATTCAAACCTTGTGATCGCAATTGCGTTGATTTTATCCATTGTTCACCTCGCAATTTGCGGCAGTTAATATCACCCGACGACACAATTCTGCAACAGAATCCATACGATAATCGGCTGTGCCGCGTAAGTCATCAATCGGGCTAATGTCCTTAAGCAATTCGGTTGCGATCGAATTATCTTGCTTTAAGACATCAATATCTCGTCCAATTAAATATTTTTCTAAATCTATCATACGCTTAGCAACTGGCGAGCATGAACCAACCGCCACACGAATGTCACTGATAATTTTATCTTCAAGTGCAATCACCACTGCCACCATGGCAATCGAAATCACCAGATAGCGGCGACTGCCCAATTTCAAAAACCCGCTTGTGGAGCTTTCTTCAGCCTTTGGAATGATAATGGCGCTTAATAACTCATCTTGGCGCAAATCAATTTTCCGCACCCCCGTGACAAATTCTGCCAACGGCAAGATACGCTGCCCACTTGTAGAAGAAAGCTCAATTTCGGCATTTAATGTCAACAAAGTAGGCATGCCATCGGCCGCTGGTGAGGCATTGCAAATATTGCCCGCGAGCGTTGCAACATTTTGAATCTGTAGTGAACCAATTTCAAGTGCAGTTTGTTTAAGCCCATCAAAATAGGCAGGTAATTTTGTTACCACAAGCTGCGACCATGTGGTCGCCGCGCCAATGCGCCAACCCGTTGCGGTTTGTGTAATGCCTGAAAGTTCAGAAATTTGGGTTAAATCAAGCAAATCCATATCAGGCGTGGTGTCACCCAATGCAGGGTAGAAATCCGTACCGCCAGCGATTATATGAACCGAACCTCGATCAAGCATTTCCACTGCAGATAGAAGAGATGTAGGTGTGAAATACGCCATTATAAATCCATGCAGCTGTTTAAATTGTTAGTATACGAACATTAAAGCTACGAATCGCTGAATTGTCAAACCTTTTTTAATTTTTCTAATAACAAACTAGGGTTAGCGAGCGGCGATTAAGTAATTTTTGCGAGTAACTTCAACAATTGCTGCTGTTCGCTGGCGCTAAGCGGTGCCAAAGTCTTTTCGGTAATGGTATGGCCAACTTTATAGAGGTCATCTAATTGTTTTTTCGCCAACTCGCTAAGAGTGATGAGCGTGCGCCGCCTGTCATTCGGGTCAGGCTTTAGGGTCACTAAATCGCGCTTGTGCAACCGATCAACCACACCTTTAATGGTGGCAACATCCATAGAAGTCAAACGCCCCAAATGATTTTGTGAGCAATGCCCAATTTCAGCAATACGAATGAGTGCAGAATATTGAGTGGGGGTTAATTTACTTAATGTATGAGATTGAAATATAGATGAATGGCGCTGGCTAGCAAGGCGTAAAATATAACCAACCTGTTCGTCTAATTTATAAGGTTTTTGAGAAGTTTGGCTGCTTGTGTCTGACATGGTTTCACTTAATTTGAAAATATCTTCTTATGCATTTTGATGCTGTCTAACAGTAATGCCCGCAAGATGAAATAGCAAATTCTTATAAAGAAAATAAAGTTTGCACAAAACTTCATTGAAAGCATTAGAAAATCTGTTAGTGTAGTAACGAATATAGTTCAATATAGCGGAGAAAATCAATGGAAACAGAAGCAAAAAAATTAGTCATTCGCAATATTGGCTTGATATTATCGGGTAAAATGGAACAGCCAATTTATGATGGCGATTGCCTCATTGCCATTGATGGAAAAATTGAAGCTTGGGGCTATGAAAAAGACCTTGATACCGAACAAGCCGATACACTAATTGATGCCCAAGGTGTAACTATAGCACCAGGCTTAATTGACAGCCACATTCACCCGGTGATTGGTGACTACACCCCACGGCAACAACAGCTAAACTGGATTGATTCAACCTTGCACGGCGGTGTAACCACCATGATTTCGGCAGGTGAAGTCCACATGCCGGGTCGCCCCAAAGACATTATTGGCTTAAAAGCTCAAGCCATTGCAGCCCAAAGATGGTATGAGAATTTCAGGCCATCAGGCATGAAAGTGCATGCCGGCGCACCAATTATTGAACATGGCATGGTCGAACAAGATTTCAAAGACCTTGCAGATGCAGGCGTAACCCTGCTTGGTGAAGTGGGCTTAGGTACAGTTAAAGACGGTAAAACCGCCAAACAAATGGTCGAATGGGCGCGTAAATATGGCATTCAAAGCACCATTCATACAGGCGGGCCTTCCATTCCAGGCTCAGGTTTAATTGATGCCGACATGGTACTAGAAACAGGCGCAGATGTAATTGGTCACGTCAATGGCGGTCATTCAGCATTGCCTGACGATCAAATTATCTGCCTATGTGAAAGCTGTAAAATGGGCTTAGAAATTGTGCATAACGGCAACGAAAGAGCCGCATTGCTGACCTTAAACACAGCAAGAGAACTTAACGAACTAGACCGCATAATATTAGGCACCGACGGCCCCGCAGGCTCTGGCGTGCAACCCTTGGGCATCATGCGTATGGTGGCAATGTTATCGAGCTTAGGCAATGTACCAGCAGAAATTGCATTTTGTTTTGCCAATGGCAACACATCTCGCCAACGAGAACTAGATACAGGCCTGATCGAAAAAGGCTATTGCGCAGATTTCGTGCTGATGGATCAAGCCCAACATGCGCCTGGTAAAACCATCTTAGAATCAGTACAATTGGGTAACCTACCGGGCATCGGCATGATGATTATTGACGGCGTGGTATGTTCTGAACGCAGCCGCAATACGCCACCCGCTTGGCATTTGCCACAAATTATAAGATGAGTGATCTTCGTTGAACTTAATGAATGAAAAGGTGACATCGACCACAAACCCCTTTGATAGGGGCGCCCCAGAATTAATAAAAGCGCAAGTTTCAGCGCTATTAAACCACCCTTCCGATTCTGTCTTCGCCATTATCATTAGCATTGATGGCGCGTCCTATCGACCATTAGGCGCAACAATGGTGTTTTTTGCCGATGACCAACAATTAGGCAGCTTGTCTTCGGGCTGCATAGAGGCCGATTTAGCCAACCACGCCCAAACTGCACTAAAAAATGGCAAACCCCTAACAGTACGCTACGGCTTAGGCTCACCATTCATGGACATCAAATTACCATGTGGTGGCGGGGTCGAAATTTTACTCGTACCACGGCCAGATAAAAAAACACTCATAATGCTGGATGACATCCTGAACGAGAGACAATTATCTAGCCTATGCATAAATGTAAAAACTGGCAAATTGCATATCGCGAAAAATGCCAAAACACAAAGAGTTGACGACAATTTTTACATTCAATTCACACCCGAAATTCAATTTCTAATATTTGGCAAAGGCCATGAAGCCAGCACTTTTGCGGGTTTGGTCAGCATTTCCAACTATCCCAATATATTATTGTCACCAGACTATAAAACTATAGCCAAAGCTGCAGCCAGTGGCAGCAAAACCCAACATTTAACCACCAGCAATAGCACCAAGCTACCAAATGTTGATCCATGGACAGCAATTGTTTTGTTTTTTCACGACCACGAATGGGAAATTGACATTATAAGAAAAGCACTAAAAACCAACGCGTTTTATATTGGTGCACAAGGCAGCCAAACAGTTCGTGACAAACGCCACAAACAACTCGCACAATTAGGTGCATCAGCGACCGATTTACAGCGTCTCAAAGGCCCAATTGGACTCATAAAATCAGCCAGAGACGCACGCACCTTGGCAGTGTCAGTATTGGCCGAAATACTGGAGTTGGCAAAATGAAACTTGCCATCATCATTCTAGCCGCTGGGCATTCCAAACGCTTTGGCACAAACGACAAACTATTGGCGCAACTCAAAGGCCAAGCATTGGCACAATATACCGCAAATACAATCCGTAAAATCAAATCTGAATTAAAAATAGCAGTGGTTTCAAACCCCGAAGTCGCACCTATTTTTGATGAGTTTGATATTGTTTATAATCAAGGTGATCAGTCGAGTAGTCTAAAGGCTGGCTTAAACTATGCAATGGACAATCAAATCGATAAAGTGCTTGTCTGTTTGGCAGACATGCCGTTCATCGACGAAAAAACAATTGAATCATTAATTGAAAAATCTAACCATCACCCCATAGCAGCATGCAGTGATGGTTCTAAAATTTCCGTGCCAGCAGTTTTTAACAGCACCGTATTTGCCGATATCTTGGCATTGTCTGGCGACAAAGGCGCAGGTAAACTCATAAAACCATTGGACGCAGAAGCCATTGTGCAAGTCGAAAAAACCACATTGCAGGATATTGACAGCTCACAATCCTTAAACTTATTCAACTCCGCTTAATATCTTACTGTCTCACCGCAGCCTCAATTATCCGGTCAACATTAGCTTCCAGTTCAGGATTCGAAGGCCCAGAGCCCGAAGAATTTGCTTTTGTCCACGCCAATGGCCCCGACAGAATCTTTTCCAAATTCGCTTCACAGGAAAAATCACCCGCAACCCTTTTAATTTTGGAATTGTCAAACAATGCCGTCCATGCCTTATCACCAAGTAACGCCCCCGATAAGTCTGGCGCCATAGCTACAATTGTATCGGTTGAAACATGCACAATTTTAGCGGTTTTCCCATAGGATTTAGCAATTTGCTGATAGATCGCGTCCCAAGTAAATCCAACATCGCCCGTAATATGAAAATCTTCGAAATAAGCTTCCTTAACACCCATCAAAGCCACAAACGGAACCGCAAAGTCTTGGCTTCGTGTCATGGTCCAAGGCGCGTTTCCATCACCAGGAACAAGCAACGGGCGGTCATTCTGCAACCGCCAAACAATATCTTCACTCATAAGTGTCGGCAACCATGTCCGAACCGTGTGACTTGGGCGAACAATGGTCCAGTTTAATTTGTCACAGGATTTAAGTAGGCTTTCACATTCTATCTTGTTTTGGCTGTATTTCCAGTAAGGATTAATTGTCGGAGTAAGCTCAGTAATGATATAAGAATCAGGCGTGTGCTGGTAACAAGATGCAGAAGAAATAAAAATATAGTGATCAGTATTACCCGAGAAAACATCTATATCCCGCTGAATTTGCGCAGGCATGAAAGCCATAAATTGGGCAACTACATCCCATTGTTGATCAGCCAATTGCGCATAGGATTCATCATCATCCATATCACCAACAATCTGTGTCACCCCTGCTATGCTTTCAGGAATACTTCGCCCCCTGTTAAACACAGATACATCATGCCCAGCCTTAACCGCTTGTTCCACACAGCTCAGAGATATATTCCCTGTACCACCAATAAATAATATTTTTGACATTTTAATTTCTCCCCACAAATTTCAATTATAAGATTAGATAATTTATCGTTGATTGAAAAGCAAATTTTCGAATTGCTGCAACATAACCGCCAATATCGGTGCCAAAGCAAATGCCTTGTATTGTCATTGTTGAGGTTCTTTCGCGGCTTTGCGGATTTGACTCAAGGTTTGGCGAGGCGACAAAGCTTCTGCCGAAATATTTAGCTCAAGCAAGGCACCGCTGTCAGAAGCCAACGCACGTTCAAATGCGGGTTTAAATTCCTCAGTCGATGCAACATATTCAGAATGATATCCATAAGATTTCGCCAACATAACAAAATCAGGATTCTCCAAACTCGTTCCTGAAACACGCTCCGGGTAATGGCGCTCCTGATGCATACGAATTGTGCCATATGTTTCATTATTCAGAACCAGTATTATTGGTTGCGCATTCGCCTGCATTGCCGTGCCAAGCTCCTGACAATTCATTTGAAAATCACCATCTCCTGCAAAACAAATTACAGTGCGTTCTGGGAATGCAACTTTCGCTGCAATTGCCGCTGGCACGCCATAACCCATTGCGCCAGATTGCGGCGCAAGAAGGCGTTGATTAGGTCCAAATTTAAAGAATTTATTAGGCCAAACCGTAAAGTTACCAGCTCCATTAGTCAGCACCACATCATCTGGCAGCGTTTCACGCAAATACTTGGTGACCGCAACCATATCAACAGGGCTGGGCTGGGCTGGGGCGTCAAAAGAGGCTTCAAATGCTGCACGGGCGTTAGCACGCCACTCTGCCCATTCTCCGCTCACCGATCTTCCAGCCAACGCTTCAGAGAAAGCGTTCGGTCCCGCATGAACCCCTAATGTAGGAATATAGATTTTGCCAATCTCACGATCAGAGGCATGGATGTGGATTAATTTTTGCTCTGGCACTGGCACATTCAGCAGAGAATATCCATCAGTTGTCATTTCACCAAACCGAATGTTAATGGCAACGATAAGATCCGATTGTTTAATTAGATCTTTAACTGATGGCATCATACCAACACCCGCATCACCGACATAGCTCGTGCTGTGATTGTCATATAAATCTTGGTAGCGGAACGCAGCAAGCACAGGTAAATCGGAGGCTTCCGCAAATTTTTGAAGCGCCTGACTGCCCGTTTCTTTCCAGCCTCCCCCACCCATAAGGATGAGCGGTTTCTTAGCCTCAGAAATATGTTTCAAAATCGCATCAACTGTCTTTGCCGCTGGTGCAGCTTCTTCTAACAATGCGGGCTTTATCGGCAATGGCGAAACCGCGGCTACGTCAGTTAACATGTCTTCAGGTAGCGCGACCACAACGGGGCCAGGTCGACCAGAAATCGCTGTGCTCCATGCGCGTGCTATAATTTCAGGGATTCGTTTAACGTCATCAATCTCAGTCACCCATTTTGCAATTGTACCAAAAAAAGCGCGATAATCAACTTCCTGAAATGCCTCACGACCCTTCATGTCAGCACCGACTTGGCCAACAAATAAAATCATAGGAGCACTATCTTGCATCGCAGTGTGCACACCTATCGAGGCATTTGTAGCACCTGGCCCACGCGTTACAAAACATAGGCCAGGTTTGCCCGTCAATTTACCATATGCAGAAGCCATAAAGGCTGCGCCGCCTTCGTTACGACAAAGTACGAACTCAATTGAGTCTTGTACGTCATAAAGAGCATTCAAAACTGCGAGATAACTCTCGCCAGGCACGCCAAAACCTTTGCTTGCACCAAGTGCTTGCAGGCAATCAACTAAAATTTTACCGCCGTCTCTCTTATCCATTAAAATTCTTTCTACACATCAAAATTTACATAAGGAGTGATAACTGTCCGTCATCGAATGTTTGAAAACAAATAGATATTCATTCGGTTTTTTCACTAAAATAAACACCTTTGAAATATGGAATGTATCAAAAATATATCGAAAAACAAGAGATATTAAAAAATCTCGAATTTACAGAAGAATGGAATTTTTAGTTATTTTTTAAATCAACGGCTTACTTATTGGGAGGATTTGGCTCCCCAGACAAGTATCTAGCCAAAAGCCAAATCACATGTTTCCAATAGCTTAAGAGAAACCATGCGTACAAAGTAACCCAAAAAGTAACCCAAGAATCCTCCAGCTTCCAAGTTATGACAATTAAACCATCGTCTTCAAAAGAATATGCAATAGTTTCTGGGTCTTCTGAGCGCGATAAACTATTTGAGGCAAATTATGTATAAAAAGAATACAGTTTTTATCGTTGGCGCAGCTGCCAGTATCAAATATGGATTTCCGTTAGGCGACCAACTAACTGATGATGTTTCAACTATGTTTGGTGACTACGGCAAAGGAAATTCGCTAGCTGAACGTTTTAGAAAAAATTTCAAAATTTTGGGACAAGAAGATATATTACAAAATCTATCCAATAAATTTGCCCCTCAACAAATTAAGAATTCCGCCCAAAAAATACATCAGGGTTTACACGGTATGCGCTCAGTTGATAGATATTTGCAAGTACATCAAGACGACCATGGAATTGTATTTTTGGGAAAACTAGCGATTGCAAGCAGTATTTTAAAATACGAGCGTAGCTCTAGCCTTTTCAAATGGCAAAAAGAATTGACTAATTCTGGAATTAGCACGAAAATACAGAAACATAACTTACCTAGGAACAATCTAGAAAAAAATATAGAAAACCTAACCAACACTTGGATAAATATGTTTTTTAACAAACTTTCGGAAGGTCATACGATACACTCCGTCGAAAATATTTTTAAAAACGTTTCAATTATTTGCTTTAATTACGACCGCTGTATTGAATTTTATTTAATGGAGCTGCTTGTAATAACCTTTTCTTTAAGCCGTACTCACGCAGCTGGTATACTATCTACATTGGACATAATTCATCCATATGGAACAATAGGTGACAGTGTTAATAGAGAAGCGCCAAACTATCTCCCATTTGGAAATACTGGCGACCAAAAAGTTGACGAATTTATTTTAGCAGAACGAATCGTAACATTTACTGAATCCACAGCTAATAAATCAGAGATTTCAGAAAAAATTATTAACGCAGCATCAACTTCAGAGGTAATGGTCATTCTAGGATTTGGATTTGAAGAAATGAAAATGAAATTGCTTAAATTACCAGTTCATAAAATGGGAACGATACGAAATTTCTATGGCACAGCATTCTGTGAAATCGACATAGGAAAAGCTGTAATTAAGGAACAGCTTAACAAAACCTTTGCTTCGAATATAAAAGGTAGGATGTTTATTGATGAATTTTTCAAAAAAATTGAATTATTTGATGACGAATGTGAAGCAATGTTACAAAAAATACAGCGTCAACTTTGATTGAATTTACAAATAATAAAATGTGGAAACTCAATATCTATGCAACAAACAACATTTACTCGCATTGTATGCCAAATAAAAGTAACTCAAAAGTTACCCAAAAAGTTACCCAAGATTTAGCCGAGGCTTCAAAAAATCACCACATTCAAAAAAACTTAATTAAATCAATGACTTATGAGAGGATTTGGCTCCCCAGACAGGACTCGAACCTGTGACAAAACGATTAACAGTCGTTTGCTCTACCAACTGAGCTACTGGGGATCAATCATATCAGCATGAGCTGATGAAGGGATGTATAGCTAATTTTTCTGACAGTGCAAACCAAAATTGTTATTTTTTCCAATTTATGTGTGAACAAACCACATTTCGCAATTTGCCTGTTTATAAACCCCTACTTTGCGGCTAAGCTTATGCCCATTATGGCGCGTAACAATCGCATTTTTCTAATAGAACGAGGTATTTAGTGGCAAAAATTAAAACTCTCGTCACTTATCTTGAAATGCGGGAGCGCCGCTTAACCACTTTGCCCGCCCTACCCAAGGGGTTCGAATTAAAATATATCAATAAAGTTAATTTAGATGAGTATTTAAACCTTTATAAACAAATAGGTACAGATTATCACTGGGTCAGCCGTTTGCGGCTTACCAATCCTGAACTACAAAATATTCTGCATCATGCAGACGTCAAAGTCTTCATTTTATATGAAAATCAAGTGGCAGTTGGGTTTTTCGAATTAAATGCCAGAAACTTACCAAAATCGATAGAAATCTCATTCGTAGGCCTTATAAAAAATGCCATTGGCCGAGGGTTGGGTAGCTTAATTACCCAATATGCAGTTGCCTATGCCTGGGCTCAAAATCCAGGCCGCGTCATCATTCAGACTTGCACATTAGATCACAAGCGAGCCCTGCCCCTCTATCAAAAATTGGGCTTTGAGGCTTACAATCGCCACGTCACAGAATTTGAAACTCTTGTCGAATAATATTTATTTTTTAAAGTCAAAACCGTCATATGCGGGCACAATATTCAAATTGGTTTTGGCCATTTCATCTTTGATGCTTACATAGTCCAACTCTGTCGACATATTGGTCAATATTGAACGTTTAGGATGCACTTTGCCAACCCATTCCAATACATCCTCAATACCAAAATGGCTGTTATGTGTGGTGGGGCGCAGAGCATCAATCACCCAAATATCAAGATTCTCAAATGCATATAGGCTATTCTGCGGTATGTCATTCAAATCCGCACTATACATCACCCCATCAATCAGAAATGCCGCACAATCAATCGAGCCATGCTCAACTCGCACAGGCAAAACCTCTATAACACCACCTGCCCCATCAACACGAAAAGCTTCATCATAATTTATTTGGCAATATTTTAAGATGGCAGGGTAATGACTGCCTTCAGGCTGCTTAAAACAATATGAAAATTTAGACCCGACATCAGCAAATGTTTCCGCTGTCATATAAACCGGCATTTGCTCGCGTTTCTCTATGGCGAAAGCCCGCAAATCATCAATCCCATGGGTATGATCGGCATGTTCATGGGTCAATAAAACCGCGTCTAAGCTGCCAACCTGAGCATCCAATAGCTGATGATGTGCATCCGCACCAACATCTATTAAAATGACCGTCTCACCATCTGCACCGATTTTACGCACCAGCATAGCACAGCGGCGGCGGCGGTTCTTCGACTCATTTGGGTCGCAGGCACCCCAATTGCCACTAACTCTCGGCACACCCATAGATGAGCCACAGCCTAATATGGTAAATTTCAAGCTCATTAAAGCTCCCATCCGTCATATTTGGCGCGCGGTACTTTTGAAAATAAATCAAAAAACGCCTTGGTTGTGGCATTATGCACCTTGTTGACATCCATGTCTTTTATATTGGCCAAAGCCTCTGCAGTATGCACCACAAAGCTCGGCTCATTTCTTTTGCCTCTATGTGGTGTCGGTGCTAAATACGGCGCGTCAGTCTCCACCAAAATACGTTCAATCGGCACCAATCTCGCCGCTTCATGCACATTTTTGGCATTCTTAAAGCTCACAATACCCGAAAAACTCACAAATGCACCAAGCTCAAGCCCCACTTTACACAATTCTATCCCCGAGCTAAAACAATGTAATAATATCTTAAACTCACCATTGAGCATTTCTTCTTTCAATATCGCCGCCATATCATCATCACTATCGCGCGAATGTATCACCAACGGCAAACCTGTTTGCCGCGCCGCCTCAATATGCATACGAAACACCTGATCTTGCTCGGTTTTAAATGATTGATCATGAAAATAATCCAACCCCGCCTCGCCTATGCCAATCACTTTTTCATGCGCGGCATGTTGCAATATAGTCTCAAGGCTAATGTCAGTCTCTTCCTGCGCATTGCATGGGTGAGTGCCAACAGTGCAATAAACATCCTCATAATCCAGTGCAATCCTATGCACTTTATCAAATTGTTTAATGCGCGTGCTGATAGAGGTCATAATACCCACACCAGCATCGTGCGCCCGTTGGATAACCTGTGGAAGTTCCTGTTCAAAATCAGGGAAATCTAGATGACAATGACTGTCGACTAACATGTTTAACTTCCTTTATACACAAGTTGTGAATAACTTAACCACACAACGTTAATAACAATCATAAATTGCTGTGTTATATCACTTTTTTTCATCAACATAACGTGGAAAAACTGGGGATGGCTTGTTAATTTCCAACCCAGATCGTAACCAATTAGCTTTAGTTAAATGCTCAAATTGGCGTTTATCCACATCCACACTTAACATGTCTAAAAATTGAGCCGCACCGTTGGGGATATATGGCTGTGCCATGATCGAAACTTGGCGAATAATTTCAGCAGTTAAAGCCAAAACCACACCCATTCTAGCAGGGTCAGTTTTCTTCAATGCCCAAGGCTCTTGTCCCGCAAAATATTTGTTGGTTTCACCAACCACATCCCACACGGCAGCAATCGCCAGATGAATTTGCTGAGTCTTCATGGCCTCACGTGTTTTCACAAGTGCATTTTCAGCCAAAGCAATCAGCGCATTGTCATCATCAGTCAAATCCTCAATCGCAGGTAATTTGCCATCACAATTCTTAGCAATCATCGATAATGAACGCGAAGCTAAATTTCCCAAATCATTTGCAAGGTCGGCATTGGTGCGGTTAACCAAAGCGGTATGGCTATAACTACCATCGCGGCCATAAGGCACCTCACGCATTAAAAAATAACGCGTTTGGTCAAGCCCATATTCCTCAATAAGCTGGTGCGGATCAACCACATTACCAACCGACTTACTCATTTTCTCGCCATCATTATTAATAAAGCCATGTCCAAACACTCGTTTAGGCAGCTCAATGTCGGCAGACATTAAAAAGGCTGGCCAGTATATGGCATGAAAACGCAAAATGTCTTTACCAATGATATGCAAATCACACGGCCAATATTTCTCAAACTTCGCGTCATCAGTTAAAAAACCAGCACCCGTAAGATAATTGGTCAAAGCATCAACCCACACATACATCACATGGCCATCGACGCCAGGCACATTTACACCCCAATCAAATGTAGTGCGCGAAACCGAAAGATCACGCAGGCCGCCTTTAACAAAGTTAACCACCTCGTTGCGGCGGCTGTCTGGGCCAACAAATTCGGGGTGTTCGCTATATAAAGCTAGTAACTTATCTTCATAAGCCGAGAGTTTAAAGAAATAACTATCCTCTTCCATCCACTCAACAGGCGTGCCCGTTGGCGCAATAAATGACCCGTCTTCTTGTTTAGTTAGCTCTTTTTCATCATAATAGGCTTCATCACGCACCGAGTACCAGCCCGAATATTTCTCTAAATATATATCGCCTTTGGCCTCCATGCGCTTCCACACTTCTTGCGCGACGGCTTTATGCCGCTCTTCTGTAGTGCGCACGAAATCATCATTAGAACAATTCAGTGCAATGGAGAGATCTTCAAACGCTTTAGAGTTAGCTGCCGCCAATTCTTCAACCGTTACTCCCGCTTTTTCAGCAGTTTGCAGCATTTTTTGCCCATGCTCATCAGCGCCCGTTACATAAAGCACATCAAAACCATCTAGTCTTTTAAACCGTGCCAGCGCATCGGTGGTCATCATTTCATATGCATGGCCAATATGTGGCACGCCATTGGCGTAGGGTATAGAGGTGGTGATATAAAATGGGGTTTTATCGGTCATTTATTTACTCAAGTTGGCCTATTTGGCAAGTTTCTCTAAATTTAAAAATTCGGTAATAATGCTTTGTTTTTTATCCATGTTAAACGCCGCATTGATACGAAATTTTTGCTCGCTACTTTCCCATAGACTGAACAAAGCATCAAGCGTGAAATGTGCCTTTAAGTGATTAAACAGTTTAATTTCAACATTTGGCAACGGCATATGCTTATCTGCTTCACTGCCCAACGAGATAAATTTAATCAAACGGCTTAAAATGGCTAAATATTGCTCGGTAAAAAATACATATTTACTTTCAACTGCTTTAAGCGCCAATTCACTGCCCAATTTATGTATATCATCACGCGATATACGCGGTAACTGATAAAGCAAAGCCACCATTTTTTTATATATTTCAAGCCCTTCAACATCAATCACTTCAAGCACACGGGCAAAACTACCTTGGCCTAAAAACAAAATAATGGGCTGTTCATCCGCATTCATTTCAACATGATGAGCTTGCAACAATTGCGCAATGGTTTGCTCATCCAGATCAGGCAGTTTTAACATACGGCAGCGCGATCGAATGGTCGGCAACAATTTAGCTGGCAAAGAGCTGATAATCAGAAACACCGTATTCTTAGGTGGTTCTTCAAGCGATTTAAGCAAAGCATTGGCCGAACTGATATTTAGATCATCCGCACTGTCGATAATAATCACCCGCCAACCATCTTTTTCGACAGTTTTATTAATAAACCGCTCAGCTTTACGCACATTTTCAATATTGATATTCTGGCCGAATTTTTTAGTTTTGTCGTTGTAAGCACGCGTAAGCACAAATAATGACGGATGACTGCGCGCCCGCACCTGCTGTGCAGATATAGCGTTGTAATTAGGTTCAAGGCCAGTTATGCCCGCCGCCCGAACATTATCAGGCGTTTTAAATTCCAAAATAAACTGAGCAAATTTATAAGCAAGTGTAGCTTTGCCAATGCCTTTCTGACCCGAAATAATCCACGCATGATGCATTTTCTCAGACATAAAACCATCAAACAAAGCCCGTTCAGCAGACGCCAAACCACACAGATTTTCGTTATCACGCGGATGCGGAAAATTCTCAAGCTTATCGATTTCTAATGTTTCAGACATATATCAATTGGATTTCTCTATCAATTTCTGCGCATCTGCCCAAATATCATCATGCATCGAGCCAATGGCCTGGTCAGCATTAATAACATGGCAGCGCTTAGGTTCGGCCTTGGCAATGTCTAGATAACATTGGCGCAAATCCAAATGAAATTGCAACCGCATATTCTCAAACCTATCTTCCGCCAAGCCAGCGCTTTGCTCCTTAATATCAGCCATGCGGGCATTCGCGCGCGCGAGGCCAACCTCGGGGTCTAAATCCAAGATATATGTACGATCAGGCAAGCTATCAGCCACCACATATTTTTCAATGGTTGCGATAAACTCTTGTGGCACATTGCCCGCAACACCTTGATAAGCACGGGTTGAATCCAAAAACCGATCACACAACACCCATTTGCCTTCCTCTAAACTTGGCCGAATGAGCTTTTCTAAATGGTCTGAACGGCCTGCGGCAAATAACAAAGCTTCAGATATTGGCGACCATGCCGCCACATCGCCAGTCAGCAACAAATGGCGTAAGGCTTCGGCACCTTCGCTGCCACCAGGCTCGCGAGTTTGCACCACTTTAATGCCAGCAGCTTGTAGTTTTTCGGCCAATAGTTTTATCTGAGTTGTCTTGCCGCCGCCCTCGCCGCCTTCAAAACTAATAAATTGACCCCGCATATACGACCCTAAACTAATTTTTTAAAAGAAATAATTTTGCTTTTTATCCACCTATAACTGTAAAATGTCAATGGGTTGCTCAACACAACCACCTTTAGCAACATATTTCTGCGACACCCTATTACACCAGCTACACCTGCACCATGACCAAGTATATAGTCTTGCTACCTTGTTGTCCTATGTCGATCTTACTATAGACACTACCACCCAATTGCAGTTTATATTCAACAGCTTGTTTAATGTTATTAAACATAGCCACCTGAATAAAATCATGACCCGCAATAATTTCGCCCGAACTTTCACCATTTAAGTTCAACATACGGCCTTGGTTTTTTGTTAAAGTCAAAGAACGCGCCAAAGTGCTAGATTGCTGATCTAACGAAACGGCATTGGCTATATCTGGATCAAACTCAAGCATGTCACCCGCCGCCAATTTTTCACTTGGCACAGGTGGCAGACCAGCTTTATTAGCCTTTGCCGCAAGGGTTACAGCCGTCACAGATGCCGCTTCAGCCACAAATGTAGGCTTATTCCAACCAAATAAATGATCAAAGAAATTACGTTCTCTAGCAGGCTTAGAGTTAGAGGCAATACCTGTAGCAATAGGCGCCGCACCCGTATTGGGCCTCCCGCCCAATGCAGCAATTTTTGCATCATCTCCAGCTGGATGTTCGGCTGCTTCACCAAAATATTCAACCCGCACTTTGGTTAAACCTTTGCTTCGATAACCTAACGCATTAGCCGCCGCACGTGACATATCGATTAACCGACCGCCATGATAAGGACCACGATCATTCACCCTCACGATGATAGATTTGCCAGTCGAAAGGTTAGTCACTTTCACCAATGAAGGTAAGGGTAAAGTTTTATGCGCCCCCGTAAAGGCATGCATATCAAAAACCTCACCATTAGCTGTTTTGCGCCCATGGAATTCATCCCCATACCATGAGGCCATGCCTGTCTTGTTATAATGTACATCTTTACGCGGATAATACCATTTGCCGCCCACCTTATAGGGCTTGCCAACTTTATATGTGCCAGCATGTTTAGGCAACGGCCCCTTGCTTTCATAAACCCGTTTAGAGGTTTTGACGCCATATTTATTAAACTTAGATGAGGAGCAACCTGTCAGCCCCAATAGACCCAAAGTAATAAGACATAGTCCTAAACCGCGCATAATCGTAACATGCGCCCCACTCACTTTATTTTGTTTTTCAACAATATCTAAACCCATAACGACCACTTAATAAATCACTAAAATTCCTATCAGCCGGTAAAATACACTAAGTCAATACTAAAATCTGCCTCTTTTAGGCTCAATGGCTAACAAAAGCTTATGGTTTAAGGTTAACAAACCACCAACAAGCCAACAGCTATTGATTTCAAACGCTTTTATACAGACCAAAGTTCAATAATCCAAAATACTTATGTAAAACCCATAAAATCGCTTGCAAAACATAGTGGCAAAATATATTTACTGCCTTGTACAAACCGTATGGCACACTTTTGGATGGGTGGCAGAGT
>NVQL02000077.1 GCA_002400495.2 Alphaproteobacteria bacterium | reverse complement strand
CGGTGGTTTCTTGGTTATGTTCATGGCAGCGGGCTTCTCAATGCTCGAAGCTGGCATGGTGCGTAGTAAAAACGTTGCCACAATCTGTACCAAAAACATTGCGCTTTACTCAATCGCTGGCCTTATGTTCTGGGTGGTTGGTTATAACCTCATGTATGACATTGATGCTGGCGGCTTTATGGGCTCAATGGGTATCTGGTCTTCAATTGGTGGCGACGCTGGTGCTGAAGCTGGCGATTTTGGTGATGGCACTGGTTATGGCGCCTATTCCGATTGGTTCTTCCAAATGGTATTCTGTGCAACCGCAGCTTCAATCGTTTCAGGTACAGTTGCCGAACGTATTAAACTATGGCCTTTCCTAATTTTCTGTGCCGTACTTACAGGCTTTATCTACCCCATCGTTGGTTCATGGGAATGGGGCGCTGGCTGGTTAGATGCCAGAGGCTTCTCAGATTTCGCTGGTTCAACATTAGTGCATAGTGTTGGTGGTTGGGCAGCTTTAGTTGGCGCCATCATCTTAGGCCCACGTCTCGGTAAATATCGCACTGTTAACGGTCAAACAGTTGTCACACCAATCCCAGGTTCAAACCTTCCTCTCGCCACTTTGGGTACATTCATCCTATGGTTCGGTTGGTTCGGCTTTAACGGTGGCTCACAACTGGCTCTAGGTTCAGGCGCTGATGCTATGGCAATTGGTCGTATTTTCACCAATACAAATATGGCTGCTGCATCTGGTACAGTGGTTGCACTTATCCTAACTCAAGTGCTTTACAAAAAAGTAGATCTTACAATGGTGCTTAACGGCGCGCTTGCAGGTCTAGTGGCCATCACTGCCGAGCCTCTCACACCATCAATTGGTCAAGCAGTGCTCATCGGCGGCATCGGCGCAGCCTTGGTTGTCTTCGCAGTTCCATTGCTTGATAAATTAAAAATTGACGATGTGGTTGGCGCCGTGTCTGTCCATTTGGTTGCAGGCATTTGGGGTACAATCATCGTACCGTTCACCAATAGCGATGCCACCTATGGCGTTCAAGCATTAGGTATTGTTTCAATCGGTGCCTTTGTATGTATCGTTTCAGCCATTGTTTGGTTGGTGCTAAAATACACAATCGGTATCAGAGTGTCAGAAGAAGAAGAACTAGCTGGTCTCGATGTATCAGAACTTGGTCTTCATGCTTATCCAGAATTCACCCATGATGCAAAAATCTAATCCAATTAGATCAATATAAAAAAAGCCCCCCAATGAATAAACATCATTGGGAGGCTTTGTAATTTAATAACCGAAATGCCTAAATATTAGCAGTGAGTTTCAATTTCCCAATCGCCACTTTAGCCTGTTTTACATCCATATCTTTAAAACTATTAATATGCTTGTTTTTGCTCAATAATGGCAGAGACAATTGCTCTTGGCGCATCGTGCATATGGCAACAAACGCTTTTTCCGACATTCCAATCGAACGGCATAAAACGGTCAGTGCTTCACCACGCGTTTGGCCGATAATTTCTTGCACATATTTTATATCCACATGGCCCATTTCGGCAATAAATTGCGGCAAGCCCTTGCTCATATCTTCACTGGTCAATTGGTCAATCGCTTTATCCAAACTAAGTTCGCCACTGCGCACTTGGTTCACTTGCTCCAGTGATGATGTCATCTTCAAATTATCTTCTGTTTGCTTGGCATTGCGTTCTTGATAAGCCTTGTCCATCAGATCGCGCATTTCGGCTTTGCTATGTTTATTGGCCACCCGTTCAACGGTAGATAAGGTTCCGCCACTTAAATGCGGCAATAATAATTTTATATCTTCGGGCAGGTCATCACGTTGCAACAGCAGCGCCAACAACGCGCCGTCATCTGGGTTATGCCTCACCATGTGGGCATAGCCATCATCCGATATATGCGCGGTTTCGTTCGAG
Organism: Alphaproteobacteria bacterium; assembly: GCA_002400495.2. Taxonomy (GTDB): domain Bacteria; phylum Pseudomonadota; class Alphaproteobacteria; order Rhizobiales; family OSC116; genus OCS116. Next base: position 62,611 of record NVQL02000077.1, on the reverse strand, counting down.
CATATGGTGTGCAATACAATCGGCTCACCATGGCCAATTAAATTATCGGTCACAATTTCACTTATATTAATGCGGCCAGCAACCGCCACACGGTGTTCGGTTGTGGTCAGATTATTCACATTAATCAAGTCAGTGTCACTAAACACTTTAGAATGTTGCAACATCGGCGCGGCCACTTCAGCCTCTTCATATATCAACGCCACAGCAAAACTTTTGGGAATGTCTTCAACATGTGAAAACTTCTCAGAGATCAACATTTTTCCATTTTTGTCCATATTTTTCAGAAGCTTAGTGAAAATATCGCCAAATAATTCTATTTCACTTAGCGATTTAATTTTCTGATCAGTGATGAACATATCAGTGATTGTGTTCATCAATTCAAGCCGTTTATCGGATGAATTTTCGGTGGCCAACTTTGTCAGTTCATTATACATAAATGTCCTGTATTCAAAAGTGTTGCCCCCAACTTATTGACCTAGCGTAACCAAAGGGATTAAATAAATGGTTAATCTAGACGGGTAAAAAATACTATTTAGGGTTTATGAAACTAACGGCGCAGAACTAAGGTATTGAATGGCCAAGTATTTAGGCAAGTGACTGGTTAACTTCACCACCAAACATAAATATCACTGCCGAAATATAGATAAACACCATAGTGGCGATGATGCCGCCCAAACTACCGTATATAGTGGCATAGCGAGAAAAATCCTCTAAATATATGGTGAATATTTCAGCCATAATCAGCCACACAAATACCGAAAAAATTACCCCAGGTAATAGCTTGTTCAAGCGCGGTCTCTGGTTGGGCAAAATTGCATGTGTGGTAAACAAAATGATAACCAGCAACAAAATCCCCAATGGATAACTCCAAATGTCAAACTGAGTGATTAAATCAGCAAATCGTGGGAAATAATTATGCAATAAATTTACAATATTCGGAGCAAATAAAATCAATATACCCAAAATCACAATACTCCCGATACCGATCAATATAAACAATATGTCTTGCAACAAGCGCAGCCAATAAGCGCGGTTCTCTACCACATTATAAGCGCGGTTCAACCCCCCGCGCACGCTCTCAACCGCCGCCAACCCCGTCCAAAATGTCAAGATAAGCGAGATGATTAACAGGCTGCTATTATTGGTCGCGATGATGTTGTTTATTTCATTAGCAATAGGTTTAACAATATTTTCAGGCGCGATGGAAAATAAATAATCAATCGCCGTTTGCGCCGTGGCATCGCCAGTGATTAAGACAGTTAAGCCCGCCAAAAACAATAAAAATGGAAAAATTGCCAACAACATGCAATAGGCAATATTTCCACAAATCACAAATCCATCATCTTCATTGAATTTATGCAGCGCCTTGCCAATGATCAGAAAAAACTTAATGATGAAAATAACGCTTACCTTTAAAATATAGGCCTTTAAAATATTGACCTATAAAATATCGGTCTATTTAAGAGTAAGCTGTTTAACAATATTTTCAACCCATAGATTCTTATCACGCTGCAAAGTTGGCAACGGATGAAAATATTTCTTCGGCTCAAGCTCAGGCTTCACAATGCCAAACATACTCTCTGGGTCAGGCAAAACGGGCAGGGCGCGGGCAATCAAAGCATCCAATTTTTCACTCACTCCCCAGCCGTTAATAATCGGCGCAGCGTTTTTGCGCTTTAACACCCGCGCTAATTCATCAGCGCGCCTAGCGGCAAAAATCGAATGCAAATCAAACCCAAATTCTGCCTCAAGCCACATGTATTTTTTAATAAATAACGGGCTTTTGGCTTCGCGCAAATCAGATAGGTTAATTACCCGCACATGCCGCCAATTCATATAATGCATCACCCGCATCACTTGATATTGCGTGGTGTCAGGCTTGGTGTCCACTAGATTTTGCGGCACAGCGGCGGTTTTGCTCAACGGCTTTAAATGATCAATGCCCTCAAGCGGTTGTGATGAACCAGGATTCATCATAATCATCACCGCATCAGGCAACAACTCATCAATGTCTTTGGGCAACAGCGGGCAGATATCATGCGCCACAATCTCCAAAATATTGCGGCCACTTATCATAGTTTCGGCATTGATTTTGCGTTGGTAAAAATTGCCAAAAATAGCATATTTCAGCTTTAAATCACCAGCTTTAATAAATTCTGTCAGCGTCATATTTTAATGCGCATATTTAATGCTTAATATCGGCTGTAGATCGCCGTTTTTATCTTCAGACAAGATTTCATACGTGTGCCCACCATCAGTAATGGTTAAAGTCGCACGGCTGGTCACCCGTTTTTTTACATCAACATTATTATGGCTGATGTTAAAGGTAATTTTGTCGCCACTGCGCCTACCAGCTAAGGTCGAAATGCCACTGTCAGCCGTGTTCATGCTGGTTCCAACATAAGTTTTGCTCAACACATCATAACCAAAATGCCCAACACCATCAAAACTAAAACCCGCACCTTTACACGTGGTTTCCTGTTCAACAAACCGTCCGCCCAAAATCATTTTATTGGTCGATTTGCATAGGATTTTCTCGGCAGCCCCACCTTCGCTGTTAATCAAGCTACCAGTGCCACGCCAACTTCCGGCTAATTTGTTCAATATCTTGTGCTGATCTGTCACCCGCGCATAATTTAGTATTTTCATGACATCATCATTGGCGTTATCCGCAGCCTGTGCTGGCATGCTAGTAAAAGTCAATAGAGTGGTCAAAACGAGTGAGGCTATGATGCGCATATTTATTCCTTAAGATTCTTTTTTCTATCCATAATATAGAATATAGACGGTAATATGGCAATGTCGGCCAGTAAAGCCACATTTAATATAAATATGATGGTAACGCCAAATAAATTCATTTGCGGCAGGTCAGAAAAAAACATCAATCCAAGCCCCGCACTGAGCATAAATGTCGTGGCCATCAACACCGGGCCAACACGTTTAAGCGCATCATCAATGGCGCCAGCCGCATCCATATGCTTTATATTCTGCCGATATTGATAAAGAAAATGTATGCTGTCATCAACCGCAATGCCAAAGGCGATGGTCAGCGCAATCACCGTGGTAAATTGTAAGCCATCAGCAATAAAATACAACAAAGCCCCACCCGCCACAATCGGCAATAGGTTAGGCAATATGCTAGCCAAGGCGTAAAAGCCAGATCTAAACACAATGCCCATCAGCAAAATAATAATCACCATAGCAATCAACAAACCAGAGTTTAACTCGCCAATCATTGCATAGCTTTCTTCAGCGCTCATCGCGGCTAAACCTGTTAGCATAAGCTTATATTCAGGGTCTTGCGCCACTATTTTCTTGGCTGCAGCGCGCATATCACGCAAAAATGGCCGCAAAACCCGCGCACCCAAATCAGCAGTGAAGGCAATAATGATGATAGATTTTTGGTCAGGCGCAATGAAACGACGGGTAAATTTTGCAGGTAAATTTTCCAACAAATCATTTATGCTCGGCTTTTGAGCCCCTTCGCCTAGCCAATTCATAACCTGAATGACCGAAGAATGGCTGCTATGGGTCGGCGTGTTTTCAACCAACTGATCAAGCTGGGTTAAAATCGGCAGCAGGCTTGGGGCATCAAAATCTATCACAGCCCCATCTTGGCGCGACACCACATAATAAAACCCGTTCATACCGCCCAAATCTTGGTCAACCGTTTTAATCGCTTGGGTGGCGTGGTTATTGGCAGGTAGATTTTCAGAATAACGATATTCAGGTTCATTCAAAAAATGAATATAGCCCGAACCAATTAACAACAAAGACCCAATGGCAATGGTTTTTTTGGCGTGCTTAATTGAAAAACCACCAATAGAGCGCGATAAATCACTCAATATCTGATGAATAATGCCGTTGCTCGGCGCAGCACCAGCCTTGATCTTAACTGGAAATACCCGCCCCAGATAAAGGCAAATTAAACAGCTTAAAATTAACGATGCGAATAACGCCAAAAAAGTTCCCATCGCAGCGGCACGGCCAAACTCGGCCACCAACGGCGTGTCGGCAAAAGTCAGGCTTAAAAAAGCGATCGATGTGGTCAGACTGGTGAATACACAGGCGGGACCAACCACTTTCATCGCGTAAATAACTGCCTGCTCACGGCTTTCACCAAGCTCCAATCGGTTGCGCATCGCGTCAACCATATGCATGCTGTCGGCAAAGGCGATCACCATAATAATTGTTGGCACCACATTGGTCATCACATTCACGCTAATGCCCGCCCAACCCATCGCACCCAAAGTGATGAGGATGGATAATATTGACGGCACAGCAGTGGCCATCACCAAACTAAAATGTCGAAAGAATAAAAATCCAAAAATAAAGCCCAAAGTCGCGCCGCCCAGCACAAAGTAAATTTGATCATGCAAAATCGCCGAAACAATTTCGGCCGAAACCGCTAAAAACCCCGTAAAATAAAACTGGCTATGCTGTAATTCGCGCGCCGCAAGCGCGGCAGCTTGGTCGTTAATCTCCTGTAAACTGGCGTTGCGCTCACCTACCGATTTTAACCCAATCAATATCATCGATTTCTTACCATCAGCAGAAATTAAACGATGTCGCGCAATCGGATGTTCGTATAATTTTTGTTGAATCAACTCCTTACCGTATTTCGCAAAATTATCATCAGCAATCAATTGCCCCATTGAGTCTATCTTTTGCGGTGCGTCACGCAACGAAGCGATGGAAATAACGCTGTTCACATCATCCAAAAACTCCAATTCCAAATGCAAATTGCTAATCTCATTTCGACTTTCATCCGACAATATGTCATCATTTTCAATCACAATGACAATTTCGCGTTCCAACGATTCATAAGTCTCAGTAAAATCCTGAAAATCTTTAACATATTGGCTTTGCGGGTCAAAAATATTGCCAACCGCACCCACAAGTTGCAAATGCAAAACTCCAAAAATCAGGGTGACGATGACCGCCAGCGAAGTGAAAATAGCGAAATGAGTGTGTTGGGTTATTTTTTGGCCAAGATAGCTTAAAAATTGACTCACAGGATTCATTTTACAGCTTTCAACTTATCGGCTAGAACTACAAAAAATAACTTTTTGACTCTAGCATATGACAAAAAATCTGCAATCAAACATTTCAACCAAAGCCGCCCAACAAATTATGTTTATGGGTACAGGCTCTGATGTCGGTAAATCCTTAATTGTGGCGGGCTTATGCCGCCTTTTCGCCAATAAAGGCATCAATGTTGCACCGTTCAAATCACAAAATATGTCCAACAACGCCGCGGTTGCAAATATCTTTGATTTAGAAGCCCAAAACATCACAAAAAATATGGGCGAAATAGGCCGCGCTCAATGGCTGCAAGCCAAAGCCGCCAAAATCGCCCCCGCCACAAATATGAACCCCATATTGCTCAAACCCGAAAATGAGACCGGCAGCCAAGTCATCATTAATGGCAAAAAATTCAAAAGCCTCAAAGCGCGACAATATTATCAATATAAACCCGAATTTCTGGAGGTCATTTTAAAGTCATATGAAAGCCTAAAAAACCAACATCAAATGATTTTGGTCGAAGGCGCAGGCAGTCCCGCTGAAACCAATTTACGCAAAAATGACATTGCCAATATGGGCTTTGCCGAACAAATAAATATTCCCGTGGTGCTGATCGGTGATATAGACCGCGGCGGCGTCATCGCCTCAATCGTCGGCACTTACGAAGTCATTTCGCAGGCGGATCGAAATCGCATTAAAGGTTTCATCATCAATAAATTCCGCGGCGATGTTTCTCTATTCGATGACGCGATCACAGAAATCGAAAACCGCACAGGCTGGAAAAATCTCGGCATATTACCACATTTCTCAGATGCCCATTTACTCCCCGCCGAGGACAGTGTTGCGCTCGAAAAACCCCAAAAAACACCCCAAAAAGACGCAAAAAACACCCAAAAACAGCCCAAAAACAGCAAAAAACACCCAAAAAACGCCCAAAAAACCCGTATTTTGGCCCTAAAAATGCCCCATATTGCCAATTTTGACGACCTAGATCCACTATCTCAACACCAAAATGTCGAGCTAAATCTGGTTAAATCAGGCGTTTTACCAGAAGCCGATCTCATCATCATTCCAGGCAGTAAATCTACCATTGCCGATCTAGAATATCTCTATCAACAAGGCTGGGACATAGACATAAAATCCCACGTCAGACGCGGCGGAAAATTACTAGGAATCTGCGGTGGTTTCCAAATGCTAGGAAAAATCATAAATGATCCCAACATGTTAGAAGGAGACCGTAAAAGCATCAAAGCCCTTGGCCTACTAGATATTGAAACCGAAATCGCAGGTGATAAATCCACCAACCTAGTCGAATTTGACAATTTTTTCGCCTACGAAATCCACCTAGGTAAAACCACAGGTAATGATTTAAAAACCCCAATGATTACAAAAGCTAACAAGAATTTCGGCGCAAAATCACCCAATGGCAATGTAATGGGGTCATATCTACACGGAATTTTCAGCAATGATGATTTTCGCGAAGATTTTTTAAGCGATTTAGGTGTCAATAAAACTGATCAAAATTACAACCAAACCATTGAAAACACACTAGATAACCTATCGCTTCATATTGAAAAACATCTCAATATCAAAACAATAAATGCAATATCAAAAGGCCAGTAATCTGGGCCAATTGCTCGGTAGCGCCCAAAACATCCCCAGTAAAACCACCCAACTTTGCCGTGGCATATTTTGCGCTCAAAAATCCAACAAAAACAGCCGCCACTAACAAGTAAATAATAGCATTGCCAATCAATAAATACCCAATCACGACCACCAATATTTGACCAGTAACAAGCTGATATAATTTAATATTCTTAAATTCAGCAGCAAGACCATTATCACGCGCAGGTTGGCTAAACCAAGGCACAAAAACAATCGCACCACGGCTCGCCATCAGGCAAATAATCAGCGCATAATAAATAAGATTTGTGTCCCAAAAAAGACTGAGCGTATAAACCCGAATGGCAAAGCTAAATATCAATGCCAACGTGCCATAAGCCCCAATCTGGCTGTCGCGCATAATCTCCAACCGCCGCTCTGGCGTTGACGCTCCGAGCGCATCGGCACAATCAGCCAACCCATCTTCATGCAATGCGCCAGTCAGTAAAATCATCAATAAAACCAACAAAGCCGAGCCAATCAGCGAATCCATTTGAAGGGAAATAAATCCATAGGCCACAGCCGACAAAATGCCGCCCAAAACCAAGCCAACAATCGGAAACGCCCATAAACTACCGCTTAAATTAAACTCATCGTCTTTAGTTTTTATCAATGGCAATCGCGTTAAGGTAATAAATGCTGATTTAACTTGATTATACATAGGCTTAGTCCTTGTTGGATACCGCCGCTTCGGCGAATGTCGCCATGCCATCATGCGTGGCAATCGCCGCGCGTACAATGTTTAAAGCCACCGCCGCCCCACTGCCTTCGCCTAACCGCATGTTCATTTTTAAAAGCGGTTCTAATTCAAGCGCTTGCAATAATCTCACATGCGCTTGTTCCTGCGATTGATGCCCCGCCACGGCAATGTTTAACGCACTTTTATTCAACGCAAACAACGGCGCAACCGCCGCACAACAGATAAAACCATCAAGCAGAACAGGAATATTTTTCACCCGTGCCGCCAAAGTCGCCCCAAATATCGCGGCCAATTCACGTCCGCCCAAGCGCCGCAAAATCTCAATCGGTTCATTCTTATATTCACTATGAAATTCAACCGCTTGCGCAACAATTTCGGCCTTTTTCGTCACCGCATCATCTACCAAACCCGTCCCGCGACCCGTCCAGCCCTCCGCCGTGCCACCAAATAATGCCAAAGCAATGGCAGATGCCGATGTGGTGTTGGCAATGCCCATTTCACCCAATGTGATCATATCTGCATCATCTGATACGGCATCCGCACCAATGTTAACCGCAGCCAAAAGCTCATCTTCGCTCATCGCCGCTGCGCTGGTGAAATCGGCTGTGGGATTGTCCAAATCTATCGCCACCACTTTTAAATTGGCACCATTTTGTTGGCACAACTGGTTGATAGCAGCACCCCCTGCTTCAAAATTACCTACCATTTGCATTGTCACCTCGGCAGGGAACAAAGACACACCACGCGCTGCAACCCCATGATTACCTGCAAAAATCAGTGCATCGACTTTGTTTAACTTAGGTTTTTCAACGCCTTGCCATCCTGCTAACCAAATCGCAATTTCTTCCAATTTACCTAAACTGCCTTGCGGTTTGGTCAATTGCGCTTGGCGTTCTGTCGCCAATTTAATGGCTTTTTCGTCGGCTGAAATTTGCTGAAGTGCAGCTTGTTTTATATCATCAATAGTATCGAACATAAATCTTCCATCAAATGGTTTACTCTGTCGATTTTATGCCATAAGTTTATGATAAGATAAATCTATATTTGTGATGAGTGAGTATGAAACAGTTGATTTTGGGCGGCGCGCGCTCAGGCAAGAGCCTATTTGCAGAAAATTTGGCGCAGGATTTACACAGCAAACAGCTCAAAACGGCCAAACTTATCTATATTGCCACATCCCCCCGTATAGATGATGAAATGGATGACCGCATTGCCGCACATAAAGCCCGCCGTAACGATGTCTGGCAGGTGGTTGAAGAGCCAATTAATATTGCCGACATAGTCAAAACAAGCCAAGCGGAAACCACCATATTGATTGATTGTTTAACATTATGGATCAATAACTTAATCTACAGAAATCTGAATGTAGAAACACATTTTGAAACATTATGCCAAGCGGTTGAAACCGCATCTGCCAATGTCATAATAGTGTCCAATGAGTTGGGCATGGGCTTAGTGCCCGAGGATAAATTAAGCCGTGAATTTAGGGATTATCAAGGAAAATTGAACCAATTAATCGCGCAAAAAGTGGATAAGGTTGCATTTATGGTTGCAGGATTGCCGCTTTGGGTGAGATAATATAAAGAAATCTTTATACATACTTTAAAGTTAGGAAAAAACATGCAGTCCACATCGTTAGAAAAAATCCCGGCCACGGTCATCACGGGCTTTTTAGGCTCAGGCAAAACCACATTAATCACTCATCTATTACAAAATGTTGGCGATAAAAAAATCGCCCTAATCATTAATGAATTCGGTGACTTAGGCATTGACGGTAATTTACTGGCCTCCTGCGGCAACCCCAATTGCACTGAAGATGACATTATCGAACTAACCAATGGCTGCATTTGCTGCACCGTGGCCGATGATTTTGTACCCGCCATCGAAAAAATACTGGCGCGCGAAGAAAAAATTGACCACATCATCATCGAAACCTCGGGCTTGGCCTTACCACAACCTTTGGTGCAAGCGTTTAATTGGCCAGAGATTAAAGCCAAAGTCACCATAAATGGAGTGATTACCGTTGCTGATGCCGAAGCTTTGGCCAATGGCCGTTTTGCACATGATGAGAGCCAAGTGCAACAGCAACGAGAAGAAGATGAAAATCTCGACCACATATCTTCCTTACATGAATTATTCGAAGATCAACTGATTTGCGCCGATATGATCTTGCTCAACAAGGCCGAATTGGTAAATGCTGATAGATTGCTAGAATTAACCGCCGAAATTAGCCGCGAAGCCCGCGATGGCGTGCCTGTCGTGGCAATCTCGCGCGGCATCATTGATGCCAATGTGATTTTGGGTTTGGACATGAGTGCCGAAGACGATATAGCCAGCCGCAAAAGCCATCATGAAATGGAACATGATGCCGAGCATGAAGATGGCCAGCCGCACCACCATGCACATGACCACGATGATTTTAAAAGTATTTCACTAGACTTACCAGCCATTGCCGATATTGAACAATTCGAAGCGGGCTTGGCCGCCATCATTCATCAACATTCAATTCTGCGCCTCAAAGGCTTTGTGGCGGTTGCCGGCAAAGATATGCGCTATATTGTGCAAGCCGTTGGCCCTAGAATTGAAGGTTATTATGACCGTATGTGGGCATTTGGCGAGGAGAGAAAAAGTCGTTTGGTGGTCATTTCGGGTGCTAAATTTAATGAGGTTGAAGTAACTTCCCAACTCAAACAATTGGCCGAAGCTTTGCTAGCTGCTGAATAAATTTTGGACAAATATGCATCTGCTCAACATACAATCTGGCACTTTAGATGATGAAGGTGAAGCCGTTGATTTAGGCCAAAGCCCTGCCGACTTGGTGATTATTTCGGCGGCAGATACCGAGCTTGCCAACATTGCTGCTGCATTTGATTCAGATAATCATCCAAGCCTGCGTTTGGCCAATTTTCTGCAACTCAAGCATCCAATGTCGGTCGATAATTATATCGAGAATACTCTGCAACACGCCAAATTAGTGGTTTTACGCCTGCTTGGTGGCAAACCCTATTGGGGTTACGGCTTGCAGCAGATTGCTGATATTTGCAAACGTAAAAACATCAAATTATGCGTATTACCCGGCGATGCCAAGCCCGATGAAGAATTAGCCAATGCAACAAATATCTCGATGCAAGAAATGGCTGAGATCTGGCAATATTTCACCCATGGTGGCGATCAGAATGCCAAAAACCTGCTGGCCTATTGCGGTCATTTGCTAAAGCACAATGATAAGCCGATTGCCGCCAAAATCCTGCTCAATGCAGGGCTTTATTGGCCTGAAAAAAATCTTGTTGAGCTGAATGATATGCCCACATTATGGGGCAGTAAAAACCAACCCATCATCGCCATTAGCTTTTACCGTGCCTTGCTTGAAGCGGGCAATATAGCGCCGATAGACGCCTTGATTGCGGCGTTAAAGAAACGCGGTATCAATGCCTTACCAATATTTGTGTCCTCGCTTAAAGATACGGTTTCGGCCGAAATTTGTGCGGGTATTTTTGCTAAATATAAGCCTCAGGTCATTATAAATGCCACCGCCTTTGCCGTCGGTGGTTTTGAGCAAAGTGACATAGATGAGGTGGCACGCCGCCAGAGCATATTGGAGCAACCCAATTGCCCGATATTGCAAGTGGTGCTGGCAGGCCAAAGTTTTGATGCGTGGCAAGCCAACATTCAAGGTCTGACCGCCCGAGATTTGGCGATGAACGTTGCGTTAACCGAGGTCGATGGCCGCATTTTAACCCGCGCCATTTCGTTTAAATCATCCGCCCAATATAATCAGGCGACCCAAAGTTACATCGTCCAACACAAGCCATTGGCCGACCGCATTGATTATGTCGCTGACCTAGCCGCCAATTGGCTGCGGCTAAAAACTGCCGCACCTGCAAAGCGCAAAGTGGCGATCATTCTCGCCAATTACCCCAATAAAAATGCCCGCATTGGCAATGGTGTCGGGCTTGATGCCCCACAATCAACCATCGATATGATGGCAACAATGGCGGAAGCAGAATATTTGATTGATAATTTGCCCAATGATGGCACGGCTCTAATTGAGCAGCTCAAGGCAAGCACAACCAATAAATTGACCGATGGGAAAGCCGCTAAGGGTGGCGTAAAACTATCTTTAGCCGCTTATCAACAATATTTTATTTCTTTGCCGAAACAAGTTCGAGATGAGATGATTGAACGTTGGGGTGAACCCAAAGACGATCCTTTCTGTCATGCCGATATTTTCCACCTACCAATTAAAATATATGGCCATATTGCCGTCGCCATTCAGCCTGCGCGTGGCTATAATATCGACCCCAAAGCCAGCTATCATGACCCTGATCTTGTGCCGCCACATGGCTATTTGGCTTTTTACCTTTGGTTACGTGATGAATTTGACAGCCATGCTTATATTCACAATGGCAAACATGGCAACTTAGAATGGTTGCCTGGTAAAGCTTTGGCTTTATCCAATACATGTTATCCAGAAATCGCTCAAGCCGCGATGCCCAATATTTATCCGTTCATTGTCAATGATCCAGGCGAAGGCAGCCAAGCCAAACGCCGCACCAGCGCGGTGATTTTAGATCATTTAACCCCGCCGTTAACCCGTGCCGAAAGCTACGGGGTGATGAAGGATTTGGAAGCTTTGGTCGATGAATATTTCGCCGCTGCTGGCATGGACACGCGGCGCTTAAAACTCATCAGACAGCAGATATTTGACCTCACGCAAAAAACTGGTTTAGACCAAGATTGCGGCATGGATGAAGATGATGATGAAACCGAAGCTTTGGCCAAATTGGATAATCATTTATGCGATTTAAAAGAGCTGCAAATCAGAGATGGCTTGCATATTTTTGGCTCATCACCGACGGACCTTGATGATGAGAAACATTGGCTCGAAACCAATTTGCTGGTCGCCCTCATGCGCGTGCCGCGTGGCGTAGGTAACGGTACCGATATGAGTTTAATCCGCGCCATAGCTAACGATTTAGATTTGGAATTTGACCCGCTAGATTGTGAAATGGCCGATGAATGGCGGGCCAAAAAACCAGCCATATTGCAAAACGCCAGTGATGAGGTTTGGCGCACCAATGGTGATGCAATAGAGCGGCTTGAAATTTTGGCACAACGGCTCGTAAAACGGCTTATATCCCCCGCCAAAATAGGTAAGAATACCGTGCAAATGCTCGCCTATATTGAGGCTCATGTGCGGCCGCAATTAGCGGCTTGTGGCACTGCCGAAATGACCAGCATGTTAAGCGCGTTAAATGGTGAATTCATTAAACCTGGCCCTTCAGGCGCACCGACCCGTGGCAGGCTCGATGTGCTGCCGACAGGTCGCAATTTTTATTCCATCGATTGCCGCTCATTGCCCACGCCCAGTGCGTGGAATTTAGGCCAAAAATCCGCCGAAAATTTACTGGCCATATACGCCCAAACCCATGGCAAATATCTTAAAAATATTGGCTTGTCATTATGGGGCACTGCCAACATGCGCACAGGTGGTGATGACATTGCCCAAGCCATGGCCCTGATTGGCGTCAAACCCAAATGGGACAAAATAAGCTGGCGCGTAACGGGGTTCGACATCATTCCGCTAGCCAAACTAAACCGCCCGCGAGTCGATGTAACCATGCGCATATCTGGTTTTTTCAGGGATGCGTTTCCGCAGCAAATCACTTTGTTTGATAAAGCCGTACGGGCAGTGGCTTTGTTAGATGAGCCATCAGACCATAACCCCATTGCCGCCAATTATAACGCTCAACTTGAATTGTTGCTCAGCCAAGGCTTAGCTGAGCAGGACGCTCAAAACCAAGCGGGATTTCGAATATTTGGTTCGAAACCTGGCGCTTATGGTGCGGGCTTGCAGGCATTGATTGATGAGAATTTGTGGGAGGAAAGAGCCGATTTCGCCAAAGCTTACTTGGCGTGGGGCAGTTATGCTTATGGCGAAAAAGCTGCGGGAGAGCGCCAAGAAGACAGCTTTAATCAACGCTTAAGCCAAACCGAACTGGTGGTGCAAAACCAAGACAATCGTGAGCATGATATTTTAGATAGTGATGATTATTATCAATTTGAAGGCGGCATGGCATCGGCCATTGAACATGCATCAGGTAAATTTCCGACCATTTATCATAATGATCATACACGGCCAGAACGGCCTGTCATCCGCACCTTAGAACAAGAGATTGCCCGCACCTTGCGCGGCCGCGCCACCAACCCAAAATGGCTAGAAGGCGTGATGCGCCACGGTTATAAAGGCGCGTTTGAAATGGCCGCCACGGTGGATTATTTATATGCATTTGCCGCCACCACCAATGCGGTGAAAGACCACCATTTTGAAGCTATATATGAAGCCTATATTGAAGACAAAAAAATATTTGAATTTTTGCAAGCCAATAACCCTGATGCGTTGGCCGACATCATTAGCCGTTTACTTGATGCCCAGAAAAAGCAATTATGGAAGCCACGGCGCAATGCCAGTTATTTTGAACTCGAGAAAATGTTAAAGGGAGCCAAATCATGACCAAAAAAATACTGACAGAAGCCGAAAAAACCGAACGTCATAACATGAAGATGGCCAAGAAAAAAGCGGTCAGGGATAAAATGCTGGCCACCAAAACCATTGAGCATGGCCTTATCATCGTGCACACGGGCAAAGGCAAAGGCAAATCAACCGCTGCCTTTGGCATGGTGTTCAGAGCCATTGGGCACAAACAAAAAGTTGCGGTTGTGCAATTTATCAAAGGCGCTTGGGACACAGGCGAGCGCGATGTGTTGGCTGCATTTTCGAATTATGTAGATGTTTTTGTCGAAGGCGAGGGCTTTACGTGGGAAACCCAAGATCGCGACCGTGATATTGCCGCCGCCCAAAAAGGCTGGCAGCGCGCCAAAGATTGCATTTTAAGTGGTGACTATAAGATGGTTTTGCTTGATGAGTTAAACATCGCTCTGCGCTATGATTATATTGATTTGCAAGATGTTTTGACGGTGTTAAAAGCCAAACCCGAACATGTGCATGTGATCATCACTGGCCGCAATGCTAAAGAGGAATTGGTTGAGATGGCTGATTTGGTGACCGAAATGACCCAGATAAAACACCCCTTTAGAGCTGGCGTTAAAGCCCAAGCATGTATTGAATTTTAAGTGAACGCTTTTGAGTAGAATTTATGGTGGAACTTAGTATGATTGCGTTTATACTTTTAATCGGGGTAAAATAAACTGCCGATTTTTGGCGTTAATGAGGGCGGAAATGTATGATTGCTGAGTGGATTGTTTTTTTTTCCGTCATCATCTTTATAATTATGGTCGGTACCGCGATGGCATTTGCCAACCGCAACAAAAACACACCTGCTATGGCATTGTTGCGTCCAGCCATTTATGCCCTCACGTCAGCATCTTTTTTAGCCACCGCGTTTATTTATCGGTTATATGATTTAACCCTCGCCAATGGGCTAAGCGCCATTGCTGTCGCGATTGGACCAATATTGCTGGTTGGTTTGGGCTTGCCATTTATCAAACGTTTAGCAAAAATAATTCGCATTCAACACATTAAATCCTTGCCAGATTTTTTATCGACCCGCTATGGTAAAAAATATTCAATTTCCATTCTTACGACTTTACTATTGCTCATGTTGGCGGTGCCGTTCATCGGCGTGCAAATATGGTATTTAAATTTTAGCACTGACATTGTGACTGGTTTTATTGATGAGGTTTTTATCCATGACCATGATCAAGAATTTGCTGTGCAATCACTCATACCCATTATGGCAACGTTTAAACCTGTTGTGATTCTGTTACTTGTTTTTGCGGGCATTACCGCGTTGCGCACCACCCGCAGCCGCACTGGTACAGATGGGTTGGTTTTTGTCATTGCCATGACAGCCTTGGCTACATTTGTTCTTATGGTGGCTTATTTTATCTATTTTACCTATGTGCAATTTGGCGGCATCGTTGATGTGGTGAATAAATTCAATGCCGTACAAGTTCAAGAGAATATAATCAGCCACGAGTTTTCATTCATTCATGTTGCCACCATACTATTATTGTCAACATTTGCTTTTATCGCTTCGCCCTGGCAGTTCCAAATTATTTTTGCAGAAAATAGTCATGATCAGGAATTAGATGTTTTGCGCAAAACATTTGTGCCATTTTTTGCTATATTTTCGTTTTTTGCTTTTTTCATCAGCCTTGCCGCAATTGTGTTGTTTAAAGGTCAATATTTTGATTTTGCATTGCTCAGTACGGCTTTTGCCACAAATGCCATATATATTGGCTTGTTTTTATATTTTGCCTCAATTCTAGCCACGATCTTACTCATTATTGTTGAGCTTTTGGCCATATCAACCATGATTAGTAATGACTTAATCTTGCCATTACTCATCCGAAATATTGGGCAAGATGGTTTTGCGCAGGTTCAAACCGAAAAATCAATCGCAATGCTCAAGCGGGTTCTCATTATATTTACGCTCATATTGGGTTATTTATCATTCATCTATTTTCCCTATAACGGCTATAGCGAAAACTTAACCTATGCTGCAAATATCTTGTTGTTGCAATTGGCACCGGCGCTTGTCGGCGGTATATATTGGGATAAAGCCACCGCCAAAGGCTTGTTTGCTGGCATTGCTGCGGGCTTGATGATGTGGTTATTCACCATTGGCACGCCGTATTTTGTGCAGATAGGCCTAGTCAACCCAGATATTTTAACTCATGGTTTATGGGATATGGATTGGCTGCGCCCTACGGCTTTATTTGGCAGTGATTTAAATCCCAATTCTCACGCCACCATCTGGTCGCTTGGCGCTAACATCTTGTTTTTCGGAATTTTTTCGATCGCGTTTAAACCTGATGAGGATGAGGTGGTGCAAAATAGATTATTTTCTGATGTGCATGATAATATTGAAAACCCAGAAATAAGAGAATGGCAAAAAAACACCAATCTACACGATTTGCAAAAAATGGTTGGTCAATATGTTGGCCAAGACATTGCTGAAATACGTTTCAAACGTTATGCCGAAGAGCAAGGCTTGCCTTATAGGTTGAACGAATTCGCCAACATTAAATTTGTTAAATTTGCCCGCCAGCAATTGGCAGGTGCCATTGGCGCGTCATCGGCACGTTTTGTAATGGCCTTAGTTATGGAGCGGCAAAAAAACCGCACCAGTAGCACGCTAAAATTATTAGACGAAGCCTCTGAACTCATTCATTTAAACCGCGAAGTGCTGCAAAGCGCGATTGACAATATAAACCAAGGCATTTGCGTTTTGGACGAAAATTTAAAGCTAACCAGTTGGAACAAAGCTTTTGTAATCATTCTCAACATTCCCAGTAACATTTTGGCGCAAAGCTCAAACTTTGAAGTGATTTTAGAATATTGCGCCCGCCGTGGAGATTTTGGCCAAGGCGAAATTTCCAATTTGGTAGCTGAGCGCATTTTAAATTATGTGGTTTTGAAAAAAACCGTACGTGAAACCGTCGAAGAAACCGGGCAGATTATTGAAGTGACCTCATCAGCCATGCCAGAAGGCGGCTGTGTGATTACATTTGACAATGTGACCGTGCAAGTGGTCGCCACCAATGAGCTAGAAAGTGTCAACGCAAATTTGGAGCAACGGGTTGTTGACCGTACTGATGAGCTGACTAAATTAAACGATCAATTGGGCAAAGCCAAAACCGAGGCCGAACAAGCCAATATTGATAAAACACGATTTTTGGCCGCCGCCAGCCATGACATTTCGCAACCTATGAACGCCGCAAGGCTTTATTCTTCGGCATTGCTTGAACAAGATATGAGCGACAAAGCGGGCAAGATTGCGCAAAATCTTGATTTATCACTGACCTCGGTGGAAGAAATTTTAGTGGCTTTGTTAGATATTTCGCGTTTGGACTCGGGCGTTTATAAAGCCGAAATGAGCGATTTTGGCCTTAACGATCTGTTTGAGCAATTGTATATCGAGTTCAAACCATTGGCCGACAAACAGAATTTAGAATTTAAATATGTGGCGACTAAACGTTACATTCGGTCTGACCGCCGCCATCTGCGCCGTATATTACAAAATTATATATCCAACGCCATCAAATATACCGAAACAGGCAAAGTTTTATTTGGCTGTCGCCCTAAAAATGGTCAAATTAGAATTGATATTTATGATACTGGCCAAGGCGTTGCGCCGTTTCAAGTGAAAACCATATTTAAGGAATTTAAACGGCTTGAAAGTGGCATGCGTGTGGCGCAAGGCGTTGGGCTTGGCCTGTCTATTGTTGATCGTATTTCCAAAATAATAGAGTCAAAGCTTGAGGTTAACTCAAGCGTTGATGAAGGTTCGCGTTTCTCTTGTTATGTTGATATGGGAAAAATACCTGACATCATTCCCGCGCGCGGGCAAAAACCAGTGATTGCCCGCAATAAATTAGGCCCACTAAATATTGTGTGCATTGACAATGAGCTTGAGATTTTAAACGCACTTGAAACCCTGCTTGGCAATTGGGGGGTGAACGGCATTTATACCGAAACCTCAAAAGACGCGTTGCAAGAAATTGAACAACGCGGCATTGTGCCTGACGCCATCATTGCAGATTATCATTTAAACTTTGAAAATGGTGTTTTTGCCATTGAGAAAATTAGATGGCAAATTGACAAGCCAATCAAAGCCATATTGGCGACAGCAGATCGTTCGGAGCAAGTTGTTAAAGTTTGCCAAGCCAAAGACATCACTCTGATGTATAAACCGTTAAAACCTGCTATTCTGCGTGCCATTTTGGCCCGTATAGATGCTGAGAATACTGTCGAAAATTAAAGAAAATGAGCAAATTAGCGCATAAAAATGCCCGCTTCATATAAGATGAAGCGGGCATTAGATCGATATAATAGCTAGTCTTAAACCGCCAAATCGGCGCTTTGCACCACGCCTAAACGGTTGGCAACAATCACCGCTTGTGTGCGGCTTTCGACATTTAATTTTTGTAAGATAGCACTCACATGGGCTTTAATTGTCGCTTCAGAAACGCTCAAACGATAAGCGATTTGCTTGTTGAGTAAGCCTTCTGAAACCATCATTAACACCCGCATTTGCTGCGGCGTAAGTGATGACATGCGCCTGATCATATCTTCATCTTTATCCAACACATTCAAATCAATATCGTCAGGAATCCACACTTCGCCCATCATAATGGAGTGGATGGCCAGTGACATAACATCAAGGTTTGAAGATTTAGGAATGAATCCTGAAGCGCCAAAATCTAGTGCGCGGCGGATGGTTGTCGCGTCTTCCGTTGCGCTGCAAATGGCAATCGGTATGTTAGGATGTTGCGAGCGCAAATAAAGCAACCCAGAAAAACCTCTAACCCCTGGCATTGATAAATCTAATAATATCAGATCTATATTAGGCGCAAAAGAAATTTGCTCTATTAAATGCTCAAGGCTTGACGCCTCAGAGATCGAAGAATTGGGGTACAGTTTTGCAACTGTTTGGTGCAGTGCGCCGCGTGCGAGCGGATGGTCATCTGCAATTATTATTTTATAGCTCATTCACTAAGTCCATTAAAAATATTCAGGCTCTGTTCCCCCCTAAAGATCTAAACGAATCGTTGTAAATATACATCTATATTCTCAGGCTCTTAAGGCATTTAAAACAACCAATTGCATCTTAGAGCCGTAAATTTAGTATAACAAGATAAATAGGGATTGAAACA
The DNA here is from genome assembly GCA_002400495.2 of Alphaproteobacteria bacterium. GTDB lineage: Bacteria > Pseudomonadota > Alphaproteobacteria > Rhizobiales > OSC116 > OCS116. Next base: position 43,542 of record NVQL02000077.1, on the reverse strand, counting down.
AAAAATCGCGACATTGGATTAATACTAAAGAATCGGCTCATTGAAAATAAACAGGAATTTTGTTTTTTCCATAGTTTTTTTGCACGTATAACTTAAAAAACACCACTCATTGGCTGTAATATTAAAGTTTAATTGCACTAATATTTGCCATTTTCTTCCAATATTTATCATTTTGCAGAATATTTATCATTAGCCCAGACTATTGATTATTCTCCCAAATTATTAGCTATTCTCTAAGTATATGACTGAAATTTTTATCATAAAGGGCGCTATCGCGATAACCTTTGGCTTTAAGCGCAGGGCCAACCAATATCAACGCCGTGCGGGTTAATTTAGCTGCACGCACCTGTTTTTGAATGGTTTTAAGCGTCCCAAATATATATTTCTCATCAGGCCACGAAGCGCGGTAAGCTACCACCACAGGGCAATCTTCACCATAATGTGGGGTCAGTTCGCGCTCCACATGGCGTAAATTGCGCACTGATAAATGTATGGCCATTGTGGTGCCTGCGCTCCCCAGATTAGATAATTCTTCGCCCCTTGGCATGTTGGACGATTGCATGGCGGTGCGGGTTAAAATAATGCTTTGGGCAATTTCGGGTATGGTCAACTCACAGCCAATCGCCGCTGCGGCCGCGGCAAAAGCTGGCACACCGGGGGTGATGTTATAATCAATGCCCAATTCGTCCAATCGGCGCATTTGCTCAGCAGTCGCACCATAAATGGAGGGGTCGCCACTATGCACTCTTGCCACATCTAAACCTTGGGTATGGGCTTTTTTTATTTCGTCAATAATCTCATCCAAATGCATCGGTGCTGTGTCCATCACCAAAGCCCCTTCAGGCGCTTCGGCAACGATTTCGGTCGGCACCAACGAGCCTGCATAAAGGCAGACTTGGCATTTTTGAATGAGTTTAAGGCCGCGAATGGTGATCAGGTCAGCCGCGCCTGGGCCAGCACCAATAAAATGGACAGTCATCAATTTTGCTCTCTTTTTTTGCTATAGCCGCGCGGCGTATAGACATATTCTTGACCATTGCCGCGCATGAATTTCTGGCTGTTGGATGAGCCAACCATCACCAAAGTCAGCATGTCGACATCATCAATGTTTAAATCTACCAATTTCACATAACGGATATATTCGGTCGGGCGGCCAATATTTGATGCCAGTATAACAGGGCAGTCTTCTGGCCGATGTTGCAACAACACCTGTTTGGCATAAGCCAATTGGGTGCGGCGTTTTTTAGAAACTGGATTGTAAAAACTAATCACAAAGTCCGCTTCGGCCGCGGCATGAATACGCTTTTCAATCGCCTCCCATGGGGTGAGTAGATCTGATAAACTAATGGTGCAAAAATCATGTCCCAACGGCGCGCCAACCCGCGCTGCAGCGCCTTGTAAAGCCGAGATGCCCGGCGCCATCTGCACCTCAACCCGTTTGGCCGCGTCGGAAACACCGCCTTTATCTTGGTTGAGGTCGAGCAATTCATAAACCAATGCCGCCATGGCATAAATGCCGGCATCGCCCGAGCAAATCAACGCCACCTGCTTGCCTTCGGCTGCCAATTCAAGCGCAAATCTGACTCGTGCTTCTTCTTCGCCCAATGTAAATTCATGATGTGTTTTATCTGCGCCCATTTCACCCAATAAATCTATATAAAGGCTATAGCCGACCCAATCTTGCGCCGCTTCTAGCATGAAAGTGGCTTCGGGCACGCGCCAACTATCCTGCCCAGGGCCCATGCCGACAATATATAATTGCCCCTGCAACTCACCTTTAAATTTGGTGATTGGCTGTTTGGATTGCGCGATCGCGCAAGTGCCGTTTAGGCTTTTTATTTTAGGGCAAATGAGTGTGCTGTCTGCGCCTGTTGCTGCCAATGCCGCACCTTCAGATACGCCGTGACAACCCACTTGCTCAAACACATATTCAGACGGGTTGACCAAACGTTCGACCTCAGCTTCAAGCGTGGTAGCATTAAAAAACCGCGCTTCAACATTAAAATATTTCGCCACTTCATGTATGCCCGTCTCGTCTGATTTTATGTTTATAGAGGCAATGTGAGCAATGGCTTTGGGGTTAATATCACGTGCCGCCAGTTCAGCTTCGATCAGGCTGATCAGCTCGCCAGCGTCAGCTCCGCGTGCGCAGCCGACACCAACCACAATATTCTGCGGGCAATAGACAAGTTCAGTTTCAGAGCTGCTCACAAGTTGATTACTGATAGTGAGCTTAAGTTTGGCATCTGGACGATGAGGTAGTTTGCTGTCGTTAAACCAAACATTATCGGTCGAGAAACCAACTTTTTGCTCCGCTAACAATTGTCCCATAAACCCTTTATAATCTTGCGGGTTGATAAGCCTATAACCACGCGGTGGGTTATCCAAAGCAATGTTGAAATTCTTGTCGCCAGCGGTGGTGATGATGGCATTTGCATCCAATATTTGTGCACATTTTTTGGCAATTTCAACACCGCTTCCATGCGATGAAATTTGGCTATGGCCGCCAATTAAGGGAACAATATTTTGACCGAGATCATCAATGGCAATCACGGGCGGCTCATCATGTTTATGATCAAGCTGACCAGCAATGGAGCGAATGAGAATCGCCACGCTGCATATGCCGATAATGACATATTTTTCACCGAATAAATCAGCGATTTTGGCCTTGATGGATGTGTCGTTTTTGGTAAATATTTCGCCACCGAAATGATTTTGTAATTTACCAGCGATTTGCACGCCATTGGGGCTGAGTGCGATATAAGCAATTTTAGACATGGGCTTATCTTCTATTTATAACAATCATTGAAAAATATGGTTTGTCGTCTTCATTTGTTGCCGTCATTGCCGTGACTTTTTGTTGTGATTGACTGACATATTCAACTAAATTTGATTTTTCAAGCAGGTTAAGCCCCGCTAATATTTGCCGAATTTTCGAAAAATGCCGCCCAACCTTATAGATGGCAACATTGTTGCTAGTGCGGATTTTATCAATTAAAATGGCTTCATCCAAAATGGCGGGGATAATTTGTAAATCTTCATTCAGCATCAGCATGGGGATTTTCAATGCCGCGCTGGCCGCCACAAAAGCGGGCATCGAAGGAATAACTTCTGTATTATATTCGTCAGCCAAACGCTCAAAAATATAAGCGAAACTGCCATAAAAAAACGCATCACCCTCGCACAGACAAGCAATTTTTTTGCCAGCCTTTAAATATTGCCCCAGCCGCACCGCGGCTTCGTCATACGCCAAATTGGCAGCAGTGCGGTCGCTGCTTATCGGCACATAAAAGCCAAAAGTTTCAGAACTTTCTATAATATGTGACGAGGCGATTTGCAGTGCGATGCTCTCACCTTTTTTATTCATCGGATAAGCAATGATATCAGCCTCAGCAATCAGCCGTGCGGCTTTTAGCGTTAGTAATTCAGGGTCGCCAGGGCCGACACCGATGCCATATAATTTACCTGCCATTATGCAATACCTTCTGCTGATTTCACTTTGATAAGCGCCAATTGGGTGACGGCGATATTGGGCTTAAATGTATGTAACTTTCCAATATCCATAAGATTTGAAGTGGAGATTTGCGTTACTGACAATTGCCTCAATTGCGTAAAATCTTGATTGAATTTTTGGCATATTTGCTGAACATATGCAAGCCCTTCGAGGCTAATGACATTGATGACCAACCGCCCGCCAAGGCGCAAGGCCTCATAAGCCATGTTGAAAACCTCGAGCGTTAACCCGCCACCAATAAACACCGCATCAGGCGTTGGCAATTTTTGCGCAAATTTCATAATGTCGCCGTGATGAATTTTAATGTTAGGCACACCCAAATTCTCAGCATTAATCTTTATATTAAGACTGCGTTGCTCATTTTGCTCGACCGCATGGGAGGTTGAGCCTTGTCCCAAACGCATATATTCAATGCCAACCGAGCCAGCGCCAGCGCCCAAATCCCACATCACGCTATCGATGGTTGGCAATAATTTGTTAAGCGTGGCGGCGCGAATGTCGGCTTTAGTGAGCTGGCCATCATGCACATAATGCATGTCATCCAAGCCCGCTATATTGGGAATAATCGGAGTAAAATCATCGGCAATGGCTTCAATGGCAATGCTGTTAAAATCTGCCGCCGCGCCAACCTGCCAGCCATTGGCTGTGCTGCTGAGCATGCGTTCATCTTTGCCGCCCATATGCTCTAAAATTGTCAGCTTGCTATTGCCAAACCCGCGGTCAACTAACAAATCAGCTATCTCATCAACCGTGGCGCCAGTTGAGGTGAGGGCGATGATTTTAGCATCATGTTGAATGACTTTATGCAGCAAGCTTAGCGAGCGGCCATGCACGCTGACACATTGCACCTTGCGCAAGCCCCAACCCAAGCGCGCAGCGGCCAATGAGAATGCCGAAGGACTAGGTATGATGAGCAATTCATCTATCGGCAAGCGTTTTGCCATGGTCGCGCCAATGCCAAAATGCATCGGGTCGCCTGTGGCTAAAATCACCACATTTTTGCCATCCAAACCAGCATCGCGCCACGATAGAATTTTCTGAATGCCTTTATGTAACGGGCTTCCCCAGACATGAATTTCGGCCTTTATTTTGGGCATATCTTGTAAATGTCGTTCGGCTGCCAACAAAATATCGGCTTGCGTGCTTAGCGTTTGGTTGGCAGGAGAAAGGCCTTTAAAACCATCATCACCAATGCCAATAATGGTCAGCCATTTGCGCGATTGCTCTGCCATCAGCCCAAGCCCCCCGCCACAGCATTAAGCACCGCGCTGGCCATAGCACTGCCACCGCGCCTGCCTTTGAGCGCGATAAATTCAATGCCTAACTCACTGGTAATGAGTGCATTTTTGCTTTCGACCGCTCCGACAAAACCAACGGGAAAACCGATGATTGCCGAAGGTCTGGCATCAGTCTCACTCAGCATTTCAAGCAGACGAAACAGGCTGGTGGGGGCATTGCCAATTACCACCACAGCGCCATCTATATGCGCCTGCCAAAGCTTAACCGCAGCGGCAGACCGAGTGGTCTGTTGGGCTGTAGCAATTGACGGCGTCTCATCATCATTCAAGGTGCAAATCAGCTGATTATTGGCAGGTAAAAGCCGTTTGATAATGCCCGATTTGACCATTTCACAATCGCATAATATCGGTGCGCTATTTTGCAAAGCCGTCTGAGCGCTATTGATAAAATTTTCCGAATATGCCACATCATCAGCAATATCCACCATGCCGCACGAGTGAATCAATCGCGTGATGACCATGTGCATATTGTCGGGAAAACGCTCAAAATCCACTTCTTCGCGCAAAGTGGCAAAACTTTGGGCATAAATCGCCTTAGGGTCTTTTATATAATCAAGTTGGGTCATGCAATCTCGCTATCTAATGTAGTCGGGCCATGGGGGTGGTCAGCATGCGGGTAGGGGTGATGAGTATGATCTGCATGGTCATGATCGTGGGAATGTGAGTGTTCATGATCATGAGAATGCGCATCATTAATGCCTTCGACATGATGGTGGTGGCTTTCTTGCGGCAGGCCAATTTGGTCTTCAAAGCCTAACACTTGCTCGCGATATTTGCACAGGCCACAATTCATCGCATTGTCGCCGTCTAATATTTCCAACACCCGATTCAAAAAAGTTTCAATCACGAGGGGGTGGTCATTCAAATAGGGCGCTTTGATGAATTCAATATCTGGATTTTGTTCTGCTACCTTATCGTGATAGGCATAAATGCGATCTACCAAAATGCCTGTGAACAGAAAATAGGGAAAAGTGATGATGCGCTTATAACCCAGCTTAACAGCATGCTCCAACGCAGGTTGCACCAACGGAAAAGTAACCCCGCTATAGCCCACTTCGCCCCAGCCGAGGCCCAAACCTTCCCATAACAGCCGCATGACTTTATTGACGTTTGAATTGGCATCTGGGTCGGACGCGCCGCGGCCAATGACCATTAATAATGTATCATCATTCGAGATGTGGCCGCCTGCTTGGTTGATGGCTTGTTTGACGCGGTCAGATGCGGCGCGGATCATTTTTGTATCAATCGATAAATCACGGCCATAATCGATTTGCAAATCATTTTGCACCGCATAAGTGTTGAGCACTGAAGGGATATCATTTTTGGCGTGACCTGCCGCAAATAACATGCCTGGTATTGCCAGCACGCGTGTGACACCTTGCTCTTGCAAGTTTTTAAGACCAGTTTTGATGATCGGTGTGGCAAATTCTAAATAGCCATAATCGACAGGCACATTTGGCAGGCTTTTGGCAATGGCTTGTGACAGTTTTGAAAACTCCGCCACAGCTCCTAAATCGCGGCTGCCATGGCCACAAATCATAATGCCGGTTTTTTGCGGTTCGGCCAAAATGCGCGTTTGCAGCGCGTCTAAAAATGATTGCGGGATTTGATGGTCAAGTTCGAGATTTTGCATAGGGGCGCGCTTTATATAGTTTTGGCGCACGCAATATGGCTAACAAGCCAATGTCGTTTAAAACAGCATTCACCTAAGCCCCCGATTTGGGTCGGCCGCAGTAAAATCATTTTCAGTCATATCGTGATGACGCCGTGAATTTAACCTAACATGCCGTTTTTATTCAACCATGTCAATAAAACAAAACAGGAACATTTAATTGACTCTGCGCTATTTTGTGCATACTCTGGAATGAATATAAAAATAAGGTGGGGCGAAAATGAAACCAGTTATAAATATTGATGAATTGGAATATGTTGACGATGGCGAGAATTTAGCCGGGCGACATGCGCCAGTGGCTGAAAAAATTGGGGCACAAAAGCTTGGTTATAATGTAAGCATTTGCCCGCCTGGTAAATCCACTTGCCCGTTTCATAATCATCGCATTAACGAAGAAATGTTTATGATTTTAGAAGGCACGGGCACGCTGCGTTTTGGTAAAGATGAATATCCCTTGCGCCCGCATGACATCATTGCCTGTCCGCCAGGTGACCAAAGCGTGGCCCACGAGATCATTAATACTGGTGACGTTGACTTAAAATATTTATCATTGGCCACCGACATTGCTGATGAAGTTTGCGAATATCCAGACTCGGGCAAAGTTGGCATTTATGTTGGCGAAAAAAATAACCGTTTCAGGCATTTATATCATATCGATAAGGACACAGATTATTACACTGGCGAAACAAATAAACGTTTGTTTAAATAGGTTACAATTTCGCTGATGCTAAATAATTGAGTGTTGTACGGTGATTTTGGCCGTGCCAGCATATAGATTTTTACGCCCAACTGCTGAGCGGCAGTGAGTTTTGTCGCCAATGTGTTGCCGCCACTATCTTTGCAAATTAGATGAGTTATTTTATGCTTTTGCATCAGGGCGATTTCCGCATCTAAATCATAAGGTGGTCGCGACAGTAAAATATTGAAATGAGTTGGCAATAGGTGGCCATCAAGTTTTGGTGGCTCGATCATGCGGGCAACTATCGGTTGGGTCAATGCCAAAAATGGCGTGATATTTTGCCCACCAATGGTCAGTAATAACTTTGCATTTGCGGGCAGGGCATTGGTCAATTCTGCTTCTGTTGTGAATATATGTGCAGCCTCTATGTCCCAAGCTTTACGGGCATATTGAATGACATCAATGCCAGCCTGTGCACAAGCCTTAATGGCATTCTGGCTGATATTTTGAGCAAACGGGTGAGTGGCATCAATGCATAAATTGATATTTTGCTCTTGAAGATAATCAGCAAGCCCATCTGCGCCACCAAAACCGCCAGCAATCTGTTGGCAATATGAGGGCAATTTGGCGGCTTTTGTCGTGCCAGCTATCGAATAGGTGACATTATATTTTTGCCCCAAATGGCTGGCCAATAGGCGCGCCATTTTTGTGCCGCCCAATATAAGTATATTAGCCATCGCCTTTGCTCGCTATCACCTTACCTTGACGGTCGGTAATTAAAATATCGATCTTTACCTTTGAATTATTGACAATTTTTCGTGCCTCAATCAACGCCAAACTAGCTATATGCGCCGCAATGTCCAGTTGTTCTTCATTCGCCAAATTCAGAGTTTCGAGCGCCGTATTGGCAGCTTTAACTTGTTTCGAAAGCCCATCATCCGCGCCTAAAATTTGAAATTGTGAGGCCATCCAGTCAAAATCCACCTGACTGCGCGCCGAATGCAAATCGCGAAACCCCATCGCCAATTTAGTAATCTTGGCAAAACCACCTGCAACCGTTACCCGCTCTATTGGGTTTTGGCGCAGATATTTCAGCAACCCGCCGACAAAATCACCCATATCCATCAGTGCAATTTCGTCAAGACTATGAAACTTTGCCACCGCCGCTTCGCTGGTGCTGCCCGTGCTGCCCGCCACATGCGTAATGCCCGCCGCAAGCGCCACATCAACGCCCCGATGGATGGAGGCAATCCACGCGCTGCACGAAAACGGATGCACTACCCCTGTTGTGCCCAATATTGACAAGCCACCAACAATGCCTAAACGTGGGTTCCAAGTTTTTTGGGCAATCACCTCGCCATCAGGTATGCTGATTGAAATCTCGACATCGGCCGCAACACCATACTGCTGCGCAATTTCAGCAATCACATCACTCATTAATTTGCGCGGCACGGGGTTGATGGCGGCATTGCCAACCTCAATCGGCAGGCCCTTACGGGTGACAGTGCCCACGCCACGCCCCGCGACAAATTGAATGCCTGCGCCTTTTTTAAGCCGTCTCACCTCGGCAATGATCAGCGCGCCATGTGTCACATCAGGGTCATCACCCGCATCTTTAATGATCGCAGCGGTAGCAAAATCATCTGTTAAACCTTCCATCGCCAAGGCAAAACTTGGCGCATCACCCTTTGGCAGAATAATTGAAACAGGGTCTAAAAACTTACCCGTAATCAGCGCCAAAAAAGCGGCTTTGGTGGCGGCTGTGGCGCAAGCACCTGTTGTCCACCCGCGTTTTAACATTGTGGCAGATTTTGTTGAGCTGGCTTTATTTGATGATGAACCCATTCACTTTCTTTAGTGTAAAAACCTGTATGAGTATAGCAAATTTTCTATTTCTAACCTAAGATCGCCAGATGATTGATGATTCTGATATTGAAATTTTAACTGAATATATGCCCGATTTTCCAGCCGGTTCGGTTTGGTTGGTTGGCGCGGGGCCAGGCCATATTGGCTTGATCAGTGTGATGGGTTTATTTGCGCTCAAACAAGCTGATGTGATTGTCTATGACGCGTTGGTCAATCGCGATTTTTTAAAATTCGCCCGCCCTGATGCTGAAGCCATTTATGCGGGCAAACGCGGCGGCAAACCATCTGCCAAGCAACAAAACATCATCGACACCATCATTAAATATGCCCAACAAGGCAAGCGGGTTTTGCGCCTTAAGGGCGGCGACCCGTTTGTTTTTGGCCGCGGTGGTGAAGAGGTCGAAGCCTTGGCTCAGGCCAACATAAAATTTTTGGCCGTACCGGGCATCACTGCAGGCATTGGCGGTTTGGCTTTTGCCCACATACCCGCCACCACCCGCGAGACCAACCAATCCATTACCTTTTTAACTGGTCATGATTCCAAAGGCATCATCCCCAGTGCGATTGATTGGGATGCTTTGGCCAAGGGCGCGCAGACCATCGTTATGTATATGTCGCTCAAAAACATTCGGGCTATTTGTGAACGCTTAATTGCCGCTGGCCGTAATGTCGATGAATCTGTAGCCTTTGTACGCAATGCCACATTGGCCGATCAGCAAGTGTGGCAAACCACATTAGGCAAGGCGGCAGATTTTGTCACCGAGCATGCCATCACCCCACCTGCCATTGTCATTATGGGTGCCAATGTTAATCTGCGTGAGCGCGTGCTAAAACATGCATTGCCAATTTTTAAACAAACGTCGAGCAACGACCAAACATAATGAATGGAGGCGCGAATGGGAAAAGGCTTGGTCATCGCCGCGACCCATTCGGGCGCCGGTAAAACCCTGATCACCATGGCTTTGTTGCGCTGTTTTAAACGCCAAGGTTTTAACATGGCGGCAGCCAAAACGGGCCCCGATTATATCGACCCTGCTTTCCACGCCCAAGCCATTGATGGCATTTGTTATAATTATGACTTATGGGCAATGAATGATGCCAGCCTTTTGGCGATAGAGACGCAATTAGGCGCGGCTGATATGACCATTGTCGAAGGTGTTTTAGGCTTGTTTGACGGCGCTATTTCCAAGCCCAATCAAGACCCCAACCGAGGCAATGGCAGCACAGCCGATGTAGCCGCGCGCCTAAATTTACCCGTAATTTTACTGGTGGATGCAGGCGCTATGGGCCAAAGCGTTGCGGCATTGGTGCATGGTTTTGTAAGCTTTCGCCCCGACATAAATGTGGCGGCTATTATCTTTAATAACGTCGGTTCAGAGCGCCACAAAAAAATATTAATTGACGCGGTTGCGCCGCTTGGCATTGACGTGATTGGCTGCCTGCCACGCCACCGCGAATTGCAATTGCCGAGCCGTCATTTAGGGTTGGTGCAAGCCAATGAGATGCAAGATTTTGAAATCTTTATCGAAAAAGCCGCTGACTATATTTCCCAGCATTTAAACCTCGATTTGCTAGCAAGCAAATTTATGAGTTTGCAAGCTAAGACTCAAATGGTTGAAGATTCAGTTAAGATTCCCCGCTTAAATCCCTTGGGTCAAAATATAGCCGTCGCCAAAGATGCAGCATTTACATTCGTTTACCCACATATTCTAACCCAATGGCGGGAACAAGGCGCAAATTTAAGTTTTTTTTCTCCGCTTGCCAACCAACTGCCTGCTGCCGATGTCGATGCGGTGTTTTTACCAGGTGGATACCCAGAATTATATGCAAGCGAGCTGGCAAGCAAAGATAAATTGCGGTACAGCTTGCAAAATTTGGCAGCAAATAAAGCCATAATTTATGGTGAATGTGGTGGCTATATGGCCATGGGCAAAGGCTTGGTTGACAGCCAAGGTGTACGGCATAAAATGTTTGATCTACTCAACCTTGTCACCAGTTTTGAGCAGCCAAAACGTCACCTTGGTTATCGGCATTTAAGCCATCAATCTGCATTGCCATGGGCAGCTAATTTGCGCGGCCATGAATTTCATTACACCCATGCACTCAAAGCCAAAGGCCATGCATTATTTAAAGCCACAGATGCCCAAGGCGAGCGACAAGATGATATGGGGTTGCACGATGGCAACATAATGGGCAGCTATGCGCATGTGATTGATGTGAGGCCGAATGATTAATCAACCGCAGATATATCATGGTGGTGCGTTAGATCAGGCCATTGCCGAATTTGGTGGGGACGCGAATAATTGGCTAGATCTATCGACAGGTATAAACCCTTATCATTACCCGACCGATCGCGTCAGTTCTTTATCTTGGGCGCAATTGCCGCAAAAGTCCGCCTTAAATATGCTTCTGACGGCGGCGAGCGCGGCATATAATTGCCCCAAAAAGCAAATATTTGCCGCCAATGGCACACAATATTTAATCGAAACATTGCCCCAAATATTACCAAAATCGACCATTGCGATTTTAGCACCAACCTATCAAGAACACGCACATAATTGGCAAAAACACGGCCATAAAGTGATTTTGGTTGATGATATTGAACAGGCCAAGCAAGCCGATCATTTAATCATTGTGAACCCCAATAACCCCACTGGAAAATTATTTACACCCCAGCAATTACAAGTGTTGCAAAAACATTTTGCCGCCAAGGGTGGTTATCTGATCATCGACGAAGCCTTTATGGATATGACGCCAGATATGAGCATGGCGGCGCATGCGGGGCAGGTTGGCTTGATCATTCTGCGCTCATTCGGCAAGTTTTTTGGTTTGGCGGGCGTGCGCGTTGGGTTTATTCTCGCTGATGATCAGATCTTACACAAAATTGAACAACATATTGGCCTGTGGAGCATATCAGGCATGGCGATAGACGTGGCTGAGAATGCTTTAAATGATCATAAATGGCAACGCGATATGCGCCAAACCCTAGCTGAGGATATGCGCAATATGTGCCAAATCTTGCAGCTTAATAAGTTTGATGTCATCGGCCAGACTGATCTTTTTTGTTTGGTTAAAATGCCCGACGGGGCAGCCTCAGCACATGAATATTTTACTAAATTGGCGCAGCAACATACACTCACTCGTAAATTTATCGACGATGCGACAATATTGAGATTCGGTTTGGCCAAACGCCAGCAACAAAGTGATTTTGCCGCAAAATTAAACCGAATATGTGAGGTTCAAACGCCATGACTTTAGCAGACATCAGCACGATTTGGATTTTAGTGGCCGCCATGATTTTGGACGTTGCCTTGGGTGACCCCGCTTGGTTATTTAAAATTGCAGCGCACCCTGTGGTTTATATCGGCCGCATGATTAATTTTTTCGATCAACGCTTTAACAATTGGAAATTGGGCAAAACCAACTTGGTCATGCGTGGTTATTTTGTCATGATCTTTCTGTTTTTAAGCGGTTTGATTGTGGGGGTTGGTTTAGAGTTTTTACTCAGTCTTTCGCTTTTTTTATTGCCAATAAAAATATTCATCATTGCGATTTTCCTGGCCATTCGGTCTTTATACAGCCATGTCAGAAACGTCTATTTGGCGCTCAATCAAGGCCTGAATGAAGCCAAAGCGGCGGTGGCCAAAATTGTCGGGCGTGATGTCACCAATATGACCGAGATTAGCATCACGCGGGCGGCGATAGAAAGCCTTGCCGAAAATATCTCTGATGGGGTGATTGCCCCCATATTTTGGTATCTAGTGGCAGGCTTGCCAGGTTTGATTGCCTATAAATGTATTAACACCGCCGACAGTATGATTGGCCATAAAAACTTTAAATATATACATTTTGGCCGCGCCGTTGCATTATGCGACGACATTTTAAATTTTATTCCCGCGCGCTTAACCGCTTGCTTGTTTCTCATTATGGGTTTTTTGGGTGGTGGCGTGAGCAAAGCCAAAGCGATCTGGGTCTGTTTGCGCCAAGATGCTGTGCGCCACGCATCACCCAATGCGGGTTGGCCCGAAGCTGCCATGGCCATGATAATGGATGTTGCATTGGGTGGCCCGCGTATTTATGGCGACGAAAAAGTTGAGGGCATATGGCTCAACCAACAGGGCCGCGAAATATTGCACCGTGCCGACATAAAGCAAGCGCTTAAATTTTATGTAATGGCGTTGTTTTTAATGGTAGCGTTTCTTTTGCCGCTGGCAGTCTTCCGATAGTTTTATTGGTGCACTTCAAGTATTGGTGGGTTCTGCGCGTACTATTGTCTTAAAAAACAAACATCTGGACCAATTTTAACTAGAACTTAAGGTAAGTTATCTATATGTTTCTCTCGGGGGTTGTAATCGTGGGGATATATGTTGGGTATTCAGAAAATTTTAGATATTTTTAAGGTCGATGAAAACGAAGTCGAACTAAACCGAGAGCGATTTTCTGCCTTGGTTAAGCAAATACCATTAATGTATGGAATTTTGTTGGTAAACATGATCACTTTGGTTTACCCGCATGTCGGCAGTGCACCAGATTATCTAACCATTTACATCCCAGCAGTATTGAGCATAATCTTCATTATGCGGGCAGTGGGCTATTTACGCACAACGCTCACCGAAGTTTCTGACCAAGAAATTGTTAAAAAACTCTCAGGCACCATAAGACTATCAGTGGTTTTGAGCTTTGTATTCATCTTATGGTCGTTTGAATTATTTTATTATTCCAATGACCTGATGCTGGTTCATATTATATTTTTCTTATATATCACGCTTTTTGCATGTGTTTTTTGTTTGCTGCACATCATTCAATCGGCGATATATTTAACTTTTATCATCATTGTGCCGTCATTTTTATATTTAATGGCGCAAGAGCATATAGTGTTTAAGGCGATGGCGATTAACAGCCTTTTGGTTTCAACCGGCATTATATTTTTGCTGACCAACCATTATAAAAATTTCACTGGTTTGGTGCGTCAAAAAAGCATGCTTGTCGAGCAACGGAAAAAGCTCAACCAATTTAACGTTGAAAACATTCGCCTCGCCAATATGGATATGCTGACCTCGTTACCAAATCGTCGAAATTTCTTTGCCCAATTGAACGCTTTGACTAAATCTTACGAAGGCCATCCCAACAAAAGATTGGTTGTAGGCCTGTTGGATCTGGACGGGTTTAAACGCATAAATGATATTTTTGGCCATCCAACAGGTGATGATTTGTTGATAAAAACCTCGGAACGGCTTGCGAGTGTCCTTGGAGAAGACATCACCTTGGCTAGGTTGGGCGGCGATGAATTTGGCATCATCATCACCAAAGACAAAGATTTAAAAAATGTGATGGCCATTGGCGAACAGCTTTGTGAAGCCATGCGAGCTGATTTTCGATTGCGCGATGGCACAATGCAAATTGCGGCCACAGTTGGGTTTGTTGAATTTCCCACAATGGCAGATAACCCACAACAATTGTTTGAGCGGGCTGATTATGCGCTGTGCTATTCTAAACAACATAGCAAAGGCAAACCAGTTATTTTCTCGACCGAGCATGAAACCATCATTCGCGAAGTGGCAATCATTGAACAACAATTGCACGAGGCCGATTTAGACAAAGAATTGTCAATTGTATTTCAGCCGATTGTTGACATTCAAAACCAGAAAGTTATGGGGTTTGAGGCCTTGGCCAGATGGAATAACCCAACTCTGGGCAATGTGCGGCCAGATTTGTTCATCCGCTCTGCCGAGCAAATGGGCACAATTAGCAAATTCACCGTCATTTTATTGCGTAAGGCGCTAAAATTGGCTTGCGAGTGGCCAACTGACCTTTATATGTCCTTCAATTTATCGACCTATGATTTGGCTTCGCCCGAAACCATTTTAAACCTAGTAAGCATCATTGAAAAATCCGATTTCCCCAGTAAAAACATTGTATTTGAAGTGACGGAAACTGCAGTGATGCATGATATGGAACGTGCCATTGAAGCCTTGAGGTTGCTTAAATTGCAGGGGGCACAGGTTGCTTTGGATGATTTTGGTACAGGCTATTCATCATTAAGTTATGTGCAACGCATGCCGCTTGATCGACTTAAAATTGACCGTAGTTTTATCAATGAAATTGATACCGATAATGACACCAAAAACATTGTCCGCTCAATTATTGATCTATGTAACAACCTAAATCTATATTGCATTATTGAAGGGGTTGAAACTGAGTCACAGTTAAATGTGTTGGCAGAAATTGGTGGCCGCTATGTGCAAGGATATTATTTCAGTCGCCCCATGCCACCAGCAGATGCGATGAAGTTTTTAACCAGCAGCCTGAATGAAAACCCGAAAAAAGCCTTGCCAGAAAAATGGTCAGCTTTATAATGATGAGTGACATATAATAACCAAGCAAATTAAGCTCAAAAACTATGCCTCAAAAAATTAAACATTGTGTTTATATGCAGTTTAAGCCACAATATAGTGCGACTGAACGCCATGCGATAGTACAAAAATTGGCCGATTTAAAGCCGATAATGACTGGTTTTCTATCCATTGAATTCGGCGAGAATTTGGATTGTGAAAATAAGAGCGATTGCAATGCAGGCTTTGTGATAGATTTTGCCAGTGAGGCCGATTTGCAAAATTATGCCAACCATCCAGAGCATCAAAAAATTGGCAGCCAATTGGTAGAAATGTCTGTTGGTGGTGCTGATGGCATTATGGTGTTTGATTTGGCCGTAGAATAGCCATTTCGCCTATAACCAATTTATGATTATATATTTACAGCTTATCCGAATGCTGCTAATCGGTATACACCAGTTTAGTAGGGCAGAGGATAGGTTATGATAATTTCATGTGGTGAGGCTTTGATTGATTTTTTCAAGTCAGAGGATACGGGTGATTTTAAGCCATTGCTTGGCGGCTCGTTAATGAATGTAGCCGTGGCAATGGCCAAAGCGGGTAACAATGCAGCCTTGATGACCAACTTATCAACCGATCAATTTGGCGATCGGTTTTTTGATTATCTAGTTGAGAATAATGTCAGCACCCAATATATTGTGCGTTCTGCCCACCAAACAGGCCTGATGGTGGTGGCTTATAATGCTGACAAAAGCGCCACTTATAATTATTACGGCCATAATGCCGCTGAATTAAGTTATGAATATAACCCACAAACTTTAGGGCTAACAGATGCGGTCAATTGCCTGCATTTTGGCTCTTTTTGTTTGGTGGTTGGCCAAACCGCAGTCAGCTATCCAGCTTTGATTGCCGATGAGTATAAAAACCGTATCATTTCGGTTGATTTAAACATTCGCAACACTGTCGAAGCGGATATGCAGCTTTGGGACGAAAGTTTTGATAAGCTTCTACCGATGATTCATATCGCCAAAGCCAGCGCCGATGATGTGTTGTTAATGCATGGGCTTGATGAAATGAACCAAGCAAGTTGTTTTGAATATATGCAAAAATGGCAGGACAAAGGCGCCAAAATGTCGGTCATTACCGATGCCGAAAAAGGCGCTTATATATTGTGGAAGGGTGAGCAAATTCACCTGATGGGCAAAAAAGCTGACATTATTGATACAGTTGGCGCTGGTGATTGTTTTATGGCTAATTTCCTGTGCAAATTAGACCGTGATGGCTTGCTCAACATCGCAAATTTTGAAACCATTAGCAGCGAGCAAATCAAAGCTGCAGCAAGTTATGCGATTGATGCAGCAACTTTTACAATTGCTCATAAAGGCGCTATATTCCCAACATCTGCTGATCTGTAACTATCCTGCTGATTTATAATCATAGTGGATAGGGAGAAAGACCTTTAACCTCGCGCAATTGAAAATTAGAGCGTACTTGCGACACGCCTTCAATTTTCAGCAGAAATTTCTGAA
The DNA here is from genome assembly GCA_002400495.2 of Alphaproteobacteria bacterium. Classification (GTDB taxonomy): domain Bacteria; phylum Pseudomonadota; class Alphaproteobacteria; order Rhizobiales; family OSC116; genus OCS116. The sequence continues at coordinate 26,652 of NVQL02000077.1, read as the reverse complement.
TGAAATGATCATATGCCGAAATGTCTGATGCCACCACGCGCAACAGATAATCGCTATCGCCACTGGTGGCAAAACATTCTATCACTTCAGGCTGGTTGGTGATTGCATCTTCAAAATTCTGCACCAGATTGTCACTATGTTTTTCAAGGTTCACACGCGCAAAAATAGTTTCTGGGAAACCAACTTTAGCGCCAGCAACCCGCGCTTGATAATTCTTGATCACGCCTTCTTCTTCTAAAGATCTCACCCGCCGCCAACAAGCGGAGGGCGAAAGCCCAACTAAATCTGCAAGGTCTTGATTGGTCAGTCGACCATTTTTTTGCAATTCGGTTAATATTCTAATTTCGAGGCTTTCAAGCGAGCGCATATGTATGATCCGTTATTTCTTGCAGTGGATCTATAATAAACGAAAGAATCTTGCGCGCAATCAAATAAGGCCTTGATGTTGAATTATTCTGGGGCATTGAAAAAAATATTAAATAATTTATCTGCCATTACGCCATTGCGGCAGCTTCATCATATGGTTGAGCATATGCACGGGGACTAATCCAATAATCACAATGAAAAGCGCCGAAATTGCCGCCTCTTCAAAAATCTCAAGGCTAGCAATTTCGTAGACATGGGTGGCCAATGTATCAAAATTAAATGGCCGCAAAATAAGCGTGGCTGGCAATTCTTTCATCGCGTCGATAAACGTAAGAATAAGCGCTGTGGCCAATGCAGGGCGGATCAATGGCAGATGAATTTTGCGCAAAATGCTGATTTTATGATGGCCAAGACTTTTGGCAGCATGGTCGTAATTATCAGGTATTTTGCCAAACCCTGTTTCGATTGCGCCATAAGACACCGCCAAGAACCTCACCAAATAGGCAAACACAATGGCAAATAGTGAGCCTGATAATAACATTTGCGAGCTGGCACCAGCAAAGCCAACAAATTCAAGTATGGGCCCGAGGAAATTATCAAAGCTGATCAGGCTAATAAAGATTCCCAAACCTAAAATAACCCCAGGTATCGCATACCCCACGCTGGCCAACTTGGCAATCCATCCGACTAATTTTATGTTGAAAATACGTTCGCTATAACTTAAAAACAGACCGATAATCACTGCCAATATAGCCGCACTACCGGCCAACATTAGCGAGTTTTTGGCATAGCCTATAAACGCTGCATAATCGGTCACATACATATATTGCGCGCCATCGCTAAGTAATTGCATAAGCGGGATAATAAACCCAAAAATAATTGGCATAAAACACATTAAACTAACCAGTAGGCCAGTTTTACCAGTAATTTTTTGTGGCGCGATGGGCATCAAACGGTGTGTGGTGTGGCTATAACTTGCGCCGCGCCGCGCCCATTTTTCGGCAATGATGAGTATGAATATAAATGCCAATAAGACCAGCGCTATTTGCGCACCGCCGCCCAAATTACCCCGCCCCAACCACGTGGCATAAATGCCAACCGTCAGCGTATTCACCCCAAAAAATTCGACCGCACCCACATCATTTAAGCACTCCATAAGTGTTAATGTCAGCCCGACGAAAATAGCAGGCCGTGCCATCGGCAGAGCGATTTTTAAAAAGCTTGATGTGGCGCTATGGCCTAACATACGCGCGGCTTCTAGCATGCTCACATCTTGTTGCAAAAACGCCGCACGCGAGGTGAGATAAACATAGGGATATAACACAATCGACAAGACAAATATCGCCCCGCCCATCGAACGGATTTCGAAAAACCAATAATCGCGGGCTGATGAAAAGCCGCCGACATCGCGTATTGTCGATTGAATGACGTTGGAATAATCGAATATTTCGACATAGCAATAAGCAATGATATAGGTCGGCATGGCCAACGGCAAAAGCAGCAGGCGGCTGGCCAGTTTTCGACCTGGAAATTCATACATAGTCACCAGCCATGCGGTGCTGACGCCAATCGATAGACTGATAATGCCCACACCCGTGATGAGAATTAATGTGTCGGATATATAGCCACCCAGCACGGTTCTAAACAAATGTGGCCAGATATTTTCTTCAGGAAATAAGGCAATGTTGAAAATGGTGGCGATCGGCGCCACCAAGCAGAATGCCATCAACAGAGCAGGCAAAAGCCATAGCGGATTAATATCACGCGGCAAACGCAGTAATTTTTGTGTTTTAGTGACCCATGCCTTTTGCGTCATGATTATCCAATGCGTTTAGTCGTCAAAGCCAACAATATCAACCAATTCACTCGCCCGTTTGCGATGCTTGGCAATGGTGGTTAGCGGTAATTTATCAGCTTTTAATGCGCCCCAACTTTGCACCAACTCGGATATTTCAACCCCCACCTTAACAGGATATTCAAAATTGGCTTCAGCATAGAGTTTTTGAGCTTTATCAGCCGATAGATATTCGACGAATTTAACCGCGTTATCTCTATTCGGCGCGCCTTTAACCACCATAACACCCGATAAATTCATATGCGACCCACGATCATCAGCATTGGGAAAAATCAGCTTGACGCTATCCGCCCAATCCATCTGTTCAGGGTTTTTCTCATTGGTTTGCATTTGCCCCATATAATAGGTATTGGCCAGTGCTAAGTCACATTCGCCATTATAAATGCTTTGGGCTTGGGCGCGGTCATTGCCTTTGGGCGAATGTGCTAAATTGGCTTTAAGGCCTGCAAGCCACTTTTGGGCGTCAGCTTCACCATGATGGGCAATCATCGAGGCGAACAATGCCAAATTATAAGCATGTTGGCCAGAACGAATGCAAATTTTGGCGCGCCATTTAGGGTCAGCCAATTCTTCATAAGTGATGTTATTTTGTGCCACCCGCTCGCGAGACGCATAAACCACCCGCGCTCGTGTGGTGATGCCAAACCATTTGCCATCAGCATCGCGAAATTCAGCAGGGATGTTGCTGGTCAATATATCACTGCTCACCGCATCGGCTAAATCGGCATCAACCGCATTGATCAAACGGCCAATATCAACGGTTAAAATAAGGTCGGCACCACTTTTACCTTGCGCGGCTTTAACTTTTTCGACCAAGCCTTTATTGGCGTAAATACTGTTGACCACAATGCCAGTGTCAGCCTGAAATTGATCAATAATGGGTTGCATTAAAAACGGTTGGCGATAAGAATAAATGTTAATTTCTTCAGCCGCAATTGCCGCTTGTGGGGCAATCATTGCCACCAGTGAGGTCAGGCATAACAGTGATTTAACTAAGGTTTTTTTCATAACAATACTTTTTTAATAATCAATATCATTGTCTTTGCAATTGATCAATTAAAAGTCAAGTCACGAATCTGTTGATTTACCTAGCTTAGAATGTCTCTAATTTTGATGCGCAACGTTTCGGCAATTTTGGCATAGTGTAACTTACAAAAACTTGTTATATTTGAGTTGCTTAGGTAGATTTTATAGCCTGTATTAGAACCATTATAAACTGTATTAATATGCACAGCACTATCGTCGCAGGCTGCAATAAATTTTTCATCCAAACATTGATGAATGAGCAAAATGGCTTTTTCTTCTTTGAGGAAATAAGCCAAATAATAAAAGCTCACCTGAGTATAATCTCGGTGGATCAGCGGCACATTATTATCAATCAACTCATCCCACCACGAAATAAAGCACTTTATCGGCAAAAACCAACGGTTATTCTGCACATTATACGGAAAAAAAGCCACCAGTTCATCCCGATCATCATGCAAGTTAAACAATGCAAAAACTTGTACATTCACCCCATCAGTTTTGCAGTCGCCATTCAACAGGTTTAATGCTTTTTTTGGCTCATAATAGGCGTTCTGCCAATCGCAATTTTGGCATAATTTTTCAATGTCCGCAGCATGTTGATCGTAAAATTCGCGCAATAAATATTGTTTTTGAATGATGTTTTGATTTGCTTGCATAATTTGACCCTTATTGCGGCCAATATGCATAAAAAGCCTCAAAATATAGTTAAGTCTTGCCAAATCAGCCGCCACTACATATAAGAATTGTCTGCGCAAGGGGAGACAGGCATGGCGACTTTAGGTATAGATTTTGGCACTTCCAATTCGGCGGCCGCCACCCTAGTTGATGGTAAAATAAAGCGCATTCAGGTCGAACCAGATAATGACACCTTACCAACATCAGTGTTTTTTGATTTTGATGACCAGCGGGTGCGATTCGGTTCAACTGCCAATCAAAACCTGCTAAATGGTGTTGATGGCCGCTATATGCGTGCGCTTAAAAGCGTGCTGGGTACCAGTTTAATGGCCGAAAAACGCATGATTATTGGCAAACATTTTGATTTTTACGACATTATTGCCGAATTTCTAAGCGCCTTAAAGCGCTCTGCCGAACAAAGTGAAGGCGTAAGCTTTGACCACGCCCTCTCTGGTCGCCCTGTTTATTTTCATTCTGCTGATGCCAAACGCAATGAGAAAGCCGAGCAAGATCTACGCGAATGTTATAGCCGCGCTGGCTTTAAAAGCGTTGAATTTATGTTTGAACCAGAGGCCGCAGCATTGGCTGCATCTGTAGATAACCAAACCGGCGAATTGGGTTTAATTGTCGATATTGGCGGTGGTACATCGGACTATTGCCTGTTTGAAACAGGTAAGGAAATCAACATTCTAGCCTCGCACGGCGTACGCCTAGGCGGCACAAATTTTGACAAAATACTAAATTTAGAATATTTTATGCCGCTGCTTGGCAAGGGCGCACAGCTAAAGAAAATAATGAGTGAAGGCGTGGTCACCGCGCCCAATTCAATTTTTCACGACCTAGCCACCTGGGAGAAAATCCCATTCTGCTATACGCCTGAACTTAAAAAAACTGTGCGCGATATACAACGCCAAGCCTTCGAGCCACAGCTATTTGCCCGATTGACCCGATTGATCGCCGACAGGGCAGGGCATGAACTAGCATTTCTGGCCGAAACCGCCAAAATCACCGCCAACCAAACCGAACAAGGCGCGGCCAAAATAGCCCTAGACCTGATTGATGATGGTCTTTATGTCGGCATCAACCAAGCCGATCTAGCACGAATTATGGCCGAACTTTGCCAAACAATCGACCAAAGCGTCCATGACACATTACATAAAGCAAGCTGCAAACCCGAACAAGTCAGCCAAATAATTTACGTCGGCGGCTCAAGCCAAATGCACATGGTGCAATCAGTTCTGCGCAATATATTCCCACACGCAAAATTCAGACTATCCAGCGTTTTCACCGCCGTAGTTGACGGGCTTGCACTGGCTACAGCATAGCCCCCTTAAAACCTTTCATGGGTAAAAAAGCCCGAAGCCTTCAGGCTGAGGCAAGCGCGACCGCGCGTCGCCGTTAGGCGCGGCAAGAGAGCGGAGCGAACGCACGCTAGTGCTAATAGAGAGCAACGCGAACGATAAAAAGAGAGGCAAAGCCGAACGAAAAAATGAGACTTCCAGAGCCTAGGCAGGAGCGCTACCCCACGGGCTGACGCAAGCACCCACAGCAGCAAAGCAACTAAATACTTGACAAAAGCAACTAAATACATGACTTTAGCATGAACACTCATCTGGAAAACATTATGCCCACAGTCAATGACCAACAAATTGAACAAATCCGCCAATTTAACCGTTTCTACACCCGCCTAATGGGCTTGCTCAACGAAGGCCTATTTAAAAGCCAATATAATCTAATGGAAGCCCGCATCATATATGAACTGGGCGAAGTGGATCATCTAGTCGCCAGCCAATTGGGGCAAATGTTAAGCGTTGATGCAGGCTATCTCAGCCGTGTGCTCAATAAACTTACCAAAGCTGGCATCATAACCCGCATGCCCAACAATCAAGACAAACGCCAGTCTTTACTTTCACTCAGCGCCATAGGCGAGGCCGCACGCATTGACCTACGCCAACGCTCCATCGAGCAAACAGGCCAGCTATATAATGACATCAACCCCGCTCAATCTAGCGAATTGGTAGCAGCAATGGCCAAAATTCAACACATCATCGCCCCCCCAGAAAAAACCCAAAAACCCTATATATTGCGCGAACCAGAGGTTGGTGATCTAGCCTATATCGCCCACCGCCAAAGCGTGCTTTATGATTTAGAATATGGTTTTGGCAACGGCTATGAGGCAGTGGTTAGCCAAGTCGTCGCAGATTATATTGATGATTATGACCAAGCCATAGAAAAATGCTGGATTGCCGAATGTGACGACAAAATCATCGGCTCCATCTTCTGTGTCAATGGCGGTGATGGCGTGGCCAAATTGCGGTTGCTTTATGTAGACCCCGTGGCGCGCGGCATGGGTTTAGGCAGCAGCTTAATTGAGCAGGTAATAAAATTTGCCCGCATTAAAAAATACAAAAAAATAGAATTTTGGACGGTCGATTGCCTTGATGCGGCTTTACACCTCTATAAAAAAACGGGCTTTGAGCATATCAGCAGCCAACCATATGCAGATTTTGGCGGTCATTTAAATGCTGGCAACGGCATAAATCGCCAAGATTGGCAGATGATTTTATAACCGTCTAACAAGATATAAACATCTGTTAACGAAATTAAAATTGTCACAAAATCATCATCTACCTGTCATATGATTTTCTTATGTCTCAATCTGTAGTCCAAAATCAGATAGATATTGAGGAATAGATAATGAAAAAATTTCGCAACTTAGGCCTAATCATTGGCCTTACATCAGCTTTATTGACCAGCACCACTTATATTGGCGTGGCCGCAGATAAAACCCAAGATATTTGGTATGTAAATGGCCAAAAAACTCTGCAACAAAAATTAGCTCAACAGGTAAATACCAACCAAGCCAAAAACGTAATTGTGTTTGTGGCCGATGGTAATGGCGTAAATTCGAACGCCGCACTTCGTATTTATGACGGCCAGAAAAAAGGCATGAGCGGCGAAGATAACATCCTGAGCTATGAAGCTTTGCCCAACCTAGCTTTGGTGAAAACTTACAATACTGATGCCCAAACACCTGATAGCGCGGGCACAATGTCTGCCATTGTCACCGGCGTAAAAACCAAGCAAGGCGTGTTGAGCATTGATGACAGTGCAGGGCGCGGCGATTGTAAAGCCTCCGCCGCCGCCAGCGTATCGACATTCGCCGAATTGGCTGAAGATGCAGGCATGGCAACAGGCATTGTTTCAACCGCCCGCATCACCCACGCCACACCAGCCGCCACATATTCACACAGTGCCGACCGTAACTGGGAAGATGACAGCAAAGTTGCAGAAGGCTGCGAAGACATTGCCTCACAACTTTTAAGCTTTGCTCATGGTGATGGCATCGACGTTGTATTTGGCGGTGGCCGCCGTCACTTTATCACCAAAGAAACTGTAGATGGTGAAGGCAAAAACGGCAAACGTACAGATGGCCGTGATTTAACCGCTGAATGGACAGCCAAATCTAACAATCATCAATATGTTTGGAACCAAGCAGGTTTTGATAAAATTGACTTAGCTTCAAACCCCAAAGTGCTTGGCTTGTTCAACTCATCACATATGGAATATGAAGCCGATCGTGCCAACGACAAAGGCGGCGAACCTTCATTGGCCGAAATGACCAGCAAAGCCATTGACCTGCTGTCAAAAAATGAAAATGGTTATTTTTTAGCCGTCGAATCTGGCCGTGTAGACCATGCTCATCATGCTGGCAATGCCGCCCGTGCGCTTGAAGATGGCGCTGCCTTTAACCGCGCCGTAGCCGCGGCGTTGGCAAAAGTTGACCTGTCAGACACATTGGTCATCGTAACGGCTGACCACGCGCATACGCTTACATTGTCTGGCTACGCAAAATTGGGCAACCCAATTTTAGGCCTATCATTGGCCAAAGATGGCACACCCAACCTTGCAAAAGATGGCAAGCCTTACACCGTGCTTAACTACACAAATGGCCCTGGTGGCGTGTTTAATGAAGATGGCACCGTGGCAACCCGTGAAGACTTAACCAATGTCGATACAACACATCTCGATTACATCCAACAAGCGTTAATTCCATTGGGCTCAGAAACCCATTCAGGTTCTGACGTGGCAGTTTATGCCGCTGGCCCTTGGTCACATTTGTTAAATGGCACAATTGAACAAAACTTTATCTACCATGTAATCGACCATGCAACAGCCATGAGCGATAAATAACCCAAACCGAAATGAGCGGCAAGTAAGAGCTGTTCATTTCGTTTTTAAGTACCAAAACATTACAGACTGAAGGGAGATGATTATGGTGAAAATATTCTATCACAGAGTGGTCATCTCCATTTTATTATTGATGGCGTGTAGTGGCGCAGCAGCGCAAGCCCAAGACAAACCGCTTTATTTTGGTGAATTATATAAAGCTGGCATGCAATTTAGCGACAAAGCCAAGCAGCTCAATGGCCTTCAAGTGCGTTTCTATGGCTATATGGCCCCGCCGCTTAAGGTTGAGAGTGATTTTTTTGTACTGACCAAAACCCCACTTTCGGTCTGTCCATTTTGTGAATCAGAGGTCGATTGGCCTGATGATCTTATATTTGTAACCGGCGATTATCCGTTTAGAATCATCGCTTATAACCGCAGAATTGTGGTTTCTGGCCTGTTAGATTTAGGCACTCAGAGCCACCAAGAAACTGGCTTTGTGAGCCGCGTGCGCATATTAAATGCACATTATGACATGAATTAAAATCAAGATTTATAGGAGATGGTAATGAGTAAGTCACTTGAAATTCAAAATTTAAAAATTAACACATTTGGCATTAATGGCCAAACAATTCTGGACGTCCCGTATTTTAATCTCGAAGGTGAACGTGAATTGGTCATTTCTGGCGCATCAGGCTCGGGCAAAACCACCTTTCTTTATGCCATTGCAGGCTTGTTTTTAAAGCTGAACGGCAAAGTAAGCTGGAACAGAAGCAACCTATATAATCTGGCTTCGGTTGAACGGGATAAATGGCGCAGCCAAAATTTGGGCATGATATTTCAAAATTTTCAATTGCTTGATGAATTGTCAGTATTGGATAATATTTTAGTGCCAACCGGTTTTGACAGCTTTTTCTGCCCTAAAGATATGATTTATAAAGCCGAAAAATTGGCTGATGAATTCTCCATCTCCATTCATAACAGCACCATTGCCCATATGTCACGTGGCGAAAAACAACGCATTGCTTTGGCGCGGGCGCTGATTAAAGACGCGCCGATTATTTTAGCTGATGAACCCACTGCCAGTTTAGATGAGGCCAATGCCCGCAATATATTGGAGCATTTACGCAAGATAAGTGAAGAGGGCGATAAAACCCTCATCATCGTCAGCCATGACCCTGCGGTTATGGAGCAGATTGACAATAAATTATTGTTAGAACATGGCAAAATAATAAAAAACACTCTACCCACCATCTCCAATGTAGGCGCAGCTTAATATGAACCCTTCTTTATTGATTAAAGCCAGTTTTAGGCGATACAAATATATCTCTTTAGCCTTTGTTATCTTAATTGCGGTGGCTGCGGCATTTAGCATCATTATATCAATACAGGAAAGATTAATGCGCCAAACCAGTGCCGCGGTGACCAATCAGTTTGATGTCATCATCGGCGCTAGTGGCAGCAAAACCGACTTGCTATTAGCCACGGCATTTTTGCAATCCAAATCGTTGAACCTCATCCCAACCGAACAAATGATTGACATTTTGGCCGAGGATGGCTTAGATTTTGCCGCCCCCATCGCGTTTGGCGATAGCTATAAATCATCGCCAATCATCGGCACCATTGCGCCGTTTATTAATCACCTATCAAAAGACAAATTGTTAGAAGGTAAAATTTTCACCACCCACGAACACGCGGTGATTGGTGCCAATGTGAAACTAAAAGTCGGGGATGTGATAACCCCAACCCATGGTGAAGCCATGCCAGAAGATGAGCATCATGACGAAGATGAAGACGAAGAACATCATGAAGATGAAGGGGCGCATAATCATGAACATGTTGGCAGCGAGCTAACCATTGTCGGCCGCATGCAAGCCACCGCGACTGCGTGGGACAATGCCATCATCATCCCGATTGAAATGATGTGGGAAATACACGGCCTTGCCAATGGTCATAGTGAAGCCAATGAAGAAAATATCGGCTTGCCATTTGACAATGAATATTTAACCGAAGCCTCGGTAATGGTGCTAAAGCCCAAAAGCATAGCCGCCGCTTATCGCCTGCGCAGTGAATATGACGAGCATCAAACCACAGCTTTTTTCCCTGCGGAGATTATGGCCGAATTTTATATGTTAATGGGTGATGCCAGACAAATATTGACCTTAATGGGTTATATCGTCGAGGCTTTGGTCATCATATCCATTTTAATTGGCATATCGATTATGTTTCAATTATTTAGTCGTCAATTTGCCATTTTGCGGGCTTTGGGTGCGCCGCGATTATACATTTATTTGGCAATCTGGGGTTATATTATGAGCATTGTGGTGGTCGGCATTATAAGCGGCCTATTGCTGGCTTATGGCACGTCATTTCTCATCAATGATTACATCCAAAGTCGGGTGAATATCAGCATTGTCACCAGCCTCTCAGCGGCCGAAATATGGATGATGCTAATGGCGCTCATCATCGCCGCCATATTGGCGTTTTTTGCGCCTTTGGCGATGATGCAGCAATCCATAACCAAGCAATTGGCACGAGGTTAATTTAAGCCGAAGAAGGGAACTTCTTCAGCCTACACTTATATTATTCTGCAGCTTTCAACATAAACATATGTGAGCGTTTCATATCAAATGTCGCATTGCGCAATGGCACATGCTGTAAATAAGCATCATCAGAAAAGATGTTTTTAAACGTATTTTCAGGGTCGCTGACCGACCAAACATTGACCAATTGCGGCTCAATATCACCATTCATCACAGTGGTAACGATAAAGCCTGGTGTGATGCGTTCCAACCCGTGACCTGCGATAACCTCTGTCACTTTTTCAAAATAGGTTTTGGCATCGGCAGGCGTTTTGCCATCTTGCAGATAAAGAATATCAACAAAATACGCACCTTTTTGCAATGCGGGTGACGAGTCATGCGCCAATGCAGTGTTGGCCGAAAAAGCCGCGGCAAGTGAGATAAATATCGCCATAAAAATATTTGTAAAACGGCGTGAGATAGATTTGTTTTTCATTTTTTTTCCTTAGTTGTTTGATCAACCAGCCTCGGTTATTTGATGTTAAATTGAAATAACTGGTTGCATAAGGCAAGCTATCCGTATTAAATTTAAATGAAAACAGTCAATATTGCGCATGTGTGTCTTAAATATGAGACAAGATTTGAAACTAGGATGAGCCGATGAATTGGGAAGATATTAAGATTTTTTTGGCTCTAATGCGCCATGGCACGGTGCGCGCAGCCGCAGCAAAATTAAAAATCAGCCACTCGACGGTGGCACGGCGCATTGACGCGTTGGAGCATAAGTTAGCCGTGCGGCTGTTCGATCGCTTACCAAGCGGCTATGTTCTCACCTTGGTTGGAGAGGACATGTTGCAGGTTGCTGAACAGATTGAAGAAGAAATGGGCGGGCTGGAGCGACGCATCATTGGCCATGATCACAAGCTTTCGGGCAGCATTAAAATATCCTTGGTTGACGCGCTAGCCACCCATTTATTGATGCCATATATAGTCATTTTTACCGAAAAATACCCAGACATCCAACTAGAATTGCAGACCACTTATAGCGCAGTTAACCTCGACATTCGCGAGGCTGACATTGCGCTGCGCTTCACCAGTGCGCCGCCCGATCACTTGATTGGCAGGCGCTTGCTCACTTGCAGCATCGCGCCTTATGCATCTAAAAATTATCTGGCAACCCATTCGCTTGAACCCAAATTTGAGCCGCCCGCCCATTGGATCGGCTTTGGGCCGCAAGGCGCTTTCCCCAATTGGGTGAAGAAAAGTGAATTCCCGCACATAGCAGCAAAAGGCCAGATTGTGAACCTGTTGGTGCAGCTCGAAGCCTGCAAAGCGGGCATGGGCATCAGCATGTTGCCATGTTTTTTAGGTGCAGGAGAGGAAAGCCTGACAAGGTTATCTGATCCTAAACCCGACCCAAGATTTAAATTGTGGCTTTTAACCCATAGGGAATTACGCACCAATACCCGCATTAGGGTGTTTTCAGATTTCATCATAGCGGCGATAAAAAGCGAACGCCATCTGTTAACGGGGCAAACATGATATCACAAATCAATAAATGGCAATAAACATTTGAGGCTTTGGCCATCGACAATATGATGCGCATGTTTTTGTGCCAGCTCATTGGCATTAAACGCCACAGCCTTGCCGACCACATTAAATAACGGCACATCAGTGGCGCTGTCACCAACCGCCATCACCTGTTCAAGCTCGATATTATTCTCAAGCGCATATCTTTGCACAAATGTAATTTTGTTATATTCACTAAAATAACCAGTCAAATCACCGTTGTAAATTTGGTTCTGTTCCGCCAAATCAACCCCAGAAAAAACCTCAATATTCAATTTCTGCGCAATTGGCTTAATTAACGCCCGATAACCAACTGAGCAGATGATGACCTGAATGCCCAAGCTTTTAATCTGCTCAATCACCTCTAAGCAATCATCAATCAGCACCAAATCAGCCATTTTGGTCGCAATGTCATCATGTGATAGGTTTTTAAAAAACGCCGCACTGGCATCGGCAAATTGATGGGTGGTGATTCTTCCCGCTATAAATTCGTGCTCAAGTTGCTTGACCTGATCGACAACTCCATGTGCGTGCGAAAAATGCACCATCGCACTTTTATGCTTGGTTAATGTCAAATCAAAATCAAACGAGATCAATTTAATCTCACTCATATTCATTCGCTCAATGCTAGTTTGCGAATTTCATCAAAGCTTTGGCGGCGCATAACCTTGCCATTTAAATAAACCGTTTCAAGCAAGTTTTTCTTATCGCCCAAGCTTTTTTCACTAATCGTCAAACAGCTTTTGCCCGATTTTATCACCGCAAACCGCCCGCGTTTGGATTGTTTATGATGGTCAGTGATCGGGTCTTTGTAAATATCATACCAAACGCCTTCAATTTTAGCGGCAGAGACTTTCATGGCGAATTGAAAATTATCACGATCGACTTTTTGCAGCAATTCAGCCCCCATGCCAAACGCTAAATTATCGGTGCTGATGCCCAATTGCATCAACCGCTCCAATATCAGCGTGATGACCTCAGCTGACACGCCATCGCCTTGAATCACCCGTATATAATCGGGCAGCAATTTATAGCCCTTTTTGTTGACACTATGGCCGAATTTTTCCATTAGCTTCACAATGGTTTCAGTCACAATCTCTATTGGGTCGCCACTATCGGGGCGGATGACAATGGTGCCGCCACTATTGATAACCTTTTCTTTAAGCTCTTCGCCCCAAATTTGGTCAAGCGCATGCCACAGATTATAGCTATCGCTGACCACCGCCACCGCCGCGCCATCTTTGGCAAATTGATCAATCATATTCTCATAAGCGTCATTCTCAGCCCCGCGCCCCCAAGAGGTGATGGTGCTATGCTCCGCCGCCGGAATGGAAAATCCTGCCATGTCAATGTCATAATATTTACGGCCATAAACCAAACTAGCCATGGTGTCACTGCCCGAAAAATTAACCAAATGTGCCAAGCCGCCAATCGCGGCCGATTCCATCGAACTGGCACCACGGGCGCCAAAATCGTGCAATTTAAACGGCAGGCCATCTAAATTATCGGCGGTTAATTCGAGATATTTTTTGATGTTCTGATACATATACTGGCTGCGGGTGGCCACTGTGGTTGGGTACCAAATGGCACGCAGTAAAGATGTTTCAATATAACTGGTTAGCCAAAAACATTTAGGGTCGGTATTCTTAACTTGTACCAGCACATTGCGAAACGGAAAGAACGAACCTTCTTTAAGCGCCTGAATTTCTAGTGGCAAATAACCATCATGCTCATCCAAAATATATTGCCAACCTTCGCGGTTAAACGGCAAGCCATGCGCGGTGATAATGTCATCCGCCTCATCAATATCAGCTTGGCTGATCGGGCTGGTTAAATATTCCTCAACATACATTTGTAGGCCAAAAAATAACACTTTCGGATGATCGCCACCCCTAGATTCTATATAACTAGAGACAATTTCAGTCTCAGGTGGGTATTGTTTATAATGTGAAGTTTTATAACTATCGGCCGCTAAAATAAAATTAAGTTTCATGTCGAACCTCGAATTGTTCAGTGAATATAAAGTTTTATGCGGTTTAAGCTCAAAACTGTCAAGAACATTAGTTACAATGCAAGCATTCGTATTAATTTCTTCTTAATGATAGAATTGATAGTGACTTGAATATAATCGATAAAAGGCAGATTATACACGCTGATAAAATGGGGGAAGGGATCTAATGTTTAATTAGGCGTAATATAATGCATAAATTAGTACGAATATTAGTAATTGCACTTGCCTGCGGCTTTGGCCAAAATGCTTATGCCGTGTGGAGCAAGCCCGAAAAATTGACCGATCCGGCCGCGATTGAAACGCTTAAAAATGTGCGAGACCTATTTTTTGCCACCAAGGGCAGGGTGATAACTTGCCTACAAAATGGCCGCTCCGACCAAGATTGTTTTTGCGAAAACAAAAAAAATTACACTTATTTAAATAAGTTGGCTGATCGGATGTTCGAAAAATATCCGAGCTGGGATACCGCGCTTGAATTGCGCTATATTGAAGGCGAAACCGTTAAATCCATCATGCCGCAAGAATTAAAACGCCAAATGAAATTTAAAGAAAATTGCGTGTCATATATTTTTCTATAGGTTGACCTATGTCAGCATTGACCGCGTGCCACTCTAAACTGCTTGCGATATATAAGCGCTGAGCAATTTATCAGCATTAAATAATCTAGCTTCAAACTTCTGCCCCGCTTTAACCATGCCAACACCAGCTGGCGTGCCCGTCATCACAATGTCACCATCTTCAAGGGTCAAGAATTTTTTAAGTTCAGACAAAATCACATCAGGTTTGTAAATCATCAATTCAACATTGCCAGTTTGAATGTTTTTACCCTCAATATCCAAGCTGAAATTCAAATCATCGACCACACCATCAAACGCCACAAAATCGCTAAACACCGCCGAGCCATCAAAGGCTTTGCTGCGCTCCCAAGGCAGGCCTTGCTTCTTTAGCTTGGATTGTAAGGCGCGTTTCGTCAGGTCTAACCCAATTGCTACGGCGCTATATTTTCCGTCTTTGATTAAGAAACACAGTTCGGCCTCAAAATGTAATGGCTCAATATGCACCGCGTTTAAAACCTCAGTAATCGCTGAATTGGGTTTGATAAACACCGCCATATCATCGGGGGTTTCGCTGTTTAATTCTTTGATGTGATCGACATAATTACGCCCAATGCAGATAATTTTAGATGGCGTGACAGACACCCCTGCTAAGTTAATGTGATTCATTTTATCTCCATTATTGAATATAGGGTTTGCACCGCTTGCGGATGTCGCGAAAGACATTATCCCTTATCTGCCTATCTTTAAAGCCAGAGCTGTCTAAGGTCAACTTTCCATGTTTATGCTCAATAATGAGTTTTCTGCTCCATAATGATTGCTTGATTGCAATGACATCAACAAATTTAACTTCAACCATTTGGCGGCTGGCAAAATGTTTGGGTGCGGATATAACCTCATCAGTGAGTTTAATGAAACGGCTACTTTTATAGTATAAATGCCAGGACCACGCGGCAATGCCGATGGAAGCCAAAAAAACTACCAGTAGCAGGAGGTTAGACAAATTTGAGCCGCTTGGTAAAATATCGTCGCGATTTTGCGCCGCCATACCAAGTTGTTTATTGCCATTAGATAAATAATTGACAATGTTAATGCCTATAAAATAGGTGATACAAACCATAGGTTCGGATTGTAACGAAAAACATCAGGCAAGTATAAATTTTTCATCCAGCCCTCCCAAAAACAATTAAAATCGTAGACATATAGTATAAGATGGCGAGCCATAAAGTCAAAATTTAACCATCATATTTGACGTTAAACAATTTATATTTGTAAATAAATGAAATTTTATTGTTGCAATAAAAATAAGCTAAAACGCCCGAAACCGCGGTTAAACGCGAATAATTCAACTAAATTGATTTAATTTAATTGGTATTGCCTATTTGTTCGTAGTTTTGATTAATTCTAAACTAAAGACCTATCTATATGCCTTCGTAGAAATCTAGTTGTTTAATGGAATGTTAAGTATATTCATACATTTTAAGTGAGTTCATTGGAATAAGTCGTTGTTTTTATGGTTTGTCTTCATGAGCACACAATGGGGTTTGTGACGTTAGGACAGGGGTAATTATGTATCGATCGATGCTTGAGAATATGAAAATCAATACGCGGATGTATTTAGCGCTGGCCATACCAGTTCTGGTATTGCTGGTATTAGCGGGTGATGTCTTCTATCAAATATATGCGAAGACGACATTAATGGATAAAATCAATAAGCTCGAGCATTTCTCGCCTTATATGACCAATATGATTGATGAATTGCAAGTTGAACGCGATGACACGGTTGCGGTGCTTGCCCATCAAGACGATGCGTCTGCGGTCAGAGAGCTTGGCCATCAACGCATACTAACTGACGAACATTTAGCAGCGTTTGAAAAAGAATTTAAATCCATTGATTGGTCAGCTTATGGTCAACATTATTCGCACCAAATAGAGCAAATCGAACATCATTTGGTGGCACTGAAGGACTTTAGGCTACTGATTGATGCGGGCCAAAAAACAATTGAACAAGCCTTTGCCGAATATCAAAGCATCATCACAGAATTACTTGATGGCGTGAAGTTTATGGGCCATTTGAGCGAAGACACTCACTTAACCAATAAAATTAATGCCTTCACAGGTTTCTTGGAAATGAAGGAATTTGCGGGTATTGAGCGTGCGTTGGGCACTAGTGGTTTTATACTGGGCGAGTTTGATGCGGTGACTCATAAAGCTCTGATGACCATGATTGATAAGCAAGAGGTTTATTATGATGTGTTTAAACATTCTGCCGATGCACAGCAAGTTGCCTATGTAGAAGAGAAATTTAAGGATCCTATATTCAAAGAAATAGAACATTATCGCGACATGGCGGTGAATAGCATTTATAATTCACCCGAAGGCGCGCATGCCATTCACGAAATGGAGGGTAGCACCCTTGGGGAATGGAATCAGCTTAACATGGATAAAAATGCGATTTATAAAAACATTGAAGATTATCTATCCGATGACATCGCGCATTATACCGAAAGTCATGCAGATGCATTGCACTTCCAGCTTTATCTAATTGGTGGCCTCATATTGGCTTCATTGGTTGTGGTATTCTGGTTTGGTTGGGTAATTGCTAAATCCATTGTCAATCCAATTCGTACAATCACCGCGTATATGGGTCTCTTGGCAGATGATGATTTAGAAGCCAATCTAGATCTGGATCAAGATCGTAAAGACGAAGTCGGCGATATGGTCAAATCTTTAGTGGTGTTTAAAACCAACGCGACAGAACGCAAAATTGCCAGCCAGGCACGAGAAGCTGCGAGCGCTACTGAATTGGCTAAAGCTGAGCAAGTTACTAATCTAATTGAAGGTTTTGAAACTTCCTCTGGTCAAACCATTACCACCGTAAGAAGTGCCTCAGACGGTTTGCAAGTGGCATCAAGTGGGTTGAGCAGTTCAGCTGCTGATATGAAAAAACAAAGTGGCAACGTCGCTAATAATGTAGAGACCACATCGCACAATATTAATAGTGTGGCATCTGCAGCCGAAGAAATGGTCGCATCGATCGGTGAAATTTCGGAACAGGCGGCACGCTCAACCGATATGGCCGATACCGCCAAAGCCAAAACCCAAAATACGGTTGAAATTATTGAAACCTTATCAGCCAGCGCGACAGGCATTCAACAAGTTGTGCGACTGATCGAAGAAATAGCCGAGCAAACTAACCTTCTGGCATTAAACGCCACCATCGAAGCTGCACGGGCAGGCGATGCGGGGCGGGGCTTTGCAGTTGTGGCCAATGAGGTGAAATCTCTAGCCAACCAAACAGCCAAAGCAACAGAAGAAATTGCCCAGCAAATCGCCGCCATTCAGGAAGATTCGCGTAACGCCTCTGCTGCCATTGAAGAGGTTGATGGATTGATCGTTAGCCTATCAGAAGTGTCTGTTGGTGTGGCAACCGCGGTTGAAGAGCAAAGCACCGTGATGAACGAGATTGCTAGCAACATTGCCACCGTGGCGCAATTGTCAGTCGAAAGCTCCCAAGCGATGAAAGAGGTTGATGGATCGGTCGATCAAACCGAAAATATTTCATCCGAAGTGGGTGAATATGCATCTGATTTAAAAGTTCAGTTAGAGAATCTAGAAGGCAACATTTCGGTATTCCTAAAGGATGTACAATCTGCCTAAGACACAAGGATTGATTTTTTAACAATATCAATCACTCATATACCATCCATCACACATATATTGTGTTTTGGGTGGTTTTTTGTGTTGATTTGAAGTTCAATTTGTTAATTTAAGAAATAACTCGTCGGCGTTTCTAGCCAATTTTCAATAAACTTAAATAATCGTTAAGCTTTTCTTAGATCTAGGTCTATATATTAACTATATATTTATTCGGCTTCTTTTATATAAAAGTCAGAATCGAGAGGCAACAAAGGGAATGTGATGAATATTGAAATTTTGGCGAGCTGCGAATGTGGCAAGGCCCAATTCAAAACCACAGATAAACCCATATTGCAACTTTGCTGCCATTGTGCCGATTGCCGCCAAGCAACAGGCGATGACGCTTCGACCATTGTATTTTTTAAACTCGACAAAGTGCAAATTGGTGGTGATTTGCAACCCATGACCTATATGTCCGATTTAGGCAACCAAACCCAACGATTAACTTGCGAGCATTGTAAGCAGGTGATGTTTGATAAATCAGCAGGATTTCCGCATATGCTTGGGGTGATTGCCCAGCGTATAGCCAAGCCCTTTGTCGCCGCGCCGCAAATGCATGTCTGGACCAAAAGCAAGCTGCCAAATGTCGAAATCCCAAAGCAGATGAAGCAATTTGAAAAGGGCATTTCATGAGCTTGAATGTGACAGGCCTTATTTTAGCCTCTGGCGGTTCAAGCCGAATGGGGCGCGATAAAGCTGCGCTTGAATATAATGGTGCAAGCTTTCTAGAGCTGGCGGTTAGCCATTTAAAGGCTGTTAATTGTGATAAAATTTATATCAATAATGCTGATAATTTAACTGATTTAATTGCTGATTTAGGCCCGTTGGGCGGCATATATACGGCGCTGAGCAGCCATCCAAATGTGCCATATTGGCTGATCATCCCCATCGATATGCCAACATTGACACCTGAAATATTGAGCCATTTACAACAAGGTTTGCATGATGCAGATGTGGCACGATTTGACAATGAAATGTTTCCAATATTGCTTAAATCATCAGACCAAATGCGCAACCATATAACCACATTAGCCACCGATAAGAGCCAAAGCTATTCAATGCGGCAATTCACCAAACCCTTCAATATAAACATATTGCCAAAGCCCAAAGGCAGCGAAGCGGCTTTTGCCAATATCAACTCACCAGAGGATTATGAAACTCTATGCATTTAAAATTTGAAAAAAATCGAATACGTTACCATGTTTCGAAAATTGAAGCTTTGGAACTGTTAAAGGTCGGACATATTTCCGATCAGGCGCATTTCCCATCTGGTCATACACTCACCTTTCGGGTCGAAACCACTGAATCCAATAAAAATAAAACCAAATATGTCGACAGCACATTGACCTTTTTAATCACCTACGACACCGTTGCGCGGTTGGCTCAAAAACCTACCAAGGAAGGGGTTATATTTTTGCAGGATAAAGTCGCTTATTCGTTTGAAATTGATATGCGTGAAGAACGCCGCAAACGCATCCGCAAAATATAAACTTAAAGCAATTGCTTTATTTCAGACATGCACGAGCCACAATTAGTGCCCGCTTTGAGCAATGCGCCAACTTGCTCAACTGTCTTTAAATCATGTTCACTAATTGCGTCGATAATCTGTTGCTGATAAACTCCCATGCAAGCGCAAACAATTGGCCCTAAATTGGGCATGTTGTCTTGTCCAACGCCTGATAGAATAAAATTAGTTTTATCAGATACATCTATACGTTTGCTAATCAATTGCGTTAGCCATTCACGTTGTGGTAAACCACCCTTTTTGGCAATCATAAAACAGCTTTCAAGTCTATTATCGACTATCGATGCATATCTATATTGCCCTGCCATGTCGTCAACATAACTTAACAGCTTATCACCTGAACGCCCCTTTAATTGTGCAACAAGTTTAACATCTTCGCACGCGCCATCACCCGCCAAATTCAATATGTGGCTGCCGTCTTGGTAATTATAGGCCCAATATTCAATATTTTCATCTGTCTCGAGCATGGCGCTGTCAATTTTTTCATCGCTGATAAAATAGCCATGCCATTTGGGTGTCCAAGTCGTAATTTTAACCGGCGTATGTTTCAGCTCTGGCTGGCCAGAAACCGCATCCGTTGCAGGGTTGACCAAAGCCCCGATCACTCCTTTGGAGGTGTAAACATCAGTCCAATGCATTGGCATGAATATTTGGCCACTAACCTGTTTATCTTCGACATGGGCGCGCACCAAAGCCTGCCCCCATTTGCTGTTTATTTCAACAAAGCCACCGTCCTGAATGTTAAATTCAGCCGCATCTTGACGCGAAATGTTAGCAAATGGTTCTGCATGTTGATTGCTAAGCTTAGCAGATTTTCCCGTGCGGCTCATCGTGTGCCATTGGTCGCGTATACGGCCGCTATTGAGCACCAATGGGTATTTGCGTTCTAATTTATTCTCGGGTGCTCTATGGCGAATCGCCACAAAATTAGCTTTGCGGTTTTGGTTAAAAAATTCGCCTCTATTGGGCATGCGCGCCATGCCGTAGGGGGTGCAGTCAGTAAGCGGCCATTGCAAAGGTGGCATGCCATCATACTCATGTTCGATAATCTGCGCATGAAGACCAATGGTAAACGCCCGACGGGTAATAAAATCAGCATCTTTGCCATTGCCATATCTATTTTCAAAAGTCGAAAGCTGGGCGTGTTCACGGTAAATATCAACTGGTTTTGAATAGTTGAAATGCGAACCAAACCCCATTTTCTTGGCCACTTGTGTCATGATCCACCAGTCGGCTTTGGCTTCGCCAGCAGGTTTTAAAAAACTGCGTTGGCGCGAAATGCGGCGTTCGCTATTGGTCACCGTGCCATTTTTTTCGCCCCATGCCATGGCGGGTAATTTAACATTCGCATATTTCATACTGTCCGTATTGTCCATACAATCAGATACAATCACCAACGGGCATTTGTCTAACGCGCGGCGCACTTTATTGGCATTTGGCATGGAAACTGCGGGGTTGGTGGCCATAATCCACACAGCTTTAATTTCGCCTCTGTCTATTTTATCGAACATATCGACAGCTTTTGCGCCTGGCTTGGTGGCGACATTGTCACTGCCCCAAAAACGCGAAACCAAATCAATGGTTTCGGGCGTAAAATCCATATGTGCGGCAAGCATATTTGCCAAACCGCCAACCTCGCGCCCACCCATTGCATTGGGTTGCCCCGTAACCGAAAATGGCCCCATACCAGGCTTGCTAATGCGGCCGGTGAACAGATGGCAATTGATGATGGCATTGACTTTGTCAGTGCCAGATGAGGATTGATTGACGCCTTGTGAATAGATGGTCAACGCCCGTTCATTTTTAAGGAAAAGACGGTAGAATTCTTCTATTTGCGCAACCGTTAGACCTGTTTTTTGGGCGACTGTGTCAAGGTCTGGCACATCAGCATGGGCGCTTTCTAATGCCTTGCTCATGCCATTTGTGCGGGTTTTGACATATTTGGCATTTATGGCTTTGAATTTGGCTAAATAAACCAATAAACCGTTGAATAACGCCACATCTGATCCAGGCAGAAGAGGCAGGTGCATATCGGCCATTTCGCACGACGCTGTATGGCGTGGGTCGATAATCACAATCTTAGCACCACGTTCTTTTTGGGCTTTCAGCAAGCGATTAAACAAGATCGGGTGACACCATGCTGCGTTAGAGCCAACCAGCACCGCCAGATCGCACTGTTCCCAATCATCATAATTGCCAGGCACTATATCGGCGCCAAATGCGCGTTTGTGCCCTGCGACACTCGATGACATGCAAAGGCGTGAATTGGTATCGATATTGCCTGAGCCAATAAAACCTTTCATCAGCTTATTAGCGACATAATAATCTTCGGTTAAAAACTGGCCAGAAACATAAAATGCCACACTATCTGCACCATGTTTTTCGATGGTATCTTTGAGCCCATTTGCCACTGTGTCCAAGGCGTCATCCCAACTGACTTGCGCACCATCTACCACAGGGTGCAGCAAACGATCTTTATGGTCCAAGGTCTCGGCAAGTGCCATGCCTTTAGAGCATAATACACCTTTGTTGGCTGGATGCGTTTCATCGCCTTTGACGCTAACATCATAGCCGCCAGCTTTGTCTTTATTATTCTTAATGGTGGCAATAAGCCCGCAGCCCACGCCGCAATAGGGGCAGGTGGTCTTAACTTCGGTGGCTTTTACAGATGCTTGCACTTGACTCACGACTGATCCGATTTGCTATTTAAGGCTTAATGACAGAAGGATCTTATCACCGTTCATTTGAACAGGGAAGGCAAGAGTTTGCCCTTCATCAGCGCCCAAAGCTTCACCAGTTTCCAGTGAAATAACCCAATTATGGATGGGGCAGGTGACACTATTGTCATGCACAATGCCATTGCTAATCGGGCAACCACCATGTGGGCATTTGTCTTCCAACGCAAAAATTTTATTGTCAGCATTGCGAAAAATAGCAATGGTTTTATCACCCATATGTACATGCCGCGCGCCGCGTAAAGGTATGTCATTCACCGTGCCAATTTGCACCCAATTTTCGGTCATCACACTCGTTGTGTTTGAATCACTCATTGTGCTGCCTCCAATTCTAAAACCGCCATCGGGTTAAACTCATGTTTATCAAGCCCAGATACCCGCTCGTCCCACGGGTCAACTTGCGCAAATGTTTGAGCAAATATAAATGCGTCATAATAGGTTTGGCGTTGCTCCGCATTGTCCATAATCTGCGCTTTAATTTCGTCGATGCCCACCCGATCAGCCCATTTATAGATACGCTCTAAATAATGGCCTTGCTCGCGATACATTTGCGCCAAAGCGATGATGTGAATGATGGTTTCTGCTTCACTATCAACATGCCCAAGCACCACAGTGGCTTTAAGGTCTAAACCCGCAGCCCCTGCAAAATGAATGTCATAACCAGAATCAACACAAATCACCCCAATGTCTTTACATGTGGCTTCCGAGCAATTACGCGGGCAACCAGACACTGCCAATTTTAATTTGGCAGGCGTCCAAGCACCCCACATCATTTTCTCAAGCTTAATGCCTAAACCAGTGCTGTCTTGCGTACCCATGCGGCACCAATCAGTCCCCACACAGGTTTTAACCGTGCGCAAGCCTTTGGCATAGGCATGGCCAGACACAAACCCAGCTTTGCCCAAATCTTCCCACACAGCAGGTAAATCTTGTTTTTTAATGCCCAACATATCAATACGTTGACCACCAGTACATTTAACCGTCGGAATGTTGAATTTATCAACCACATCGGCAATCGCCCGCAGTTCTTTGGAATTGGTATACCCGCCCCACATCCGTGGTATCACCGAATATGTACCATCTTTTTGAATGTTGGCATGCACCCGCTCGTTAATAAAACGTGACTGGTAATCATCGACATATTCACCCGGCCAGTCGGCCACGAGATAATAATTAAGCGCAGGCCGACATTTCACACAACCGCACGATGTTTTCCATTCAAGCTCCTGCATGAGTTGCGGAATGCTTTTAATGTCTTTGGCTTTTATGAGCCGCCTCACTTCGCTATGGCCTAAATCGGTACATGGGCACATAGATTGAATGGCATTGGCATCAAAACTGTTGCCCAATGTAAGCGTCATCAATTGCTCAACCAAACCTGTGCATGAGCCACAAGAGGCCGAAGCCTTGGTATGGGCGCGTACTTCGCCTAGGCTTGTTAAACCTTTTTCGTTAATCGCGGTGACAATGTCACCTTTGCAAATGCCATTACAACCACAAATTTCTGCACTATCCGGCAAGGCTGTAACGGCGGCGAGCGGGTCCACATTGGCGCCGCCTAAAACCGCATTTTGGCCGAAAATCAACATATCGCGAATCTCGCTAATGTCCTCGCTTGTTTTTAATTTTTCAAAGAACCAAGGGCCATCAGCGGCTTCACCATAAAGCACCACGCCAATAATTTTATCATCTTTAATGACAAGGCGTTTGTAAACGCCCGATGAGGCATCTCTAAATACAATTTCTTCGCGGTCATCGCCATCGGCAAAATCACCAGCCGAATAAAGGTTGATGCCCGTCACTTTAAGCCGCGTTGGTGTGTCTTGCGCTACAAATTTAGCATCTTTATCACCAGTAAGGTTGGCGGCGAGCACATTGGCCATTTGGTAGAGAGGGGCCACCAAGCCATAGCACACACCGCCAACTTCGGCGCATTCGCCGAGGGAGAAAATATCTGGATCAGAAGTTTGCATATTGTCGCTCACCACGATGCCGCGGTTAACCTCAAGCCCAGCATCTTGCGCCAACCAATTGTTAGGCCGAATGCCGACCGCCATCACCACCAAGGAGGCGGGTATCACCGTGCCATCATCAAGATGCACTGCTTCAACTTTGCTTTCGCCCGCGATTTCTTTGGTATTGGCACCGCACAACACTTTAATGCCGCGTGATTCAAGCTCTTGCTCCAGCATATAACCCGCAGCTGGGTCTAATTGGCGCTCCATAAGCGTTGGCATCAAATGCACAACGGTAACATCCATGCCTTGTTCTTTAAGCCCAGCAGCCGCTTCAAGACCCAATAGGCCACCGCCAATCACCACGGCAGAACCGCGCGCTTTGGCAGCGAGCATCATAGCTGTCACATCATCAAGGTCACGATAGCTTAAAACACCGGCTAATTTATGACCGGGCACAGGAATGATAAATGGGTTAGAACCAGTGGCGATGACTAATTTATCATAATCCGCCACTTCACCATGCTCAGAGGTCACTTGTTTTTTAACACGGTCAATATTGGTAACTTTATGCCCCTTATATAACATGACATTGTTTTTGATATACCAACCATCACCATGAATGATGATATCTTCAAACTTCTTTTCGCCAGATAATACAGGCGACAGCATGATGCGGTCGTAATTCACGCGGTTTTCAGCGTTAAAAATGGTCACATCATATTGATCAGGTGCGGTGTCAAATAGCTTTTCCAACGCCCGACCTGGCGCCATACCATTGCCAATAATTACCAGCTTTTGTTTCATTCACTCGGCCTTTACTAATTTACAATCATAGCGCCTAAAAACGCGTTTGAAACATAAGTAGCAAGAGCCGTGCCAATTGTAATAAGTCTAAAAAGCCCGCATTTGGGTAGGGTTTGATATATGTCAAACAAGTAATTGATTAAAAAATAGGCACGAATATATATGTGATTAAAATTTAAGCAAATTATTTATAAACTGTCGTCAAATTGGCTGAAATCCGTGCAAAAAAACTTGGCATCGATTTTGCTAGGCAAGGGATGTAAAAGCAACTTCCTCCCAAAGTTATAGCCGAAAAGCCTAGTAAAGTGAATAAAATGCAAAACTCGAATTCAAAAATTAATTTATTCTCCCTCACCAAACAAAACAAAACACTACATCTATCATGGATGGCATTTTTCATTAGTTTTCTAGTCTGGTTCAACCATGCGCCGCTCATGGCCATCATTCGCGAGCAATTAGGCCTGACCAAACAAGAGGTTGCCACCATACTCATCCTAAACGTCGCGTTGACCATTCCTGCAAGGGTGGTCATCGGTATGTTTGTCGATAGCTTCGGCCCACGGTTGGTTTATGCCTTACTCCTATTCATCTCATCTTTCCTATGTTTCGGCTTTGCCATGGCCAAACCGGTGTTCTTCATCGGCAGGTTCTGCGGCATAGCGCACTGCAAAAAACGCGGTGATAGAGGCAAAGAAATCCAATGCGCTATCGGCAAAGCTGGCCAATAATGCCACTGATCCAGTAATGATAAATGCCAATAATTTTGAAACCATCAAAACCAAAGCCACCATTACCGAGACCCAAGTAATGGCTCTGGTTATTTTGGCTGCTTGTTTTGGCTCGGTTCGACCCGGCCCATGGGCTTCTTTATTAGTATCAGTCATAAATAATCAAATAGGCGGTGATTTAACTTGGGTCAAATGGCAATTCACTTGCTGCCTTAGAATAAACCTGTCAATTGTCTAACTTGGTGAAAATACAGGAATGAATTTATCGTGACACTAATCCAACTTGCATTATTGGCGATCATTCAAGGACTGACGGAATTTTTGCCGGTCTCATCATCGGCGCACCTTATCTTAGTGCCATGGGTTACTGGCGAGCAAGACCAAGGCGCATTGATAGATGTGATGGCACATTTGGGCTCATTACTGGCGGTTATGTTGTATTTTCGAAATGATGG